>NZ_JBWDNQ010000007.1:0-406403 GCF_056269285.1 Paenibacillus sp. JT31N11
TTTCTTTGAACAGCGGTACGGTAAGCTTGATATGTTGATTAATAATGCGGGGATACAGATAGAGATTGAAGATCTTGCGCCCATTAATGAAACAAGTACCGTTTCGCCGGCTGTTATGCGTGAAACCTTCGATGCCAATTTCTTCAGCATGGTTGAATTAACTCAGCTCCTGCTGCCGTTGATTCGCAAAGCGCCTGCCGGAAGAATTGTTAATGTATCCAGTGCACTTGGATCGAATACCCTGCATTCCAATCCTGCTGCTCAAATTTACGATGTCAAGCTTCTTGCTTACGATGCCTCGAAGGCGGCAATGAATACCTTTACGACTCATCTTGCACATGAGCTTAAGGATACACCAATCAAAGTGAATTCTGCTTACCCGGGTTGGGTAAAGACTCCACTGGGCGGTAAATACGCTGATATGGATCTTGAAGATGGCGGTAAGACAAGCGTAATGCTTGCCACGTTGCCTTCGGACGGACCGACAGGCAAGTTCTATCATATGGACACAGAGCTACCTTGGTAATCAGGTAGTTAATAGTAAAACGTGTTAATGCGGCGAGCGCTTTCCCAATATAACGGGAGAGCGCTCGCCTGATTAAAGCGAAAAAAATGGTGTGAACTTATTTTGAATGATATAAGGTTTAAATGCTCGCTGCTTTTTTATCGCCTTTATGATGCATAGGCTAAAAACCACAAGGGGTTGAGAATAATGTCAACAGTTAAATTTGTTGTTTCACCATACGCAATTAATAAGGTTGAATTAAAAAATCGTGTAGCACTTTCCCCCATGACTCGCATGTCGGCAGAACTCGATGGGAGAGCATCTGAAAAGATGGTTCGCTATTATTCAACGTTTGCCGAAAATGGGTTTGGTCTTATTATTACCGAAGGTGTATATACGGATGAATTACACAGTCAAGGATATTCAAATCAGCCTGGACTAGTAAACGAATCACATGTACATTCATGGAAAATAGTCACAGATGTGTTCATACAAAAGGCAGCAAAATAATTGCTCAGCTGATGCATGCTGGTGCTCTTTCTCAATTCGCAAATGAAACGGTTGCTCCTTCCGCAGTCAAGCCTATGGGTGAAAAACTTGCTTTATTCGGCGGTAGCGGAGAATTTATGGTGCCACGAGAATTATCAATTGATGAAATTCAATTAATCGTCGAAGGCTTTTCAAACGCTGCTTTAAATGCTCAAAAGGCCGGTTTTGACGGCATTGAGATTCATGCAGCAAACGGATATCTGTTAGATCAGTTTCTAACAGATTACACCAACAAACGAAACGATGCATATGGCACTACTACAGAAAATCGTGTCCGACTGATTAGGGAAGTTATTAAAACGATCAAGAAGAATGTCAGTGAAAATTTTATAGTCGGCGTACGTATATCGCTTGCAAAAGTGAATGATTTTACGCACAAATGGTCATTACATCTTCGCAATCCCTTACCCTTTGTACGCCCTCATAGCCTTCCGCAGCTCACGAATGCTCGGACGCTTGCCATACATCAGAACCCCGGCGCGGTAAATCCTCGCAGCCAGCCAGCCGACGATAAGAATCGATACGATCAGCACCGCGATCGAGATCCAGAGCTGCCATACTGGCGGATCGGACAGCCCGAGACGGGTGACCATGACATAAGGCGAGAAGAACGGAATGTACGACGTCACTTTGACCAGCATCGTGTTGGGGTTGTTCAATCCCCCGAATATGCAGATATAGAAGCCTGCCAGTGAAAGCATCGTAATCGGCAGTACCGCCTGCCCGAGATCCTCGGTACGGCTGACGATGGAACCAACCGCCGCGAACATGGTGGCAAACAGGAAGTAACCGAGCAGATAGAAAATGATCGAATAGACCAGCAGGACCGGATCCATTTCACTAAGCGAGATATTCATGTCCTTCAGAGTCTCCAGATTATGCGGCAGCGTCATATTAACAACAATGACGATAACATATACCGAGATTTGAGTCATCCCGACCAGGAACATGCCGAATATTTTACCGAACATCCCCTTAAGCGGCGATACGCTCGTAATGAGAATCTCCATGACACGCGAGCTCTTCTCGGCGGTTATTTCACTTGCAATCATCTGCCCCGTAATCATAATAGCCATGAACAGCATGAAGATAATGACATAGACAAGACCGATATCCATCGCTTGCTCCGAGGCCGTTTTCCCCTGCCCCACCGAGCCCGCGCCTTCGGATGTAGAGATTTGGACGGAATCGATGACCACCGGAGCCTGCAGCACTTGCTTCAGCTCATCGCTTAGACCCACACCGCTTAATATGGCATCATTCTTGATCGACAGCAGCGCAACCTGAAGCGATTGCGTCGAGCTTGTATCGAGCAGCGCTTCCGACTTGTACACGACATTCGGGAACGCGCCTTCTGCACCTGGTTCAAATTCGAGATAGCCGTCAATCTTCCCATCGGAGACCGCTTGTTTGAGAGCTTTTTCATTGGCTTCTTCCGACCCCGCATCGGGAATGGATACCATTTCGATATCCGGCTTCTCCTGGACTTTGTAATAATCGCCCAGCTGCGCCGCGATATGACCGGGAGTAAACATCTGTGAGCTCAATTGATCCTGCGTGCTGCCCAGATAACCAACCGCTGTCGGCTGGTCCTCACCGCTGAATTTGGCGAAGAGATAAGGAAGATTAATGACCACACTAAGAATGATGGCAATAATAACGGTTGTAATCAGAAAAGCTTTTCCTCTGAATTTGTTCTTGACCGTAAATCCGACAACTGTCCAGAATCCGTTACTCATGATTATCACCTACCGTCTTTATAAAGATTTCGTTAAGCGTTGGTTCCATAACTTCAAAACGCGTGACATCCGTCTGCCCCATCGCCAGCTCCAGAACCGGCCTGCCTGCCGCTTCGCCCGATATCAGCAATTCATAACCATATTCATGACGATTCACCTTCTGTACGCCTTCAAGCGTTTCCAGTCCCGACACCTCGCCGGTTGTCGAAAGAATGATGCGCTCACGCGGGAATTGATTCTTGATGCTCTTCAAATTGCCCTGCAGCACCTGATTGCCTTTATGCAAAATCGTAATATTGCGGCACAGCTCCTCGACATGCTCCATCCGGTGTGTAGAGAACAGGATGCTGGTGCCCGCATCGCGCAGCTCCTTGACTGTCGACTTGAGCAGCTCCACATTGACAGGATCAAGGCCGCTGAACGCTTCATCCATAATGACAATTTTCGGCTCATGGATAACCGCCGCAATGAACTGTATTTTCTGCTGATTCCCTTTGGAGAGCTCCTCCACCTTCTTGCCGTAATACTCCGGTACGCTGAACCGGTCCAGCCATCTCTTCAGATTGTGGTCGGCATCCTTGCGGGACATGCCGCGGAGCTGGGCCAGATAAATGATCTGATCATTGACCTTAACCTTGGGATACAGCCCGCGCTCCTCCGGCAAATAACCCAGATTGCGCAGCTGCTCCAGATCGTATGGCTTATCGCTGTAGTGAATGCTGCCTCCATCCGGGTAGATGAGTCCCAGCACCATGCGCATCGTTGTCGTCTTGCCGGCGCCATTGGCACCCAGCAGCCCGTAAATCTCTCCCTGCTCCACTTCAAAATTGATCCCGTTAACCGCTGTCTTGTCCCCATACTGCTTCATCAACTGATTTACTTTCAATGCCTTCATTGATCCTTCCAGCCCCTCTCCTATTTCGGGTTGATCTGCCTCAAGTCTGCATGCGAAGCCGTTCTCTCTCCGTCAGCAGAACCAGAATATCATCCAGCTCCAGCTTCTGCCTTCCGACAATATGCACCTGCTGTGCTGCACACCACTCTTCCGCTTCCCTTGCTTCGCTTGTCGTAATCTTAACAGTGGTTCCTCCGGTATGCTCCATGCTGCAATAGCCCGGGACCGACTTCCAGTTGACCCCAAGACGCTCCTGACTGCCGCCATCCAGATACAGCACATACCAGGATTCCAGCAGCGTATCCTTCTCATACAGGCCAAGCATACGCCCATGAACCATGAACACGATATAGTCTGCAAGCCGCCTGACCTCATCAACGATATGCGAAGCCATGAGAATCGTCCGCTCTCCCCTCTCCATATATCGATGCAGGACATCAATCATCGTCTTCCAGGCAATGGGATCAAGTCCGGATGAAGGTTCATCGAGCAGCAGCAGCTGCGGTTGATGCGCCATGGCGATGGCGAGATCGAACTTCCGCCGCATCCCTTTGGACATTTTGCCAAGCTTCAGGTCCGTCTCCACATCGAAGCGGCGAAGCAGCTCGCGATACAGGGTAATATCCCACTGCGGGTACCATTTCCGGATAAATTCCGCTTTCCGGTCCGCTGTCATATGATCGTCGATCTCATTGCTTTGCTCCGGCACATAGCCGATCTTCTCCTTCAGCAGCTGATCGTTTCCGGAGCCGACTCTCTCGCCAAGCACTTCAATCTGCCCCGAATCCGGTTTGGAAATATCCAGCAGCAGACGCAGCAGCGAGCTTTTTCCCGAACCATTGGGACCCACTATAGCGGTTACATACCCTCTGGGAATATCCAGATTGACAGGTCCCAGCTCAAAATGCCTTCTCTTTTGAACAATCTCTTTAAGCCGTATTACCGATTGCTCCAACACGATTCACCTCCTTTCATAGGTCAGTGGCGCCGGGCTGCCGCTTGCTCTTCAATATGTCCCGCAGCATATCCAGCATCTCCTCATCCGAGCATTGCACCCGCAGACCCGCATCGACAGCGGCTTCAAGCGCCTCCATCACCGCACTGCGGCGCTGCAGATCGCGCTGCTCTTCCTCCACCTTGGCCACAAATGTTCCTGTACCCTGCCGTGTCCGCAGAATACCCTCGTTCTCCAGATCCTGGTACACGCGTCGGATCGTAATCACACTGCATTTGAGATGCTGAGCGAGCTCCCGAATGGAAGGCAGAAGCGTATTTTCAGCCAACTGTCCGCTTACAATCAAAGCCCGCAGCTGCACTTCGATTTGGTGGTACAAGGGCTCTGCGCTTTGTTCATTAATTTGAATGGGAATCCACACCTTGCACACCTTCTTTATTCTTACTTCAGCTTGAACTGCTTATTGCGCCAGATTACTGACATCCAGCCGCTTCTTGACCAGCGATCCGATGACAAGGATGGACAGGATGCCGGCAACCGGCATGCAGATGGTCAGCAGCAGCTCATGCTGCCTGGCCGCATTCAGCGTATATTCCAGAACCGAGAAGTGATTTAACCACAGCAGCAGGACGATGAAGGCATAGATAAATATATAGAGGAAGCATACAATCAGATAAATCCTCCCGCCGATCGCCATTTCGAAATAAATATAGGTTGAGGCGACCACAAGTCCATATCCCAGCCAGATCAGCAAGAATCCCAAGTACTCACTAAGGCTGAGCGCCTGACGAAGCCCACTGGAGACAAGATACTGTGAAGCAAAGAATACCAGTCCTACTATCAGAAAGACCACGAGCATCTGAATGATTCTAAAGATAACAATCGAGCTCATCTGAATCGGCATCGTCCGCCAATAGGCGAACTTTTCTTTCAGGTAATCCCTCTTCCAAAATTTAAAGGAATGTTGACCCATCAGAAAGCCTAAGCAGGGGACCAGACTCAGGTAGAAGAAATCACCCATCCACGCATCGAACGAGAAGGCAGGATTCGGTTCCTCATAAACAGGCAGCAAGGGGAATGTAAATAAGCTGACATATAAAAAGAATAAAATCGAAACAATTAATCCAACCCAGGATCGGCGCATTTCATGCTGGAATAATACAAGTGCTCCCCGCCAGCTGGTCATGCTCTTCCTCCTTCACTCATTATACTGTATATATCTTTATACACAGTATAATGACAGAGGGCCAGTTCTGTCAATACCTGGTTTGTATAAAAATTAAAGACTCATACATTCCTTCGGCAGCTGCAGAGTTAGTTTCCCCACAAACCTTTACACAACTAGTAGCAAAGCTCATAAATAATACTGTAAGGTCTTGAATGAAGTAACGGCTGTTGCATCCTTTTACTGCTCCGTTCGTTTCTTCCCCGTAGATGTTAAAGAATTGTACAGGCGTGAAACTTATAAATTCGATAAGGTCAAAAAAAACCGGCCCTCACCGGACCGGCATAAGTCTAAAACTTGTATCAATATTCGTTTCTGCAGCGTGTGTTCTCCTTTAGACAGGCTCTCCTTCATCCTCCGCGAGCCCAACCGCGATTGTAAAATAAAACGTAGCTCCCTCCGACTCCGCACTCTCGACACCGATTATGCCGCCCATCAGTTCCACCAAATTTTTAGAAATAGCCAGGCCCAGTCCCGTACCCCCATATTTGCGGTTAATAGCTGTGTGCAGCTGGGAGAAGGACTGGAAAAGCTGATTCTGTTTATTCAGCGGAATCCCGATCCCTGTATCGGTCACCTTGAATTCCAGCAGTATCCCTTGGGATAAAGCTCTGCTCTTCACATCAACCGTCAGGGATATGCTTCCCGAATCGGTAAACTTGATCGCATTGCCCACCAGATTAACGAGCACCTGGCGCAGCCTGACGGGATCCCCGACTATGATCGCCGGAACGTCATCCGCTATTTCGCAGGTCAGCTGGATCTCTTTCTCCACCGCGCGATGGAGAAAGAGATCCAGCAGATTGGACATGGTCTCATGAATCGGAAAAGGCTCCCGGTTCAGCACCATTTTGCCGGCTTCGATTTTACTAATATCGAGTATATCATTGAGAATCAGAAGCAGCGCTTCGCTGCTCTGGCTGATAATTCCCGCATATCCGCGCTGTTCTTCATCCAATGAGGTTTGCAGCAGCAAATCCGTCATGCCGATAATGCCGTTCATCGGCGTCCGCAGCTCATGGCTCATCACCGACAGAAATTCTGATTTCGCCCGGTCCGCGCGTTCCGCCGATTCCTTGGCCTTGAGGATTTCCTTCTCGCCGGTAATATCCCGGAATACCACGACCGCCCCCTTGCGTTCACCCTTATCGAAGAGCGGAGTCACCTGATATTCCGCCAGAAAGCTGGTACCGTCCTTCTTCCACAGCACAGCCTCCTTCTCCTGATGAGAACGTCCGCTATGAATCGCCTGGTAGATGGGAGTATCCGCCGATGACAATCCCTGCGGGCCATACTGTTCAATCATGGTCAAATCCAGCGATTCCAGCAATTCACTGGAGCTGAAGCCCAGCAGCTGCGCTCCGGCCGGATTAATGAAGGTCGGTCTGCCCGTAATATCCAGGCCAAAAATCCCTTCAGATACCGCATTCAGAATAAGCGCATGCTCATAGCTGAGCTTTTCGATTTGATTGATATACTGCTTGCGTTCCGTAATGTCCGATGCAATCCCATATACACCGACGATCTGTCCGTTTACCATGATCGGCACATTATGAATGCTGAGATCCCTTACATGGCCGTCCTTCCCGATCATTCGGGCTTCATAGGACTGCGGCTGACCCTGCATCACAAGCTTTATGCGGCGGACGGTCTCCGCAGCATCATCCGGATGTGACAGCTCATTGAACGGCTTCGCCAGCAGCTCCTCTCTGGAGTAGCCAGTGAGCTTCTCCATACTGGGATTAAGCGAAGTAAACTTAAAATCCAGATCAAAGGAACTGATCCCCGACGGATTATAATCGAACAGCGATTTGTAGCGGCTTTCGCTTTCGCTCAGCTTCGATTCGAACATTTTACGATCCGTAATATTACGGGAAATGGAAATGAGCTCACTTATTTGATCATGTTCATCATATGTGTATCGGCTGCTTGTCTCAAACCAGACATATGTCCCGTCCTTCTTCTCGAACCGGAATACATAGGTTTCCAGATAGCGCCTGTTTTTATTGTTTTCCAAAGCCGCTATCACTTGGGCCCTGTCATCAGGATGAATATAATCGATATAGCTTGCACCAATCATCTCCTTCTGCTCATAGCCCAGCATATGGTGGCAGATCGGAGAAGCGTACAGGATCGTCAAGGCGTCGTCCACGGCATGACGCGAGATAAAGTCCAGTGAATGCTCGGATATAATGCGGTAATTGCGCTCGCTCTCGCGCAGACGATCCTCCATCCGGGTTTGATCGGTTATATCCTGCACCATGCCGATCATCTGCAGGGGCTTCCCGTCTTTAATCGCAACGGTTTCCCACTGGTTGCGGATCGTCCTGATTCCCCCGTCAGGAAGCATAATCCGGCATTTATAAGCAGCCGGCAGCCCATCAAGAAGAGATTGCTCCACGACATTCCTCGCCTGCTGACGGTCATCAGGATGAATTCGTTCCAATACAACCTCAATACTGCTCGCAACCGCTTGGAACGCATAGCCGAAAATACGGCGTGTTTCCTCCGAGAATGACAGCTCCCCTTTGATTAAATCCCATTCCCAGCTGCCCATATTGGCAATTCGCTTGGCTTTGGTCAGCCTATCCTCATACTTCTTCCGTTCCGTTACATTTCTGCCGACGGATAGGATTTTCTCCGGGATTCCATTCTTGTCTCTTACGACATGCGACCATATCTCAAACCACAAATAACGCCCATCCCTATGCTGAAGCCTACGGATAAAACGCTCTTTATCGGAATAAAGCATGCCGGGCTGCTCCATCTTGGCGGCATCCTCCGGATGATAATAATCCATGCGTTTTTTGCCGACGAACTCTTCCGGCTTATAACCGAGCAGGCTCCAGGATGATGGAGAAAGATAGATCAAGACGCCATCCGGCGTACTGATCGAGATCAGATCCTGTGCATTGCGAGTGATCAACGAGTATAAGTCCTGATAGTCGGGCATCGATGGAACCATCGCCTCAAGAGCCACATCCGGTACTTTCGCAGACAGTTCAATTACCAATTTTACTGGCTGCTTCACGTCTTCTTCTGCCACGCAGCGCGTCCATCGTTGATGGGTACGGATGCCATGGCCCAGCTTATGCCGAACGATCTGATCGGTATCATAAAAGGCGTCGCTTGAGGCCAGCAGACGGTCAAGCTCCTTCTCGGGGAGAGGTGATTCACCATTTATCCGTTCAATCAGCTCAGGGAACGTTCTATGAAGCAGCTCGCTCTCGGAGAAGCCTGTCAAATCTCTATAAGCAGGGTTGGCATACAGCACCGCTAAATCCTCTGCAGCTAATATGGCAACACCATTCATCGCATGGTGATAAATATGCCCAAAATGCGGATCCTGGTTTAACGGAGGTATAGTCATCCGGATCCCTCCTTGGTTCTTTATGTATATCTTCATTATACTATTAAACAGGTAGTCATAAACATGAGGCGGCGGGTCTAGTGTATATCCGCATCAAATAGAAAAAGAACCGAAGCAGGCTCCGATTCTTTCTTTTTGAACTAATCTAATTCCATTGTCCCGGTTAATACGGGTTAGCCGAACAAAACATCAAGCACCGGTTTGGTATGACCGCCCGGATACATTAAATATAACAGCACATAAACAATAACACCCGTAACAACGGTGACAAGCCAGATCACCGATGTAATCCTGCCTACTTTGCGATGCTTGACGAAGCTGTTTCGAAAAGCAAGCGTAAGCGTCGTGATGCCAAACACAGCCGCAACTGTGGCAAGCGTAATATGGAAGAACAGGAACACCATATAATAGGTCTTCAGATCATCCGGTCCGCCCCATTCCGTATTTCCTACGAAGATGGTGCGGGACACATAAATAATAAAGAAGAGAAGCGCCGCTATGGAGCCCGCGATCATGACTTTCTTATGCGTCTCAAGTCTTCTCTTAATCGCCAGACGCCAACCGATAGCTACCAATATTCCGCTTATAAAGATGAACGACGTGCTGATTGCAGGCAATAAATCATACATTGACAAGGAACATCCCACCAATTCTTTCAATTCAAACCCATTACCGATTTACACTGCCATAAGCTGCGGTTCCTGCAGGTTAAACCCCTGCGCCTGCAGGGCCCGCGCTACCTGTTCTTGGCAGCTCATCCTCTGTATCGCCTTGCTCTCTCTTATACCAATGAAAAAAGACATAAGCGAGAATACTGCCGTACATCAGCTCCTGAACCAGCTTCATCACGATTCCGCCAAGCTGCTGATCTTCAACGGGCTTCATCAGATTAAAGAAGGAAGGGCCGTCGAACATCGTAAGCAGACGGGTAGGATCGCCGGATACACAGTATCCCATTGCCTGTGCCCATACTTCAGGATCATTATAAGTTGCATACAAGGGTGTGGAGGCAAAGATAATCAGTGCACAAGCCGGCGTGAGCAAGATCCCGTTGGCAAATACATAGGCCATTTTGCGCAGATCCGTCAAACGGTTCCACTCCGGAACAGGGCAAACAATTTGCCACCACATCATAAAGGCTGCCAGCAGCATAACCAAGTAATAGATACGATGAACCGTATAATGCGTCATGACAAAATCATGCACGTGAGGAACATGATACAGCGAGAACAGCATATTAAACAGAACCAATGACAGAATTGGGTGCATCAGCGGATTCAACTTCTTCCAGAATGCCCCGCTAAACATCTTCCGCCATACAAACCCAGGTACAGCCAGCAAAATCAGCGGCGGAACGATCAAATAAGAGATGGACATATTCATCATGTGAAATGTAAACATCATATGTCCAAGCATCTCTAATGGCCCGCCTTGTGCCAAATAATACAAAACAGCACCAAAAACAAATAAACTTTTCTGGAGCCAAGTCGCTGGCGGCTCCTGCGGCGCGTGCTTCAGCTTCCACGGTCCCACCATATAGAAATACAGAATAACAATCGCAGCAATAAAAAAGAAAAAGATTGGGCTCCATAGCTCTTCAAAGGTGAAGTACTGCAAACCTAGCATGCCTTGATCCCCCTTCCCAGCATTACCCATATTTACAACAAAAGAGGGGGCCAGCAAGGACCACCCTCTTTTCAATTTATCCGTGTACTACCACCATGCCCAATACTCAGCCATGATAACAATGGTGAACACAACGAACACTCCCATGAGAATACCAACTATCGGAAAAATATGTCCGCGATCCTTCATGTGCATCCAAAATGACATTTGGATAATAACTTGCAGTATGGCCATAAACACCAGCATGATATAAATAAACGTTCCGTTTATTTCACCGGCGGCTACCATGGAGAAGGCAATTACCGTAAGCAGGATAGAGAAAATAAAAGCGACGATATGCTTCTGTGGTCCTTCATGCTTATGGCGTTTGCCATGCTCTTCAACAGTTGTGTCTTGGCTTGACATTTGGTTAGCCCACCTTTCCCATCAGATAAACGACAGTGAAGATGAAAACCCACACGACATCGATAAAATGCCAGTACATACCAGCAACATAAATCTTCGGCGCAGTTACAACAGTTAACCCTTTTTTGAAAATTTGCGCGATAAGCAATCCGATCCACAATACCCCGAAGGCTACGTGAGCACCGTGAAAGCCTACCAGTGTATAGAACGATGTACTGAACGCGCTCGTTGAGAATTTATGTCCTTCATGGACATATTCGGTAAACTCATAAATCTCAAGTCCAAGGAAGCCAAGACCCAGAACAATCGTAATGATGAGCCAATTGATCATCGCTTTAACTTTATTGGTGTGCATCGCTTGAATCGCGAACACGCTTGTCAAACTGGAAACCAGCAGGATGAAGGTTGCCGCGGCAACCGTCGGAAGCTGGAACAGCTCTTGCGATGTCGGATTTCCGTCTCCCACCTGGTGACGAAGCGCCAGGAACATGGAGAACAAGGTTCCGAACAAGACCGTCTCCCCGCCAAGGAAGAGCCAGAAGCCGGTCACTTTATTGCGGCCCTCAAGAGTTGCCTTCTCCGGCTCGTGCGGCAGCTTTCCGTCTACATGCGAGTGTGCGCTCATGCTTTTACCCCCTTGTCATGCAGTTCTTCCGGTTCAATATGGAAGCCATGATCATCGAAGACCGAGCGGAGGAACATACAGCCGAACGTGATAACCAAGCCCACGATACCCACAATCGTTTGGTGATACATAAATCCAAGACCTGCGATAAACAAGCCAATCGACATAATTAACGGCAGAATAGATGGTGAAGGCATATGAATCGGTCCAACCGGTTCAGCCGGCGTCATGCCGGTATTGCCGTCCATTTTTTCTTTCCAGAAAGGATCGTAGCTGCGCACAAGAGGCGTCTGCAAAAAGTTATACTCCGGCGGAGGCGATGGAATCGACCATTCCAGCGTACGGCCGTCTTCCCACGCATCGCCAAGGGCATTGCGCGGTTTCATTGCTGTGACAACGATATTGACCAGGAAGAATATTGTGCCAAGACCCATCAACATGGCTCCGACTGTACTAATCATATTCAAATTATTGAAGCCCATGCCATCCAGATATGTCCAGACCCGACGAGGCATCCCCATCAGTCCAAGGAAATGCTGCAGGAAGAACGTCAAGTGGAAGCCGATGAAGAAGGTCCAGAACGTTAAGCGGCCAAGATTTTCATTCAGCATACGGCCGAACATTTTGGGCCACCAGTAATGGAGACCTGAGAAAATACCGAAGATCAAACCGCCGACAATAACGTAGTGAAAGTGAGCGACAACGAAATAGGTGTCATGGTACTGGTAATCGGCCGGAGCGGCAGCCAGCATAACGCCGGTTACTCCACCCATTACGAACGTAGGCACAAATCCGATGGCAAACAAATTGGCTGTTGTAAACTTGATGGAACCCCCCCACATCGTGAACAGCCAGTTGAAGATTTTTATACCGGTAGGTACAGCGATCAGCATCGTTGCAATTGAGAACAAGGCGTTGGCAACTGGTCCAAGACCGGTTGTAAACATGTGATGTGCCCAAACCATGAAGCCGAGGAAGCCGATCAGAACCGTAGCGAAAACCATGGAGCTGTATCCAAACAGCCGTTTGCGCGAGAACGTACTGATGACTTCGGATATAACCCCGAAAGCCGGCAGGATGAGGATATATACCTCAGGATGTCCGAAGATCCAGAAGATATGCTCCCATAGAACGGCGTTACCGCCATTATTAACCTCGAAGAAATTACCGCTGAACAAGCGGTCAAACATCAGCGCCACCAGACCAACTGTCAGTGCCGGGAAAGCGAACAGAATGAGCGCCGAGGTAATGAATGCGGTCCAGGTGAACATCGGCATACGCATGAAGCTCATGCCCGGAGCGCGCATATTAATAATCGTCGCCAGGAAGTTGATACCGCCGATCAGCGTTCCGATACCGGCGATCTGCAAACCGATGACATAATAATCAACGCCATGATCCGCACTATAGGTCGAGGTTGCAAGCGGTACATATGATGTCCAGCCCGCGTCCGGCGCTCCACCTGTGAACCAGCTGACATTCAGCAGCACTCCGCCTGCGAAGAATGTCCAAAATCCAAGTGCGTTTACAAAAGGAAAGGCAACGTCGCGCGCGCCAATCTGCAGCGGTATAACCGCATTCATCATCGCGAAAATCATCGGCATCGCGGCGAGGAAAATCATAGTTGTACCGTGCATGGTCAACAGCTGGTTATATGTATCAGCGCTGACAAAATCATTTTGCGGCTGCCATAACTGAATCCGAATCATAATAGCTTCCAAACCGCCAACAAGGAAGAAGAAGCCACCTGAAATCAAATACAGAATACCAATTTTCTTATGGTCAACGGTTGTCAGCCAATCCATTAAGCCGCTATACCGTTTAACCGCATGTGCGTGAGCCAAAGTTGGTACCTCCTTCAATCCGCGAGTATTAATAATTAAGCTTCAAGTCAGCCAAGTACTTGGCAATGGCATCAATCTGTTGATCGTTGAGCTCTACTTTCGGCATCAGTGATCCAGGCTTAACGGCTTGAGGATCTGATATCCATTTCTTAAGGTTATCCTCAACCGATCCTTCATTCTTGTATTTAGGCTCGTCTCTATTGACTAATATGCCCGCAACCGCATCGCGGCTTCCGATTCCTGTCAGGTTCGGATAGGTTTGTCCGCCATTGGCGCCAATCGCATGACATGACAAGCACTGGTTAGTTATGAGATCCGCAGTTGCCTGATCGGCAGGCAGCGCAACAGGCTCTTTCATCTGTGCAACCCAGCGATCAAAAGAAGCGCGGTCGACTACTTTAACCTTGAAATCCATCAGTGAGTGGGAAGGTCCGCAAAGCTCGGCGCATTTCCCTAAGTACACGCCTGTCTTCGGCGCTTCAAAATACATTCTGTTGACGTTGCCGCCCGGGTTCGTATCGATCTTACCCGCAAGTGAAGGAATCCAGAAGGAATGAAGCACATCGGCCGTCTTGGCTTCGATGGAGATAACGGCATCATTAGGAATCAAAAGCTCCTGAGCCGTCTTCAATCCGTATTTCGGGTATTCAAATTCCCACCAGTATTGATGAGAGGTAACCTTGATCTGAATCGCGTTGGGATCTTTGGAATAATCCTGTGCGAGTCCAAAAACCGTCTTGATTGTCGGAACACCGAGAATGATCAAAAGAATGATCGGAATAACGGTCCAAATAATTTCCAGCTTGTGGTTACCTTCAACCTGAACCGGAATTTTGTCGCCTGGACGACGGCGATAGCGAATAATAACATAGAACGCAATTGCGAAGATGACCACGACTACAATTACCATGATAATAATAGTCAACTTCATTAGTCCGAATTGTTCCTCGGCTACCGGTCCTTGCGGTCTAAGAGTCGACAGGTCAGCTCGTCCGCATGCTGACAGGAGCAATACCATCCCCGCAAGAAGCGGCATAAGCCGTTTTAGAACGTGCCACCGATTCATCATCAATCAACCCCACTTTTGACTTTTTCGCAGCAGCCTTGGATGGCGGAAATACGGCCTGCTGCGTGATTTTCCTAGGTGTATAGACAAACTTCCGCAATCTAATCACTTTATTAAATATAAAGTTGGAGGTGCTATTTGTCAATGTTCCCAAGAGAGTTCACAAATTGTTCTCAAAGCTGAAAAAACCTCGATTTTAGCGCTTTTTTTGCTTGCCAACAGCTTGCTCCATGACCCTCTTGAAGCTCCATGTCTATCCTTCATTGTTTGCTTAAACCATGGTTCTTTATGTATGAAATTGTGATGCATATTTCAAGTTTCGACGCCCATGCTAAGAACAGATTAAAGGAAGGGGCGAACCACCGTGGAAAAGCTGCGCAAGCTTCTTATGTCATTCACCGCAATTGCCGTCATTCTAACCGTCTCAAGCGGCTGCAATTACAGACGACAAACCGAGAACAGCACCTACGATTACGGCACCCAGCAGAAGAACGATCCGAAAATGCTCGGCAGCCGCATGTACGGGACGATGAGCGGCTTGCCGGGTCAGCATGACAATCAGTGGCTCGAGTACAGCAACATGCTCTCGACCGAAGTGTCCAACATCAACGGCGTTGCTGCCGCGCTCGTATTTCTGACGGACAAGAACGCATATGTAGGCATGACGCTGGACTGGACGGCAACCCACACCCGTAAAACCGGCGGCAGAGGCACCCGGGAACAGAACAATACCGGCTCGAACTCCGGCGTTTATAATTCGGATAACGGCAGTCCGTACTGGAACAACCAGCGGATCGTCGGTCCTTATAATTCCCAGTTGTCCGTCAATGATCATAATGAAATTTCAGGCGAGCTCAAGCAGACCATTGCCGTTCATATACGCAGACTGGCGCCTGCTGTTCAGGAAGTTCATATATCGGCCAACCAGCAGTTCGTGAACCACCTTGTCCAGTATGCCCAGGAAGCATGGGCAGGACACCCTCTCACCCCTTGGACAGACTCCTTCAATAAATTGGTCAAGCATCAGTTTGTTGGCGGCGATGATGTTCCCGAGCCGCTGGATGTACAGATCCGCCGCGCACAAACAAAATAAAGATCAAGACTGAGGAATGCGCTGACGCACATTTCCCCGTCTTGATCTGCAAGCATAAAATGCTGATTGTAATTTATTTTTCTTCTATAATATATGCAATAAGATTACGCTGCCCCGCCTGATACACCCGGCCCGGGCAGTTTATTCGTTCACGAATTTGCTGCCCGCAATATTCTTGCCCCTGGCCAGCCACACCTTGAATCCGGGATTCTTCTCCGGCACGACCTTGGCTTCCGTGGAGAAATACCTCATTGTGTAGCCGCAGCGTCGGTAGGGGCTCTTGTTCGCTTCTGCACCATGAATGATACGGGAATCATGCAGCGAGCATTCTCCTTGCTCCAGCTCGAAATAAACGGCTTCAGACTCGTCAACGTTCTTGATTTGGGTAGCAAACAGATTCTTGGCCGCGTCGATATCCTCGTACTCGGAGAACCCGTTCCGATGAGTGCCGGGAATCACGCGCATGCATCCATTCTCTTTCCAGCTGCGGTCGATGGCAAGCCAGACCGTGATGATTTTGTCGAAGGAGCTCAGACGTCCCTTCCAGTACGTAGAATCCTCATGCCATGGAGTCGGGCGGCCAACTACAGGATCCTTACATATAAAGTGACTCGACCAGAGTCCGATATTGGGCCCGATTATGGGCTCAACCAGATCGAGCACCTCGTCGCTCAGCAGATAATCCAACAGCCGTTCATCGCGAAAATGCGGCGTATCCAGCTCATCGGACAGCTTGCTGCCTTTTTGGGCCAGCTGCTCCTCGAAGATTTCCGTGAGAGTACGCATTTTTTCCGGACTGAAAAGCTGTTTATTGTGGAGCAAATAGCCATTCTCCTGATAATAGTCAACCTGTTCCTTTGAAAGCGTAGACAATTGCATTAAAAATACCTCCTTCGTTGGTGTTTCCTTGCCTGTTGTCCTCATTTTATAATGTTTCGGTCTGCGAATTCTCCTTTTATGTTCAGATATAATACGCATATCTTCAGATTGATGATGAATTCCTATATAATCTACTTAGATGAAAGGAGATGAAGGAAACAAATGGTCTATCCCCCGCTGCCGACAAGACTGACCAATGACGAGTATTTCTCCTCCTCAACCTTCCGTATCTTTCATCAGCACATTAAGGAACAGGTGGATCTTCATTGGCATGAGTTTTATGAGATTTCCTTCGTCGTGTCAGGTGAAGGCTATAATATTGTCAACGGAGTTCCGATGACGATCGCAAGAGGCAATCTCTTCCTGCTGACGCCGGCGGATTTTCATATAATCGGCCCTTCGCGAGGGAACTCTCTGGAGATTTACAATCTCATATTTTCCGATGAGTGGATGGAGCCTCAGATGCGCGAGCTGCTGTTTCATAATCCCGTTGAACTTTCTGCTGTAATGACAGAGAGCATGACGCCGGATCTGATTGCATGCTTCTCCCTTATTATGAAGGAATCACCCAGTCAATTGTCCGGCAGGCGTCTCATGGTGGGAAGCGCTCTGAACCGCATATTGATTGAATTGCTGCGCGCATGCGAGGCCGAAGCCGGGGAAGCGGAGAGGAAGCAGCCGCCAATGCCTCATGCCCATTCAGCCGGCATACAGGATAGCCTCGTGTATATCCACCATCATTTTCGCGAACCGCTCTCTCTGGAGGCCGCTGCCAGACAGGCAAGGCTTTCCCCCAATTATTTCAGCGATTGCTTCCGCAAAACGACCGGGACTGCCTTTCAGCAATATTTGCAGAGCCTCAGGCTTAATTTTGCCAAATCGCTCATCCAGTCCTCCTCCCTCCCGATCTCGGAGATCAGCTATATTTCCGGCTTCAACACGCTGACCCATTTTGAGAAAATGTTCAAACGGAAGTTTGGAGATGCTCCAAGGAGCTTCCGTACCATGGCTGAATAAAAAAATATTGCATTTCCTCCACCATTTAGGATATGATGGTCTCTCGCTCTCTCTACGAGCATTTCACCTTTGCATCCAGGCAGTCCGGCTCTTCGCCGCAGCTTATCATGATGGAGGTGCTATTTTGCTTTTCCTCGTTTTGGCCCGTAAGACATACTTACGGAATCTGCAGTACCGCGGCGCACATATGGTACATAATATCGCCAGCGCCCTGTTCGGCTTCATCTACATTTCCATCTGGACCGGCATTGGCGTAAGCCAATCGCTTGGCGCCTACGGAATGAGCGGCATGATCAGCTATGTCGCCTTCAATCAGGTCAGCTTGTGGGTCGCCGCTTTTCTGAACAACGGCCTGGGCCTGGAGCAATCCGTCCGAACCGGTCAAATCGCCATTGAGCTCATGCGTCCGGTTCACCTGTTCTATCAGCTGATGTGCAAGGAATGGGGGCAGATCGCCTACCAGTTTGTCTACAAGTTTCTCCCGATTTACACGCTGTACCTCTTCGTCCTTCCGCTTCATGTCCCTTCATCCCTGCTTACATTCATCTGGACCGCTGTCGCTTTGATGCTCGCCGCCTATATTTCCATCTGCATCAATTTCCTGATTGGAGCCCTGGCACTCTGGACGACCGAATCACGCTGGCTGTACTGGGTCAATTATGCCTTCAGTATGCTGCTGTCCGGCTTTCTCATTCCCATTGAGTGGCTGCCGGGCTGGCTCGAGCTGATCAGCCGGGCTTCGTTCTACCCGTTCCTGCATTATGTGCCGACCCGGATTTATCTGGGCATGGACGGCCCCGGCCCGCTGCTCGGCTCTCTTGGCTGGGGCGCAGGACTCACCGGCATCTGCCTGATGATTGCCCGGACTATGCGGCGCAAAGTGGAGGTGCAGGGCGGATGAAATGGCTTCGCATGTACCATCTGCTGGTAGTCGCCAGCCTTCGCAGCCGAATGCAGTACAAATTCAATTTCTGGTTCTCTTCCCTGATGGCTGCCCTGATCAATGTCGTGGAATTCGCCATGCTGGCTATTATTCTGCTGAAATTCGGCCATATTAAAGGCTGGTCACTGGCAGAAGCCGGCTATCTGTATGCCATCCTGACTCTGTCCAAAGCGATATACCGGACGGTAGCCTCTGATGTGCATCATCTGGAAAAATATTTGCTCAGCGGCGACCTGGACAGTCTGCTGCTGCGGCCGGTCCCCGTGCTGCTCGGACTGATGTCGTTCAATGTATCCTTCCGGATCGGGGAGATCATTCAAGGCGCCGCCGTGCTTGCTGTCAGCATGCAGGCTTTATTTGCCGCCGGGCAAATCTCCTGGGCCTCTATCCCGCTGACGCTGCTGGTTATCCTCTCAGGCGCTTTGCTATTATTCGGAATCGGACTGCTTACGGCTACAGCCGGCTTTTGGATTACGAGGATTGAAGAGCTGCAGAATATTACGGAGGACGCAGCGCGGACAGCCGTCCAGTATCCTGTTTCGATTTATCCCAAGTGGATGCAGGTCATGCTGCTCAGCGTTATTCCGGTCGCATTCGCCAATTATGTCCCCTCATTGTATATTCTGCGCGAGGAAGGCGGAGTTTGGCTGCTGTTGTCCGCATTCGCGGCGGCTGTACTGGTGTTTGCCGCAGGACTGTTTATGTGGCGGGTCGGTTTATCCCGTTATCAGAGTACAGGCAGCTAAACAAGCATCTCTATTCGTATATTCTCAAATAGGAGGACCAGCGCTCATATGATAACGGTCGAGCACTTATCCAAGGAATTCAAATCAGCCGTCCCCAAGGAGGGGCGGTTCAGCGGGCTGCGCACCATGTTCTCAAGGGATTATAAGGTGAAGGAAGCCGTCCGTGATATCAGCTTTACGATTAATCACGGGGAATTCGTCGGGTATATCGGGCCTAACGGAGCGGGAAAATCAACAACGATCAAGATGCTATCCGGCATTCTTCATCCGTCAGCGGGCGAAGTGCGGATTGCCGGCATGAGCCCCCACCGCGAGCGGCGCACCGTCGCGCGCAGACTTGGCGTGCTGTTCGGTCAACGGACACAGTTGTGGTGGGACTTGCCGGTGCGGGATTCCTTCGACATTTTGGCCGCCATGTACGGTGTGCCCGATGAAGTGAAATCGCGGCGCCTTGGCGAGCTGAGCGAACTGCTGGCTCTTGCCCCGTTCATGGAGACGCCAGTGCGCAAGCTGTCACTCGGACAAAGAATGCGCGCCGACATCGCGGCGGCGCTGCTTCACGATCCGGACATTCTGTTTCTCGATGAACCGACCATTGGACTTGATGTGATCGCCAAACGAAGCATCCGCGAATTTTTGCATTCCATCAACCGCGAGCTGGGCAAGACGATCCTGCTCACGACTCATGATATGGACGATATTGAACAGCTGTGCAGCCGCGTCATTGTGATCAATGACGGCCGTCTCGGATTTGACGGGACAACCGACGGGCTGAGGCGGAGGATCGGCTTGCCGACCATCATTCGGGTAACCTATCTCAGCATGGCTTCTCCACTGATAGACGGCCAGTTTAATCCGGCCGACTGGCCGGGAAGCGCCGCTGAGGAACCGCAGGACCGCCGTTGGCCTCTGCGGCTTACGAGCAGCGACGGTCATACGCTTACCGTGGAGTGCAACCGCGATCAGCTCAGCGCCATGGAGGCGCTGCGGATGCTGGAGCAGCTGGGCGAGATCGAAGATGTTCATATGGAGGAGCCCGACTTTGAAGAAATCGTTCACCGGGTCTACTAAGACCTGATTGTGTTAAAGACCTGATCAGGATAAATCAGGTCTTTATTTACAAACGCCCCACTCCATGCGCGCAGCCCGTCAGAGTCAGTTGGTATTGGCCAGTCCGTTGGCATTAGCCAGCTAGTTGGCGCTGGCCAATCAGTTGGTATCGGCCAGTCCGTACGCCACTTGGAGTATGGGCCAAAGTTTATCTTGTCTCAAATGAAAAGGAGCAGCTTACAATCGGGATCTGACTGCCGTCAGGATCTCTGCCTGCAGCTTGGCACCAGCAAGCTCAAGCGCTTCGCCCTGTTCACGAATGCGCGCTGCGGCAGCCAGATCTTGAATGGAGCTCAAATTAATTTCAACCGTGAGCCAAGCCGATTGGATCGCCGCTTCGAGCATCAGGGCGGCGATTCCCCAATCGGAGATGACATTGCGGTTCACTTTCATAACCGCATCATGCAGCAGCAGCAGCAGCTCATGACACAGCACCATTAAGCCTAATGGCACCTCGGCCGCGCGGACAGCAGCTCCGCTGAGGGCCTTTTTGCGCAGCTCCCGCTCCTCTTCAGATGTCCTTGGCAGAGCCAGAACGCGCATAAACTCCCCGAAGCTCTCTATATCCTGCAGCATGACCGCCTCGCATGCCGATACAGCCCCCGTCATTTGTCCGGTTATGAAACTCATATCCGCCTGTACATCTTCATACTTGTTTCCTGTCGTCAGCCGGGTTACCATCGAGCCCATGGACGCACCAAGCGCCGCGGCTAGGGCAGCCACGCTTCCTCCTCCTGGAGTAGGAGAAGCGGAGCCCGCTTTCTCCAAAAAAGCATGGATCGATTGCTTCCATGAATCGCTCATATGTGCAGCCTCCCCACATCCTGCTGCAGCTTTAATGCATGCAGGACATTCTCGAATAATATCGTCGTGGTCAATGTGCCCACACCCCCAGGGACCGGTGAAGAAGCCGCTACATGATCGGCCGTTTCCAGAGCGGCATCACCGGCAATTCCACTGCCATCTTGCCTGACATTGATGCCTGCGTCAATGAGAGTCAGCCCGGTATGAACCATCTCCGGGGTAATCAGGTTCAATCGGCCCGCAGCCGTGACCAGCACGTCCGCAGCCTTGATCATTCGAGCCAGATCAGCCGTACGGGAATGGCACACGGTCACAGTTGCGTTCAGGTGCAGCAGCATTTGCATCAGAGGCCGGCCTACCGTCTCCCCCCTGCCGACAACGACAACATGCTTGCCGCTTAGCGGGATTCCCGCAGCCTCAATCAATCGGATGCAGGACTGCGGGGTAGCCGGCCGCAGACCGGGTTCATTCATCATGCAGGCAAGCTTATTGGCCGGGGTAATACCGTCAATATCCTTCAGCGGATCCAGCGCAGCCGCAAGCCGGCTGGAATCCAATCCCGCTGGCAGCGGAAGCTCGATCAGGATGCCGTGAATGCTGTCATCCCCATTCAACCGCTGAATCTCCCGGAGCAATTCAGCCTCCGTGACGTTCTGCTCGAAAGTCAGAAGCTCGAAGCCAATATCCAGCTTCCCGGCAAGCCGCCCCTTGGCGTTGGCATAGGCTGCCGAGGCCGGGTCTCCATTTACCATCAGGACCGCAATTGCCGGTGCAATCCCTGCTTCCTTCCATTCCTGAACCTGTGTCTTGATGAGCCCGCCTGCCTCATCAGCGAGCGGTTTTGCCTTCAACAGCTTGGCCATGATCGAATGCCTCCCTCATGCAATAGGTAAACAAAAAAAAGCATCTGAAAGGACCCGTGCTCTTAAGCACATCTTCCTTCAAATACTTTGCCCAGGCGTACGGCTATGACAGAGCGGCCGCTGCACCCCAATTAACTGATAGCGGAGGTCAGCATGGATACGCTCATTCAGTCGCTTGCTTCCTCGTGGTTAATCCACGCTGCGCCAGTTGCACGCGACCCTTATTCCAATGCTGTCATTATAGCAGAAACAAGGTCCAGAAGAAACGGCTATTGACGTCCTCTGGAGGATATATTGGCATTCCCCCGACTGTAACGGAATGCAGCCGCTTGACAACGTCGTCGAATTGATTTATCTTTAAATTAAGATATTTAATATAAAAGAAAATGAGGTGAGCAGCGTGAGTCAACCTCCGGATACTTCTTTACAGCTATTCGTTACTTTATCACGGGCGAATCAATGGGTTAGCGCACATATACAGCAGGATATTCGCAAATACGGGTTGAACCCCACTGAATTTGGTGTGCTGGAGCTGCTGTATCATAAGGGAGAGCAGCCTCTGCAGCAGATTGGCGAGAAAATATTGATGACAAGCGGCAATATTACCTACGTCATCGACAAGCTGACGGCCAAAGGATTAGCGCGGCGCAAGGCATGTCCTACGGACAGGAGAGTAATTTTCGCAGAGCTTACGGAGCAGGGGACCGAGCTGCTTGAGCGGATTTTTCCAGAGCATACCGTGGCGATTCAGAAGGCGGTAGCCGGTCTCACGGCTGAAGAGCAGACACAGGCCATTCAACTGCTTAAGAAGCTGGGCCTTGCAGCCCAGGCAAGCTTCATCTAGTTAGCTGCTTGCATTCAGAGCTACAGAGAAGCTGCGCATGCGGAACGTCTTCAGAATATTCGAGGGGGATGAGCGTGTTCACCGCTTGTCACTTGTCTAAAAATCCGTTGCAGACTGTTTCCGTCTGATACGCGGTATGATAACCGGCTTTTTGAGACGATCAATTGTCATATTGAGGCTATACCCTAATTATATAAAACCACTAATGGAGGTCATTTCTATGCAAACCTTAATATACGGTCCAACTTTACAAGGCAGAGGCGCATTTGACGGCGGCAAAATTACAGAGCAGAAACCAATCGGCTTTACCGGGGACGGCTCGGTGCTGCGCAGAATCGGCCCATTGTTCTACTGGGCTTGGGCGCATTCGGCCGAAGGCGGGCACATTCCGCTGCATCCCCATCAAGCCTTTGAAATTATGACCTATGTAGTTAACGGCCAAGCCGAGCATGGCGATACTCTGGGCACCAAAAGCACTGTAGGGCCCGGCGGCGTCCAAATCATGCAGACCGGCTCCGGCGTCAGCCACCAGGAGCGTTTTGTAGGCCCGGATATGGAAGCTTTCCAGATCTGGTTCGAGCCAAGCCTGGAGACGGCCTACAAAGCCGCGCCAACCTATAATCAGTATGATCATGAGGCGTTTCCGATTGTGGAGACGGACGGCGTTATCAGAAAAACCGTGATCGGCGAAGGATCGCCCATCTCCATCGTTGCCGATGCCCGGATGTGGGATGTTACCGTACCGGCCGGACAATCCTACCGCCATCAGGTCCCTGCCGAACGTACTTTATCGGCGCTTGCGATTCGGGGCGGGGGCAGCTGGTCCTATGCAGAGGATGCAGAAAAAAACACGGATTTTCAGCACAAGGATTATGTCGTAGTGCGTGCTGATGAGGAGCTGAACGTCCTCATAACGGCAAGTGAGGGCACCGAGCCGCTGCGGCTCATTCTGATTGAGGTTCCGACGATCGTAGACTATCCGCTGCACCCCAAACGCTGAGTATAGAAGTAATATTAACTGTCATCAGATCAGGGCTATAGCCTTATATGTATCCTTTCCATCTCCTCTCCGATTTACTAATGCCATTTAACATGTTATATTAACTAACATATGAGTGCTGGAGAGGACGATGGATGATATGAATGTCATGCGGCTGGCTTTACTGGTTGTTTTGCTGCTTCCGGTTATTTATTTGTCAATCCAACATACACAGCTGTTTCTTATCAGCCTGCTTATCTTCTCCTTCGGGATCCGCAATATGAAATTCATAAACCTGTTCCGACGCTTTTGAGGGAAAGAGTCTGCATGCCGGCTGAAGATTCCGGGTTGATTTTTCAGTCCTGATCGTTTATATTAAAAACAATATAACTTTATATGTAAGGTTTCTAGGGTTCCGCGGCATCGTTTCAGCCGGACTGGACCGAGGGAAACCCACGTAAGCCGGTTCATCGGCACGCGTGACGACACGGAGGGATAAAAGCCCGGGAGATATCGTTATGATCGATATTTCCAGGCTTTTTTGTTTTGTTCAGGTGATTTCTTTCCATACTAAAGGGAGACTTCCACCACGATTGCGGGAGAGAAAGTGAGGTTTATGATGAATTTTATTTTGGATAATAAGTGGTTTATCCTGCTTATGCTCGAGGTGCTCGCCTGGGCATCCACCTTCTTTATGGTGTTTGCCAGATACCGGCTGGGCTCCAAGCCTCTGTTCCGGATCGGAGCCATACTGACCGTTCTCACAGGCGTGCTGCCTCAGGTTACGCTCGGCATTGTGAATTTTATTGTAGAAAAGAAGCTGGATCTCTTTACCTTCGTTATTGTGCTCCTGATACTCTATGGCTCCACGCTGGGGCGCAAGAAAATCAAGCAGCTGGACGACTGGGCCAAACGCAAGTTTTCCAAAGCTGGCCCGCAGATCTGAACGGCGCTGGCCGGCATGCGGCAAGCAAAATCATTGCAGCAAACTAACCGCCCCGTCATCCAGCCTTCAGAAGCACAGCTGGAAAGACTCAAGAAGAAGCCTGACTGTCGCCGTCCTAGGACCCACAGCCAAGCTTCTTCCCTCCAGGGCATAAGCAAAGTCTGATGGAATTTTAACCTTTATTGCCTTTAAAGAAACAAAGACTATTGGAAATGCTCGAGAACAACCTTGCCAACGGTCCGGCCGGCTTCAATCGTGGCATGGGCCTTTTTCAGGTTGGCGGCATTAATCGGTTCCATTCTTTCGGTCAAGGTTGTGCGGATGATGCCGGCATCAATGAGCTGGGCCAACTCGTTCAGCAGCTTATGCTGTTCAATCATATCCGCCGTCTGGAACATCGCACGGGTGAACATGAATTCCCACATGAACGCTGCGCTTTTATTTTTAAGCACATTCAGGTTCAATGACTCCTTCGTTTCCACAATAGAACAAATTTTGCCCTGCGGCGCTACCGCTTCGCCCATGTTCTCCCAGTGCTGCTCCGTGCTGTTCAAGCAGAAAATATAATCGGCCTCCGGCAAGCCGATGTCCTTCAATTGAGCGGTGAATGGCTGGAAATGATCGATGATATAATCAGCTCCAAGCTCCTTGACCCATTCCGCCGATTCTGGACGTGAAGCTGTTCCAATAACCGTCAGCCCCGCATATTTCGCCAGCTGCACGGCGATGGACCCCACACCCCCCGCAGCTCCGATAATAAGGATTGACTTGCCTGCATTAGCGTCCTTATTCCGGGACACCCCCATCCGGTCAAACAGCCCTTCCCAGGCCGTGATCGCCGTTAAGGGCAGCGCAGCCGCCTGGGCAAAATCCAGCGATGCCGGCTTGGAACCGGCAATCCGTTCATCGACGAGATGAAACTCGCTGTTGCCGCCTGGCCGGGTAATGCTGCCGGCATAATAGACCTCGTCGCCAGGTTGGAACAACGTACATTCCGGCCCTGTCTGCTCTACGACTCCCGCCACGTCCCAGCCCAGAATTTTTGGCGAGTCTTCCGTCTTGTCTTTCGGAGCGCGCACCTTGGTATCGACCGGATTGACAGAAATGGCCTTAACCCGGACCAATATATCCCTCCCGGTTGGAACCGGCTTCTCAAGCTCCATATCGATCAGGCTGTCTGGATGCTCAATATTCAAATATTTATAAAGACCTATCGCTTTCATTGTTTCCTTGTTTGTCATCATGCCAACTCCTTATAATCCAAGATTGCTTCCATATCTTATTTTACCCGCTCCAATCCAAAATAGTAAATATACGCATTCGTGCGAGGTGAAAGCAAATCGTAGCAAGCAAGGCAAAAGGACAGGATTATTCCCTGGAGGGCAGCCTGAATGACTGCCCCCAGGGGAGATAACCCTGCCCTGATGATAGAATTATGCCGTCTCTTCTGTGCTATCGGAAAGAAATAAAGCAGCTCCGTAGGCTGGGAGCTTCAATGCGCTATCCTGCAGCTGTCCTGCGCCGCACACGAGAGCCTGCCAGCCGGCCGGGATTTCTATTTCCGCTGCTGAGGCGTTATGATTCAGGACGAACAGATATTCACCGGCTTCCCCTTTGCGCCGCGTGATCTCCACTCCATCCACAGATTCGGCAATGCCGCGAATTCCCGACGCCCGGACCAGCTCTTCGACGAGCGTTTCCATCGTCAGGGGACCAAGCTGTGTACCCACATAATAGGCAAATCCGCCGCCATATGAATTTCGGGTAATCGCCGGCGTATTCGCATAGAACTCCTCCGTATACTCGGCAAGCGTCTCAGCTCCGTCAAGCGTGATGATATCACACCATAGATTGGCGCTCTCCGTGACTTCCCCGTTTCCGATCCAGCGTATGCCCTGGCCGAATTGACGCAGGCAATCGTAATCCTCAATCTTCACACCGGCGAGCTCCGCATAATCGCCGGGCAGCGCCGCGGCATGAACCGCATTGTCCCAATCCTTAACGCCAGCCCGGATATCAAGCACCAGATGGCCGCCGGCTGCAGCATATTCGCGAAGCTTGCAGCTGAGCCCCGGATTGGTTAGGAACATCAGCGGGGCGATAAGCACCTTGTACGCGGAGAAATCCGACTTGTCGGACACCAGGTTGACCGGCACATTCTTATCGAAGAACGCCTGATAATAGCTGTACAAATGCTTCACGTAGTGCAAATCCGGATGATGGGGCTGAATCTGCATGGCCCATTCCTGGTCGTAGCTGAACACGATGCCCACTTCGGACCCCGGAAGACCGCCCTTGAACGCGTCCATATGAGGGGCCAGCTCCTGAATCGTCTGCTTGATCTCCGCGTGGCGCCGCCCCGGAATCCGGCTGTGGGGCAGTATGCCGTGCCAGTACTGCTCGCTGCCCACAAGCGCCGTATCCCAGCGGAAATAGACGATTGTATCCGCTCCATGCGCAATGGATTGGTAGGTCCACAGCCGGATTTGTCCGGGACGGGGCGTGGAGCCGAGAATTTCCGTGCCTGTCGGACCTGCCAGCTGCTCCATAATCCAGAACGACTGCTCCTTGGTTCCCCTCATCAGATCAAGCGCCATTCCCAGATGCGCCGGCGAGCTGCGCTTGATGCGCTCCTCCAGGAAAAGCATCGGGTACTGATCATGGGAGATGAAATCCAGATCCCTGGCAAGCTCGAAATAATCAGTTTTGTCGAAGAAACCCATAAAATTATGCGTTATAAAATGATGAGGGCAGATTTCCCGCAAAATATCGACCTGCACCTTCTGAAAATCGACAATCAAATCCGAGCAAAACCGCTTCCAGGCGAGCAGATGCGACGGATTATGGGAATTCGGCGTCGGCATGGGAGCCGGAACCTGATCGAAGCGTGAGTAGGTCTGGCTCCAGAAGACGGTGCCCCAGGCTTCATTCAGCGCTTCAATCGTGCCATACCGCTGCTCCAGCCATTGCTGGAAGCGGCTGCGGCAGGAATCGCAGTAGCACAGCTGCTGATGGCTGTTGCCGAATTCATTATCCGTCTGCCATCCGATAACGGCGGGATGATCCTTGTAATGCAGAGCCATCTCCCGTACAAAACGGCGTATATGCGTGCGGTATGTCTCGTTCGACTGGCAATCGTGATGACGGCCGCCGAAGCTCACACGCATTCCGCTCGCATTCACGGGAAAAATATCGGGATGCTTTTCCATAAGCCAGACGGGGGGAGCTGCGGTAGGTGTCCCCAGCACTGTTTTGATTCCCCGACTGTTCAGGATTTCGATAGATTTGTCGAGCCACCCGAAATCGTACCGTCCTTCCTCCGGTTCCATCTTCGACCAGGCAAATTCAGCCATGCGGACAAGATCGATGCCCATGCCGCGCATTTGATCCGCGTCCCATTCCCAAATATCGCTTGGACAATGTTCAGGATAATAATCCACTCCAAATTTCATACTTTCGTTCCTCCTTATGATTCTCCAAACGAAAACCGCTTGCTGATATTCATGTGATGAATTAAACATTTAACAATATACATCATATCTATTTATCCTGTACAGCTTTTTGTATCCGGTCTTGGGTAATCAGAATATCCTTCTTCTTCCCCAGCGTTTTGCGGTATACCAACGGCGTTGTCGCATGTATGCGCTTAAATGCGCGGCAAAATGTATTGGAGGAATTATAGCCGACCGCAGCTGCGATTTCGTTCACGGAGAGCTTGGTTGCGCCGAGCAGAATTTTCGCCTGATTCATGCGGAGGTCCTCAATGTAGCTGGAGAAGTTGACGCCCGATTGCTCCTTGAAGAACTGGGACAGATACATCTCCGAGATGTGAAACCGGTCGGCAACCGCGCTTAAATTCAGCGATTCATCTACATAAGCCTCCTGCAGAAAAGCAATGATATTCTGAATCATCTCGTTGTTATGGCTTTTTTTGCGAAGCTCCACCGTGTCGCATATTTTCAGAAACGTATCCGTCACGGACTCGAACATCCGGCTCTGGTTGTGTACCTGATCCTGATTGATCATATTGTCAACAAATTCGCTGATTTCCGCCTCGGATATGGAAGCCTGATCAATCAGCTTGATGAAACTGCCCGACAATTCATATAAAAACAACCTGAACATATAGGCGGAAAGCTTGCGGTCCCGAAAATTCCACTTATACAGCTGCTCGAGAATTTCACTGACTTCCTTCTTGTTGCCCACCTTCGCATAGTTGATCAGCCGGATTTCGACATCGCCGGGATAAACATAATTTTCATTTGTTTTTGGCAGGTCGCTGTACCAGACGATTCCCTCGGTAAGCTCCGAGACCTTATAATTCAAAGCCCGCATAGCTTCCTCGTAGGAACGGGATACCTCTAGAAGATTGCTGTAGCTTCCGCCTACGGCAAAATCTGATTTCGCCTGGAATTGATGACCGAGCAGTTCTTCCGCTTTCATGAGGTTCTCCGTAATGTTCCGGCGGCACTCATCGAGATCATCAAAATTGCATACAAACAGCATAGCGGTTTTATTCTCGCCGGCGTCATGAAAATAGACATCCGATTCAAACAAAGAACGAATGACCTCCTTGGCCACAACTCTTTTGATATCCAGCTCCTGAAGCAGATCCGCGTTATCGAAATGATCGTTTTTCTCGAACTGCAGCAGCGCCACCATATAGAACCTGCCGTCCAGGTTGATCCGTATATGGTTTTGCTGCGCCTTGATTTCCTCCAGTGTCATAAAGCTTCCTGCGAGCAGCCGTTGGAAGAAAGCCGCCCGGAGGAAAGGTTTATGGGCTTCAATCTCGGTCTCCAGCTCCTCATTGTTGGAGATCAGCCGGGCGATCGTATTCTCGATGAAGCCGTATGCGTCCTTGCCCCGAATATGCTCGAAGGAGAGCTTGTCGGAAATTCTGGCGATGATCGTCTGCACCGGCCTGCTGTTCCGGTACGAAAGATAAAGCGCACAGAACAAGCCCAGCAGCAAGGAAACCGCAAGTACGATCAATGTGATCCGCTTAATATAATTGACTTTGTCCATGACCACATAAGTGGGCTGAACGGCTACGAATTTCCATCCGTTGTAGGTTGAGGTCGTGTACGTTACGCTCATTGTTTTGGAACCGATTTGATGATTGAAAAATCCGGATGGCCGCTTGGCGTCAAGACTGACCGGCTTCACCCCTTCTTCTCCGGCGCCCGAGGCCCCCGTGATAATGTTTCCGTTCTGATCGGCGATATAAGCCCATCCCCCGCTGGAAACGTCCACCCCCTTGAGCAGCTGCATAAGCTCTTTATTGTCAATCAGCACCATGATGGCACCCTGTGGATTGCTGGAGAGCCCCATCGATTGGATATAAGTGACCAAATCCACATTCTTGCCCGCCAAACGAACCGGCTGAGCCGGGAAATATTCTCTTTTGTGATAAGGCTTCAGAAATTGATCGTACCAAGTCTGGTAATCCATATCCGTATAGGTCATATAGTCCTGATAAAACTTGGGCAGCGTATAGGTTTTATGCGGAGTTAGCGCAATCTCGCTGTTCTTGAACATCAAGGCATAGTCCAGTATGAAATTATTGTACAGCCCGTAGTCGGCGATGCTCTTCCTGGTTTCCAGCAGCCGGATCAGATTCGTATCCTTGAACGGTTCGCGGATCCCCTGAAAACTGAGCACGCCGGTATTGGTGATCAGCTGCTGGGCCAGCATTTCCACATCGGACAGTCTGCGGTCTATGGTCGTTTTCGCTTGGTCCAGCAGAAGCAGATTCGATTTGGCCGCTTCGTTCGACATAATCGTGGATGTCTTGGTATAGGCAAACAGGCCTATGAGCAATGGTACGATCAAAATAATCAGATATGGAACAAAAAAGCGCAGCCATATGGATTTATTGTTCTCTCTAATTGTTCTCAGCACTTCTTTGTCTCCCCCTTTGAAAATAAGTAAGCGCTTTCCGACGCCGATACAGGCTCTTCTTTTTCTGTGAACCCAGAATAACATATCCCGGATATTGAGGCGAACCCGATTATTGGGTAATGCACATTAATTTTCAAATGCAAATTCCTTTTGTATGCCGTGTATATTCCCGAATTATTGCATATCCGGCGTTCAGGGAATGTGCACCATTCTCAGCATTTACTTATATCCTTGAGCTGCGCCTATTTCTTAAACTATATGCAAGGTTAAGTTTCCACCCTATAAGCAGAGTCGAAAATCAGTTTGAAGGAGGAATAAGCAGATGATAAAGGACCTGTTTGTTGAAGGCCAACAATGTCCGCTTGGACTGGATGTCGGGCATCCAGACTTTGGATGGAGCTTCCGCTCTTCGCAGCGACGCTCCGTGAAGCAAACCGCATACCGGATCATCGTTTCCGGGACGCAAGAAGAAGTGCAGGACGGCAAAGCTGGAATATGGGACAGCGGCGAAATCCGCAGTGCGAGAAATATGCACATTCCCTATGAAGGAAAACCCCTGGAATCACGTAAACGGTATTATTGGAAGGTTCAGGTTCGGGATCAGGACAATGTCCTGTCTGAGAGCGCTGTCTCCTGGTGGCAAATGGGCCTGCTCCGCTCTTCGGACTGGCTTGCCCAATGGATCGGCACGCCCGAAATTGGGCCGGACGCGGATGCAGGGAGCATCCCTTTGTTCCGCAATGAGTTTACCGTGGACAGGCCCCTGGCTGGAGCCGTTCTATATATATGCGGATTAGGTCATTACGAGCTGCGGCTCAACGGTCTGAAGGTTGGGCAGCGCGTGCTCGATCCGGGCTGGACCCACTATGATAAAAGCTGTCTGTATGCGGTCCATGACGTCACCGTTCTATTGCGGCAGGGACAAAATGCCCTTGGAGCGATAGTCGGCAATGGGTTCTATAACGTAACCGGCGGAAGATACACGAAATTCAAGCACTCATTCGGCCGGCCCAAATGTCTCATTCAGCTGGAGCTTTCTTATACCGACGGCAGCAAAGCATTCGTTACCAGCAGCGGCCAGTGGATGACCGCCTGCGCTCCCCTGACCTTCTCCTGCATGTATGGGGGAGAAGACTATGACGCCCGGCTGGAGCAAGACGGCTGGGATCTGCCCGGATTCATCCCCGGCAGCGGATGGAGACGCGCAGCCAATGCGGAAGCTCCCGCAGGCGTATTGAAGGCGCAGCAAATCCCGCCGCTAAAGGTCATGAAGACTTTCCATCCCGTCTCAATCGTGCCGCAGCGTCCCCATGTTTATACGATCGATTTTGGCCAAAATTTCTCGGGCTGGGTTCAAATTGCCATAAAGGGTCCCCGTGGCGCTTCGATCCGGATGCTCCCTTCTGAATTGCTGCACCCCGACGGTTCGGCCGATCAGCGGGATTCCGGTTCCCCCTATGAATTCAATTATGTCCTCAAGGGGGAAGGAACCGAGGTGTGGAGCCCCCGGTTTACGTATTATGGCTTCCGGTATCTGCAAATTGAGAATATTGCCGTCGAAGGCGGGCAGGCGGCAGACAGCGGGCTTCCCGTTCTGATTGCCGCAGAAGGACAAATGATCTATCCGGATATCGAGGCATCAGGCAGCTTCATGAGCTCAAATCCTATGCTGAACAAAACGCACGAGATTATTAATTGGGCGATCCTGAGCAATATGAAAAGCGTGTTCACGGACTGCCCTCACCGGGAGAAGCTCGGCTGGCTGGAGCAAACCCATCTCATGGGTCCTTCCCTCCTGTACAATTATCCGGTTGAATCATTGATGCTGAAGGTGCTGGAGGATATTCGCGAAGCCCAGCTCCCAAGCGGCCTGGTCCCTACTACCGCGCCGGAATATATCGTATTCGACGGAAAGCTGAGCAAGTACCGCCACTCTGTTTCCTGGGGTGCCGCCTATATCATGAACTGCTGGAATTTGTTCCGGACCTGCGGAAACACCACGGTATTAACCGGGCAATTTACCGGTATGGAGCGGTATATCCGTTATCTGGAGGCTAATTCGGAAGGGTTCATTATCCAGGATGGCCTTGGCGATTGGTACGATATTGGCGAGAATGGCCCAGGTTATGCGCAGAACACCCCCATTGCGCTGCCGGAGACGGCCATGTTTTACCAGATTGTCTCGGTATTCGCCCGAATTGCCGGTGAATTGGGCCGGGAACAGGATGCAGAACGCTACCGTGTGTTGAGCCAGTCCATCAAAAACGCCTATAACCGTACATTCTTCAATCCGGCGACCTGCCAGTACGCAACCGGCAGCCAGACTTCCAACGCGATGTCGCTGGCTATCGGGCTGGTCGAGGAGCAGTACCGCTCCCGGGTGCTGGCCAATCTGGTTGCGGATATTCACAACCGCCTTAACCATACGACTGCAGGCGATGTAGGACACCGCTATGTTCTGCTGGCGCTGGCGAGTCATGGCCGGTCCGACATCATCTGCGAGATGGCCGCCCAAACGGACTATCCAAGCTACGGGTACCAGATCGAACACGGAGCCACATCGTTGACGGAAGCATGGGATGGGCCGACAGTAGGCAAATCGCAAAACCATTTTATGCTGGGTCATCTGGAGGAATGGCTGTACCGGGGATTGGGCGGTCTGGATTACGAATTCAATTCCGCTGAGCAGACCTATGATTTTACCATCAAGCCCTACATTGATCTGGAGCTTGATCATCTCGAAGTTACAGGCAAGCTGCCTGGCGGGCAAGCGCGGATCAGCTGGAACCTCCTCGGCGGTCGCCGGATCGGTCTCGAAATCTCGATTCCCGTCAACTGCACGGGCACTCTGTATGTGCCTGCGGTTTCCCTCGCGTGCGTAAGCGAGAGCCATGCGGCGCTGGAGGAATCGCGTGATATCAAGGTTGTTGCCTACGAGGGCGGCTGCGCCGTGCTGCGGGTGAACTCCGGCAATTATTATTTTGAATCGGCGGTTTGAGCACCGCGCCACAGCTGTGATTTGCGGATGAACGGTACGGTTGCGACAAAATAATCGCCCTGTCCTTTTGGAAAGGACAGGGCGATTATTTTACACCGAAGGATGATGCCTCACCATCCTCTTGGCCGGTTAATCCTGCTTGCAGCGAGTTCGGCCTCTATTCGCACGATCCAGCAAGGAGAAATCTCACTGCCGCTGCCTTTCTGCTCCATTATTCCAGCTCACCGGTCCCATCCCCACTCTATGCCGGTTTTTCCTGCTTGCAGCGCGCCTCCGTCTCTATCCCGACGCTGCAGCGAGGAAAAACCTTGCTACATGAGCCATGCAGCTCTTTTCACCGGTCGCTTCTCCCTCTATGTCGGTTTTTCCTGCTTGCAGCGCGCCTCCGTCTCTATCCCGACGCTGCAGCGAGGAAAAACCTTGCTACATGAGCCATGCAGCTCTTTTCACCGGTCGCTTTCCCCTCTATGCCGGTTTTTCCTGCTTGCAGCGCGCCTCCGTCTCTATCCCGACGCTGCAGCGAGGAAAAACCTTGCTACATGGGCCATGCAGCTCTTTCCACCGGTCGCTTCTCCCTCTATGCCGGTTTTTCCTGCTTGCAGCGACCGCAAATTCCAAATGACGGCTCCAGTGTGTAAGCTACAAAAATATATTTATAGCTAGCTGCTACTATGTAAAAGAAGGAGAACCGGCTGTTGCTTTTTAAAAGGGGATGACAAGCCCTTAACCCTTTTAAAAAATTATAGAAGTGAATGAACCTTATTGATCCAATATAGTCAAGCAGGGCCCGGCAGGAATCTCGGGTTGGCTTGATAGTAGCAAGAGGCTGCCGCTTCCCGCGGATGAAATCCGCACGAGCGACAGCCTCTTGCCTTTTCTTGTCCTGCCTGTCAGCAGGCAGATGCCTCAATCGTTATTGAGACTAATTCGGACTGGTCCCTGGAGCCCACCCGAGGGATAGATATCCTGCCCAATGTCGAGACGGCCAATTTCCCCGGTAGCTAACAGCCGGCTTGCCGTCAATGAGACTGTTTGGGCATCCTGCCTCATAATGGATCCCTTCTTGAGCCTGATCCGTAGATGGTGACCTGCGAAGACAGATTACTCAGCGAATAGCGGTAATAGCTTATCTTCTCCACGGTTGGCAGGCCATTCACCACTACCTCCGCCTTACCGCGAGCATATCCCTGATCCAGCATATCACCGACCGAAGTCCGGTTTAGCCGTATGAAACTGTGATGCGATTTCTGCGATTTCCGTCAGAGCCCCATCTCCGCCATTTCCCGGGAAATTCGATAAGTTGCGCCCTTCTCTGTCGCGAATGCGACAATATCCGATTCCACTGATACCGTCGCAACCGATCTGTCTCTCGCCGTGATAATGAACGGGTTCTCGCAGCGGATGCTGCATATCCCCCCGGCATGGGAGACGATTTCCGCTTCCGTCAGCCTGCCGTTCTTCCAATTCAGGCTGACCTCGAAGCCTCCCCGCGCTCTTAAGCCTTTGATATACCCGTCAGGCCATTCGTCGGGAATAGCGGGAAGAAATTCGATAAAGTCCTGATGGGACTGCATCAGCAGCTCGATAATACCCGCTGTGACGCCGAAGTTCCCATCGATCTGGAACGGCGGATGCGCGTCGAACAGATTGGCGTAAACACCGCCCGAGTGGTAGTTTTTCTCCTCGGTTTCGCAAAATTGCAGCAGCTTGTGAACAAAGGATGCCGCCCGGTTGCCATCGCCGAAACGGGCCCACAGGCCAACTTTCCAGGCCAGGCTCCAGCCCGTCCCGTCGTCTCCGCGCCTCTCAAGCGAACGCTGGGCTGCGGCGAACAAGTCAGGCGTGCCGCGCTGCGTCAGCTGACGTCCCGGATAAACGCCGAACATATGGGCAATGTGGCGGTGATGGACATCCTGCTCTTCAAAATCCCGAAACCATTCCTGCAGCTGTCCGTATTGGCCGATCTGCATGGGATATAACCGGTCGCGGGCGGCAGCCAGCTCCCGCCTGAATTCATCGTCGGCCTCCAGCACCTCGCATGCGGCCATGCAGTTGGAGAACAAATCCCAGATCAGCTGCATGTCCATGGTCGAGGCAAGACTGACGCCAGCCAAACCGTCCGCGGTCTGGAATCTGTGCTCCGGCGATGTCGACGGACCGGTAACCAGATAACCGCTCTCGTCCTCGAACAGCCAGTCCAGACAGAACAAGGCGGCTTCCTTCATAATCGGATAAGCCGTGTCGCGCAAATAAGCCTCGTCTTTCCAGAAAGCGTAATGCTCCCATAGATGCTGGGACAGCCATGGGCTCGCCATCGACCAGCTTGCCCAATGGGCCTCGCCGTTGCCATAGCCGCCGCTTGGCGAGGTCAGGCACCAGATATCGGTGCAATGATGGGCCATCCAACCCCGTAAACCATAAATCTCCGCCGTTTTCCTCCCGCTTCTCGCCATATTCGCGACGAAATCCAGCATCGGCTCATGGCAGGCTTCCAGGTTCCCCGCCAGAGCCGGCCAATAATTCATCTGCGTATTGATATTAATCGTATAATTGCTGCTCCAGGTCGGGCGCGTGTCCTTGTTCCAGATCCCCTGCAAATTGGCAGCCTGGGAGCCGGGCCGGGAGCTGGCGATCATCAAGTAGCGGCCATATTGGAACAACAACTCAACAAGACCCGGGTCGCGCCCGCCGTAGGCTTTGATCCGCTGCTCGGTCGTCATATTCGCAGGAGCAAGCGGCTCTCCCAGATGCAGCTCCACACGGTTGAACAAGGCGGTATAATCGGCGATATGATCGCCGCGGACTTGATCGTAGTTTTTCTGCAGCGCGTTTGTCAAATAATCCCCGCATAGACCAGAAGGGTTCTTCCCCTCCGTGCGCGGCGGGCGGTCGAAGCCGTTAAAACTGGTCGCAGCGCAGAAATACAGCGTTGCAGAGGTTGCTCCATAAATATGCAGGCCATCATGATCAACGGTCATCGAGCCTCCCTCATGTCTGGCGCCCAATCTGCCTTCAAAGCGAACCGCATCGGTTTCATCCCAATCGCCATACTGAATGGGATTGTCCGGGTTCTGATGGTTAGGCCCGCAATACTCCGGCGCGCTGCCCTGCATAATCAGGGTATTCCCGGCAGCGGCAGTCCGGAAGCGGAGCTGGCTTCCGATACGGGCGTGGAAGCTCAGCATCCCGGGCTTATCCGCTTCCAGACGGACGACGATCGCCTGATCCGGGTAAGAAGCGAAGATTTCCCGCGTATGCCGGACATCTCCGATCATGTAGCTGACGCGGGAGATTCCGTCCCGCAGATCAAGGGACCGTTCATAAGAAGCGGCAAGATTGCCGTGCTCGAACTGAATGCGCAGATCGCCCAAGGGCATATAGGCTTCGTTGTAGGGACCCATCAGCTGCTTGCAGCCGATGCCCGCTTCCACGTATTTGCCTGCTTTCAGCAGCTCCCGCACAGCATGAAGCGATTCCTTGGCGCGGGGAGCCTCCCATTCCTGACGCCCTCCGGACCAGAGGGAATCTTCATTCAGCTGGATCAGCTCCGCCTCCACGCTGCCAAAAATCATCGCCCCCAGCCGGCCGTTGCCGACAGGCAGCGCATCCGTCCATTTTCGCGCAGGATGGTCATAATGAAGCTTCACTGCTCATTCCCCCCTGGCAAAACCCGCTGAAATACATCATGGGAGGCTGCAACCGTTATCGTGCGGAATTCCCTGCCGTTATTGTTGCGCGTCCGGTCTCCGTCCTGCGACGGCCTTGCCGAGCAGTAAAAATGATATAACACGCCGTTATGCGTTATAACCGTTGGTTTGTGGGCATAGGTCGAATCAATTTCCCCCTCTGCACCAAGACGGATGACAGGTTCCGGATAGGCCTCCCAGTTGAACAGATCGGAAGAGACAGCCACCCCTTCCTGGGCCCGTCTGTAATCATAACCGAAGAAGAACATCACCCATTCGTCCTTGCTCCGCAAAACGCACGGATCGCTGACAAAAGCGCTTTTCCAGCCTTCTTCCGATACGCGAAGCACCGGATTATGCTCGTAGCGGATCCAGGTTTTCAAATCCGCGGAGGTTGCAAGGCCCGTCTGCTCCACCCAACCGGATGTGTTTTTGTTCTTGGCGTTGTAAAATAAATAAAACAGGCCCTCATGTTCAACCAGGCATTCCTTGTACAGGCCGCCCTTCTCCCAGTCCTCCCCTTCCTCGGGAGTCAGAATCGGGTCAGGCAGGCGGTGCCACTCCAATAAATTCTCGTCTTCCGTATAGGCCAGACCGATCTTGGCGGAGCCTTCCTCATAACCGTCCTCGGGATAGCTGTGGTAGGCAAGCCAATACTTATTGTCCCATTTCTTCAGTACAGGCGGCGCCTCAAGCTCGTTCTCTCTGAGCATCCAGGTGCCGGCAATATTTTTGGAATCCCAGTTCGACAGATCGTTCCGCTCCAGAATAACGCCGTGATGCTCCCAATTCAGAAGATCCTCGCTAACCGCCAGCGCGGTCTGGTAGCCAATTCCGTTAAATCCCACGTACATCATGTAGAAGCGGTCCTGATGCTGAAAGACAAACGGGCAGTCGACCGCATTCTGATCGAAATGATCCGGCAGACCCGAGCCTGTCAATACCGGCTTGCCGTATTTATAAGGGGTCAAATAAGGCGCAATATTCATTGAAGATCCCTCCGAATTTGTTTAATAGCTTCCGTGATCATCCATGCCTCGTAAAGCGGATAAGCTCGCCCGGCACTGTGTCCAGCGCAATATCGCCCAGAAACGTCTCTCTCTTCATACCTCTAACGCAGGCGGTCCCGTTCTCCCACGGCGCATATATTTGAAGCTTCCCGCCCGCCTCGCTCTGCACTTCAAGCCACTGCACAGCCCCGTCTCCCCATGCCGCGCTGACCAGAAATCCTCCTGCGGCGCGCAGTGTCCGGAATTCCGCATACCGCTCGCCCGGCCAGTTCGGAAACAGGCGGAGGATGCCATTGTAGCTTTGCAGCAGGCATTCGTTGATTACGACTGGCAGAGCAGTATTCTCAAACCATACGCCCATGCGCGACATAAAATCGAAATTCAGCGTGTCTTTATAGCGGCCGCCGACCTGAAGCACCATATCGGTGCAGGTCCCGTTCGGCATCATGCAGTATTCGATTTGCCGCTTGAACCTCTCCAAATCCAGAATGCCGAGCCGCGCGCCCTGCAGATTATGGAAAACTAGCTCGTTGCCTCCTTCGTTGCGGTGGTTGCGGTATGAATTGCAGGCGATCTCATAGATGTCTTCAGGCGAATGCAGGCCGTGATCCTCCCCCGGAAATACGGTGAACGCGCTGTTCGGGGTGTTGTACACCATTTCCGGATCCTCTCCCCGCACGGATACGAAAACTTCCCCCCGCTCCTGCGACAGAGCTGTCGGATAATCGGGCAGATGCTCCAGAATATCCAGCACTTCACCGATGAGCGCGGCTTCCTCAACCTCGATATCCAGCGCCGCGCACGCCTCCACATAGGCACGAAAGACGAATTTGAACAGCGTAATATCCGTCAGGCTGTCAGCATTATATTTGAATCCGGGCATCAATCCGTACAGCTCCGGAGGAACCGTCGGGAATATATGATAGCGGTCATCGCCCCACCGGGGGCCTTGGGCATCCGGGCGTGTCATATAATCCGCCATGAACAGTACGGCGAGCTTGATCGGTTCGAAGCCCTTATCCCGCAGAAACGCCTTATCCATCGTATAGACATAATGCCACCACAAGCTCTGCACCACCCACGGAGTCGTACACATGACCCACCCGAAGGGCGGTCCGGCACTGGGATTGATCGTCATATCGACGGGAAAAGCCGAGACCGGATAGAAGGCGCCGCGCAGACCGTAATAGTCCTCGGCCCATCTCCTGCTGACAGGCGTAATATGATGCACCATCTCCACATACGGCAAATGGCGGTCCACATGATTGCTGGAGAAAGCCAGCCAGAACGGCTGCTGGGTATTGTAATCCAAATGGTAATCGCCATGCCAGGCGGAACCGATGGTATCATAGGTCCAGTTCGCGAACAATCCGGGACAAGTTGCCCCCTCTTTTACGCCGCATTGGAAGAAGTACAGGTTCCAGTACCAGATTTTCTCCAGTTCCTTGTCTCCAAGCAGAACGCCGGAACGGTTCCAGAAAGAGGAATAGGCCTCCCTGGTGCTCTCGAAGCAGGCAGCCATCTCGCCGTACCGAATGTCCCTGTCCCCGGGAAAGCCGACCGAACGGGAAACATGCGCGTCCATTCCTTCCTCCAGGTCGACTGCCGCCAGGAACGGACCTTCCGGCTTTACCTTATACTCCAGTATATGCGCGCTATCTCCGCTCATATAATCGTCAAGATGCGTCGCCACAATGCCATTGCGGGTCTCATTTTTCACGGACAATTGCGCAAGCGAACCGCCGGATAAGCCCAGCGTCAGACGGAACGCCTTGTCCTTGCTGTGGCGCTCAGTTCCGCTTTCCAGATAAGGGAGAACCTGCCTCATGGACAGGAATGCCGCCTTCATATCCGCCGAGCATTCCGCCGCGGGGATTTCCTTCGGTGTGGACGGATCGGGAATAAGCCGCACCCGGTCGAATGGCGCGGCAATCGGGAGTCCGGCCTCATTCACAAAGCTCATCCACAGCCGGTCCCGCGAGGCCTCCGCAAAAATCCGCAGCGTTGCGGGAATGCCCTCCACCAGGAAGCGCACCTCGCATAAGCCGCTTGAGATATGAACCGTATGTCCCAGTACCTCCGCCTTTCGGCGGTCAAAGCCAAGAAGAACCGAACCGCAAGGCATCGGCCGGGGGTACGGCTTGTTATAGGTTTCTTTGAGCATAAGGCAGTATTCCCGGTACCAATCGTCCTCTACCAGAGATCCGATATTATCGGGAAGCTGCTTCAATCTTTCGAACACTTCGCTGAATGTGCCGACCTTCCCCGCATCCTGTTCGGCGATTCTCTGATCCCATACATTATTGTGGGAAAAATGAAGAATAACCGCATCGGGACGGGTCGTGACGACGATTCCCATGCCGCCGTTGCCGAGCAGCGCCCCGGAGAAAAAATCCGGCGCGATCCGATTGCAGACGATCGGATGCAGGGCAGCCTGACCGGCTGGCGTAAAGGTAGAGCTTGACCTAGGTTCGACCATCATATTCGCCTCGTATCCATGGAATATTGGATAAGAAGAAACGGCTTCGCCGCCCTGCGGCGGCAAAGTCAGTTTCTTCCCTTAATGGAGTGAAAATTATAAATGCTATAAGGCAAAGAAGAATGGACTGGCCGCTCTTAAGCCGCGGCCAGCCAGTTTCTTCTCACGGAGCTTATCCCTGCACAGTTTCGCAGAGCTTTATTTTTTGGTCATCGTATCGTACGCTTCCTGGTAAATCTCGATATACCGGGATAAATTCATGCTGTCCAGACGCTTGATATAGGCGTCCCATTCCTTGCTCAGATCAGCGTCGCCGCTAATAAAGCGGGCATTCATCTCGCGGACCTGTCCGTCGATCGTCGCTTTCAAATTGGCGATTTCATTGGACTGCTCCGTCGTAAAGTACAGCGGAGGAATGACCTCTTCCTCGGGTATCTTAAACGGCTCGTATTTCTGCGTTTCCTTGTACAGAATCGGCTCAACTGAAGCCTCCGGATCCGTCACGGCCCAGCCCAGACGGAACTCGTTGGTTTCGTTCATCGGAAAGCTGTTATACCAGTTGATCCTCTGCGCGCCGCTGGTCGGCGTAATTGCCTGGAAGAGCGCCGGCTTGCCGTCGATGCCTAATTGTCCTTCATCTGCGTACTTCCATTCGACGCCTTCTCTGCCATACTTCCCGTTCAGCAGCACTTCCTGCGTATAGAAGGCATCTGCCCAGCGCATGGCTACATCGGGGTTCTTGGCGGCATTCGTAATGATATACCGTCCGGTGACAGCCGTGTAAGGCGTATTGCTGGCAACCTGCAGACCGCCTGGTCCCTTAAGCGGCGGAACCGCCTTGTACTGCAGCCAGCGGCCGCTTTCCCCGTTGAACTGCGTGAAGTTGCCCATATGAAAGGCTGCGGCAACTCCAAGTATCGGTACATCCGGGTTTTCGCCAATACGCTTCAACTGGTCATTATCCATGGTGAAGGATTCAGGAGAAATCAGCCCTTCCTGGTACAGCTTATGCAGGTAGGTCAAGCCTTCTTTCCATTCCGGCTTGTTGAAAGCCGCATCGATTTTGCCGTCTTTAAGCAGCAAACCGAAGTTGTCATGCGTCAAATTATCGTAAATGAACGCATTCATAACAAAGCTGTCTATATTGTTTCCCGGTGTCGCAATGGAGCCCGCAAACGGAATCTCATCCTGTTTTCCGTTGCCGTTCGGATCCTGCTCCTTGAATGCCTTCAGCACATTGTAGAACTCATCCGTTGTGGTCGGCATCTTCAAGCCCAATTTATCCAGCCATGGCTGGTAAATCCACATTTTCTGGACAACCGTACAGTGGTAGCAATCGCTGACATACGGAAGCGAATAGATTTTACCGTCTGAAGCGGTAGAAACCTGCTTGATCAAGGGATTCGCTTCGAACATCTTCTTCGTCTCGGCGCCGTATTTCTCGATCAGGTCAGACAGTTCAAGGAAAACGCCGTCCTGACCGTAAATCATCTGCTGGGCCGCAGGCACGTTGAAGTTCATAATAACGTCGGGCAGATCGCCCCCGGCAAGCGTCAAATTCAATTTGTCCTGCGCGTTCATCGGGGGAACGACTTCCCATTCCACATGGACATTCGTTTTTTCTTCGTACCATTTGGTGAATTCGTTATCATCGAACGACTCCACGTTGGCGTCGCCCATGACCATCACTTTCAATGTCGTTTTTTCTTTGACAATCGGAAACTCGCCCGCCGCAGTCGCGAGGTTAGCGCTTTCGCCGGCTCCGTTATCCGCCTCCGCCGGCTGATTCGCCGCATTATTGGTATTATTCGTATTGCTTGAACATCCGGCAAGGATAACGGCCAGACACAGCAGAGCCAGAATTCCGGACATGACGACCTTTTTCATGTTACACGCTCCTATGATGAGAGAAATGGATGCCTTGTGGCAGTTAATGTTTACTTGGTGACGAGCCCGCTTTCAATGAATCAGCCTTTCAACGATCCGATCATAATGCCTTTGACAAAAAACTTCTGGACAAACGGGTAAATCAGCAGCAGCGGCGCGGACGATACTACAATCAGCGAATATTTCAAAAGCTCCCGCAGCCCCTCTCTTTTCGCCGCCTGCTCCACATCTGTCAGCATGTTAAGATCAACCTGGTTCTGCACGAGGATTTCCCTCAGCACAATTTGCAGCGGATATAAATCCCGGTCCTTCAAATAGATTAACGCGTTGAAATACTGATTCCATTGGCTCACCGCATAAAACAGCGTAATAACGGCGAGGATTGGACCTGAAAGCGGTATCACGATCTTCCATAAAAACTTCAGATCGCTGCAGCCGTCCAGATGCGCCGCTTCCAGCATTTCAGTCGGTAGAGTCGTCTGAAAATAAGTCCGGGTAATAATCATATTCCATACGGATAGCGCGGTCGGCAGAAGCATCGCCCACCTTGTATCCGTCAAGCCTAAATCCTGAACGAGCAGATAGGTCGGGATGAGTCCTCCGGTGAACATCATCGTGAAGACGAACAGAAACATAAAGTAATTTCTCCCGACAAAATCATGCCGTGACAGCGGATATGCAGCCAATACCGTAAGTATGACATTGATGGAGGTGCCTGCGACCGTATAAATAATGGAATTTGTGAACCCTGTCGTAATCATGCTGTTCTTGAAAATCGCCTTGTAGCCTTCCAGATTGGGCTCCACCGGCCACAGCCAGACGCGTCCCGAGATGACCGCATTGGAGGAGCTGAAGGATGCGCTCACAATATAGATAAGCGGGTAAAGCACGAGCAGCGCCATGAATGCCAGAAACACATAATTCACAATGGAGAATAAACGGTCACCCCATGATTGCTGCGAAAACTTGTATTCCATGTTATCGCCTTCCTATTCCTACCATAAGCTGGTTTGTCCGACTTTCTTGGCAATCTTGTTTACAGTGAGCAGCAGAACCAGGCCAATGAAGGATTTAAATAATCCGATTGCCGTCGAATAATCGTAATTGGGCACCATGGACGTCAATCCCTGCTTGTACACATAGGTGTCTATGACTTCCGAGGTTCTCATATTAAGCGGGTTTTGCATCAGCAGCACCTTCTCGAATCCGACATCCAGAACATGGCCCGTATTCAAAATAAACAGCGTGATCGCGATCGGCAGAATGCCCGGCAGATCGATATACCAAATTCTTTGCAGCTTGGTCGCCCCGTCCACAATGCCCGCCTCATGCTGGGACGGATCGATGCCCGTCAGTGCGGCAATATAGATGATGCAGTTGAAGCCTATCGTCTGCCAGATGTCCGATGCGACATAGATCGTCTTGAAATAACCCGGCGTTCCCATGAAATTAATGGCGTCGCCTCCGAACCAGCCGATAATGATATTGATTATACCGGTTCTGGGCGCCAGGAACTGCAGCATGATCCCGATCAGCACCACCACCGAAATAAAATAGGGGGCGAATGTAATCATCTGCACCGATTTTTTAAAGGATCGGTTGCCGACATAATTCAGGCTCAATGCGAAAATAATGGGCAGCGGGAATCCTGCAAGCAGCGTGTAAAGACTCAATCCGACCGTGTTCTTCAGGATTCTCGTAAACTCATAGGAATGAAAGAATTCCTTGAAATGGGCGAAGCCAACCCACTCGCTTCCCATAATCCCTTTGGACACGGAGAAGTCCTTGAACGCAATTTGCGCCCCATACATGGGGCCGTATTTGAAAATAACAATGTAAATGACAGGCAGTAAGATAAGCAGATACAGCTGCCATACCTTGGCCATCTGTTTGAATGTGTGTTTTCCCGTTGCCTTCATGCCGGTCATTGCAATAACCCCTCCCTCCTCTTAAGCGGATATGACCCTCCTGTTTGCTGCCTTAGCTGCTGTCGTCGGCCGTGACAACCAAAGTATAGAAAAACGGGTGGAGCATCCGCAAGATGAATGTCCCAAGGAATGTGCACCGGAATAGATTGAAGCAAATGTGCAGCAAACCGGGATGGTGCAGCATTTTATAACCCCTGCCGCATAACGATAAACTTCTGCCGGGAAATGTGCAATTGCTATGGAGATAGGGATTTTGCCTTTTATCCGGGCATTTCACGCGTATAATAGTGGCGTAAATCATTTCATCCGATAAGGAGATGCGACACAGATGATCAACCGGCAGGCTCTCGTTGGACGCCATCATCCCGTTATACAAGGCTTTGACAAAAACGCTTCGCTCTCGGTCGGCAATGGAAACTATGCCTTCACGGTCGATGCCACCGGCCTTCAGTCGTTTCCGGCGCTTTATGCGGACGGCGGCGTTCCCCTCGGCCATCTCTCCAACTGGGCCTGGCATACCTTGCCCAATCCGGAAGGCTACCGCATGGATCATTATCCGCTTACTTATTACAACACGTTCAATGGACGAAGCGTCGGCTTCCCTTACTCGCCCCGCGGCCAGCGGAGCGCCGAATACAATTGGCTTCAAGCCAACCCGCACCGGCTGCAGCTTGGAGAGATCGGATTCCGGATCTCACTGCCTTCCGGCGCCGAAGCCGCAAGCGGGGATCTGACCGATATGCGGCAGGAGCTGGATCTGTGGTCCGGGAAAATTACCAGCCGCTTCAGCGCAGCCGGGCTCCGCACGGTCGTGGAGACCTGCTGCCATCCGGATATGGATCTGATCGCAGTACGCATAGGCTCGGAGCTGATTGCAGATGGCGCGCTGCGCATCGCTTTCCGTTTCCCCTACGCAAGCGGAACCTTCTCCGGCAGCCCGGTGTGGGATGAACCGGACGCGCATCAAACGGAGATTGAAGCGCAGTCGCCTTCTTCCATCCGTCTTCGCCGGACGCTTGATGCGGATGTCCATTATATGACGGCGGCCTGGTCCGGCGGCTCATTCGTCCGCGATTCAGCGGATCCGCATCAGTTCCTGCTTACGCCGTCCGCGGAGGATCATGGCGGCGAATTCGAGCTTTGCTTCCGCTTCGGGCTTGAAGCCAACGAAGACCCGCTGCCTGCCTTCGGGGAGACAGAGACTGCTTGCCGCAGCCATTGGGAGTCGTTCTGGAGCAGCGGAGCTGCCGTGGAGCTGGCGGGGAGCGCGGACACGCGGGCGCATGAGCTGGAGCGGCGCATCGTATTGTCCCAATATTTGACCGCGATCCAGTCCTCCGGGTCGCTGCCTCCTCAGGAATCCGGCCTTACGCATAACAGCTGGTACGGGAAATTCCATTTGGAGATGCATTGGTGGCATTCTGTTCATTTTGCATTATGGAACCGGACGGAGCTCCTGGAAAATAACATGGGCTGGTACAGTGATATCCTGCCGCAGGCGAAGGCGCTGGCCGCTTCGCAGGGCTACAACGGTGCCAGATGGCCCAAATGCATCGCTCCCGATGGGGTTAACGGCCCCTGCTACATTGAACCTTTTCTAATTTGGCAGCAGCCCCATCCGATCTATTATGCCGAGCTTATCTACAAGAGCGGAGGCGGAGACGGGGCACTTGCGCGCTACCGTGAAATCGTACTGGAATCCGCCGCTTTCATGGCCTCTTTTGCGGAGTGGGATGAGGAGCACAGACGCTACGTGCTTGGTCCGCCGGTTGCTCCCGCCCAGGAGATTTACGACCATGCCGTCACCTTCAATCCGTCCTTTGAGTTGAGCTATTGGGCATTCGGGCTATCGGTCGCAAATACGTGGAGAGAGCGGCTTGGCCTGCCCAGGGACGAGAATTGGGATCATATTCTGCAGCATCTGTCCAGACTGCCGGTAGTAGATGCAGTATATACAGCGGCCGAAACCGCACCGGACACCTTCCGGAACAAAACGGGCGTTGTCGACCATCCGACCATGCTGGCACCCCTCGGTATGCTTCCGGGACTGATGGTTGACCATGAAACGATGAGACTTACGCTTCATGAGGTCTGGAAGAACTGGAACTGGGATCATACATGGGGATGGGATTATCCGATGACTGCCATGACTGCCGCCAGACTTGGCGAAGGCCGATTGGCTGTCGAAGCTCTATTAATGGAACGGGGGAAAAACAGCTATCTTCCCAACGGGCACAATTATCAGAGGCCGGATCTGTCCGTCTATCTGCCCGGCAATGGCGGCCTGCTGACCGCTGTCGCCATGATGGCTTCAGGCTGGGAAGACGGGCCGGATACGCATGCTCCCGGGTTTCCGCAGGACGGGTCATGGACCGTCCGCTGCGAAGGTTTTGTCAGGATGCTCTAGCCGCGATAGCAGCAGGGTTGCCGCCCAAGGATCCATGGACAGACATGGACAACCATCGACAACCACAAGAGGCGGCTACGGATGAATCGCATCCGGGCGCGGCTCGAGCAACGAGCGGGGCGGTCATTGCCCTGCAGCTTCATATGATGAATTTGCCTCCCAGGCAGCAGGAGAGGATCGCCCCCTTTCGCAAGCAGTTTTATACGATACTGCAGGAGCGGGGAGGATCCTTTTTCTTTTAACAGCGGCATGAAGGCTGCCCTTGCAGAAATATACTGCTTGGCCTTTCGAATCTCTGAGCGGTTATCCGTGACGCTCATTTGTTCGAACCATGGAATAAGCTCCTCTTCCAGCCAAACGATCAAACGCTCGCAGTTTGCAGCATTGGTTGATCCTGGTGCATATCATCTCGTCCTGCCGCAATCAGTGCGGCCAGCTGCTGAAAGGCGGAAGTCAACTCCGGCAGCCCGGTTTCGTCATACTGGGGCGACGGCAGGGAGTAACCACTCTTCCGTTTCCAATCTGAAATATTGGGCCTTGTGAGCATTAACCTAAGGCGCTGTCGGCGAGTCGTTTAAATATTCATTGCAATTGCGGTACAGCCCCAAACCATTCATTACATAGGGACGAACAATGTCTACAAGTAAATCGGCTCGATTATTTTCCCCAACAATTAACCAATAATGCGCTGCGCCATAGATCGCTGCGCCTGTCATGGCCGAAATGATCTTTGTATGATGGCGGTCCGCTATATGATGGTTATCCCCTTTCACAAAAATGCCTTCTATTATTTGCTGCAACATCTTTTTTACCTTTTCATCCACAAGCTTAGCAATAGATTGGGAATCCATTCTGCATATCTGATAAAAATATACGATGTAGCGGTGTGTCAGCAAGACCAGCTGACTGCATATTTCATCTGTAAACTCCCGCGCATTCACCACTTGTTCAGGAATCATCTCGCGAAAAGCCTGTTCTGTAATTTCCTCCATCAATGCATATTTATCTTCATAATGGGCATATAAGGTGGCGCGGTTAATAGTAGCTCTCTGCGCGATATCTTTTATGGTTATTGCATCAAATCCTTTATTCTGCAACAACTCTCTGAATGCTTCCCTGATTAACTGTCGTGTCCGTAAAACTCTTGGATCCTCCTGATTTACCATATCTATATCCCCCTTCTTAAACATCAAATATCAAAATTTGTTGTCTATGCAACGTTTTACATACTCTGCCGATTGAAATCCTCATCATGCCGTACTATTATCGTATCAAACAGATGTTGTTTAAACAACTGTGACTAGTTAGCTGAAAGGAAGGACAATATTGAACAGCAAACAACATAGACTTTTGATAGTTGGCGCCGGTGTGATTGGCAGTGTATACGCACTCAGATTTGCACAGTCGGGACTGGACGTCACTATGCTGGCCCGAGGAAAGAGACTGGATGCGCTTAAAAGGAACGGACTGCGATACAACGATAATGGTGTGATAAAGCAAATATCGATCAAGACGATAGAGAAGCTTGCAAACGACGACATCTATGATTTCATCTTTGTTCCTGTACGATATGATCAGGCAGAATCTGCCCTGTCTGCGATCAAGAATAATCAGAGCCAAACCATAATCACCTTGACTAATACCATTGGGTATGATCACTGGCTTGAAATCGTGGGTGATCGGTTACTTCCAGGATTCCCGGGTGCAGGCGGAGATATCAAAGAAGATGTTCTATACGCCCAATTCGGTTCCAAAACTCACCAAGGAACCTTTTTTGGTGAAATAAATGGACAAACGACCGAAAGAGTGAAGGAGCTTGCCAAAATATTTGAAACAGCGGATTTGCATTATGAAATACAGAAGGACATTCAAGCATTCCATGTTTCGCATGCTGCGCTCGCTGCAGTCAACAAGCATTTCTATACGAATGACGGAATGGTGGATATAGAGACAGCAAGAAGTGAAAGCATTCTAAGCAAGGTCGCCGCAGATCTTAAACTAAATCTTCGCCTGGTCGAGCAAGCCGGAATCCCGGTGATCCCGCCTGAGACGAAGTCGATGGGAGAATTGCCTGAGAAAGATATTATTTCCCGGTACCGCCAGATGCTGAGCAATGACTTTGTGATTGATGTTAAGCTTGGAAACCATGCTGTCAGCAAAAAAACAGAAATACTGTTATTGGATGAGATGTTTCATAAAAAGCTATCTGTTCGACGATGACATCGCCATCTCTCCACAAAGGACGGCAATACGTTCGATAGTACCTCCCCAACGGGAAAGCAACTAACGGATCATGCCAAGGATTGGCCCGGTTAACACAGTAGAAACAGCGGCAGTTGAAAAATCAACGTATGTTCAATTTAAGAGGAGGCATAATCATGAAAGCTATTGCTTTGACAAGCTTTGGAATCCCCGAAGTGCTAGAGGAACTGGAAGTGCCGATTCCCGCACTCACCGACACACAGGTTCTCGTCGAAATGCGCGCCTCTTCCATCAATCCCGCAGATATTCTATTTCGCAGCGGCGCGATTCTTCAGAGTCCCATGGCCGATAAATTTCCGGCTCAATTTCAATTGCCGCTTGTTCTTGGTAATGAAGCAGCCGGCATCGTAAAAGAGGTTGGCGAAAACGTGCGTCATTTCAAGCCGGGGGATCGTGTCATGGGCATGGTTCAGAGGGGTTCTTACATGGACTATGTTGCGGTGGAGGAAGATCTTCTTGCCGTTATCCCTGACAGTCTTTCCTTCGAAGAGGCAGGCGCCGCGCCTACGGTTGCCCTGACAGCTTGGCAAGCGCTGTTCGAGCATGGCCGTCTTCAACCGGGACAACGCATCCTTGTTCAAGCCGGCGCCGGAGGCGTGGGACATGCAGCGGTCCAGTTGGCCAAGCAACATGGAGCATATGTAATCGCAACCGCGAGGGACTATAATCATGATTTCGTCAAAGGACTCGGTGCGGACGAGGTGTTCGACTACACGAAAGTCGACATTGCCACCCAAATAACAGATCCTGTTGATATCGTATTGGATTCCGCTATGGACCCATCCACTTTCGGTACCGGGTTACCGGGAGAAATCGGAAAGAAGAACTACTCGGTCATCAGGGATGGCGGAGCCTATATTTCAGTGGTGGCATTCGCGATCAATCAATATCCGAAGGTCCGCGGCATTGACGCACGTTTCTTCCAGGCAAGACCTAACCGTACCGATTTTGAATCCATTGTTCGCCATATGAAAGAGAATAAATTGAGTATCCATATCGATGAGACCTATCCCTTTACTGCTCAAGGCCTGCTTCAGGCGTATCGCAAAAGCGAAGAGTCGCCGAAACGGGGAAAAATCGTCATATCGAAAAACATGGGATAAGCTTCTTGCTTGGTGAGATGGGATGTCTCAAAAGTAAGTTTGCGCACTTGACGGATAGCTTGCCTGATCAAATCATCTTGCAAAAATAAAGCAATGGCGGTGCTGGGTCCCCCCTGCACCGCCATTGCTGGTTTCCGCCTTCTCCGATAAATGACAAGACCCACCCGACAAATGATGCGCAGCAATCAGACTCGAACCTTCTCGAATAGAATGGACGATGACCGGAAGCGCCAACAACCCCTGCATAAGCTTTACCTAAAGCTCCAGCTCAATCAGCGCTTCCGAGCTTTGCACCCTGCGGTTGTTCCACTCGACCGTCACGTTCCAGCAGGCTTCGTTGCGGATCGACACGAAGCGGGCAGCTTCTCTTTCTTCCAGATGGATATCGAATTCCGCCTCGCCGATCACCAGCCGCTCCATTGAACAGCGTTTGCCCCTCCAGGCCGAGGGAAGCTGCGGCTTCACCACAAGCTCCTTGCGGGCGGCAGCCGGGTTGATCCCGAAGAAATGGCGCACGACCGGAACCGCCACCGCATAGATCGTCCACGCCTGAACCACGCAGCCATAGTCCGGCGACATCTCGGAGAGGGAACCCGGCAGCACATAAGAGAAGCTCCTGAACATTCTCTCCAGCAAATCCAGCGCCGCGTCCGGATTGCCGCTTGCCGCCTCCGCAACAGCATGAACCCCTGTCGAAATTGTCATCGTGCCCTGCTGATAGATGCCGGACAAATAAGTACCGTATTCACCGATAAAAGTGTCATTGCGCATATGTTCAAGCGCCAGCTGCGCTTTGTCCGGATCGGCGATCCCGGTCTCCATCGGCGTAACAATAACCCAGTTCTTGTTCAGCAGCCAGCCGCGGTCCTCCGCCTCATCCTCCACATCGTCAAGCAGCCCTGTCAAATATTCGCGATATCCGGTAATTCCTTGCTCTTGGGCAAGCGCTGTCATGTAATCAAGCTTCGGCTCAATCTCCTTTTTGGGCGCAACCGCATCGGCAAACAGTCCTTCCGATTCCATCCAGAACCGCTCGTTTATGGCAGCCGCGCTTCTCTTCGCCAGGAGGCTATAGCGGTGATGACCCTCTTCATCCTGCAGCCAGCGGCTCATCTCCGTTATGGCCTGCAGCGCTTTGGCCGTATAGACGGCGCTGTCGATCAGCTCCATGTTGAGCCCGGCTATTTCAATGATTCCATAGCCGGATGGGAATAAATCGCCGTCGGGGTCCATTTCACCGAGCAGCCAGTCTATGCCTTTTACGCAATAATCATAATGCCTGCGCAGCAGCGCCTCATCTCCGGTCCAAAGAAATAATTCCCATACGAACGCGATATAGTGTGCGGTCTCCTGCGTATTTCCGGGATTGGACACGGCGCCCATGGTCGTGGCCTCATGGATGAAGCGCCCATTGCCGTTCACTTCTTCGGACTTGCGCAGCAGCAAATCCAGCGTCTCCTTGGCAAGCCGGTGATCGCCGATCGCGAGCACGCCCTGAAGGGAATAAGTATTGTCGCAGCCGAACCACCATGGATAAGTCGGTCCTCCTGCCGTAAGTCCGCGTCCGATGCCGTCCACCTGCTGAATGAGCCATTGATTATTCCATTTGACCCAGGTGAAGATATCGTTGAACACAGCTTCTCCTTCTATCATAAGCTGAGCCCGCCGGGCCACGCTGTCATAAGCGCTTTGCTTATCGCGGAGCATGCGTTCATGATCATGCTCCAGGCTGCGGTAGGTCTCCTGGCAGGATTCCGCAGAGGCATAGGAACCGGCGACAAACAAATGGAACTCGAATTCCCCCTCCGCAGGAATGATGATCTCCGCGCTGAACTTGATGCCGCAGCCATTGCCGGCTGTAAACTCCGGACCGTAAAGATCCGGCCGGCATTCCATCCCGTCCCCCGGCAGGTCCGTACCGATCATCGCATACCAATCGTGACTGCTGTCCTTCACCAGCACCTCCCGGCTGCCGAGCTGCACCGCTTCATCCTGAACGCCGTCATGGATACCGATTTCATCGGAGAACCACACCGGCCGCAGATCGGTGCGCGCCAGCAGCTCCAGCTTCAGCCGGAGCTCTCCTTGTCTTGTATGATGAAGCTTGTATCCGGCAACCATGCCTTTGGCAAGCTCCGGCGCAAATTGGGTACGTTTGATGGTCAGCGGAATATGGCTCAGACCGTGGCCATAGTCAAATGTGCTGCCCCAGGATTCATTCGTGAAGGCATCCGCTCTGGACCACACGGAGATGCCCCTGTCCATGTCCGTCACTTTGAGCCAGAAGCCGTCCAGCAGCTTGATGGGATGAAGCCATACCCCGCCCATTTCATTGGCGACATGATGCCCGAAATCGGGAAAATAGCCATCCTGCGTCCCGCAGATTTTCACATATTCGCCTGCATTATAATAGAGATTGAATGGATGTTTGCTCGTTGTATTGATCATAATGATGCCTCCTTAAGCGGCATTCTCAACCCTTCACGGCAGAAGAGATAGAGATGCCTTCTATGAAATATTTCTGCGCCACGAAGAATACAACGAGCGCCGGCAGCATAATGAGAATCGTCGCGGCCATCAGCATATTCCACTCGATGTTGTACATGCCCTTGAACATGGACAGTCCGAGCGCCAGCGTATATTTATCATTGGAATTCAAATAAATGAGCGGACCCTGAAAATCATTCCACACGCCCATAAAGGTAAAGATCGCTACCGCGATGAGCGGCGGCTTGGACAGCGGAATCATGATTCTGGTGAAAATCTGCCATCTTTTGGCTCCATCCACGAAAGCGGACTCATCCAGTTCCCGCGGAATTCCGCGCATAAACTGCCGGATCAGGAAGATGTTGAACGCTCCGCCTCCGAAGAAAGCCGGCAGAATAAGCGGCAGGAACGAATCCGAGAATCCCGCCTCCTTGAACATGAGAAAAGTAGGGATCATCGTCACCTGGCTTGGCAGCATCATGGTCGCAAGCAGAACGAGGAACAATGTGCGTTTCCCTTTGAAATTAAAGCGGGCAAAGCCATATGCGCTGACCGCAGCCGACAGGACGGTTCCGATCATGACCGGCACGAGAATAATCAGCGTATTGCGGAGAAACAAAAAAAACGGGATGGCCGTTATCGCATCCGCATAATTGGACCACAGCCATTTTTTCGGAAAGAATTGGGTGCCAAACACTTCGGCCGGCGTCTTCAGCGACGTGGACAATGTCCACAGCATCGGCACCAGCACCACGGCCGACCCGGCAAGGAGCAGAACCAGAGCAAGAAGCCGCAGCGGGTTAAATTTATTGAGCAGCATGATATTATCCCCTTTCTAGTCTCGTTGATCGTCGCCCTGATAGTGGACCCAGAGGGAGGAGCTGCGAATGACCAGCATCGTGAAAACCAATATAATCAGGAACAAAATCCAGGAGAGCGCCGACGCATAGCCCATATCGAATTCCATGAACGCTTTGTTATACAAATACAGATTATAGAACAGCGTCGAGTTGAGCGGACCGCCTTCGGTCATGACGAACGCCTGGGTGAAATATTGAAATCCTCCGATAATCCCCATAATCACATTAAAGAACACCGTAGGCGAGATGAGCGGAAGTGTAATGCCGAAGAACCGGCGGAAGGGACCGGCGCCATCCAGCTCAGCAGCTTCATACAAATCCTCGGGAACGCCCTGCAAACCGGACAAATATATAATGACCGTATTGCCAATGCCCCACAGCCCCATTACAATCAATGCCCCCAGCGCATAGCTTGGATCCTGCAGCCAGGCTGGACCCTGTATCCCAAACCAGGCCAATGCCTGATTCAATATTCCATACTCCGGATTGAAAATCATGACCCACATCATGGAGATTGCGACTGCAGGAATGACGGACGGCATGAAGAAGACAAGCCGGAATACCTTCATCCCCCTCGAACGCATATTCAGCAGCACCGCAACCAGAATGGACATGATCTGAAAAAGCGGCACGGAAACCAAGGCGAAAATAAAGGTAACCTTCAAAGATTGGTAGAACAAATCGTCATGAAATATAGCTTTAAAGTTATCCCAGCCGACGAACTGGATCGATTCCACACCGGTAATGACATCCCACTTACTGAAAGAAAGCACCAGCGAGAAGATCATCGGACCAAGCGTGAAAATCACAAGCCCGAGCAGCCACGGGAGAATAAACAGATATCCTGTGCGTTCAGATTTGGCGTTATTCATAATGACCTCCTTGATAAAAGAAGGTGAAGCGCGAACAACGCTTCACCCTTCGCCTATTTTATTTTGAACACGAATTTATTTAATTTTGGCATCCACATTTTTGGCTGCTTCATCCAAAGCGGCCTTCATATCCTGGCGGCCCAGCAGCACTTTTTCGAGTGCCTGCGTGAATTCATCCTTGAACAGCGGACCGTTGCCTGAGCGCATGGTCACCGGTTTCTGGGCGTAATCCATCATCTCAATGACTGCCTTGTCGGCTTGCTCCGCCGATTTGACCGCTTCCAATTCCGTAACCGTCGCCGGCAGCACCAGACCGTCTTTGGAACGCAGCTTCTGGGCATCCGTGCCGGACAGCCATTTCACAAGCTCGTAAGCTTCCTGCTTGTGTTTGCTTTTGGAATTGACCGCCCAGCCTGCGGCAGCGATAATGCCGGCGCGTGTTCCGTCTGCACCGGTAGGGATAAGCGCTGATCCATATTCCACATCCGACTTGTCGAGATCGGATTTGACCCAGCGGCCGGTAATCATCATGGCCAGCTTGCCGGTCATGAACATCGAGGAGTCTCCGCCCAGCGTTTGTGTATCCTGAGGCGTCGGCGATACGCGGTTCTCGCCTTTGGAGAGCGCAACGTATTTCTCCATCGCGGCAACCGTTTTCTCGCCATTCATAAAGCCTTCGGCTTTTGAACCGTCTTCATTGGCAATATCCGTGCCATTCGCCCACAAATACGTGTAGATCGGATATTCCCATGTGCCTGCATTAAATCCGAACTGCGTGAATTTGCCATTCTCCTGCTTGGTCAGCTTTTGGGCTGCCTGGGTCATGTCATCCCAGGTCCAGTCCGCGCTCGGGTATTCGATTTTCGCATCGTCAAACAGCTTTTTGTTGTACCACAGGGCCAGCGGATTGAAATCCTTCGGAAGGTAATACAGCTTGCCGTCCAATGTCTCCATATCAATCAGACTTTTCTGGAAAATGTTGATATCGAATGCATCATCCTTGGCGATATAATCGTCCAGAGGCTCAATTACCCCTTTGTCCACAAAAGAACGGAAATCCCCTTCTCCGACGAGAAATACGTCAGGCGCGGTGCCGCCGGCAAGCGACGCAGTCAGCTTCGTGCCATAGCCGTCGCCGGGTACCGGCTCGAATTTGACTTCAATATTGGGATGCGCCGCATTGAATTCGTCAGCCAGCGTCTGCTCGTTGGCGCCGCTGTTTACATCTCCCCACAGGGTGAAGGTCAGCTTCACTTTCTCGGCGCTGCTCCCGGAGCCCTCTCCGTTTCCGGCATTGGAGCTGTTTCCGCCCGAAGAGCAGGCAGAAAGCAGCAGGGTTAAAATCAGGACGGAAACCAGACTCAATAATCCTTTTTTCTTCATAATGAATAACATCCCCTTAAAATATAGTATATATAGCTCGGAAAGCTAAAGCCCCTCCATGATTCAAGCGGCTCTCCTTTTCCGGTATTACCTGGAGGTTCCCATTTACAGGATGTTCAACTGATATCCGGTTTCATTCGCCATGACCCGAACCTGTGGAACATCGCTTCCCGCTTCACGCATAATCAGCAGGTGAAGGTGGCCATCGCCGATATGAAGGCGTTGGATCTCAAGCACATTCATGCCCGCCAGGAGCGCGGGCTTCAGCGTAATCCGCTTCTCCAGCGCATCCGGCACAATTCCCAGCAGAGCCTGAACAAATGCCAGCGATGTGCCGGCTGCCCATGCCTGGGGCGAACAGGCGACCGGATAGGGAACGGGCTGCCCCAGCGATTCGCCATACCCGCAGAACAGCTCAGGCAGTCGGGCATACTCGAATGATTGCGATGCCTTGAGCAGCCCTTCCATTACGGTGAGCGCTTCGCTCTGAAAACCATTGCAGCTCATGCCGATTATACTGAGCGAGTTGTCATGCGGCCATATGCTGCCGTCATGATAGCTCATCGGGTTGTAGCCCGAAGCGTCTGTGCTCATCGTGCGGATGCCGTATCCGCTGAACATATCGCCGGCTACCAGACGCCCGGCAACCGCCCGCGCCCGTTCAGGCGAAGCAATGCCGCTCATCAGGATGTGGCCTGCGTTGGAGGTAACGGAATGCACCTGACGCTTGGCGCCATCAAGAGCAATGGCGTAGAACTGCTCATCCTCCATCCAGAACTGCTGCTCGAACCTCTCCCTGAGCCGGGCCGCTTCGTTTTCAAGCCGGTCAGCGCGCTCAGCGCTTCCGAAGCTGCGGAACAGCGGGGCAAGTCTTGTTTTCGCCTGGTAGACGTAGCCCTGGACTTCAACCAGGGCAATGGGGGCCTTCGCATATTCACCGTCGGCATGGACGATAGAGTCCGCAGAATCCTTCCAGCCTTGGTTGGCGATGCCCTTGGACGATTTCTGGACATATTCGACGAAGAGATCGCCGTCCTCATCGCCATAGCGGTCGATCCATTCCAGTGCGGCATCCACATTCGGCATCAGCTGCCGGATCAATGCGGCATCTTCCGTCCAATGGAAGTACTCGGCAGCCAGCAGCAGGAATAACGGCGTAGCGTCAATCGTGCCATAGTAAGGCGTAAAAGGCACCTGATTTGTCCCCGCCAGCTCGCCATAGCGGATTTCATGCATGATTTTCCCTGGCTGTTCGTCCCGCCACTCATCCACCTTCGTTCCCTGATAAGAAGCCATCGTCAGCAGCGTTCCTTTGGCGATTTGCGGATTCAGCGGAAGCATCTGCAGCGCTGCAATCAAGCTGTCGCGTCCGAACGGCACCGCGAACAGCGGAAGACCGGCGACGGGAAACGGCCCGTGTCCGAGATCGGTCAGCAGCACCCGCAAATCCTGCAAACTGCGGTCAATGAGATTGTTAAATGCCGGCAGGTCGCTGTGGATGGAGGTGGAGCTGACGTTCCAGTCCCCGTAGGACGCATTCAGCTTCGCAAGAGCTTCCGGCGCTTCGTGCAGCCTGGGCTCCGCTCCATCGATTACAGGCATGACGACAAAAGAGATTTCAGTCGATTCCGCATGGGATAATCCGATCCGGAAATGAACGGTCCCGTCGGCGTCCACCACATTCTCGGGACCTTTCCAGCGGATTCGGGTTTCCCTGTTTACGCGGTCCGCGCCCATGTACGAAATCGTGCGCTCTCCCGGACCGGAATGACGGCCGGTAACCGTTCCAAGCTCCCCATACTGAAAACCCCGTATAACGAACATATCTGCAAAATCCGCATCCATCCGAACAGAAAATTCAAAATCGACTGGTTTTGGATAATAACTGGTAATCCGAAACGTTTCGTAGAGAACTCCAGCGTAAATAAAGCGCTCTCTTACGATTTCTACCGATTCACGCCATAAAATCAGTTCTCCATCCTGCTCCATATGCGGATTCGTCAGCCGGATAACAGCGACGAAGTTTTCATCGGCCGATGAGGAAAGAAGGATTGGTTTTTGCCCATTGACAAAAATGTCCAGATGGCTCAAAAAGCGCGTATCCGATGTGTACAGCCCGTTTCCGCTCTCTGGCGAAATATTGCCGAGCTTGTCGGTAATCAGAAATAAATTGTTCTCTTTGATAACACGGTAATCCAATTTAAAACCTCATTTCTCTTGTTGTCATGATGCCATCGCAATTCCGAAACGTTTCGGATTTCAACCAAAAAAATATCTCCTTTCGACGGAGACCTTTCCGAAACGATTCGGATCGACTATACTTAGTATTATAAATTGCCTTGTAAGCATTTACAACAGTTTTTTAAAGTTCATTTCACAATCTGCGATCTACCCGCCTAATATATTTTTGCCGAAGGAGAATCCTATATTGGTTACCATTAAAGATATCGCTAGAGCCGCTCAAGTTTCCATTACCACCGTTTCGCGCGCGTTAAACGGTTATAGTGACGTAAACGAGGAAACACGCAAGAAAATTGTGGCGGTAGCCGACCGGCTTGGCTACAGCCCCAACATAGCGGCGCGTTCGCTTATTTCCAAGAAATCAAAAACGATCGGTCTGCTGCTCTCCAATGTAACCAGAGACAGCTCCAAGGACAACATCGCTTTCGAGGTGCTCTGCGGCATGAACGACCGTGCCGGGGAACTGGATTACGATCTGGTGCTGTTCAGCACAACGCCGCAGAAGCAGAAAACCAAATCCTATAAGAAGCTTTGTAATGAAAGAGGCGTCGACGGCGTCATAATCATGGGCATCCGCCTCGACGATCCTTATCTCGAGGAAATCGTATCCTCGGAAATTCCATGCGTTCTGATTGACATTCCGCTGCGGGGCCCCAATGTGGGCTACGTAACTTCCGATAATGTGAAGGGCGCCTGCACGGCTATGCTCCATTTGCTGGAGAATGGCCACCGCCATATCGGGATGATTAATGGGCATACACAGGCAGACGTCAGCCGACACCGGCTGAGAGGGTATATCGATGCGCTTGCAAGCTACGGCATCCCGTACAACGAATCTTACGTGATGGACGGTTCCTTCTCCGAGGCTGCCGCCAAAGAAGCGATGTACCGCATGCATTCGCTCTATCCGGAGCTGACGGCGGTATTTTGCGCAAGCGATCTGATGGCCCTTGGAGCGATACAAGCCGTCAAAGGCTTGGGACGGAGCGTGCCGGAGCATATCTCTATCGTCGGATTCGACAACATCGACATAGCGGCATACCATACGCCCGCCATTACAACCGTCAATCAGCATAAATACGAGACCGGCTATCAAGCTGCCCAGCTGCTGGTTGATCTGCTGGAGGGACGCAATGTCAACCGCTATATTGTGCTTAATACGGAGCTCGTGAAGCGCGATAGCGTGCGGACTATTCTTTGAGGGTATGTGAAGAATACTGGCTGTTCAGGCGGTCAATCACCGGCCTGCTAGACTACCCGCCGGCCACGTAAACCGTCTTCCCTTGCCCCTATATGACAAAGAAGCTGTCTTTTGAGTTGGAACAACCTCAAGTAACAGCTTCTTTGTTAGCGTTAATTCCTCAGCCTGATCCCAGACAATGGGGCGATCTTCCCTGTTTATCAACAAGTCCGGCAGCCTGAACGGCCGCAAAGCGTTCTTTATTCGTCGAAGCCGATGGATTCACTAAGATGGCGCCACTTGGCGTCAGCCTCGAGCCGGGCCTGCCCGACGGTTTCCGCTAAGGCGACGGCGTCGCTTCCGAGCAGCAGACGCAGCGGCGGCTCATCGAGCTCCGTGATGCCGATGATACCCTTCGCAGCCTTGACGGGGTCGCCCGGTGCTTGTCCGCCGTGTCCGGTGAACATCCGCACCAATGCGCCGACGGTCTGATCGTACGGCTCGCTGATCGGCGGAATGGTCATGGAAGACCCTGCCCAGTCGGTGCGCAGCCCGCCTGGCTCGATAATGGTTACCTTGATTCCGAAAGGGGCGATTTCCTGAGCCAGAACCTCGGAGAAGCCCTCCACGGCCCATTTTGCACTCTGGTATGCCGCCAAGCCGACAGTCCCGATACGTCCCCCGATGGAAGAAATCTGGATGATATGGCCGAAACCCTGCTCCCGCAAAATCGGCACAGCCGCCTTGGTAACGTAGACGACCCCATAGAAGTTTGTATCAATTTGAGCCCGAAAATCGCTCAGGGTGACGTCTTCGATGGAAGCTACATCCCCGTAGCCCGCATTATTAACGACAACATCCAGCCGGCCAAACACAGCGGCAGCTTCCTTCACCACAGCTTGTACCGCCTCCGGATCCGTGACGTCAAGCGCAAGCGGGCGGATCTGCCCGCCGTAACGGTCAACCAGATCGGCCAGCTGCTCGGGGTTGCGGGCAGTCGCAATCAGTCTGTCACCTTTCTTCAATATCTCTTCAGCCAATCTGCGGCCCAAACCGCGGGAGCTTCCCGTTACCAGCCATACTTTTTGTTCAGACATGGGTTCATTCTCCTCTTCTTTTGTCCAATATAGTCATTTGCAGAAAACCAATAGATATGTGCATCTTCTTCTTATACCTTGCAGCAATAAACAGTAATATTAAATGAACGTACACTTATAATATTTAAAAAAATCGCCATCATATCCGGAATGCTCCATATAAATTAGACTCCTTTTCGGCAGCACCACCTCTCCTGATTGATTAATGAACGTTCACTTAAATGGATGTATGATCCTATGCAGATCCATCCAAACGAAACGTTCATATCCCTCTGATTCTGATCATCGTCTATTTAATCTCATGGCTTCGTTCCATGTCACTTATAATAAAAGATCATTCATTTAATGTCAATGGTAAAATAAAATATGCCTGTTTAAGGATGTTTCACACCGGCTCGTCCCCCGAACCATCCTGCACAGCAGATCCGTAATCGATCGACTTGCGGTATGCGGTGGGGCTTTTCCCGTACAAGGCGGAGAACTGCTTTGTGAAGTAGAAGGAGTCTGCAAAACCGACATCCTCCGCTACCCGGGCGATGGACAACGCCGTCCGCTCAAGCAGCCGGGCCGCGTAGTTCAGCCTCATTTTCAGCAGCGTCTCGATCACCGAATCCCCTGTTTCCTGCTTGAACAGATGGGCGAACCGGGAAGGCGACAGGGCCACCCGCTCGGCAAGGGATGCGATGGTGTGCTGCTCCCTGAATTGCTCGCTCAGGTAATCCAGTATCTGTCCAATGCGCGAGTCCATCAGCCCGCCCTCGAACTGCCGGGTATAACGGCCAAGCAGCAAAATGACTTCTTCGAGCGCATTATTCGCGAGTCTCTGCTGCAGCACATCCCCATTCACGCTATCTCTCACAACGCGCCGGAAAGCGGTCAGCAATCGTTCCCGGACGGTGGACTGCTCGATATGCAGCACGAACAGCTCCCCTTTCTTATTGGGAAACTGCAGCAGATCGATCCACCCCGGCTCCGGGAGAAAATGGGCCCAGACAAATTTCCACACTTCACCCTCGCGGGTTTCATAATCATGCCGGTCTCCCGGTCTGATCAGCACTACATCGCCTGCGGCGCATGGGTGACGCTCATCATCGAACCCGAAGCTTCCCGCTCCCCCGTAAGTAAAGGTCAGCAGCCAATCCCGCGTCCCTTGCGGGCGTCTTATCCGATAGCCGACAGGCTGCTCAAAGTCGCCCGCAAGTATAATTCGGGAGTTAAGCGAATAGGAGCCCGCAGCAGGATCAACCAGATTGTCAGCCATTCTATATATTCCTCCATCATTATTGTCAACTTATAATAAGGATACATGAATTCAATGAATCCGTAAAATCAGGAGGGTTTTCCATGACGACAGCAAAGCTTGGAAACGTATTGAATGCCGATCAGAAGAAGCAGTTTGATCAAGAGGGATTTTTGCTGCTATCGGGATTGTTTGCCGGGGAAGCGGCCATGCTGCGCGAGCATTATATGAAGCTGCGGACAGAGGCGCCGCCCCAATTCTACAAGGCGGCAAGCGCGGAGGAAGCAGCCGGAGACATTCTCAAGCAGTATCCGCGGATCATGCATCCCCACCGCTTTGACGAGCTGTCCAAATCGTATATGCTGCATCCGAAATTAATGAATATACTGGCCGATCTGTTCGGAACAGATCCCTTGGCCGCCCAATCGATGCTGTATTTCAAGCCTCCAGGAGCCAAAGGCCAGGCTCTGCACCAGGATAACTTCTACCTGCTTGTTGAACCGGGCACCTGCATTGCGGCCTGGATTGCTCTTGACGACGCCGATCAGGATAACGGCGGCATGCTTGTCGTGCCCAAGTCCAATCAACTGGAAATCCAGTGCCCGCATGAAGCGGATCCCGCTCTTTCGTTTACCCGCCATGAAGTGGATGTACCCGAGGGCTACAGCCCCGTACAGACAAATATGAAAGCCGGCGATGTCCTATTCTTCAACGGCAGCATCATTCACGGCTCCTACCCGAATGTATCGAAGGACCGGTTCCGCAGAGCGCTCATCTGCCATTATGCCAGTGTTGAGGACACGAAGATCAGCGCAGGCTACAAGCCGTTGTTCCGCTTTGACGGCAGCGAATTCGAGATCGCAAGCAATGAAGGCGGCGGACCATGCGGCTCCGAGTTTGATGCTGCCGGCGTCCATTAATATGGACAGCGGCCGCTCCAGGCCAGATTGCTGCACAATCACAACAACCCCTGAACGGACTGACCGTTCAGGGGTTGTTTGCTCGCGTTCCGCACCTGCGCAGCTCCAGGAGCAGAAACCGCCGCTGCGGGGCGATGGTCATGTACCATTACAGGTATCCGCTCGGTATACTTTAATGCGCCGCTGCGGGACGCTCCTGGGCTTTATCCGCCTCACCGGCATTGCGGTTGGCCGCTTCACGGTTCTCCATCATCTCTTCGACGGTCTTCGTCTTCAGGCGGGCCGCTCCCTTGTAGCCCTCGCGTGTAGGGATAAGATTGCCCGAAGCAAGGCGCGCCTTCGCTTCTTCAACAGCCTGCCCGTATTGCGGCAGCCACTGCGCCTGCGCCACGAGCATTTCATCAGCCATCTGCCAAATTTCCTTCGGATTGCATACCGCGCCTACAAGCGGGTCCATCATCATCGCCTGACGGAGCAGCTTGTCGTCTCCATGAACCGCCGCTTCCACGGCGAGACGCTGAACGGAAATGCTCACATTGCATACGGCCGCGCAGCCCAGCGGTAGAGCGCCCACATGCGGGATGTTGATGCCATTGCGGTCCACATAACCCGGCGCTTCAATAATCGCATCATCCGGAAGGTTGGAGATCACGCCGTTATTCACCACATTAAAGTGACCGCGGTAGACCCGCCCGGTCTCCAGCCCTTCAATAATGTACGAGCCGTGCTCCTCGCTGCGCTTGTCGGCTGCATAGACGAACGGTTCCTCTTTCATCCAGTTCGGGAATTCCGTCTCGAACCAGTTCCGGCCTTCCGTGCAAACACGCAAATAACCGCCAGTTTCCCCGTTGATCCACGAGCCCAGATCAATCCAGTCCATAATTTCATCCGAACGCTTGCGGTACCAGGGCACATACTCGCTGAGATGACCATTGGATTCCGTGGAATAATAACCGAACCGCCGCAGCATATCGATCCTCACCTTCTCGGTCTTGGAGAATTCGGGATGATTCTCGAACGCTTCCAGCAGCTTGCCCGTCATATCCTCGCCGTTATGCTTGACACTGATATACCAGGTTTGATGATTGATGCCCGCGCAGATGATATCGACATCCTTCTTCTCCAGGCCCAGCGCCTGGGCAATCTGCCGGTGGCCGCCCTGAACGCCATGGCAGAGGCCGATCGTGCGCACGCCGCCATATTGATTGCAGGCCCAGGTCAGCATCGCCATTGGATTCGCATAGTTCAGCAGCAGCACATTAGGGTCGGCAACCTCGCGGATATCCTTGCAAATATTCAGCATCTCCGCGATTCCCCGCTGGCCGTACATGATTCCCCCGGCGCACAGCGTATCGCCGACGCATTGATCCACCCCGTACCGGAGCGGAATATCCACATCATGCTGGAACGCTTCAAGGCCGCCGATCCGGACAACCGTAAACACATAGCGGGCATCCTTGAGCGCCTCTCTGCGGTCGGGAGTCGCATGAATCTTGATGGACAAGCCATTCTCATCAATATCCCGCTGGCACAGCCTGGTCACCATATCCAGGTTATGCGGATTGATGTCCGTAAAAGCAACCTCCATATGGTTGAATTCCGGAACTGCCAGCAAATCCCTAAGCAATCCGCGTGTGAAACCGATACTGCCCGCACCGATAAAAGCAACTTTAAAAGACATGAAAAAAACCTCCCTCATCGTTTCCGGACCCGCCGGCTGGTCAAAACCGTAAGAAGCCCATAAGCTCTTGCGCTTATTGCGGTTTGGTTCATAACCTTTTGACCCCATTGTAGCAGGACGCCAAGGAAGGCGTTTTCAATTTTGCAACAGGTTCGGCTAGCGGATGTCAACTATTGCAACCTGATTATGGAATCCATGCACCGTCTCCCGGGATTTGCGATAGGCTGCCGGGGATAGTCCCGTATGCTTCTTGAACATGGCGCTGAAATACTGCCTGCTGTTTAGTCCTATATAATCGGCGATTTCGATAATCGGAACATCCGTCCTTGCGAGCAGCATCTTCGCTTTCTCGATCCGCAGCTCTGACAAATACTCCGTCATCGTCATGCTCATGCTCGCCTTGAAAATCCGCTGCAGGTAGACCGGATGCAAATTGACCGCGGCAGCGATGTCCCTGGTCTGAATATCGGCGTCGTAATGCTGATGGATATAATCCGCCGCCTTGCGGACATAACGGTCGATCTGGCGGACCGAATTACCCTTCCGATCCTCTGCGGCAAGCCGCGCAACCCGAATCAGCAGCTGCGAAATGAGCAAATTGGCCATCATTGTATGTTCCCCGCTGCCGGTATCCAGCTCTGTGACGAGATTTTTGAGCGTATGGTAGACATCGCTTGGATCGCGGAGAACAATATATGGCTCCCCGCGGTCCAGGAGCTGCCGCAGCGCAGGGCTGCCGGCTGCAAGCTGGCCCAGTGACGGATAGCTGCCCCGGCACTCGGCAAAAACAAATTCCACATTAAGCATCCGGCATGGATTTCCGTCCACACTCAGCCGATGCTCCACGCCGCTGTCCAGCATAATCAGGTCGCCTTTGCGCATCGCAATCGTCTGATCTCTGGCTACAACCGTACAGGTGCCGCTAATGACATACATAATCTCAATGGTTTGATGCGCGTGAAAGCCCATATGGAAGTCAATCCACTGCTTATAATAGTAAGCAAGAATTTGCGGCCGGTATTCCTCCAGCGCCCATTTGGGATTGAATAAGCTGTACATATTCTCCATTAATGCCCTCCTCACGATTAAGAAGAAACGGCTTGGCCGTCCTTTGGCGGCATCGTTAGTTTCTTCCCTCAGATCTTATAGAAATGGATACATGTGAAATTTATACATTCTATAAGATCAAAAAGGCGGCCCGCCCAAGGCGCCAAACCTTGGGAATCACCGCCTGTATTATAAAGCTTTCTTCTCATCGGTACGCACGGTTACCCGCTTGCCGGCATTCGTAAGCCGGTCGACCACCTTCTGCAGCGATAATCGCGCCGTATGATCCCAGATCTTGGCCGCGCTCAGGTCAATATGCACTTCCTCGGCCGCACAGCCATGCTCGATCCGATTGTCCAGCTCGGCTGCGGAAGCAAAGAACAGCTGTCCTTCCACCCGGTACGTGCGCTTGCTGCCCTCCCATTCGCTGTGCACATGCACGCGGGAGGCCCGGACCGCAAACCAGATAAAGCTGATCAGAACCCCCACCAGCACCCCGACCGCCAAGTCATGAGTCGCCACAACGGAGGCCACCGTTGCCAGCATGACAACCGTTTCACTGGCCGGTACGGCGCGCGGCTTGAATACCGACCGCCAATCGAAGATCGCCGCGCAAACCATCAGCATGATTCCAACCAGCGCAGCCATGGGAACAAGCGCGAGCAAGTCGCCTGCGATGACCACCAACAGAAAGAGAAACAGAGCGGCAACCAGCGTCGACAGCCGGTTGCGCCCGCCCATCTTCACATTGAGCACGGATTCGGCCACCAGCGCGCAGCCTGCCATTCCCCCGAAGAAGCCGGCGACAAAATTGGCAATGCCCTGACCGCGCATTTCCTTGTTCTTGTCTGTCCGCTCCTCCGTCATCTCGTCCAGCAAATTATGCGTAAGCAGCGTTTCCGTGAACCCGACGACAGCAAGGGACAGGGAATAGGGCAGGATAATCATCAATGTCTCCCAGTTGAACGGTATATCCGGGATCAGGAAGGAAGGCAGAGAGGCATCGATGACGGCAATATCGCCGATACGTGAAACATCACCCATCCCGAATGCCCATACGGCCAAAGTCAGCACGGCTACGGCAATGAGCGGCGATGGAATGGCTTTGAAAAAACGCGGAAGCACATAAATGATAGCAAGCGTTGCAGCGACGAGCGCATACATCGTCCACGCTGCGCCCTCGAAATACCGCAGCTGCGACATAAAAATCAGAATCGCCAGCGCGTTGACGAAGCCCGTCAGCACTCCGTGGGGGACAAAATTCATCAGCTTGCCAAGCTTGAAGGCCCCCATCAAATATTGAATGATGCCTGTAAGAATCGTAGCGGAAAACAAATAGGCAATACCATGCTCCTTCACGAGCGTCAGCATCAGCACGGCCATGGAGCCAGCGGCCGCCGAGATCATCCCCGGCCTTCCTCCCAGGAAGGTCGTAACGAGCAGTATACAGATGGAGGCGTAAATACCGACCGTAGGCGGCACTCCAGCCATCAGGGAAAAGGCCAGTGAATCCGGGACAAGCGCAAGCGTGGCGGTCATTCCCGCGAGCACGTTTACTTTAACATTGGTTGTCCATTGCTTATGCCATACAGCATTCAAAATCATTCACCTCTAGTAGGAATCGTTAGGCTAGCCGAAGTAGAGCAAGACTACTCGGCTAGCATAACGTGAACCCCTCATCAGGTCAATGAAAAATGTGCCCGTTTTGCCTAGAACCCTTTATATTGAGGCTCTTCATTTTCCAACTGCTGCACGCGGCTTTCCAGCTGCTGAAGGACCTGCTGCGTCGTTTCTGCGGCATTGGTGTAGATGGTTTTGGCGTCCTGGTTTTCTGTGCTCAGCGCGAATTGCTCAAGACTGGCTTGAGCGCTTTTTAGCGAAGCGACACAGGTTTTTACATCGGATGATACGGTCATCTTTTTCACCTCCATATGGCTAGTCATTTTTTACCCTGAGTATTCTACCCCATATGAATAGGTTTATTCCCACCGGAATTCAGCTTTTAATTAATGGCATTAATGAATTAAGGAGGAGGGCATGGGGGACTATTTAACAAAGAAACATTTGCCATGGAAGACGACAGATCTTATAAAGGAGCGGGAATATGCCGGAATGGTTGCTGGTCGCGTTAAGGACCTTATTAGCGGTTGTTGTGCTTTTTGTGATGACGAAATTGCTCGGGAAGAGACAGGTTTCCCAGCTCTCTTTATTCGAATATATAACGGGAATTACAATCGGCAGCTTGGCCGCCTACATATCGCTGGATGTCGATACCAAATGGTTTCTCGGAATTGTCTCGCTGTGCGTCTGGGTGGGCGTATCGCTTGGCATTGAACTTTTGCAGCTCAAGAGCAAGGCTGTCAGGGATTTCATCGATACGAAGGGAACCATCCTTATAAAGGATGGCAAAGTCCTGGAGAAGAATCTGAAGAAAGAAAGGCTCACAACGGACGAATTGATGGAGCAGCTGCGCAGAAAAAATGTGTTCCTGGCATCTGATGTTGAATTCGCCATCATGGAGCCGAGCGGCGATATCAATGTGCTGCTCACCCGGGATAATCAGCCGCTTACAGCCAAGCACATCGGATTGAAGGTCAACCCCGAGCAGGAGCCGCAGGCAGTCATTATGGACGGCAAAATCATGGATGAGCCGCTCGCCACGATCGGGCTCAACCGGCAGTGGTTGAATACGGAGCTTGAGGCGATTGGCGTTACGCCTGAAAATGTGTTCCTCGGTCAGGTTGACGCCGATAAGCAGCTTTACGTCGACCTGTTCGACGATGCGCTTGTCGTTCCGAAGCCGAGCAAGAAAGCCGCCCTCTTTGCGCTGCTCAAAAAATGCGAGGCGGATATCGAAATGTTCAGTCTCTCCACACAGGATCAGCAGGCGAAAAATATGTTCGAGGACTGCTCCTATGCTCTCCAGAACACGATTGCCGAGCTCAAGCCTTTCTTGACCCGGTGACATCCTTTTCGTCTGACCCGGCATTGGAAGCTCTCTGTATAAGATGCAAGCCAAGGCTTAACAATAAAGGAGGACATCACCCCATGGTTAAAGAGAAATTGAAAGATGCCACGCCCGTTCAGCGGGATTACCAGGAGCTTGCCTCGCAGCTGGAGCCCAAGAGACCTGCGGTCCTTAACAGCCTGCGCGCTTTTCTGGTAGGAGGGGCCATCTGCATCCTTGGCCAGTTCATACAGGACATGTTTGTCCGCTGGACCGATTTTGACAAGGAGGAGGCCGCCAATCCCACGGTTGCTATTCTGATTCTGATTTCAGTGATTCTCACCAGCTTCGGCGTGTACGATAAAATCGCCCAATGGGCCGGGGCGGGTTCAGCCGTGCCGGTCACCGGCTTCGCCAATTCCATGGCGTCAGCCGCAATCGAGCACCGCAGCGAAGGACTGGTGCTGGGGGTCGGCGGAAATATGTTTAAAGTCGCGGGAGCTGTCATCGTCTTCGGCACCGTGGCAGCTTTTGTAGTGGGCGTGCTGACATGGATAATCGAAGGCTCGGGAGGGGGATCCTGATATGTTGAAAGGACATCAAAGCTGGGTATTTGAGAATCGGCCGGTCATCCGGGGAGCCGCTACGGTAGTCGGTCCCTTCGAGGGGCAGGGTCCGCTTGCCAATGACTTTGATATCATCCACGGCGACCTGATGCTGAAGGAAAAGAGCTGGGAAAAGGCCGAGAAGGTTCTGATTGAGGAAGCTTCCAAGCTTGCCATTGAGAATGCGGGACTCTCGAAGGAAGATATTCAGTTCTATATCGGCGGCGATTTGATGAATCAAATCATCAGCAGCAGCTTTGCCGCACGTACGATGGAAATTCCGTTTCTTGGCGTGTTCGGCGCCTGTTCAACGTCTATGGAGAGCCTCGCGCTCGCTGCTACGCTTGTTAATGGAGGCTCGGCCCATCATGTCCTGGCCGCGACCGGAAGCCATAATGCCAGCGTAGAGAAGCAGTTCCGCTATCCGACGGAATACGGCTCGCAGAAACCGCCTACCGCGCAATTTACGGTTACGGGCTCAGGCGCTGCCGTTGTCTCCAGATATGGCACCGGACCTGTGGTCACGTCGGCAACGATCGGGCGGGTCATTGATATGGGAATTACAGATCCCTTCAATATGGGCGCGGCAATGGCGCCAGCCGCTGTAGATACGATTGAAGCCCACTTCCGGGACTTGCAAATCGAGCCGGATTACTATGACCTTATCGTTACCGGTGATTTGGCCAAGGTTGGCCATAATATCGCCACCAAATTATTCGAGAAGCATAACTTCCCCATCCATCAGACCGTCTTCGGCGACTGCGGCATGATGATTTACAATTATGAAACCCAGTCTGTTCAGGCCGGTGCGAGCGGATGCGGCTGCTCAGCTACTGTAACGTATGGACACTTGCTCAAACGGATACGCGAGGGGGACCTGAAACGGCTGCTTGTCGTTGCGACAGGCGCCTTGTTATCGCCGCTGTCTTTTCAACAGGGTGAGAGCATTCCAAGCATCGCACATGCAGTATCTATTGAAGCCCAGTAAGAGGAAATCGAAGGCTCCGTCCTTATGACGGCTGACATCAGGATTCTTCCACAAAATATGAGAAAAGGTTAGGCCAGGTACTAACCTTTCTCTATATTTAAAATATATAATAAATTTAAGCAAGCTATCCCGGGATAGAGCATATATATTAGACATGCTATCCCCGGGAGTTGATAAAGTGCCGTCCTTCGCACAATGCTTGGCCATTATTGTTGGAAGTCTGCTGATCGCAGCCGGAATTGATTTCTACCTGGTCCCCTATCACATTATGGACGGCGGCTTTATCGGGGTCGGACTCATTTTCCACTATCTTTTCGGGTTCAAAATAGGGAATGTCATCATATTATGCAGCATCCCCGTATTTCTGGTCTCCTGGTATAATGAGCGCGAATTTCCGCTCGGCAGCCTGCTTGGCATGCTGATGTCTTCCTTTCTGACAGACCTGTTCGAGCCCTACCACTATCAAATTCCCCTGCCGCCGATCAGCAGCGCTATTATTGGAGGCGGATTCGTAGGATCGGGGCTTGGCATCATGCTGCGCCATAAGGTCAGCACAGGGGGCACGGATCTGTTGGCGCATCTGATAGCCAAGGATACCTCCATCAATGTCGGCCTGCTGATCTTCGCGGTGGATATTGTCGTGATTGGACTTGGAGGCATGCTCATTACCGCGACCTCCTTCATCCTATCGGCAATGACGATAACCGCAGGCGCTATTGCCACGATTCTCATCACCAGCACCAGCGGGAGAATGCTGTTTTTGCCATCGTTGATCAAACGCAAACGGAGATGAGCCGCTTTAAAAAGACCCGAGCCTGTAAACATCTCTATAAATCTGAAACTAAGAAGAAACTAACGGCACCGTCTTTGGCGGCATCGTTAGTTTCTTTCCTCAAACCTTATTGAAATTAATAGGCGTGAAAACTTCTAAATTCTATAAGGTTTAAAAAACCGCTGAATGCAAAGCCCGGATCGTAAATCCCGGCTTCTGCTTTCAGCGGTTCATGCTGCCCTGCTGCTATAACAGCATTCTTATTTCAGGATCTGTTCGATCCGTTCAACGACTTCCTCAGTCAGCACAATTCCAACTGCCTGCACATTCTCCACCACTTGATCAGGATTGCTTGCGCCGACAAGTGCGCTTGCCACGTTAGGCTGACGCAAAATCCAGGCCAAAGCCAGCTGGCCGACTTTGATATCCAGTTCTGAGGCAATTTCCGAGAGGGCGCGCACTTTGGCAAGCTTCTCTTCGGTAATTCCTTTGCGGACCCAGTCCAGCTTGGCTGCGCGGCTGTCTGCGGGCACATCCTCAAGCGAGGTATATTTGCCTGTCAGCAGTCCCTGCGCAAGCGGCGAGAACACGATTTGTCCGATGCCATTGCGTTCGCCGAACGGAATGACCTCTTTCTCGATGTAGCGCTCGAACATATTGTAGATCGGCTGATTCACGACGATGCGGTCCAGCAGGTAACGGTCTGCCGTTCCCAACCCTTCAGCCATCTGCGTTGCCGTCCACTCGCTGACGCCGACGTATTGAACCTTGCCCTGACGGATCAGGTCGTCTATTGCGCGAAGCGTTTCGTAGAGAGGGGTTTCGGGATCATGGCGGTGGCAGTAGAAAATATCTACATATTCCACGCCCAGACGCTTCAGACTGGCGTTGCACTGCTCGATCACATGCTTGCGGGAAAGGCCGCGGTCATTCGGTCCGTCGCCCATCGGCCAGAATGCTTTGGTTGCCAGCACATAGGATTCACGCGGGAACGACTTGATCGTTTCGCCCAGCAATGTCTCGGCTGCTCCCCGTTCATATACATTAGCCGTATCAAATGAATTGATCCCCAGCTCATAAGCCTTCTGAACGGCTTTCACCGCATTCTCACGTTCTACATAACCGCCATATGTCAGCCAACTGCCGAGGCTGATCTCGCTTACCTTCAATCCGCTGCCACCAAGTTTACGATAATTCATGTAAGGAAAATCCTCCTCTTATTTGGCAAAGCCGAAGCTTTGTCCATTTATTCGATTCTACCTGCGCTTGGTACCTCTTCTATTCTACGCATGCTTCTATCATTTTAAAAGTAGTGAAATATTAATCATTTTATTATATTATCTATATATACTATACTAATAGTTACTATCAATCTTTCACAGAAGGAGTGCGCTTATTCTCATGTCCGTAAACAACTATATTCCGAAAGTACCAGCCTGCATCGATTGCAATATTGAAAAAACGCTTAACGTTATCGGCGGAAAATGGGCTTTTCTCGTCCTTCGCGAGCTGTTCGGCGGCAAGAAACGGTTCGGAGAGCTGCAGCGTCTCATCTCTGCGGTAAGTCCCCGCGCGCTGACCAGTACCCTGCGCCATCTGGAAGAGCAGGGCGTTCTTGAACGCCATGTATTTCCGACCGTCCCCGTCACCGTTGAATATTCCCTTACACCCAAAGGCGTCGATTTGCATCAGATCCTCAAGGAAATGAAGCTCTGGGCGGCCAAGTGGACGTAACGGCATAGATTTAAAGGGCAATCAGATCCAGCAGCCGTTCCCGCTCCTCCTGTACCTCTCCCGCAATCTGGCTGCCGCAGCCGGCAGCATTCCGCTTTCTATCGCATCCGCGTCTTCAGCCGCCGGCATGATACAGTCTTCCCGATCTATAAAAGGGACCTGGGGGGCCGGTTGATATGCCCGGCGGCCTGTAAGGAGGCGCTATTATGATGCAGCTTATCGCCTCATTGCCAAGCTTCTGCCCGCGTATGCATTGATCCAATCGATATTGGCGGCCAATTGACCTTACGAAGGAATATCCGGATGAAAATCTCCCATGACAACCCCCTGCCCCCCCCCCCCCGAAGCTTCTCCAGATAACCGCAAATCGCAATATAGAGGTGAAGGTGGAAGATGTATCAGGAAGAACGTATCCTCTCCATTAAAGCGTATTTGGAGCAGCACCAGCGGGTAAGCATCCAGGATATTTGCGAAATATTCAACGTATCCCGGGACACCGCCCGTCGCGACCTGTTGAAAATGGATGAGCTTGGCATAATCAACCGTACTCATGGCGGAGCCGTTCTGCCTCAAAAAAACAAGGAAATCTACGAATATAAGGAGAGGCTGGTCAGGCAATCCGGGAACAAGCGCGATATCGGGTTGTATGCGGCTTCCCTGATAAAGGACGGGGATTTTATCTTGATGGATGCTTCAACCACCGTACAATTTACGGCCGATCATCTAGCTTCCAGAGATGTGGCCGTGGTTACCAATTCGATTGATATTGCCGATGCCTTGTCCCGTAAGGAGCGGGTCAGGACCTATTTGCTGGGCGGTGAACTAAATCCCCGGCACCGTTTTCTCTATGGACAATCCACTATTGCCAAGCTGTCCGATTATCAGGTGGACAAATTATTTCTGGGGGCCTGCGGCATTACTGTCAACGGCCTGTCCTATCCCCACGAGGAAGACGGAGATGTGAAGCGGGAGATGATCCGCCGGGCCGATCAGGTTATTGTGCTGGCGGATCATACCAAGTTCGGCCATCAGATGTTTTACAAAATATCAGAGTTGGAATCCATCGATCTGCTGATCACAGACCGGCAGCCGGACCAGGAGCTTACCGATAAGCTTGCCGAAAACAATGTGGAATTGCTGATCGTACCGGATTCAAGCCCGACAGGCGAATAGATGAATAGGAATACAAGAATGATCTGGTTAGGCTGCTTATCGTATTTGCTGGTTGGACTTTCTACGGTTGTTTTTGGCTCCTTGCTGTCAGAGGTGCTCCATGTGTACGGACGAAGCTTTGGCGATGGAGGGGAGCTGATTTTTGCCCAGTTTGCCGGTTTTCTGGCAGGGGTGCTTCTGGTTCCGTTCGGTCTGCGCCATCTGGGGTATCGAAAAGTCCTGACGGCTGCTTTTTTGCTGCTGCTTATCGCTCATACGATTCTTTACAGCCAGCCGCATTGGTCGATTTTATTTGTCTCTTTGATCATAAACGGATTCGGATTTGGAACGGCACAAACCGCAGTCGGAACGCTGCTGCTGGAATCCATGGGCCATCGCAAAGCCATTGTAATGAGCCGTCTTGAAGTATCCTTCGGTATCGGAGCGCTGGTCATGCCAATCCTCTCCGGCCTGTTTATTTCCCGTCAATCGGCATTCGCCTCTTTCGCTGTAATCGCCGTATTGGCGCTCATGATGGCATTGATTTGGGTGATGCAATCCTTCAGGTCTGCCGTTTACCAAGACACCGCAGCAACCGATGCACACACTGAAGCCGGTACAGCGAAAATGATGAAATTGCTTGTTCTGTTAAGCTTTATCTTCATTTATGTGGGGCTTGAAACCAGTGTCATTAATTTCCTTCCCTCCCTGTTTGCCGAACGTCTTGGACTCTCGAACGCAAGCGCTGCGCTCAGTGTCTCCTTCTTTTGGACTTCGATGATTGCCGGACGGCTCTTATCCGGTTATATCGCCGAGAAAACAGGCTATATGCGCTTTTTGCTTGCCGGTACCTCCGGAGCTCTTGTGGCTCTCTGCGGTATGGCTGCTATTTCAAACATCATTGCCGTATTTGCTTTCGTTCTCATGCTGGGGCTTTTTCTGGCAGGCATTTTCGCCATAGCCATTGTTTATGCCAGCCGGTTGTTACCCCATAACACCCGCCGAACGACGAGTATCCTGATCGCTTCCGGTGGAATCGGCGGAGCTGTGCTGCCTTTACTGGTCGGCCGGAGCATGAATTATTTTCAGCCCGCTTTAACAATATGGCTGTTGGCTGGCTGCGCTCTTTGCATGCTGGCCTTGCTTCTGGCTTTGAAGCCGAATAAAAAATAGGCTATCCCCGCGGTTATGCATTCGGTTAGGCAAAATATCCAAATTCAAACAACCCAAGCAGCTGCCTGAGAAGACATCCGCTTGGGTTATGCATGCAGTAAATCCCGCTCACCGCTCGATCATTTTCGTCCAGAAGCCGCCTTTGAACTGCCTTGGCTCGTGGGAGATCACGAACGCTTTGGGCGCAACCATGCCGATGCTCCGCATGAGCCGCTTCTCGTTGCTGCGTTTGACCAGAACCTGCATGACCAGCCGTTTGCCGTCACGTCCCTCCGCCATCCAGGATGTAACGCCATAGCCAAAGTCGCGGAGCTTGTTCGGCAGGCCGGTTGCGGCGGAATCGGCGATAACTTGTACGACCGAATAGCCCAGTGCCAGATATTCCTCAATCCGGCTGCCCGCATACACGCCAATGCCGAAGCCCAGGCAGTAAGCCGCCATGTTGATGGGATTGGACAGATTCTGGAGTACGAGATTGAGCCCTGCCAAGTAAATAAAAACCTCCGCCATCGCCATAAGAGAAGCTGCGCCTCTTCTCCCTTTGATCACGAGAATCAGGCGCAGCGTAAAAATCGAAACATAGACGACGTTGATCGCTATGATAGAGAGAACAAGCATAAGACCGCTCACGCCGGGTTACCCGCGTGCAGCAATATATTTCGGCCTGGGTGTTTGCCCCGAATACGGCTTCTCCAAGGCATTCTCCACACTGTTGTAGACCATGAACACATTGCTTCGCGGCAGAGGCGTGATATTGCTGTTCGAGCCATGCATAATATTGCAATCGAACAGCACGATTGAGCCTATACCGCCAACAATCGTTTCGATTCCGCCTTCTTCCACAAGCCGGGCCAGGCTGCCGTCATCGGGCACGCCGTATTCCTGGCGGCGGAGCGACTGCTTGAAATGATCGTCCGGTGTCTGCCCGACACAGGAAACGAATTTCTTATGCGAGCCGGGCACCACCATCAAGGGACCGTTAAAATGAAAATTATCCTCCAGTGCAATGGAGCAGCTGAGCGCGCGCATGGAAGGCATCCCATCCTCCACATGCCAGGTTTCAAAATCAGAATGCCAGTAAAACTCCTTGCCGGTAAAGCCCGGCTTGAAGTTGATCCGGGATTGATGGATATAGGTTTGCGAGCCGAGAAGCTCGTTGATGATTGCGGTCAGACGTTTATTGGCCGAGAGCTCCTTGAAGCGTTCATTATGCTCATGGACCGCGAAGATGGAGCGCACCTCCGTCCCGCCCGGCTCGCGAATGACATGCTCCGCCTCACGCTGCCCGTAATGCTGCTGGAGCTTCTTCAGCTCGGAGCGCCAACCGGCGACCTCCTCACCGGAGAAGAACTGATCCAGAAACAGATAGCCGTTCCTGTCGTAGAACCGAAACTGCTCTTGGGTCAATGGGCTGCCTGACTTCCAGGTGCTGTAGACAACAGGGTCCGCGCGCTCCACGATAGCAGGCTTGTCGGAAATCCGGGACGGATATTTATCTTCTCTAGTCTTCTTGGAATTTGCCAGATTTATGCTCATTAGCGGTTCGCCTCCAATTCAGCCTCTTCAATCAGCGGATAAACCCCGTCCTTGTCATGCACCTCGCTGCCGGTTAGCGGAGGGTTGAACACGCATATCGTCCGCACCTGCGTTTTTGCCCGCAGATAATGCTTCTCATGACCGTCCAGCGCATACAGCATGCCCGGACGGATGGGGAACTTCTCGCCGGTGGCGACGATTTCAATCTCTCCTTCTCCTTCGATGCAATAAACGGCCTCCACATGATTTTTGTACCAGATGGTCGTTTCCGTGCCGGCTTTGATAATCGTATCATTCAGGGAAAAACCCATGCCGTCCTTGCGGAGCAGCAGCCTGCGGGCGTTCCAGGTTTCGGTATCGATATCATACTTGGAGTTCACAATGTCCTCTAAATGCTTGACAATCATAGTATCGCTCTCCTCTCGAATTTGCCTGCATTTCGCAAGCACTTAAACCAGCGCCCCAATGCGCTCCGACTGTACGATTTCTTCAAAGCTTTCCTTAAGAATGGCCAGCCCCTTCTCCAGAACGGAGGATTCAATGGTAAGCGGGGGCATCAGCTTGGCGACTTCGTCATGCGGACCCGATGTTTCCATGATGACGCCGCGTTTGAAGGCGACTGCGCTCAGTTGTCCGGCCAGCTGCGGCGGGTCGAAGGAAATGCCCTGAATCAGACCCTTCCCTTTCCTGTAGGCTTTGACCTCGGGATGCTCCTTCAGAAGCTGGCTCAGCGCCTCTTCAATACGGCTGGCTTTCCCGGCCAGTTCTTTCTCAAACGCCCCGTCCTCCCAGTAGGAAAGCGCCTCGGCTGCGGCGACAAAGGCGAGGTTGTTCCCGCGGAAGGTCCCGTTATGCTCGCCGGGATGCCACAGATCGTATTCCGGCTTAATTAGTGTCAGCGCCATCGGCAGACCGTAACCGCCAATCGACTTGGACAGGCATACGATATCCGGGTTAATGCCCGCTTCCTCGAAGCTGAAGAAAGTCCCCGTACGGCCGCAGCCCATCTGCACATCGTCCACAATCAGCAGAATGTCCCGCTTCAGGCACAGCTCCTGGACTCTCTTCAGCCAGGCCGGGCTGGCCGCATTCAATCCGCCTTCGCCTTGCACCGTTTCCAGAATGATGGCTGCCGGCAGGTCGAACCCGCTTCCCGGATCATCCAGATATTTCTCCATCATATCCACCGTATTGATGCCTTCGCCGAAATATCCGTCATAAGGCATGAAATTCGTGTTGGGCAGATCGACGCCGGCTCCTTTGCGCTTGAACGCATTGCCTGTAGCGGCAAGCGATCCCAGACTCATCCCGTGAAAGGCATTGGTGAAGCAGACAATATTCCTGCGTCCCGTAACCTTGCGGGCAATCTTCATGGCGCTCTCCACAGAATTCGTTCCTGTCGGGCCGGGAAACATAATTTTATAATCAAGTCCGCGCGGTTTCAGAATGGATAAAGTGAACCGCTTCAGAAACATTTCTTTCGCTTTTGTCGCCATATCCAGGCTGTGGGTCACTCCGTCTTCCAGCAAGTAGTCAACCAGCCGGGTGCGGATAGCCGGGTTGTTATGACCGTAATTGAGCGCCCCCGCACCGGCAAAAAAATCAATATATTCCCGTCCTTCGATATCCCACAGCTTGGCGTTCTTGGCCTTATGGAACACCTTCTCAAAGCTCCGGCAGTAGCTGCGCACCTCTGACTCCATCTTGTCGAACACCCTTAAATCCGCTGCGTCCTTCTTGACTTCGCTCACCGAATCACTCCTAAAGAATTATTTGTAAACGGTCCGACACGAAACAGCAGCTCCGGCTCATGATCGGATTCTTCGGGAAAATAAGCGGCCGGATAATATTCCGTAACATGACATTGTCCGCCATTTTCCTCGCCAAGTCCCATGAGCATCCTTTGTGAAGCCATATTATCCGGTCCAATCGTCGCCTCAACAAAGCGGATCGGGCCATTTTCTTCCCGGCTCAGCAGCTCGCGGAGCATTTTTTTGCCCAATCCGTTACCCTGCCAAGCGCTGCCGACCACAGCCTGCCAGATAAACAGCGTATCCGGCTGATCCGGTCTCTTGTAAGCGGACATAAACCCCACGATTCTTTCCTCCTGGACAGCGATGACGCAGGTATCGCGAAAAACATCGCACAGCATGATGTAGCTGTATACGGAATTGAGATCCAATGTCCCTGCATCCTTCACCAGCTGCCATACCTGCTTGCCGTCGGAGGCCGACGGTTTATTCAAATTTATAAGCTGTATAACGCTTCACCTCTACCGTGTTCTATAAGTTCCGGGGAAGAAATTCATCATTACCGCCAAAGGATGGCGACAGTCATTTCTTCCTTGTACCACCTCATCGAGGGGCGGATTGCTTCCCATCGGCCCTGGCCCCTTTGTCATGATGATTGGGAAGCAGCGCCGGCGAAGCGTCCGAGGAAGGACTGCAGGCGCTCGCTCTGTGAATTCTCAAATATTTGCTCAGGCGTTCCCTGCTCCACAATTCTGCCTTCCGCGCCAAAGATGATCCGGTCGGCCACGTCTCTTGCAAACTCCATCTCATGCGTGATCAGCAGCATGGCCATCTCGCCTTCGCGGGCGATTTCCTTAATAACCTCCAGCACCTCGCCGACCAGCTCGGGATCAAGCGCAGAGGTCACCTCGTCGAATATCATCACCTTGGGCTGCATGACGAGCGCCCGGGCAATGGCGACGCGCTGCTTCTGTCCGCCAGAGAGCTGTGAAGGATACACCTCCAGCTTCTCCTCCAGCCCCACCTTGCGCAGCATCGTGATGGCGCGGTCATGCGCTTCTTCCCTGGACAAGCCCAGCACGGTACGCGGAGCCATCGTCACATTGCGCAGGACGTTCATATGCGGGAACAGATTGAAATGCTGAAAGATCATCCCCACCTTGCCCCGCATCCGATGCAGATGCTTCTCGTCCGCACGGACCAGCTTGCCTTTGACCTCCATATGCCACAGCAGCTCGCCATCCAGCTCGATTGTTCCGCCAGTCGGCTCCTCGAGCGTCATGAGCAGGCGCCCAAGCGTGGTTTTGCCCGATCCGCTCGGTCCGATCATGGCGATCTTCTCTCCCGGATAAAGCTCCAGATCCACACCCTTGATTACCTCCAGCTCCCCGAAGGATTTCGTTATATTGTTATATTTTACAATCGGCTGTACATCCGCGAACCTCCCGTTCCGGTCTTCCCGCGCGTCCAGCTCCTCTGTTTGTTTCTCCAATTGCATGCTCATATCGGACCTCACACCTTACCCTGCGTATTTCCCGTTGAGCTTCTTCTCCAGAAACCGGAACAGCACGGTCATGATCAGGCTGATAATCAGGAACAGCACTCCTACAACGGTATAGGGTTCAAACACCCGATAGGAATCAGAGGCGGCATTCTTCGCGGTGAGCAGCAGCTCAACGAGCGTAATCGCCATCAATATCGGAGTTTCCTTGAAAATAACAATCAAATAGTTGCCCATCACCGGCACAATTGGCCGGAAAGCCTGAGGCAGTATGATTTTGATCCACGTTTGCGTTTTCGTAAAATTAAGCGCGCTGGCCGCTTCCCATTGACCGCGGGGCACTCCGTCAATGCCGGAGCGGTAAACCTCGGACAAATACGTGCTGTAATGCAGCCCCAGCCCGATTACCCCAGTCGTGAACGCGGATAAGGAAGCCGAAGGAAACAGCATCGGCAAAATATAAAACAGCGAGAACACCTGCACCAGCAGCGGCGTGCTGCGCACGAACTCCACGAAGCCGCGGATCGTATACCGCAACACGGCAAATCTGGAGCGGGAACCAACCGCCAGCAGCAAGCCGAATGCAGCCGCAACCAGAAACCCGCACAAGGTCGCATAAAGCGTTACCCGCAGAGCGCCGAGCAGCTCGGGCAATAAATCCCAGACATAATCCCATTTCCACATCTCTCATTCACCTCCAAGCCGCAAATTTGCGTTCCAGCAGCCGGATCGTGACCGTGATGCATGCAGACAGGGCAAAATAGATCACAAGCAGCAGACCAAATATCTGCGGGGTCCATGATAAATAATTATTGCGGAGAATCATGGCTTCATAGGTAAGATCGCTTAGCGTAATAAAATAGACCAGCGAGGTCGATTTCAGCAGCTCGATCAATAAATTTCCAAAAGGCGGCAGCATGCGGACAACGGCCTGCGGAATGACCACGCGCCACATTCGCTGCCGAGGGGTCAGGTTCAGCGCCAAGGAGGCTTCATACTGACCGGAAGGAACAGCCAATATGGAGCTTCGTACGATTTCCGAGCCGTATGCCCCGCAGTTCAAGCCGATAGCCAGCACTGCCGTCACCATCTTGCTCAGCTCTATTCCCGCAAACGGCAGAGCGAAGTAGATCCAAAACATAAGTACAAGAAGGGAGGAGGCTCTAAACAGATCAACGTAGATGCGGGAAATACCTCGTACAACCGCATAGCTCGATACCCGGCCAAGACCAGCCGCCACAGAAACGATCAATGCGACAATCCCGGCCATTACCGTAACTTGAATCGTAATCTTGACCCCTTCGTACAGGAGCGGAAACATCGCCGACCAGGTCGGAGTCATGATTATCCCTCACATAACTGGCTGGAGGTCATATCTCCAGGCAGCTCCTGCTCCGTAAAACCGAATTTCTTGAGAATTTCCAGCAGCTCGCCGGATTCCTTCATCTTCTCAAGCTCTGCGTTATAGGCCTCCTGGAAAGACGTATCCTCCGGACGGAAGGCTGTAGCGCCGTAGCCCGTAACATCTTTGCCATCCACCGTTGGCTGTTCAAAGTCCATGACCCGCTCCAGCTTGGCATCCTTCGCACTGTCCAGTCTGGATTGCAGGGCCGGCCCCGTCATCGTCATGGCATCGGCGCGTCCGGACTGCAGCGCGCTGATGGCCGCATCCTGATCCGGTACGATAACCATCCGATCCTCCGGAATGCCGGACGCCTTCAGATAATCCAGCTCAACGGCACCGGCCATAACCGCAACCTTGGCCTTGTCGTTATCGGCAATATCCTTATAGCTCCCCAGCTTGAGCGGATTTCCCTGCTTCACCGCTATCGCTTCGCCGATGCTGTACTCGGGATTCGCGAACAGCACCGCTTCACAGCGTTTGGGATTAATGAACATACCCGCCGTAATCATGTCGAAGCGTTTAGCCTGCAGACCTGCGATTAAGGAAGTGAACTCGGTCAATTCTCCCTTCATTTCCTTAATGCCCAGCCGATCCAGGATAACGCGGGCGATCTCCACCGCCTCACCGGTCAGCTTTCCGTCGGCATCTTTATATGCATAAGGATTCTCGTTGGCAAAACCGATTGTTACCGATCCTTTTTTCTGTACGTCAGCCAAGGTCCCTGTCGCCTCGCTGTTCCCCCCGGATGCATTGGCATTGTTATTTGCCGGTGATGTCCCAGCCGTATCGTTCCCGGCAGCTGGTTCATTGCTGTTCTGACCACAAGCCGCCAACAAGAGCATTGGCAGCAAAACGACGATTGCCCAACCCTTCTTCAAATGCTTACACAACCCTTCGTCTATATTTATTAAGAACACTTATATAAGGCTAACATCTTTGCCGCAGGAGGTCATTTCCAGTATTTCAGGATAAAATTGCTTATTTTTGGCTCTCGTAGGCAGAGCCACCCTCATCCGCCACATCCTCCTTTTTCCTCTTGTATATTGCCGTATGATCCTGCATAAGGAGTTTTACATCAGGGGCTATCTATGATAAATAAACAATAATTATAAATCGAATCGCCTTTTTGTTACATTTTTATAATAAAAATAAATTATATTTTACAACTGGCGATAAAATGGGATAGAAACGAACAAAAAACCACCTTTTTCGCGATTGTTCGCTAAAAGGTGGTTTGAGGCGAAACTATTACGGGTATGCTGCGCGGGTGGATCAATTTACATCGATAAAGGCACGCTGCGCGGGCGGATCATTCTTACATAAATGCACGCTGCGCGGACGGATCATTCTTACGATCGCTGTTGTCCTTCGGAATTCTTGATTGGATGAAACATTTAGCGGTTAATTTCGAAAGACAAAGGCGACCACTATCGTTTCTCCAGAACGATTCCGCCCGCTCCGCGCTCAAGATTCAAAGCCAAGCCGAATGGCACTTCACCGCCCATACAACAAAAAGAAGAGCGCTTGACGCGCTTCAGCGCCACAACCGCTATTTCATCTAATGATAAAGCTATATCGCCTTTTTAACTCCCCGCGAATATCAGAAATTTCCTCATGCGCAGCCAGGCCTTTTGCACCAGCCTTTCAGAATAAGACCGATAGCGCTTCGCAATGACTTCGAATGATAAGAATAAGACCGATAGCTTCGCACGATGCTCGACAGATCAAGATCGATCGCGCTTCGCTCGATGCTCGGATATAAGAATAAAACCGGTAGCTTCACACGATGCTCGGCAGAGCAGAACAAGACCGTCCGCGCTTCGCGCTTATGCGGCTATTACGGCTCATCTGCTTTCGTAATTCATCACGGCGCGTGTCCATCTGTCGACGACGAAGGAGCGTCTGGGCATGCGCATGGGAGGCTTAAGCTGTGGTTTGAGCGAGATCAGTTCACCCGTAGCCTTATGCTGGGCGCCGCGTTTGCGCAGAGCCTGCTTGGATCGGTGGAGCACCATTTTGACCGCAGGCACGGTACAATCCAGTTCATCTGCAATATCCTGATAGGAATAACGAAACACCTCGGCGAGCAGCAGCATTTCTACTTCACGCTCCGACAAATGCTCCGTTACCCACTCCAGCAGACCCCGAACAGAGGCATAATTCTCATCGCAATAGGACTGTTCACCTGCTTCATCTATAGGAACCATAATGCCCCTGCGCCTACGATATGCGTCTATGTAAACGTTTCGGGCTATTTTATACAATAACGATCGCGGATATTGGACATCACCCTTGCTGCGGTAATGCTTGAAAGCCCGGAGCAGCGTCTCCTGGCGCAAATCCTCCGCTTCCCAATGAGATGCCGTCAAATAAAAACAATAGGTCCGTAAATGATTCAGATGCGGGGTAATGACATCTTCAAACTCAGCCCACGGCCTCATGCATTCGCCTCCTCACTGTTTTTTCCCAGTGTAGCACGCAAATATGAAACCAACATGAAAGCTACATGAAAAATCCGGGCCTAATTCGTGACCATGGCACTAACGGGAGGCTTCTGCTTGAATGATCAGAACGTCGTAAGTGGCAGCAATGCCCCCCTGTATGCTGAATTTGTCCTCATATGACTTATACATATCGGCAAACAGGCGGCGCGTCCCGATACTGCGTGTTGTGTCGGCCTGGGATGTGCTGGCCCCCATCGCCTTGACCGAGTGGAGAAATTCCCTGGGGGACGCGTAAATTTCCCTTTGAATAAAACCCTCACAGCGAATATTGGCAAATCCCGCTTCATAAAGAAGATTAACCCAGCCATCTGCCGATTGAAAGGAAAGCCCGTGCCGCTGCGGCGCATGCCCGCTGGCTGTATAAGCTTCATGAAAGGACGCATGCAGCTCATTGAAGGTATCCGGCCCAAAGGTGGCGAATGTCAACAGCCCTCCTGAGCGAAGCAGCCGCTGAATGTGGCCAAGCGTTTGCCCCGGATTGTCCAGCCATTGAAAACAGGCGTTGGAAACGATGAGATCGTATGCGTCTTTCGGTGCATCAGCCGCCCATAATTCGACATCGGCCTGAACAAAACGTACAGGATCGCGCCGTTTGCGAATTCCGCCCTCCTGGTTGGCCTTGTCCAACTGAAGCCTATGCTTGGCCGCATCGATCATAGCGGGCGCAATATCAAGAGCCGTCATCGATGCTCGAGGCCATTGGGCGGCCATTCTTTCAGTCAGCGCGCCCGTGCCGCAGCCGATCTCCAGAATATCCAATCCGGCCATGTCCGTCTCACTCTTCCATCGGACCAGGGATCTCGCCACCCGGTCTGCCATATCGCGCTGCACTCGGGAGTGAATATCATACATACCCGCCGCGCTGCGGTTAAACTGATGCCGTATTGCCTGCTTGCCGCTGCTCATACCACCATCTCCTTATTTCATCGGCCAGCTCAGCTTCCCTTTCCAGGAAAGGCGCATGCCCGCAAGCGGGCAGGGCCAGCAGCTCTGCCCGCGGCAATTGTGCCGCAAGCTCTGACGCAGCGCCGTATGGGCAAATTTTATCCTCTATTCCATGTATAAGCAGAGCCGGACAAAGGATTGCCGGAAGCTGAGACTGGCATTCCATGTTCCGCAGAATCTGAAGACCTGCAAGGAGCGCCGGAGTCGTCCAGCTGCCTGCCGGCGGAAGGCTGGCGCCAAGTCCGCTTTTCCATTCCGCCTCCGTTAGCAGAAGCTGTCGAAATCGGGCCTCTACGGCATCCCGATTCTTCGCAAGACCTGTAATCATCTGCCTGAGGTAGATATCTGCCCAGCCGCGGTCTGACTCTTCCCTGGAGCGGATAAATCTTGCGTTGGCCGCAAACAGGACGAGACCATCGGCCCAGCCTGCGGCCGCCAGTCTCAGCGCCAGCAAAGCGCCAAGCGACCAGCCTCCAATCAGAAGGGGGCCGCAGCGAGTTTTTGTCTGACTGGCAGTCCGGTCTGGTGACAGAGCCTTCCTGACTGCCGCTTCCGTCAAAAGCAGTATCGCCTCCTCGGAATCGGCAGCGCTGTACTGTGCGGAAAGATGTTGAAAATCCGGCAGCTGCGAGCGCAGCCGGTCAAAAATCGAATCCGGCATGCTCCATCCTGCCAGCCACAAAATCGTGCCCCTGGACTCCTGCTGCAAGGGCGGCCCGTTACCCGAATGCCTCATCCACCTGCCACCCCTGATTGAAGGGCAGCGGCACAGATGAGTGCCGCGGCATCGGCCAGCTCCCGTTCCGAGTGGGCGGCGGACAACGAGAAGCGAATCCGCGCCGTGCCCTTGGGCACAGTCGGCGGACGGATTGCCGCCGATGCAATACCGGCTGCCTCCAGTGCGCTGCCGAAACGCAAGACAGCCGCATTATCGCCAATAATGACGGGGATGATCGGGGAATCTCCCGCAGCGATATTGAAACCGGCGGCGCCAAGCGAAGAGCGCAGTCTCCTGCCCGCAGCATTAAGCCGTTCCCGGCGCCAGTGCTCGGTCTGAACCAGCTCCAGCGCTTTGGCGATACCAGCAACTATGGATGCGGGCAGGGCGGTCGAATAGATCAAGGTTCTAGCCTTGTTTATCAGCCATCGGATCAGCGTACGGCTGCCGCAGACATAAGCGCCGTAGACGCCAAACGCTTTGCTGAATGTTCCCATATGTACATCCACGTCCGCCTGTACGCCAAGCTCATGGCATAATCCCTCGCCGCGCCTGCCGTATATCCCTCCGCTATGCGCCTCGTCCACCATCAGCATGGCACCGTATTCACGCTTGATCGCTGCGAGCTCGCGCAGCGGAGCCTGGTCGCCATCCATCGAGAAGACGGCATCTGTCACGATCAGCTTCTTCTTTTTATCCCGGTGCTTATTCAATAAAGCCCGCAAATGCTCCATATCGTTATGGCGGTATCGGGCATGCTCCGCGCGGCTTAGTATGACGCCATCCACGATGCTCGCATGGTTCATCTGATCGCTGAATACAACATCGCCTCTGCCTGCCAGCGCGGCGATGACGCCGGTATTGGCCATGTAGCCATTGGCAAAAACAAGCGCTGCCTCGCAGCTCTGCCACAGGGCCAGCGCAGTTTCCAGGCGGCCGAAGGACGGCCGGTTGCCCGTCACCAGGCGCGAAGCGCCGGAGCCGGCCCCTTCGGCGGACTGAGCTTCGCGCATCGCTTCATTAATCGCGTAATGCTGCGCAAGTCCCAGATAATCGTTGGAAGACAAATCGAGCAGCTTTCTTCCCCCGCGCATGATATAACCCGGGCATCCGGGCACCGGAGCGCTGGCTCGCAAGGTGCGTTCCAGAGAAGCGTCAGTCATCATTTCAAGCTCTTCTTCCATCCAGTTCATGATCATTCCGCCCTACCCTTATAGAGCACTAATTTCAATTTCAAAGCCCATATCTTCAATCATTTGATGATCTTCGGATACATGTTGTCCGGCTGTCGTCAAATAATCGCCCACAAACAGGGAATTGGCTGCATATAGAGACAGCGGCTGCAGCGTACGAAGGTTGACCTCACGGCCGCCGGCCACGCGGATTTCCTTGGAGGGGCATATAAATCTGAACAAGGCCAGTACCCTCAGCGCTTTTAAGGCCGGTACACGGTCCGCCTTTTCCAGGGGTGTCCCCGGTATCGCATTAAGAAAATTGACCGGAATGGAATCCACATCAAGCTCGCGGAGCGCAAAAGCCATTTCCACAATTTCCTGATGGGTCTCGCCCATGCCGATAATGACTCCGGAGCAGGGAGACATGCCGTAGGCTTTCACCTTTTCCACAGTTTCTACACGCTGTCCATAAGTGTGGGTAGTGGTGATTGCCGGGTAGTTCGCTTTACTTGTATTCAGGTTATGATTGTACCTATGCACGCCCGCTTCCGCCAGCCGCTCGGCCTGGCCGTCCTTCAATAAGCCCAGACAAGCGCATATTTTGAGCGGCATGGTTCTGCGGATTTCCTGTACCGCGTCCGCTACCTGCCCCAGTTCCTTGTCCGTCGGTCCTTTTCCCGAGGCTACGATGCAGTAGGTTCCGGCTTTGCGCGCCATGGCTTCGCGCGCTCCGGCGAGCAGGGTATCTTTATCCAGCAGGCTGTATTTTTGTATGGAAGCCGTCGATACGATGGACTGCGAGCAGTAGCCGCAATCTTCGGGACACAACCCGCTTTTGGCATTGATGATCATATTCAGCTTAACCTTCCTGCCGTAAAAGAACTTCCTCACACTGAACGCGGCATGCATGAGCGGCAGCAGCTCATCATTGCCGGCTTCCAGAACGGCAAGCCCTTCTTCCAGTGTCAAGCATTCCCCATTTAACGCCTTTTGGGCGAACGATTGCCATTCTATTTGAAGTGAAATTGTGTTCATCTCGGTCATCTCCCTAATTTCCAGCCAAAAGCGCCTCTTTGACCAGTGCGAATTGAATATGTTGCCGTACGGTATGTACCAGCGTGTTCGTATCCTCCGGGGCATGAATCCGGGGAAGACGGCCAAGCACCGGAATGCTGCTGTAATGTTCGATCAGCTCTGCATTTGTGGATAGGCTCGGATCGTCATGCATTTCTGCCGATTCGCCATCGTTCAGGATGATACCGACAATGGAAATTAATCGAAGCTTCAGGTATGACACCGTCAACAGCGTGTGGTTAATCGTGCCGAGGCCGGATCGGGCCACAATAAGTGCGGGCAGACGAAGTTCTGCCATCAGGTCCGCCACGAGGGCATCCTCTGCCAGCGGAACAGCCACGCCTCCCGCTCCCTCTACAAGGAGCGCATCGTAACGCTTGGCAAGCGGTCCGCCGGATGCAATCAGCTTCTCCAGCGTAAGGGTCACTCCCGCTTCCCGGGCTGCGAGCAGCGGTGTAAGCGGAGCGGCAAACGAGAAGGGAGCCACCGCCTCCGGCAGTTCATCGATCCCGGTGCTCTTCAACAGCTGCTGGGCATCAGTCCTTCCACTGCCAAAAGTGCTGCCGGATTGAACCGGCTTCCAGACGCCGACATTCCTTCCTTCGGCGCGAAGTGCAGCGGCGATAGCCGCTGTGACGACCGTTTTGCCAACGCCGGTGTCCGTACCCGTCACGAATAGTCCTCTTATTGGCTGTGCATTCGTTTGGTTCATGCCGCCGGCCCGCTTTCGGTGACGCAAATTATCGCTTCCACCAAAATAGCCGTCATGAGCTCCAATTCCGCTTCGCTGCTGGCAAGCGGAGGGATGAACACGATCACATTGCCGAGGGGCCTCGTCAGCATGCCGAGTTCTCTGGCTTTAAGACTTGTCCTGACGCCGATTCGCTCCGCCCATTCGTACGGTTCGCGTGTATTCTTGTCGCGTACAAGCTCGATTCCGATCATCAGTCCCTGCTGGCGGATGTCCCCAACATGCGGGCGTTCTTTAAGCGCTGCGAGCCTATGCTCCACCAAAGACGCCTTGGCCCGAACCCCTGACAGCATACTGCGCTCTTCAAACAGCTTCAGGCTGGCCAGCGCCACGGCACAGCCAAGCGGGTTTCCCGTAAAGGAATGACCGTGAAAAAAAGTTTTCTGCTCCTCGTAATCGGCATAAAACGCGTCATACACTTCATCGGTCGCAAGCGTCGCCGCCACAGGCAAATAACCGCCCGTAAGACCTTTGCCGATGATCATCAGATCAGGGGAAACCCCTTCAAGGTCGCACGCGAACATCTCTCCCGTCCTGCCGAAGCCAGTCGCCACCTCATCGGCGATTAGCAGGACATCATGCTCGCGGCACAGCTTCGCGATTTCCCGCAGGCAGCCAGGCGGCATCACGATGATGCCCGAAGCCCCCTGCACAATCGGCTCTACGATCAGAGCGGCAATGCTGGCCGCCTGCGAATGGAGCAGCCTGCGCAGGGCGGTAAGCGTAGTTTCCAATGCTTCTGCTTCTCCGCCCTCGCAGCGGTAGGCATAAGGATAAGGAATGACATGGGAAGGAAAAAGCATGGGACGGAACACATCATGGTACAGCGGAATCGCACCGACACTGACCGCGCCGATCGTATCCCCGTGGTACGCCTGATTCATCGTGATAAACTGCGTTTTGCCCCGCACACCCCGGTTATGCCAATATTGAAAAGCCATCTTGATGGCAATTTCGACACCGGTTGCTCCGGAATCGGAGTAGAAGACTTTCGTCAGACCTGGCGGAGTAATTTCGGCCAGCTTCCCGGCAAGCTCAATGGCGGGCACATTGGCCATGCCAAGAAGGGTGGAGTGCGCGACGCGGCCCAGCTGGTCCGTTATGGCCTGATTCAGCTCCGGCACGTTATGTCCGTGAATATTAAGCCAAACCGAGGAGAAGCCGTCAAAATATGCCCTGCCGTGAATATCGTACAGCCTGATGCCTTCGCCGCGTTCGATAATGAGAGGTTCCGAGGCATGATAGTCTTTCATTTGGGTAAAAGGATTCCATAGATGCGCCTGGCTTGTAGCAGCAAGCCGTTCGTAATCCGTATGCACAAGACATCACCATCCATTAGGCATTTTAATTGTTAACCATAAATAAAAATATGGTTAACAATTAAGTAAAGCCATTGTAGCAAACCCGTTTATGTCTGTAAAGGGAAAGAATACGGCGGTTTTATCGCATCGTACAATACTGCTGGGGCATCGTTATAGCTTCCTTCATCCCGTTTAATAGCCATCCTCCATGCGTCTGCTGGCTGGCATACAATCCAATGAACCTTCTCAAGGATATAGATTTAACACGGCTTATCCACCTATTGAGGAGTAAGAAATTTAATGAAAGCTTGTCTGATCAAGGCGTTATCCGAAGGCCATTTGATTATTACAAGTGCATTTTTCTCCAGCTTTCTTCGTACTGGTCGGCGTGCACGGCATTCACGCAATCTCTAACAAGCGAACAGGTATCCGGCATCTTTACTTGGAGTCTGCCAACAAGTGAAACGATGCCGAAGAATGGGGTCACGAAGCCCGCCCTACAGGCTGCTGCCGAATAAGGCTGAATGCCGGATGAGGGAACCTTCATACAGCGAAACACCGCGTGCCGGGAGCTGCGCGCGGTGCGAAGAGATGAGCTGCCAGAAGCGGTGAGACTGGATCAGCAGAATGGGGTTGAATGAGGAATTTAGCGGCTGAAGAACCGCGGGCTGGAGACAGGGCAGGCAACAGGCAGCCCTGCTACGCTCTGCCGGCTGCAGTCCTTCTTTGCCAGATGAGGAACAGGCGGATGCACAAGGTGATCCAGCAGGCGCTGACCCAGTAACCGCCGAGCACATCGGATGGATAATGAACACCGAGATAGATGCGGGAGAGGCCGATGCACAGTATCATGAACAGGCTGAAGGCGATCAGGGCAATTCGCCAGCGCTTGGTGGGCAGATGCCGCCACAGCAGAAAGGTTAAAATGCCGTACAAGGTGAAGGCCGACATGGAATGGCCGCTGGGGAAGCTGAAGCCCCCTTCCGTGGCAATACGGTGTATATCCGGACGAGCGCGCTGATACAGGGCTTTCAACGTTTCATTGAGCATCCACGAGCCGAGCAAAGCGGCGATAAACAATACAATCTCCCTGCGGTGCTTGAACGCCACAGCAAGCAGAACGGCGATAACAAGCGAGAATGGAACGGCGATTTTCGAGGAACCAAAATAGGACAAGCCATTTGCAATCCGGGTGAGCCAATCATTTTCCCAGCCTTGAACGGCATGAATAATTGAAAGATCAAACTGCTTTAGGCTGTCTCTTTGGACAAGCAGGGAAAGCCCCCCGAATCCGGCTAAAGCTAGCAGCAGCAACAAAACCCACATCAAACATTTACCTCCATATTCTATAATTCACAGTACGCCGAGAATCCAGCCTTCCAAAGGAACAATCTCCGCTTTCTGCTGCGGCGTCAGTGTGGACAAGCTCATATAATGCCCCAGTCCGCCGGACCTGTCCTGCTCCTGCAGCCAAAGCGCGATGGCATAAGCATCCCGCTCGTCCCGTTTGGCAAGCTCCCCGGGGTACGAATACCGGTTGTGCAGCAGCGAAGGATACACCTCCGCGATCACGCTCTTGTGCGGGGGCGGCTCGAGACCGTCATAAGGCCAGACGTGCAAGATATCGGCGAACTCTCTGCGGAGATCGTAGATCCAGGGCAGCCCGGCATGCGTGGAGAACGCCACGGAGATCAGCGTCGGATTCAGGTGAAGCACACTCTTCGCGGAAGACGTGTACTTCTCCGTCACTCTCAGCTCCGTCGGATTCGGATAAGGCAGCGTCGGGGAGGCAATCGCCGACACCGGCTTCTCCCTCGCCTCCCCCCAATGCTCGTCAAAATGCCGCAAAAAAGCCATCCAGTCAGGCAAAGCCGGCTTATGCGGTCGCTCATCCCGAAAATAGGACAAAGGAAAGGACAGCCCGTGATCCATTCCCACAATCATCGTCCCCCGTTTGCCTTCCTGCTGCGCTCTGAGCGAATCCGCCAGATAAGCGTAACAGCCCTGGCGCGACCAGCTCCGGTTATGACGCGCACGCTGCGGCTCCCCGCCGGCAAGGGCCTCAAATATCTGAATCGAGGTATGCTTGTGCCTCGGTGAAGCTTTGCCGGAATAATCGATGCCCACATAATGCTCAAACATAAACAGCCTCCATATTAGCGGACTTATGACTCAAGTGAAGCTGATCACAATCGCCGTCTTGTCGTCCGATTTCTTGACCCGGGGATATATCACGCAGTCGGGATCGGATTCCTCCAGGGCAAGAAGCCAGTCGATATAAGGCTGAAGGCCCATTTCCCGCACCTTGACGGCGATCTCCAGCGCTCCCTCGCGATCGGATTCGCCTGCTTGCTTCGGTATGTACAAACCGTCGGACAATAGCAGGAGCGACTCGATATTGGTCCGGCTGATCCGCCCGAATTCCGCATAATCCACAAATGCCGGATCGCCGTTCAGCACGGCATAGCCCCCCGGCGCGTTAGCCAAATCCCGCCCCTTTATGATCTGCGGCTTGGCATATTCCCACAGCTCCGCCCGCGTCGCAAGTCCCGCCTGAACCCCTTCGGCCCAAACAGCTTTTGTCCGGTCGTCGACATGGGCCAGTTGATCATGTGTGATGATCCGTATCGTGCCATCGTTATAGTAAGCTGCCAGCATGCAATCGCCGGCATGGGCGAATTCAATCCATTTCTCCCCGATATGAATCAGGACGGCGCATGCGCTCCACAGCTCTTCTTTCCGCTCAGGGCGTATGCCCGCGTTCAGCATGCGCGCGCGCAGCAGCCGGTTCGCCTCCTCCAGCAGTCCAAGCGGAGAAACTGCCCCTCCTTCTTGCGCAACGCAATAGTCGGCAATCAGCCTCGCGGCCAGATAACCTCCGGTCTCTCCACCGGCTCCCGTATAAGGAACGAGCGAAGTGGCCCCATCCACAACGCCGAACAGTCCGGCTTCTTCATTCACTATGAAGGAATCCTCGTTCCACGGACTTACGCCTTTTACGGTAACACTCGTCAGTTTCAAAAGCCTTCTCCCCCTATCGGTTCTCTATTATTATGGAGGTATTTCCGGCACCATTCAAGTGTAGGCATGCAGGCGCAGTTGTCCGCTTGGGAGGCAGGCACTCGACATTTTCATGCATTGGCTTTATGATGATTCCGATACATAATGAACCTGTTCTCATAGAGACCGGGCACGGGTACGATCCCATCAACCCGAACCGGCCAATGAACAAGCATCAGCGCCCGGATCGAATCCAAGCGGGCATAGATTCAGGCTTGAAACAACAAAATCCCCATCCTGTGGAAGAATGGGGATTCATGAAAAGGAGCATGAGAAATGGCACAGCATCGCCGTTTATTGACGGATCAGGATTTCAGTGAAGCGCAGGAGCGCCAGTTCCGCATCCGTGTTTTCAAGGATGATCATATTACCGATACGGGCGGGGTAATTGTCCGTTTTGACGAGCAGACCGTTGTTATCCAGTCCAGTGTCAGCGATGTCGCTTATCATGCCCGGAAGGACTGCGAATTTTTTGAGCTGCGCAAAAGATAACCGCGTGTGGCTGGCATCTAAACACGCATCGCCACAGCGTGCGCGGGGAGCTCTTGCGATGCAGAAGCTGCCGAACGCGGCCTTGAAGGAGATCAGGCCATAAGGGCTGATGACATTCCGCTAAAAGCTGAAAATCAGCCTCAGCGGACGCCACAGCTCCTGACCATGGGCAGCACCGGCCCAGCGTTCGAAGTGAGGCTCCATGGTGCCGTGCCAATCCTCCGGCGTGCGGCTGGTGTCCAGAAGCCCTCGCCTCGGGACAGCGCTCACCTCTGCCGGAAGCTCCTGATAGGAGAACAGCAGCGTGCCGCGTGCTCCGATGATATAGGTTTTATTGAAGCCCTCGGGCCGCTCCTCCTGCAGCTGGTAATGATAGAAGACATAGGATGCGAACTGCTCCGGCTTCAGCCGGGCTACCGCTCCGGCACGCTGCTCCACCTTGCGCGAGCCGCGCCAGGAATCAGCATCTTCGGGCAAGCCGTCATGAAAAATATCGATCATCGATACCGACGTTTGCCCGCCGCTTTCGTCCGGCCAGTTCTCCAGCCATCTGCCGGCCGCCGGTTCCCATTCGAAAACAAAATCATCGTTTGCCGTTTCGTAATACAGGCATACATGCCTGTCGCCCGTAAAGACGGAGAATGTGCCTATGCCCTGATTTTGCAGCACTGCCTGAAGTACGTCCCCATTCTCCTGCAGGACATGCAGAAAAGGCTCCGAACCTCCGGTCTTAAGCATGGAATAAGCCAGTCGTCTTCTCATCCGCATATTCCCCCCTTACCAGAATAGCTCCTCATGTCCCCTCAGCTTGCAGATCGCCTCCGCGAAGAAATAATCGCCATAGATCATGGGAACATTCACGAATGCCCGCTTCGGAAAATTCGCGGTTCCCATGCGCAGCAGCCCCTCTTCCCCGTCGTCATCCCAGGTCCCGCAGCGTTCATCCAGTTTCTTCAGCATGCCAAAAGCCGCATCCCGATAGAACCGGGCATCCGCCGCGGGCACAAGCCGGGCGATTTCCAGCATTCCACTGGCTGCGCAAACGGCGGCGCTGGAGTCCATCCCCATGCCATCTTCATGCGGGGCCCGGAAATCATAAGGCGGCAGTCCGTCCTCCGGCAGATGATCGAGGAACATCTGTGCCGTCCTCCTTGCCGAATCCAGATACCGGTTCTCGCCCGTATACCTCGCGCCGAGCGCCATTCCGTAGAGCGCCCAGGCCGTTCCGCGGGACCAGGCCGAGTCTGCGGCGTAGCCTTGACCGGAGATCGCCCCAAGCCGCTGCCCCGTTTCGGGATCGAAGCTTACGATATGATTGCTCGATCCATCCGGGCGGATGATGTCGCGCAGCGCCATATCCGAATGCTCCATCGCAAGATGACGGTAGCGGGGATCCCCCGTCTCCTCGCTCGCCCAATATAACAGCCCGAGATTCATCAGGCAGTCGATGATCGCCCAGCCCACGCGTTCCGGCTGGTTCCAGGCCCGGATGAAATGTCCCTTGGCATTGTAACGGCCCATCAGATGGCTGGCCGCCGTCAGGGCGCGGCGTCTGGAATCGGGATTGCCCAGCAGCTTGTAATGCGCGACTGACGTCAAGCTCCACATGAAGCCGACATCATGATGCAGCGTCTCGTACTGCTGGAGCGGAGCATCCAGCTGTCTCTCAACGGAGTCGGCAAGATTCCGCAGCCGTTCATCTCCGTTCTCCCGGTAAATCAGCCAAAGCAGCCCCGGCCAGAAGCCATTGGTCCACCAGTCCGGCTCTTCATTGTAGTATTGTCCGTCTATCGAAATATAGGGAAATGAGTCGCCGATTCGCCTGCTTGTGAGGCTGACCTTGCCGATAATCTGCTGCCACTTGTCCTCTGCCCATTGAAGCTGTCCCGCATCCTGCATCCCTGTAATCCCCCATCCTTTATCATGTCATGTACTTCCGCCACCGGCCTTCACACGCCATAGATGCGCCTGGCATTGAGGCTTCGCGCAAGCTCCCGCTCCGGCTCGCTCCATTCAGACGGCAGCACCTTCTCGAAAAATTCTACTGCTTCGTCATAAGTGCCCCCGAGCAGCGCAACAGGCCAGTCGCTTCCGAACATTACCCGCTTGGGACCGACCGCCCCGCACAGATGATGAACATAGCGGTAGAGCAGCTCCGGATAGAACCCTCCCGCCTGGGTCAGCATCCCGGAGATTTTGAAAGCGGTGCCAGGAAGCTGCGCCAGCAGCGAGACTCCCGAGCTCCATGGCTCCCAGGCTTCATCCTTCACGCCCGGAATGCCCAGATGATTGATGACGGCCTTCAGATCCGGCAGCATCGACAGTAACTTGGCGGCAGCTCTCAAGTGCACGGCAGTCACCAGCATATCCAGCGTCAGCCCGTCCGACTGCAGGCGGGAAAGCCTGGACAGCAGCAGGCTCTCGGCGCTGCTTCCGGCCTCGGGAATATCGCCTCCGTTGATGCGGATCCCGGCAAAACGGCGGTTCTCCCTCAGCCTGACGTAATCCTGCTCAAAATCGTCCGCCAGCAGGCTCATCCCGCCTACCACCCCCGCGATCCACGGAACCTTCTCCGCAAGCGCCAGCATGTAATCTGTCTCCGCAGTGGTCGCCGCAGCCTGAACAAGGATTACCGAATCGACATGATTACGCTCCAACGCAGGCAGCAGCTCTTCCGGAATGAAGTCCCGCGCAATCACCGGAGTATCCGGTTTAATCCAAGTATAATCCCCGCGTGCCAGCTCCCACATATGGACATGGCTGTCTACATACATGCGATTACCCCTTTCCGAATTACACCCGCCATTTAAACCGTACTTCACTCTCAACATGCAGATCTGGCCTGATTGCCGTCAAAAGAATGCGGTAGAAGACACGCTCCTCTCCATTCAGCCCTTTGGCCGTCTGCGAGTCGATTTCCAGCTCAAAAGCCTCCGGTTGATAATTCATCTCCACGGGCCCAAGCAGCAGCTTACCTGTCTCCGGCCGCAGCGGCTCAACCGATGAAATAAAGACTTCGACCACCGATTGCGGTTGTCCTTCAAACCGCAGGGAGTCCGCTACCATCAGCTCGAAAGCTCCCGCTGCTGATCGCATCCAGCGGAAACGGCGCGTCAGCCCGGCCAAGCCTGGACAGTCATAGGCTCCGGTTAAATCCAGATCAAAGCCAACCTCTTCCTCCGTGCGTGCATAATGGATGACCTCCGCCCGGTACTCTTTGCCCGCAGACTGCCTTCTGCCCCCAATAATTGGTACTGAATGCCCGTGCGATCCGGCGGTCAGCGTCTCGTACCGGATTCCGGGCTGAAAATATTGCCGCGTATAATGGCCGGCTCCCGGGTCAGCCAGCACGCTGACGCCATTCACATGCAGCAGAAAGTGCCCCAGATCGTTGTGGTTATGCGGCTCCCCGTTGCTGCCTCCCTTGGCGGCGAAGGCAATGAAACCATCCCCGCTGCGGCTTTTGGAGATCGCCCATTGGTGGCCCTTGAAATAATAATCCTCATGGACCGGCTCGCCGCCAGCCGTGCTGGACGGAGCTTCAGCTGTGGAAGCCTCCTCGGCCGCATCTCCGCCGTCCAATGTCCACATCATCAGCCTGCTCGTATTGGCCCAATACGTGAACAGCTGATTGGCCTCAGGCTGCTGCTGCGGCACCTCGACATTGTTGAAACGGGAATGCAGCCGCGCAAACAAGCCCAGATTAAAATCAATCCGCTCCACCGAATCGGAGAAATTGACGACCTTGCTGCCTGAGAGCAGGCAGGCATTCGGAAAAGTGACGATCCGTCCGATCTTATCGCCCTCCAGGAGATCAATCCGTCCTCCCGTCCGCTCGCGCAGCAGCTCCGCGAAGTAGACATAGAACCCGAAGCCGAACTGCCAATAGGCTACGCCTTCCGCGGTTGCTCCTTCCTCGTCGAAGCCGCTCAGATGGTTCCTCATCGAGTCAATAATCCGCCACAGCATGCCCGACAGCCGCTCGCTGTCACGTTCTTCATAGATAGCGCACGCGCCGATGCCAGCCGCGCATACAGCAGGCCAGTTGTTGGTCTTCAGCTCCCAGGTATGCGGCGCCGGATCTCGGAAGAACGGGCCGAAGATGCGGCTGTCCAGCTCCTTGCGGATCCGGTTTCGAATCCAGGGATGCAGCGTATCTCCGAGCATAGCCAGGATTTCGGCAAGCGCGAAGCCGGTAATCGCAGCGAACAAATCCACCGATTCGCGCGGCGGAATTTCCCGGTCCCAAATATCGTCCGGGTACGCGTTGCGGTATACCCCCACATGCGCCGGGAAGACCCATGTCGATTCCTCGCAAATCGCCCACAAGCAATCTTCAAGCGGCGTATCCCATTCGCCTGGGCCGTCTGTCAGCCGAAGCAGGGAAAGCACGGTAAGGCGCATCCTCCTGTCAAATATTTTGGCCTCGAAGGTCTGCCGGTCCCCCGTCTTCCCGAAGAGGATAAATTCGGAGAACGGCAGCACCTCGGGCTGATTGGCCGCGTAGTACGCGCCCTTCTCCCGCACCTGCGCCCATAAAGGGGCAAACAGCGGCTTGGCCGCGCTTTTCTTCCAGTTATCGGCCGCTAATGATTCGGGGAACAAAGTATAACCGTCCCTGTCCGCTTCTTCAAGCGCCGTCTTCAGCTCGCGAAGTGTCAGTTGATCGATGCCCATGGCTTAAGCTCATCGCCTTCCTTAACCATTCTGATTTACTTGCTGCAGCGCGCCTCGCTCCCGGCGGGAGGCCTTGTATAGGCGCCGGTTCCTGGCTTCGTTCCGGCTCTTGTCAGCCAAAGACGGGCGGGAGCCCACCAAACAACTCATACAAACGGGCAAGCTCCGCTTCCGGCAGCCCTTGCCCGTCGCAATAGCTGATGTTCTTAAGCAGCGACTGCACGGAGCTCGTACCCGTCAGCGTAACCGCAATGTCCGGACAGGTCAGGCTGAAGCGCATGGCCGGCTCGATCAGGCCCTTCGGTCCGGGCCTGCGCAGAAAGTCCAGCTGCGCCTTGCGCCGCTCCGCCTCTTCAAGCAATTCCCGGCCCTGAAGGAAAGGAGCGGGTGAATCCGCGAGCAGTCCCATGCCCAGCACGCTCCCGTTGATAATGCCGACTCCATGTTCTCTGGCGAAGGGGTGCAGCGTGTCCTTCGACGAGAAATCGATCAGCATGTAGCGGCCGTAATTTTGCACCATGTCAATCTTCCCCGTAGCAATGAAGGGCAGCAGCAGCTCGGGCTTGCCGGCATTGACGCCGATCGCCCGCACTTTGCCCTCCTCCTTCAGCTTCAGGAAAGCCGCGACGGTCCCGTTCATCGCTTCCTCGAAGGTCGTCCGCTCCAGCTCATGCAGCTGAATGAGATCGATATAATCGGTTTGCAGGCGGCGGAGGCTGTCCTCGAAGCAGCTTAGGGTATTCTCGTACGTATAGGCCTGATCGCGCCTCACGGCTTTGGTTGCCAGCACCGTATCGGCGCGTCTTCCCTTCAGCGCGCGCCCGATACGCAGCTCGCTTTGCCCGTTGCCGTACAGGGGAGCGGTATCGATGAAATTAATGCCGGAATCAAGCGCCGTGTGAACGACGCGCTCTATCTCTTCATCCGTAGTTGCGCCGAAGTCGCCGCCCAGGGGGGCGCCGCCAAGACCGAGCTTCGACACCCGGATGCCGGTTTGGCCCAGCGTCGTATACTGCATTTCTTTCCCTCCTTGCTTTATCAGCCCCCGCAAGCTGAAACGGCTAATGCCGTCCTTTGCGGCAGCGTAAATTACTTCCCTTGGACCTTCTAGTAATGGATAAATGCGATACTTATGCATTCTGGCAAGAAGTAACAGCTATCGCCGTCCCTGGCGGTAAAGTTAGTTTCTTCCTCACAATTATCAGAAAAAGTGAGGCCAAATTTTATACGTTCTGATTTTCAAGAAGAAACGGCCGTCGCCGTCCTATTGGCGGCGCAGCAAGTTTCTTTACTCAGACATATAAGCAAAGAATAGATGAAATGATATACCTCCATATATTTCAAGAAGCTTCGCCGCTCTCAGGCGGCAGACCAAGTTTCTTCCCCTGAAAAAATCCGACTGCGCAGTCGAGAACGTCTCCTTGGTATCCGCGGAGAGCTGCAAAACGGATTTTCCGCCTGCAGCACTTGTCGGCAATATTGTTGTATACGGCTGCTTACGCAGACGCTTCCTTACACAAAGCTTGCGTTTCTCCGGTCGTTACCGCCCGCACCGTCAGACAATCACCGGACTTCTAAGTCCTGCCTCGCAGCATGAGTGTGCTGTCCGCCTGCTGCCAGGGCGTTTCATAGGAAGGCGCATTCACATAGCGGTCCATCTGCAGCACCAGTTTGACGCCTGCGCCCCTGCCCAGCCTGACCAGCAGCCACTTGCCGGACGCGTCGGCGCTGCCTGTCCTGCTGCCTGCCTCATCATACAGCTCAGCCTTGCGGAACGCATGCTCCCCGAAGCTTCCTCCCTGCAAGATAACTTCCTTCTCCTCGAACAGGCTTAAATTGACCAGCGTCAGCGTAACGGAAGTCTCCGATATGCGGTCGATCAGAGCGCCGACCGATTCAGGCAGTCCCGGCCGCCTGCCCAGGCCGTCATAATAACGGATGCGGGCGTGCTGCAGCCCGCCATGGGAAATATGCGCAGGCGCGCCGAAGGTCAGCTGTACAAGCGATTCCATATAGACCGGACACATTTCCTGCCAGGTGTGGATGCCGTTAATATCTTCCCAGTCCCAATTGGCGGGATCTCCCGCCTCTGAGCGCATTTTGCCCAGCTGCTGTGCGATCAGGCGGTAATTGGCGTCCAGAATGCGCTGGGGATAATCCGGAAATTCCCCCTGCATGAACAGGAACCACGGAATCAGATTGCCGATGAAATGCTTCGTTTCCTTGCCTGTATCCGGATTTCGCCCCGATACGACGGGAATATCGATTCGCCTCAGGAACTCGGGAATAGGTATGCGCCGGACGCGCTGCAGATCCTCTTCGCTCATGGATACGCTCCACAGATGAATGGGATACACGGCATTGGGTATACGGTAATCTGTCCATCCGGCATCCGTATGCTTGTTCGGCGTGACCCAGCGTCCCTCCTGATCCTCCTTGCCCAGACTCCAGTTCATATCCAGCTGGCTCCTTGCAAGATCCAGCTGACTTTTGTCGCCTGTCAGCAGCAGCGCGTTCATCGACGCATTGATCATCGGCTCGATAATCGTCAGGAAGCCGTGCGGCCACCGCCACCCATAGTAGCCACCCCACCATTTTCCATCGTTGTATTCGCCGATCTTCCCGCTCAGACCAACGTTATCGGGCGTCAGCCCCCCGTTACTGGCAGTCCGCTCTCTCCAGGCATCCAGATAGCCCAGCACCCACATGCGATAGGCTTCATCCCCGGTGAACAGGAAGGCGTGGGTAATCAATCCCGTTGCGTTCAGGTTCAACGGCACATCGCCTTTGGCCTTGCGTTCATTCATCCGCTGGATGATTTGCCTGTAGATCAGATCGTCGGACCAGCGGCAGGTGCCGCTGGCGTAATCGACGCCATCCAGATCCTCGAAGGGAGCCGGATAATGATCCAGCACCCCCCGGTGAGTGATCCAGTCTTCCTCCGTCATGTCGAACCGGGGACCGCGGCTTCCCGTAATCGGTGAGCGGATAAGCCTTAGTTCCTTATCATAGTTGGGAGCCGCAGAATCGTCGCCGGTATACATGGCTGCGAATTTCACGGTCCGCTGCCTGTTCTTCAGTGACTCCGGGTCGCTCATGCCCAGAAAATAAAAGTATAAATAACCTTCGCCATGATGCATCCAGTCATAATAACCGTCAAACTCATTATGAATCTGGCCATACGCGGTCCACTGCCAGGTAAGCGCTTCCCACATAAAGCCGGAAAGCCGCTTGACCTCTTCGCTCCCGCCAATTGTGTAGAGTAGAGACAGATACATGAACGCTTCATAAGGATCGTCCGATCCATCCATTCCGGGCCAATTGTCCCGCCAGATCAGCGTTCCGTCCGGACGTGTGTAGCGGGCAACGAATTCCGATGCCGCCTCGTTCAGCGTGTCGATCAGCAGCCGCTCCGTCAGCGCCCACTGCGGAGGCGCCCAAAGGGTGTCCGCCTGCAGGATGGGCATTTCCACCCGTTCTCCCGATAATGGCATAGGTTAAGTTCGCTCCTTTTCGTTTCCTTACTGTGAAGCCTTCCAGGCATCGAGCTGCTTCTGCGCTTCTGCAATAATCTCGTCAATGCCCGCCTGCTTCAGCTTGTCGCGGAATTCGGCCAGCTTATCCGCTGCGCTGATGACACCGGTATTCAGACCCGGGGAGTACTCGTCGACCACGGAGGTAACGTTGGCAATTTGCGACAGGACCGCATCGGATTTGAATTTGAAGCCCATAATCGGCGAAGGCTTCGCGGATTCGTTCTCTGCCTTTGTCTGCTTCGCAACCTCAGGATCCTTGCCGTCCAGCACATAGCCGTTGAATACATTGCCGAGTACCCAATCGCTGAGAGCATAGCCGCTGTCCGGAATCAGCTTGACCTTGTCGTCCGCCGTTTTCGTGTAGTTCGTGCCTTCAATTCCGTAGATGAGCAGATTATATAACTCTTTATCCGTATTGACCAGATTAATCAGCTGCATGGCCCGCTCGGGATTCTCGGACGTCCGGCTGACCGCCGACATCGTCGTAATAATCGTATTCGTGCCGGTGTACACATCAGTCATAGGAACATAAACAAAATCTTGTCCGCCCATCTGAACCTTCGTCTCCGCTTCGCCGCCCGGCTTCAGTACGTTATGGTAGGAAGTGATGACATTGCCGGTCAGATTCATATTGGCTGCGTTCTTGAGCGTTGCCGCGTCCTGATTAATGTAGCCTTTCTCAAACCAGTCCTGCACCAGGGCCAAATATTCCTCGTACTGCGGCGTCTCGTACATATTGATGATTTTATCCGGATTATCCAGATCGATGACGGCAATATTCGTGATGACATTTTCCAAATTATAGGTACGGTTCATATTGCCGAATTTCCCTTTGTTGTCCATGCCCATTGGAATGACGGAGCTGTCGTCCGCATGAATTTTTTCCAGCACAGCCGTCAAGTCGGAAGGCTTCTTGAGCGTACTGGTATCAATGCCGAGCTTGTCGACATAGCGCTTCTGAATCATGAAGCCTTCGCGGTTCGTTACCGTCTGGTAATTGGGAACGCCATAGATTTGTCCGTCAATTTCAGTCGCCTTCCAGACAAAATCCGGCATGCTTGCCTTAACGTCCGGCCCATACTTGTCAATCAGCTCATTGAGCGGAAGGAATGCGCCCTTACCCTGATTTTGCACATAGTCAAAATTCCAGTTGGAGGTCCAGATCAAATCCGTTTTCTCCCCGGATGCGACCACAGTATTCATCTTCTGCGTGTAATCCCCGAACGCCACCGGCATAAATTTGACAGTCGCGTTGATTTTTTCCTTGATGATTTTGTTCGCTTCCGCAGCCACCTTATCCATAGCGGCGGGAACAGCCGAAACCGGGAAATACCAGGTCAGCTCCACTTCCTTGGACGTATCGGCGCCATTGTCAGCCGTTTCGCCGGCTGCCCCGGAGTTCGGGGTGTTTGTACTGCCGGCCGCGTCATTCACGCCATTATTGCCGGTGTTGGAACCACAAGCGGAAAGAACCAGAACCATCAAGCCAAGCATGACCATGAGCAGTTTGTTTTTCGCCTTTGTCATCTTCTTGTAACCTCCCGTTTTCTATTCATCTCTTCTTTGAAGCTGTATGTGTCACAGTCCGTCCGGCCTTGGCCGTACGGAAGCGGATGAACCGGATCAACCCTTGACGGAACCAACCGTGAGTCCGCTTACAAAATATCGCTGGAAGAAAGGGAACACGAACATCATCGGGCCGGCTGCCAGAACGGCCATCGCCATTCGGGCGGACAGCTTCGGAAACTGTGTCATGTCGATTTGAACATTCACCCTGTCGATATTATTGGACAAATAATCAATCGTGTTCATAATCCGGTACAGCAGCAGCTGCAGCGGAACCAGCTTCTGGTTGTCAATGAACAGGAGTCCCAGCCACCAGTCGTTCCAGTAGGCGAAGGAGATAAACAAACCGACCGTAGCCAGCGCCGGCGTGGACAAGGGCAGCACGATTTTGAAAAAAATGCGGTATTCGCTGGCTCCGTCCATTTTTGCCGACTCATAAATTTCACCGGGAAGCTTCTCCATGAATCCTTTCATAATCAGCACGTAGAACGGATTGATCAGATAAGGGATGATCAGGGCCCAGATGGAATCCTTGATGCCCAGATATTGGGTTACGAGAATATAGAACGGCACCAGGCCGCCGCTGAACAGCAGCGTGAAAAACACATACAGCGTCGTGGCCCGCCGGTAGCTGTAGTCCGCCCGGGAGATGGAATAGGCAACCATTGAGGTCAGCAGCAGGCCCGCCACAGATCCCACCACGGTAACCAGAATCGTAACGCCGTATGCCTGCAGCAGCTGGCCGGGATTTTGGAGAATCATGGAGTAAGCGCTGAAATTAATATGGCTGGGAATGAGCCGGTACCCTGTCGTCAGCAGCGATTTTTCGTCTGAAATCGATATGGAAATCACGAGCAGCAGCGGAATGACGATCAGCGCCGACAGCACGAGAAAGAACAGATTAATGATCAGCTGCGCGGATTTTGCACTAGCCGTATTGGACATGGATTCTCACCTCCTCTAACGCTTACCATAAGGCGTTGTCTGAATTGACTTTTCGGATCAGTGCATTTGCCGCTAACACCAGCACCAGCCCCACAACCGACTGATAAAGACCGATGGCCGTGGACATCCCGATGTTGCCGACAACGCGCAGGGAGCGGTAGACATACGTATCGATAACGTCCGTTGTCCCGTACAGGAAGCTGGTATCGTTGGGAATAAAATAGAACAGCCCGAAATCGGCGCGGAAGATATTGCCCACATCCACAATGAACAGAACCACAATCAAGGGAACGAGCAGCGGAACGGTAATCCGCGTGATGACCTGCCATTTGTTCGCTCCGTCGATGCGGGCCGCTTCGTAATAACTCGTATCGATCCCGATGATGCCTGCGTAGTAGATCAGCGTCGAGAAGCCGACCATTTTCCACAGCTTCACCAGCACCAGAATGTAAGGCCAATATTGGGATTCCTGATACCATTTGACCGGGTGGCCCCCGAAACGGATGAGCAGCTCGTTCAGGTAACCGCTCGTCTGATCGAAGAAGCCAAGCGTCACGTAGCTGATTACCACCCAGGACAGAAAATAGGGCAGAATAAGCACGGTCTGATGCAGCTTCAACCAACGCCGGTTGATTTCATTCATGAGAATGGCCAGCGTGACGGCAATCAGAATGGTCAGCACGATAAAGGCCGAATTATACAGGATTGTATTGCGGGTAATGCGGAAGGCATTGTCGGTTGTGAAGAAAAACTTGAAGTTGTCCCATCCGACCCAGTCGCTCCCGAGCAGGCCTTTTGCGTAATTGTAGTTTTTGAAAGCGATTACCAAACCGATTAGCGGAAGGTAGTTAAAGATGAGCTTGAACAGGAGAGCCGGCAGTGTAAGAATGAACAGCTGCCGGTTCCTGTTCCAGCGCCTCCATCCGGCGCGAAACCGACTGGTGGAATTCATGGCCTCACCCCTCTCTGACGTGTTACTTCCGATTATGAAGCCGCTGCCCGCCTCTTGAACACTGCTAAATTCATACATCGACTGCGATTTGCGCACTTCCCGGCTGCTCAATTCGAACTGTTCATTCCGGCTATGACTGTTAAAATGTGTTTTTGCGGCTTGCCGCGGGGAATACCGGCCGCTCCGTTCGATGGCCTCTGCGTGCTATGCCCTTATGTCTCATGTGGTTCAACCTGCCACATTGCTGTCGACCTCGGGTTGAACCCCTCAAAGTGGGGAAAACCTTGCCACAGCTAAGCCGGAAAAACCTTGCTACAACTCACCCGACATGCTCCACAGTACGTATTTGCCCCATTCGCCCGCTCGAGCAAGGAAAAACCCGCTTCCACCGCTTCCGGCCTCGGTTTGAAGCCTCAAAGCCGGAAAAACCTTGCTATATCTCACCCGACATGCTCTACAGTATGCATTTGCCCCATTCGCCCGCTCGAGCAAGGAAAAACCGGCTTCCACCGCTTCCAGCCTCGGTTTGAAGCCTCAAAGCCGGAAAAACCTTGCTACAACTCACCAGATGTGCTCCACAGCAATCAATTGCCTAATCGCCCACTCGAGCAAGGAAAAACCCGCTTACCCCGCTCCCAATCTCCGTTTGAACCTCTCTAAGTGGGAAAAACCTTACTATAGCTCCCCCCTTGTGCTCCACAGCACAACATTAGCCCCGACGTGCTCCACCACTGCATGCCCCACCCTAGCTGGCCCCGCCTGCCCGCTGCCCCAAGAAAAAATGTCCTTTCTCATGCTCGCGAGCGCTACCGAGTACCATAAAAAGGCACCCCCGGAATCGTGGAATCCTGCACAGGTATTCCAACAGCATTCGATTCCAGTGGTGCCTGTCATACTGCATTAAGCCAACGTTAACCAGGGGCAGCCTGGCCCGCCTCCTTACAAATCGCTCTTGCCCTTACCCTCTCCGAGCGATGCGGTATTCGCCCGGGGTCATGCCGATATTTTTCTTGAACAGCTTGAAGAAATTGCTCTCGCTGCTGTAGCCCACTTTATGCATGATCTCGATTACGCTGTCCTCCTCCTGCTCCAGCAGCTTCATCGCCACCGCCAGTCTCACCTGGTTCATATAATCAGCCACGGACAGAGATTCGCTGCTGCGGAAATACCGGCCCAGGTAGGCCGAGGACATTTTCATAATAGCGGCTATGCTTTGCAGGCTTAAATTGGGATCGGTATAATTCAGCTGCACAATCTCCTTGACCGCCTCGACCAGGAAATTCTGCTTGCCCGTCTTGACATGATTCCGCTCATTGACCAGCTCTTCCAGAACATGCTCGATCTGCTCTCGGATATCCTCCAGCGTTTCCTGCTCCAGAATCAGGTTCGTATAGCGCTTCAGCTTGCTCATAACGGTCTGCACATGCTGAATGTTCAGCTCCCGGATGGTTTGGTGGATGACCATAATAACCTGCAGCACAGCAAAATCGATCTGCTCAATATGAAGGCCCTTGATCCACACCATCCAATCATCCAGCCTGGCTTTCATCATAGTAAGATCATTGCTGCGGATGCTCTCAGACAGACGCTTCTCCAGATCAAGGGGGATCTGCTCGTTTGCCTCGCCGGCTTCCGCCGCATACAGCTCTGGCGTAATCAACGCCTGCTTGCCCAGGACCATCCGGTGCAGGGAATAAAATTGAAGCTGCTCATACTGCCGCGTCAGCAGCTTGTAATCATTGAAAGGCTGGCCCACGACGATGGTCAGCGTGAGCTTGTAATAACTGCTGACCGTATCCTGGATCAGCCGAAGCCGCTCAAGCAGCGCGGAGTCCGGCTGCGCTCCGACCTGAGGATGGCGAATCAGCAGGACCAGATGGTCGCTTGCCATATCCACCGCCGGATCGGCATCATGCGAAGCGATGATCTCTTCCACGATGTTGGTCACGGCGAATTTGACCAGCTTCTGCTCCCGTTCATTGCGGGAATCGCGGAATTTGGCGTAATCGTCAATCTTTAGCAGGCAAAGCACAAAGGTGGAGTCGGCATCCAACCCGCGATCCTGGCAGTACTCCTCATATTCGCTCCTGGATATGCCGGGACTGTCCATTAGCCAGCGCTTCAGAAAATAATGATGCCGCACGTCACGACTCGCTTCGCGGTCGTTGCGGAGAAGACTCATAGTCGTCTGCATATCCTCATAGACGAAGGACAGATAGCCCAGCTCGTCCCTGCTGCCGCTCACCCGCTCGCGGTCAAGCGTCGGCGGAAGATTCAGCTGATTCATCAGCTTACCGACCGGCTTGTACAGCTTTATTGAAGCAAATGCGGCAACAAACAGCGAAATCGCCACAAATAAAAGCAGAACCACAAGGGAGAACGTCCCGATGGCATTGATTTTGCCAAAAACGGCATCATAGGGCTGAACACTGACGATCTTCCAGCCATTCACCCTGGAGGTGAGATAATTGACGATCTGCTTGCCCTGCGCCGTCTTGGCGATAAAATAACCCGAGGGCGCCTCGACATCCAGCAGCCTGCCGTTGAGCTCCTGCATAATGCTGTCGTCCGGGGCCGCCTGCTCGCGGGGACTGAATTGATTGCCCTGCGAATCGATAATGAAGGCATAACCTGACGAATTATCGCCCAACTCGTTGATCATGCGGATATTATCGAACATCCAGGAGGATTTCACATTCAGCATCAGAATACTCTGGCTGGACGAATAGTCGCCCGCCGAGCTGTAGATCAGCAGCGATAATACCGAGCCTTTGCCTGCCCCATCCTCTTCCGTCATGGGCTGGAGCGTAAGCTTGGGGAACGTCCGGTTCTTTTCTAAAAACGCTTTCAGAATATTATAAGGCTCCTTCGCCCCACAGCTGATCGGCGAAAGAAAGGTGGTCGAATAATAGCATTTATTTGAGCTGTTATAGATCGCAATGGAGCTGAGATAAGGATTGGAGATCAATATCCGGTCCATCTTCTCCAGCTTATTATAGAATTGGAACATATCGAGGGAAGGACTGTTCAATAAAGAGATGATATCGCGGTCATTAAAGGTGGATACGGTCAAATTCGTAACCATTTCATTCAGGTTGTCGATATTGTAGTTGATTTGGCTGAGAACCTTGTGGTTGGCGTCCTGCTGAAGCTCAAGAGCGGTATTCCGCGAGAAGGCATACAGGACGCTGCAGAAGATCAGCAGCAGGGGCACGATAAGCAGGATGGTTGTGAAGAAGATGCGTTTGAAATAATTGCGTGAACGATAGAGCGCAAACAAGCCCATGGGGATGCCCCTCCCTCTTTTGTATGCGATAATGCCGCCATTATATCACGAAGCAGGTTTGCGGGACGAGTGTATCTGTCGGAATAGGCGGCGGGAACAAATAATTGCAAAAAGAAACGGATGTCGCCGTCCTTTGGCGTCAAGTTAGTTTCTTCACATAAAAATATTCAGAAAAGTAGACGCCAACTGTTATACGTTCTGAATATGCAAGAAGAAACGGATCTCACCGCCCTCTGGCGGCAAAAAATGCTTCTTCCCACAGACCTTATCGACATTTTCAGAATGAACCTTAATACCAAAGAGTTGAAAAAGGCCGGATTATGCGATATGGAACCCGCATAATCCGGCCTTTCTGCTGTACTATTAAGCTGTAATTTTTATCAGGGATATGATGTAACTGACAACAATCTCTGCCGGGGGCTTGCCGCATGGTCTGTTGTTTTTGGACTTGCCGGTTCCCCGAATATCCCGTCCGCGTTCTCCCTAAACAGCGGTACCGCTGCCCGGCCCCATTGACGGAGCCACGGTTGTCCTTCCCCTGGCCGCCGCTACCCTTGCCCGCGATTTCCTGGAGCAACAGCGCCATTGCTTCTGCTGCAATCAGGGAGCCTCGATGTCTCTTCCATTTGGCCGCCCGCTAACGCCTGCCCGCAATCTCCCCGAGCAGCAGCTCCGTTACTTCCGCTACGCTCATGGAGCCAAGGTCGCCCTCTCCCCGCCTGCGGACCGCGGCAGCAGCGTTCTGCTTCTCCTGCTCGCCCAGCACCAGCATATAAGGGATCTTCTGCAGCTGCGCTTCCCGGATTTTATACCCGAGCTTCTCGCTCCGCAGGTCCACCTGAGCACGAATACCCGACCGTTCAAGCTGCCGCTTTACCTCTACCGCATAATCTGAAAACGGATCGGATACGGGCAGCAGCTTCACCTGTACGGGAGCCAGCCAGAGCGGAAATGCCCCGGCGTAATGCTCTGTAAGAATGCCGATAAAGCGGTCGATGGAGCCGTACACAGCCCGGTGAATGACAACCGGACGATGCTTCTGGTTATCTTCACCGATGTAGCTCAGATCGAATTTCTCCGGCATCTGGAAATCCAGTTGAACCGTGGCGCACTGCCAGCTGCGCCCAAGCGCATCCAGAATATGAAAATCGATTTTCGGCCCGTAGAAGGCCCCGTCGCCTTCATTCAGCCGGTACTGGATTCCACGATCCTCGAGCACATTGCGCAGGGCCGATTCCGCTGCTTCCCACAGCTCGGCAGAACCCATGGAGTCCTCCGGTCTTGTCGACAGCTCCAGCCTGTAATCGAACCCGAACACCCTGTAGAAGCGGTCGATTAAAGCAAGAACGGCATTTATTTCTTCCGCAATCTGGTCGGGCCGCACAAACAGATGCGCGTCATCCTGGCAGAACGTCCGCACCCGCATCATTCCGTTCAAAGCTCCCGAGAACTCGTGACGGTGCACCTGTCCGAATTCGGAGATCCGGATGGGAAGCTCCCGATAGGAGCGCAGGGCGTTCTTGAAGATCAGCATATGTCCCGGGCAGTTCATCGGCTTGAGCGCGAATCTTGTTTCATCCACCTCGGTAAAATACATATTCTCATGGTAATGGTCCCAGTGGCCGGATTCCTCCCACAGCCGCTGATTCATCATGAGCGGCGTACGGACCTCCTCGTAGCCTTCCTGCCGCTGCTGCCTGCGCGAGAATTCCTCCAGCTCGTTACGGATCATCATCCCGTTCGGCAAATAAAACGGCATTCCCGGAGCCTCCTCGGAAAACATGAACAATTCCAGCTCTCTGCCAAGCTTGCGGTGATCGCGTTTCTTCGCTTCCTCAAGCCGCTGCAGATGCTCGTCAAGCTCCGTTTTCTTCACAAAAGCCGTTCCGTACACCCGCTGCAGGACGCTCTTGCTGGAGTCGCCCCGCCAGTAGGCGCCGGCCACGCTCTGCAGCTTGAAGGCACGGATCAGACCCGTTGATGGCAGATGCGGGCCCCGGCACAGATCGAAAAATTCACCCTGATCATAGATCGAAATGACGGCAGCCTCCGGCAAATCGCGAATCAGCTCCAGCTTGTACGGATCATCAAGCTCTCCGAAAATCCGCAGCGCTTCGGTCCTTGATACTTCCCGCCGGGTAATCGGCAGATCCTCCTGCGCGATCCGCTTCATCTCTTCCTCGATGGGTCCCAGTTCATCGACGGAAAGCGGCTTCGCCAAATCCATGTCGTAATAGAAGCCGTCTTGAATGACTGGCCCGATGCCAAGCTTTACCGCTTCCTGCCCATATAAGCGCCTGATAGCCTGGGCCATCAGATGGGCCGCGCTGTGCCGGTAGACAGCTAGGCCGTCCTCGCTCGCCAGTGTGACAATTTCCAGAGCACAGTCTTCGACAAGCGCTGTGTCCAGATCGACAAGCCGGCCGTCTACCCGGGCGCATGCGGCGCTTTTCCGCAAGCTCGCGCTGATCGCTTCGGCAACCTGCAGAGCTGTGGTTCCCTGCTCCACCTCTCGTATTTTTCCATCCTGCATCCTTACTTGAACCCGCTTCATTGCCATTGTCCTTCTCCTCCTTTTCTCCGGTATTTTCGTTTATGTGAACGCAAAAAAACGCCTCCATCCCTGGAAAGGGACGAGTGCGTTCAAGCTCGTGGTTCCACCCTCATTCGATCCGCCTCAAGCCGCGTCATATGCGCTGCTTAGACAGGCAGGATCCTCATTGATGCATCCGGTAACGGGGATGATTCGGTCTCGTCTACTAACGGCTGCTGTCATTCGCAGCGGGTTCGATGCCACGGCTACAAAGGGGTAATTCCACATCCGGTCACCGGGGAGCTCTCAGCCTTGACTCCTTCTCTGGACAGTCCGTTACGTTGAACCATGTCTTTGATTATCGCCTCATATTCAATTTCCCACAGTATAATGAATTGGCGATACGCGGTCAAGCACAAACTCAAACGACATTCCCAAAATGTGCGGTCATGCAGGTTATACGCTTTTCAGACCGATCAGGGCAATCACTGAAGATAGAAGTCTCATGGACCGCTTCCGCTTCGTTTCAAGCCACATCCAGGCATTCCTATCGATTTTTTTGAGCTCACGATTATGCAGTTTCATCTGTTCTTCATAGAAAAAGGGATGATTGATCATCAGCTCCACTTTCCTTCCGTTTATCGTATTTGAGCTCATTATAAATAAAAAAGTATGACAACAGAGTGTCATACTTCATCATATCGGGCTAACATATTTTCGATTTTCTTTTTCATCCGGCGCCTCAGCGAGGGCGGTTCGAGAACGACCACATCCTCGCCGAAGCTCAGCAGCCTTTCCATCAGCCAATCGGTATCGATAGCCTGAGCAATCGTCAGCGTAAGCGTGCCGTCTTCATTGAACCTTTTCTCGTCCAGATAAAATTCATCCAGCACCCTGGCGAGCGGGCCTGCCGAGAAATGGATGACCGCATACTCGACCTGCTCCTGAACATCTCCGCCGCCGGAGAAAATATCTTCGGTGGGAACGTTGGGACGGCGTTCGAACAATTCCGGCAGGGCAGCAAGCTCCGACATTCTCGTCAGCTTGAAAACCCGATAGTCGCTGCGCGATCGGCAGAATCCGTATAAATACCAGGAATCGTATTTCAGCAGCAGGCTGACAGGCTCAACGGTCCGCTCCATACGCTCATCCTTGGCACTCATATAATAAAACCGGACAAGCTGGCCGGCGTTAATCGCTGATCGCAGAGTTCGGAGAATTTCATTGTAGGCCCTCCAGCTTCCCAGATCCATCGTCAGGCTCGGAGTACGGTTATTCTTGTTCTGAACAGTCTTCAGCCGATGAATCGTCTGCTGTGCCCGGTCATCCTGGAATACGGTTGCCGTACTGTTTAGAAGGGTGATCAAGGAGGCGATATCGTCGGAACCGAGCAGGCTTTTGTCCATCTTGTATTCTTTAATGATCCCATACCCGCCGTTCACGCCCTGATAGGATACGACGGGGATGCCTGCCGCGCAGATAGCCTCTATGTCCCGGTAAATGGTCCTTTGCGAAACGCCGTATTTGTCCGCCAATTCCGATGCCGAGACCACCTCGTTGTTCAGCAGCGCATATGTAATGGATATCAGCCTCTCCAGCTTCATGAATGGATCACCGCCTTTGTCCGATATTACCGATGTTCTTAAATATGTAATGGACCATCTTTGGCTTAAATGTTCGGTGAATGGTCAGGATTGCGCATATTTGGATTCCAGGCTGTCAATATGCTGTTTTACTTCAATCCAATTTGCAGCGCGCAATACCAGGTCATTAGTAACGGACGAATTATAAGGCTGCTCATATAAAATAACCGGTTTATTGGCAAGCGCAAATTCCTCCGCATAATGAGGACCATCATCAATCAGCACATCTACCCTGGACTGGATACATTCCTGGAGTTTGTCCTCAACAAGCGTAATATTGTGATAATTAATCTTATGGTGTTTAAGCCATTCAACGGTAACCTCACGAAAAAATAGGGGCCGGGCAGTAATAATCGAAATATGATGGTGATTAAACAGCTGCTGCAATATTTCCGCTGCCATCGGATAAGGGGATGAGCTCCAGTGAATATCATGTCCGTATTGTTGATAAACGGCATTCCGTTCCGCCTCGTCCCACCCATATAAGCGGTACAAATAAAAATCATTCACATCGCTATGCGTCAACGATAATCCGGAAGCTTTATTATAAAAATGCAAATGTGCGGAAGTGGCATCAAGAATTGTGTTGTCTAAATCTACTCCAATATGCAAAGACTCACAACCCCCAGCGTTAAATTTTACGAATAAAATTATATCATATGCAAGACTTGACCGGTTGCCATTAAGAATAAAACCGCAGCATCTCTGCCGCATGATCCCGGATGCTCTGCCGGATCTCCGCCGGGTGAATGACCTCCACCTGCAAGCCCAGCGCAAACTACGTCTGCGGGCGGCAGCCTCGTTCTCAAAAGATAAGGCGAGCCTCTTCCAGCCGGACCGTACGGAGGGATGGGACTGCTCGCCCTGCTGCAGGACATCCACACCCTCCTCCCGGGACAAGAACGGAATCGCGGCCTCTGCAACTTCCACAACCACCGGATAGGAAGCTTCCCTTAATTCGTAATGGGCAACCCACGCCTGCCACGAGACTTGCAGATCGTACCCTTCGGGGCGGTTGAACGGCTCTTCTGTCATTTGAAACGAACGAATCCGCGATAAGCGGTACGCTTGCGTTTTGTCCCCGACCACGCCGATTATAAACCAGATGCCCGATTTTGCAACCAGACCGTACGGTTCGCGTAATTTCATTGCCGGCACGCGTTGTATAGGACAGGAGGGCCCTATTTCTCCTCCCAGATGGCCTGCTGCGCGCTTCTGATGAAAGCCGCATTATCTTTGTGGGGATGCTACATATCCGTGTCGAGATAGATTCGGTTGCGGATTCACTCCGCATCCTCAATTTATGGAGATGCTGCATGCAGAAATGGGCATAAGCCCCTCGTCTGAAGTGAATGCTCTTTACAGACAGCTGTTGGCGGAGCTGGATTGAGGGAAAGCAGCGGATGAGAAAAATTCTTCTCAGAGCTGATAGAACTTCATCGTTATAAAAAAAGGGACCGTATCAGGTCCCCATTTCCGTGTTTTTATGAGATCCGGCTGCTCGAATGCCCTACCGGCGATCAGGGCCGGATGACGATCTTCAGTGTCGTTTCCTTTTCCTTGCTGCACAGCCTCATCGCTTCTTCCATTTGATCCAGCTCCAGAACATGCGAAATGATCTTGTCCCCGGGTATGACTCCTGCTTTCATATACTCCAGAACCATCGGCAGATATATGCCGGGGCTGGCATAACTGGCGCGGAGCTGCAGCTTGCGGACGTGAAAATCATTGACATCCAGCTCGATCTTCTCGTCACCCGATGCGCCGAACCCGATATAGGAGATGATGCCCCCGAAGGCCAGCAGCGGGAGCGCATCTCCCAGGAAGTGCGCGGGCGCTGTCGTCAGCACGCGGTCGAATTTCTTATGCAGATCAGTCCGCCCGCTCAGCGGCCCATCGACAACAAGGACCTCCGCCCCCAGCTCCTTCGCCACCTCCAAACGCTTGCTGTTGCCGGATCGGCCAATGCAGACGACCTGGACCGCGCCGCTGCGCAGTGCCAGCGGAATCGCCATCAGCCCGATCGGTCCCGGTCCGATGATGCAGACACGCGAGCCCAGCTCGATGCCGGCCGTCTTCACCATGTCCAGCGAGACGCCTGCCGGCTCCGCCAGGCAGGCCACCTCCGGCGAGAGCCCCTCATATGGAACGACGCAGCAGGCGGGAACCGTCATATATTCGCTGAACCCCAGGGCCGGGCGTCCCCAAAAATGCGGCGCGCTGCGGCAAAGATCGACCCTGCCGTTGCGGCATACTTCACATTGACCGCAGAAGCTCGACGACTCCAGCACGACCTTCTGTCCAACCTGCAGGCCGTCGCAGCCGGGTCCCAGCTTCTCGATGACGCCGGCGACCTCGTGGCCGAAGGACTGCCACTCCTTCGCTTTGCTCTCAGCCGCAAACAGATCCGAACCGCAGATGCCGCATGCCTCGACCCGGATGAGCACTTCTTTGGCCGGCGGCTCCTCCGGCATGCTGACCCGTCTGATCTCGGTCTGCCATGGTGCCTTCAAATACGCGCTTCTTATTTCCATTTTACACTCCCCCCACTGCAACCGTTGGATGCAGGCTTGCCGCAGCCCGGTTGTCAGTAACTGCAACCGTTGGATGCAGGCTTTCCGCTGCCCGGTTGTCAGTAACTGCAACCGTTGGATGCAGGCTTGCCGCTGCCCGGTTGTCAGTAACTGCAACCGTTGGATGCAGGCTTGCCGCTGCCCGGTTGTCAGTAACTGCAACCGTTGGATGCAGGCTTGCCGCTGCCCGGTTGTAGTAACTGCAACCGCTGGATGCAGGCTCGCCGCTGCCCGGTTGTCAGTAATCTGCAACCGCTGGATGCGGGTTCACCGCAGCCCGGTTGTCAGTAATCTGCAACCGCTGGATGCGGGTTCACCGCAGCCCGGTTGTCAGAAATAATTGAACTGTCATCCCCGCAGAGTTTTTTTGAAGCGCTTACAGCTTCACTGACTCCGCTTACCCTCATTTTACACTTCCAGTCCGTCACTTGTCCTTTGTAATATTGTTCAGCGGACTGGAAATGCCGGATCAGGACAAAGCAGGCGATGAGCCGGCTAACCGCCGGCCACCGCTCCGAACTGATTCGTGAACATCGTATAATAGATTCCCCGCCGCTCCATCAGCTCCGAATGGGAGCCGCTCTCCACAATTGCGCCGCGGTCGACGACCATAATGGTATCCGCATCCCGGATCGTATTGAGGCGGTGGGCGATGAGGAAGCTGGTCCGCCCCCGCAGCACGCCCCGAAGCGCGTCCTGAATATGCAGCTCTGTCCGGGTATCGATGCTGCTGGTCGCCTCATCGAGAATAAGTATAGACGGATCGGCCAATATAACCCGCGCAATCGCCAGCAATTGGCGCTGGCCCTGGCTCAAATTGCCGCCGTTCTCCGTGAGCGGGGTATCGTAACGCAGCGGCAGCCTGGCGATGAAAGCTGCTGCATTGGCCAGCTCTGCGGCGCGCTCTACCTCACCGTCGGAGGCATCCGGCTTGCCGTACTTGATATTGTCCTTGATCGTACCGGAGAACAGATACGTGTCCTGAAGCACGATGCCGAACGCCCGGCGCAGGCTGTCCTTCGTATAGTCGCGGATATCGCGCCCGTCAATCCGGATGGAGCCTTCTGTAACATCGTAAAATCGCGTGATCAGATTTACGACTGTCGTCTTTCCCGCTCCCGTAGGGCCAATGAAAGCAGTGCTCGTTCCTTCTGCCGAGTCGAAGCTGACGTTCTTCAGAATCGGCACGTCGGCTCGGTAGCCGAACGATACATTGTCGAAGACGACATGTCCCCGCGGGTTCGTAAGCGGCACCGCGCCCGGCGGGTCCTCCGGCTCCTCTTCCTCGTCAAGCACCTCGAATACCCGCTCCACGCCGGCAACACCCGACTGCAGCACATTGAACAGATTGGCAATATCCGTGAGCGGACGAACGAACTGGCGCGAGTAGCTGAGAAAACTGGCGATCACCCCGACCGTAATATGGCCGTTCACCGCCAGGATACCGCCGACGAGAGCCACTGCGGCGAAGCCGATATTGTTGATGACATTCATGATCGGCATCAGAAAGCCCGCACGGATCTGCGCCTTGATGCCGACCTCGCACAGCTCGGCATTCACCTCGTCGAACTCGGAGATCGCTTTTTCCTCGCGGTTGAACGCCTTGACGATGTGGATGCCGGAGATCGTCTCCTCCACATGGCCGTTCAGCCTGCCAAGGCGGTTCTGCTGCTCCTTGAACAGCGGTCCTGTCGAGCGTGCGATCGCGCGCGTCAGCAGGAAAACGCCGGGCACCGTAATCAGACTCGCCAGCGTCAGCCACGGGCTGAGGACGATCATCATTACAAGCGAACCGACAAGCGCGACCGAGCCCGTCATGACCTGGACGGCGGACTGGGCCACCGTATTGCTGACATTGTCGATATCATTGGACATGCGGCTCATCAGATCGCCGTGCGTCCGGGTATCGAAGAAGCGGATGGGCAGCTTCTGCAGTTTGCCGAACAGCGATGTCCGCAGACGCCCGACGATACGCTGCGCCACGCCGGCCATCAGCCAGCCCTGCAGAAGAATCAGCCCGCCATCCGCAAGATAGGAAACAACAAGCGCAATCAGCGCAACTTGAAGGAGGCTGAAATCGACCTGCCCGACCGCCTTCCCGCCCCCTGCGCCGGACATCGCATCTACAGCCATCCCGATAAGATAAGGACCGGTCAGCGTAATGAGGGCATCAACCAGGATAATGGCGAAGATAACGGTCAGCCGCTTTCGCTCGCTGCCGACATACGTCCACATCCGCTTCAATGTCGCGGCCAGGTTTTTGGGCTTAACGACCGGGCCGCCTCTGCGTCCGGCGCCGAAGCCGCCCCGTCCCGCCATTCCTATCGGCGGGGGAGGAGGGGCAGGCGTACCAGCCTGCTGCTCGCGGCGTTCATTCTCCTCACTGCGTTCAGACACTGGCATCCACCTCCTGCCCGGCCTGCGACCGGTAAATTTCCTGATACGCCCTGCAGCTTCTCATCAGCTCGTCATGCTTGCCCGTGCCGACAATCTCCCCGTTGTCGAGAACGACGATCCGGTCGGCGTCCATGACGGACGTAATGCGCTGGGCGATCAGCAGACATGTCAGCCCTTCGGCATAGCGCTTCAGCGCCTCCTTGATCTTCGCCTCCGTCGCCGCGTCGACGGCGCTCGTGCAATCGTCGAGAATGAGGATCGACGGCTGCCGCACAAGCGCCCTGGCGATCGACAGCCGCTGCTTCTGCCCGCCCGACAGATTGACGCCGCCCTGGCCAAGCTTCGTCTCGTACCCCTCGGGGCATTTCAGAATGAACTCTTCCGCCTGCGCCATCCTCGCCGCCCGCTCCAGCTCCTCCTGAGTGGCATCCTCCTTGCCCCAGAGCAGATTCTCGCGAATCGTTCCCGTGAACAGCACGGTTTTCTGCGGCACGATGGCAATTTTCTCCCTCAGCCGCGCCGGCTCGATCGCGCTCACGTCTTCCCCGCCGACCTCCACCGTTCCGGAATCCGCATCATAGAATCGCGGAATGAGGCTGACGAGCGTGCTTTTGCCCGAGCCGGTGGAGCCGATGATGCCGACGGTCTCTCCGGGAAGGCAGCTCAGCGTAATGTTCCGCAGCACAGCTTCCTTGCCCACATAGGCAAAGGATACGTCCTTGAACTCGACGCTTCCGGTCGCCTCCGGCGCGTGCGGCTGTTCTTCTTTCCAGGCCATCGCATCCTGCTCCGCGAAAACCTCGCCGATCCGTTCCGAGGACGCCTTGGCCCTGATGAACATATTGAATACGTTGGAGATCATCATCAGGGAAAACAGAATCTGCGTCATATAATTGATGAAAGCAATGATATGGCCGACCTGCATCTGACCTTGATCGACGCGGATGCCCCCGATCCAGATGACGGCAACGATGCCGAGGTTGACCGACAGCATGATGCCGGGACTGAACAGCGCCATTGTCCGCATGGCGCGGGTGGAGGCGGTCTGATAGCCCCTGTTGACCTCGTCGAACTTGTCGACCTCATAATCGAACCGGTTAAACGCCTTGACGACACGGACGCCGGAGAGATACTCCCTGGAGAGTCCGTTAACCCGGTCGAGCGCCGTCTGCACCCTGGCAAATCGCGGGAACCCGATCCGCATATTGGAGACGATCAGCACCGCCACAATCGGGACGACGGCAATCAGCACAACCGACAGCGGCGGATTAAGCCGCACGGCCATGATCAGGCTTCCCAGGCAGACAAGCGGGGCTTTGACAAAAATACGCATCAGCCCGTTCGTAAAATTCTGAATCTGCGTGACATCGTTGGTCAGCCGGGTGACCAGCGAGGCGCGGTCGAACTTGTCGATGCTGTTGAAGGATAAGGATTGGATTTTGCGGAACAGATCCGAGCGGAGCTTCGTGCCGAAATTTTGCGATACATGACTGGAGATGATGTTGCGCATGGACGCACCCACTGCTCCTGCTGCCGTGACAAGCAGCATATAGCCGCCGAACTGCAGCACGTAATCCATCTGCTTGTTCGCGACGCCCTCATCGATGATGCGCGACATCAGCAGGGGCTGCAGCAGATCGCAGAACGCTTCCAGCATGAGGAAAAGAAGAGCAGCGAAAAAAGGCTTGCCGAATTGGCGGAAGTAAGGTTTCAGAAAGCTCACTTTAGAGGACTCCCTTGCCGTTGTGTATAATCCTCCAAATTATATCACATCGCAAAGCGGATACGTCCCTCACAAAATTTGATGCGGTCATTCATTTAATGAATGAGGGATTTAAGAAATGCAGGCTTCCCCGAAGCCGCCTGTTCGACGGATCTTTCCCTGCCCCGGTTCCACGCGGCTGCACGCCGCTTTAATCCTGCAGATGTCTTTTGGGAATGCCTTTGGAATTTCATATGTTAAACTACAAGTAATTATGGTCAGAGGGATGTGGCATGAAATGGAAATCCGGGAACTGCATGGAGATGAACAAGCTCCGATGGATTTGCTGCTGTTGGCGGATCCGTCCCGCAAACTCGTTGACGAGTATATCCGAAGAGGGCAATGCTTCGTCGCAGAATTGAATGATGGGATCGCAGGCGTCTATGTGCTGCTGCCAACGAGGCCGGAAACCGTCGAGATCGTAAATATAGCCGTTGATGAGAGCAAGCAGGGCCAAGGGATAGGCAGGCGGCTGGTGAACCATGCCATTCAGCAGGCCAGGATCCACGGCTACAAGACGATTGAAATCGGCACTGGAAATTCAGGGATCGGGCAGCTTGCGCTTTACCAGAAATGCGGGTTCCGGATAACCGGAGTGGACAGGGACTTCTTCATCAGACATTACACGGAAGAGATATTCGAGAACGGAATACAGGTAGTGGACATGATACGGTTGGCGCAGGATCTGTAGGGAAGGTCCGGTTCAAAAAACCACATAAAAAAGCCTCCGGATCCACTTCTTAAGCGGGACGGAGGTTCCTGGATAAATGAGAGCTGCTGCTGCGTTTTTTTTATCCATTCCACTTTGACAATGAACCGACTATTTGAGGTCGGGAGCTTTCTCATGCCTCACCCAGCCTGATCCATCGATGGCAGAGCCGCTCAATCAAATGCAGGTCATGACTGATCAGAAGCAGACCGAGCTTCCGCTCGCGCGCAATCGCAAGCACCGCATGCCAAATCTGCGCTTGCGTAACGGCATCCAGCATAGTGGTCATTTCGTCGGCGATCACAAAGCGGGTCTTGCTGCCTAATGCTCTGGCGATGCAAATACGCTGCAGCTCTCCTCCGGACAATTCATTGGGCCATCGCTTCAGCCAAGCCTTCTCAATGCCCAGCTCCTGCAGATAGGCCGGCTCCGGTTCGCCCGCCTCTGCAAGGATGCGATGGATGCGCCACCTTGGATTGACGGCCCGCTCCGGATGCTGGAACACCAGCTGAACCGGATGACAGCCGCTGCGGGGCAGCTCTTGACCGTCAAGCGTTATGGCTCCTTCTTCCGGCTTCTCATAACCGGCCAGAATCCGGCCAATCGTCGTCTTGCCGAATCCGCTCGGACCGACAAGACCGACGATTTCACCGGATTGGACCGCTACTTCAAGACTGCGGAAAAGCCATGGTCCCTTGCCGTAGCGGAAACCGAGACCTTCTCCCTTAAGAAGCATGAAAGCACCTCACGGATCCGCCGCGCAGATCCCGCATATCAGGTCTGTCATCCGTGCATGCTGAAGTGGCCGCCGCACAGCGAGGGGCGAACAGACACCCTGCCGGCAAATTGTCCGGTCCGGGCTGGGCGCCGGGAAGCGGCAGAAAGCCGTTCTGCGGCAGCGCCTGCCAGAGCTCCTTGCTATATGGATGCCGCAGCTGCGCTCCATTGTCGGCGAAATCCGCAGCTAAGGCGATTTCAACCGTTGTTCCGGCATAAAAGACCGCAACCCGGTCGGCAATCCGGAGCGCCGCTTCGATATCATGCGTAATGAGCAGCACCGCGCAGCCCCCATCGGCCAATTCCCTGAATGTAGCCAAGGCTTCCGCCATATCGTCCGGATGCATGCCCGGCGTTGGTTCGTCCGCAACGATAAGCCGGGCGCCGCTGATTGTCGCTGTCGCCACCAATACCCGGCGGGCCATGCCGCCGGATAATTGAAAAGGGTACAGCCGCTCAGTCTGTTCGGCAAGCCTGTAACGTTTGAATATGGCCCGCTGCGCAGCCAGCGGCTCCGGGCCGGCAGCCGTCGTTCTTACTTGCGCTCCGACCTTCATGAGCGGATCCAGATGATTCACCGACTGCGGCACAAGCGCAATTTCTTTGCCCCGCAATGTATTCAGCCGCTCGGCGGACATAGTTCTCCCGTCATAGCGGATCGTCCCTGACATCCGGGCATTCTCCGGCAGAATGCCCATAATGGCGTGAGCGAGCAAGCTTTTGCCGGAACCGCTCGAACCGATGACGGCCATGACTTCTCCTGCTTCCACCTTCAAATGCAGGCCTGTGATGGGCTGAACCGAATGCTGACCCAGCCCGCCGCCGTCATATTGCGTAAAAGAAACGGAGAGATTATCGACCTCCAGCAATGCCATAATGGCTTTCACCCCGCATTCCAATGAATTATTCATGTGCGCGACGCGGATCAAGCAGCGTTCGCATATGGTCGCCAAGACGGTCGAACGAGCGGACGATCACGAGCAGTCCAAGACCCGGAAATACCGCCAGCCACCACATGCCCGTTGACAAGTACCGCATCGCTTCCGATAATATAATGCCGATTGCCGGCTGATGAGGCGACAGCCCCAACCCAAGAAATGTAATAGAGGCCTCGTGCAATATCGCATGCGGAAACAACAGCATGAGACCCACGAGCAGCTGCGGAACAAGATGCGGAATGAGATGCCGCGAAGCCACCCACCAGCTCGATTTCCCCAGATGCCTGGACACCTGAATGAATTCGGCGGATCGCAGCTGCAGCACTTCGGCGCGGATAATCCGCGAGAGACCCGGCCAGTGGGTCAAGGCAACGCCGATAATGACCCCTTTAATGCCGCCGCCGCATACAAAGGCGATAAGAATGAGAGCGACCAGATGCGGAACGCTCAGAAACAGATCAATCAGCCATGACAGGATCCGGTCCGCTGTTTTCCCCAGGGTAGCGGCAGCCAGCCCGACAGCGGTGGCGATCATGACACTGCAGACAGCGGCGATCATGCCTACGCCGATACTGAGCGCCAGCCCCTTGATCGTGCGGACAAACATATCCCTCCCCAGCCAATCCGTCCCGAAGGGATGCAGCAGCGAAGGCGGTAAATTCCGGATTTCCAGATTCGTTGCAAGCTGTCCGTCCCCCAGCAGCATGGCAAGAATCCCGATCGCGACAAGAAGAGCCGAGAGACAAACAGCCCATGCTAACGCCCGTTTCCGCCGATTGACCCGGAAACGAAATGCCGGGTTCCCGGCAGGCTGAACCAGATTTTCCATCATAGCGCCCTGCCTTCCCGGACCCGCGGATCAATTACTTTATACAGCAGATCCGCGATCGTATTGCCTGTAAAGACGAACAGCGAGCTGCACAGGACAAGTCCCATAAGCAGCGGAACATCCCCTCTTAAACCCGCCTCAACCGTCGCTTGTCCAAGGCCCGGGTACGAAAACACCTGCTCTGCCAGCACGGCGCCTCCGAACAATTCGCTGAAGGAGGTGAACTGCAGGGTGACGGCCGGCAGGGCAATATTGCGCAGACCATGCCTTCGCACCAGTCCGAATCCCTTCTCCCCCCGGGCTCTGGCAAACCGTACATAATCGCTCTCCAGAACATCGATCAGCTTCTGCCTGGTATGCAGCGCGATTGGCGCAATTCCGATGATGCTAAGCGTCAGCGCAGGCAGAATGATATGCCGGATGCGATCCGCGAGCGTAACCTGCTCCGCAAGAACGCCTGCGGGTACGCCGAGTCCGATCGGAAACCACCCGAGCCAAACGGAGAAGAACATGAGAAGCAGCAGTCCCAGCCAGAATGTCGGTGTGGACGCCAGCGTATAGCAGTACCACTGAATGAGGCGGTCCATCCATGAGTTTTTTTTCACCGCCGCTATTACACCGGCTGTAAACCCTGTAATTCCAGAGAGCAGCCAGGCTATCGCCATCAGCGCGGCGGAATTCAGGAACCGCTCGCCGATGACCTCCGCCACCGGCTCGCGGAATATCATAGAAGTGCCGAGGTCGCCGCGGAGCAGAGCCGAGCCCCAACGGGCAAACTGCTCCGCGGGCGGCTTATCCAGCCCCCAATAAGCGGAAATGCTTTGGCGCTGCTCAGGCCCGACACGCATGACATCCGATCCAATGTAAGCCTGAACCGGGTCGATTGGCGAGAGACTGACGAGCGTGAACGAAACGATGCTGACAGCAGCCAGAAGCGTCGCCAGACGAACCAGCTTCAGCCCCAGATACGCACCCAAATTGCGTGTCATGACCAACCCTCTTTTCCGCTAGTTGTTCCATATCCATTCTTCGATATTATCCGTGATCGGCCAGCCATGCCCGTGCGGTTGGATACGCTGCTTGCCGATGTCCAGCTTGTCGTTTACGAGATACAGATGATCGATATTCACAAGCCACGCCCATGGCGCATCCCCGAGCGAGCTGAGTCCCGTCTTTCCATCCCACTGCGCATTCTTCCAATATTTCAAGGCCTCTTCTTCGTTCGTTGCGCGAAGAGCCTGGTTCATCCAGTCATCTACCACCGGATTGCTGTAATAACCGGCGTTGTAATAATCAACTGCCTGATACGTGCTGCTGTACAGGTTGTACATTTCCAGGGGATCGTGGCTGCCCCAGCCGAACATCACAGCGTCGGCATGCATTCTTTTATCAATATCGTCCCAGCTCTTCCCTTCCACATTCATATGAATGCCGGCAGGCTTGACCATATCCGCAGCAGCGAGAGCAAGCGATTGGCGGGCAATATCTCCGGATGGATAAAGAAGATTGAACTCAGCCTTGAGCGAACCCTTCTCGGCAATCCCGTCACCGTCTGTATCCGTCCATCCCGCATCGCTCAAAATGGTCTTCGCTTCATTCACATCGGCATCTTTGATTACGATTTGATCATTCCCCCAGGGAAGTCCGTCATTGGCCGAGTAAGCGGGCGAGCCATAGCCTTCCAGAATCCCCTCAACCAGCGCGCTCCGGTCGATGGCCACATTAACCGCCTTGCGGATGGCAATATCCGCGGTTACATCGTTGCCGATTGGATTGCCGTCCTTGGTTTGGCCGCCAGACGGAACATAGGGGAACAGGATGCCCCGGTTATCCACGGTTTTGATATCCTCAAGACGCATGCCCGCTACCGTTTCCTTGCTGTAGGAGGACGGGATATAGGCCACATCGACCTTGCCTGACTTGGCAGCCGCAAACGCTGCATCTTCACTCAGAAACAAAAACGTCATTCGTTTGAAATGCGGCTTCGCGCCATAATAATCGGGATTCGCTTCGGCGATGACCTGCTGGCCTTTATCCCACTGCACAAATTTATACGGCCCCGATCCGATGGGGAGCTCCGCATAGTCTTTTCCGTATGCGTGTTTGGGAACGATACCGGTTGAAACAAGAAGAGAAACAAAAGTAGATTGCGGCTCCTTGAGTGTGAAGATGACGGTGCCCTCCCCTTCGGACTGCACGCTCTTCAAATTGGTCAGATCGATGGCGGAGCCGTTCCCGGCCGCTGTATCAAAGGTGAATTCAACATCTTCTGCCGTAAGCGGCTTGCCGTCGGTAAATACAACATTGGACCGCAGCTTGACCGTCCATACCGTACCATCTTCACTCACCTCGTAGCCGGTTGCCAGATCATTCTCAATGCGCAGATCATCGTCCCGCTTCAGCAGTGTGCTCTGAAACAGCGGTGAACCGTAGCGCCCCCAACCGGTCGTTGGATCAAACCCGGTCTCCGGTTCCGCGCCAACAGCCAATATTAATTCGTCTTTGCCGGTGCTCCCGCTCTCCTTGGGGGATGACGAGCAGCCCGCAAGCAGAAGTCCGTAAACCATCACCGCCAATATCGAATAGACCCCAATCTTCCTCACGTTTCTCCCACTCCATCCCATCGATTTTATATGTGGCACGTTTTTAATAAATTGTAGCACAACAAAAAAAGGGAATCACTCCCTTTTTCACCGGCATGCTCAAAAATATTGAAATATTTCAACAAAAAAAGACCGCCCCTTTTTGGGACGATCGCATATTCTGGTTTTTATTTATGATCATGAATCTCCAAGCCTTGTTCCTCCGCATAAGTAACGGAAAGCTCGGCATAATGTACGCCTTTTTGTACTTGTATCTGATGATGGAGTGTGCGAAGCCCCGATAAGCGGCCCCGAACGACGATGACCTCCAGGCACTGGTTATGGTTCAGGTGAACATGCATCGTGGATATAATGTCGTGGTGGAACTGGTGCTGGAGCTCTGTCAGTAGAAGAGGAAGATCCCGGATGTGATGGTCGTATACCATGACTATGGTGCCGGCAACATGCGCATCGGATGGAAGCTTTGCAGGATCCAGCATCGCTTTTCTGGCCATATCCCGAATCGCTTCGGACCGGTTCGTATAGCCTTGTTCCTCAATATAGTGATCGAACTGCTCGATTAATGGAGCCGGAAACGCCACTCCGAACCGGATCAGTTCTTCCTTGTCTGCCATAAAACCACCCTGCCCTGCCTTCATTTCACTAAATTGTATCATAGGCGATATGAAATGAAAAATGCATCCGATGGGGCAGCATCAGACCGGGCATTCTATCCAAAATACGGCATCCTTCCTATTTCCTGCCCATATCGACCGCAATTTTTTCGGCAATTTTCGGCCCATGAAGCCGTCCATCATCAATAAACACTTTATTGGTTATTCCTCCCGTAACGACGCCGGCAACAAATATGTCCGCCACATTGGTTTCATACGTTTCAGGGTCAAAGAGCGGAATTTGAGTTTGATGATCTAACATAATTCCCAGATCGTTCAGCATCGAAAGGTCAGGCTGATACCCGATTAAGGAAAATACAAAATCATTTTGGATTTTAATTTGCTCATTCCCGCTTTGGACGAATACCTGCTCTTCTTCAATACGCGTGATTGCCGACTCGGGATAAAACCCGATTCTTCCTTTTTCAATCAAATTCCGTATATCGAGCAGCAGGGTGGGCTTAATACCTTGATAAACCGTAGCGCCACGGTGAACCAACGATACTTGCGCTCCGCTGCGATATAAGTCGATTGCTGCTTCAACCGCGGAATTTTTGCCTCCCGCTACAAGAACAGACCTTCCCGAATAAGAGTGTCCTTCCGTATAGTAATGCATCACTTTGGATAAGTTCTCGCCTGGAACCCCTAACAGTCTCGGGTGATCATATATCCCTGTCGCGATTACGATCCTTCTTGCTTCAAACACTTCCTCTTTCCCCAGATGATTATGGGTATGAACGAGAAAGCCGTCCGAAGAACGCCCGATCCTAATGACATGATGAAACGTTAGAATATTCATTTGCTGCCTTGTAACGACAGCGCGATAATAGCGCATTACCTCATGTCGGGTGGGACGTTCTTCTTCTGATAAAAAGGGAACATTTCCGATTTCCAACCTGTCGCTTGTACTATAAAAACGCATATTAGCAGGAAATGAAAGAATCGTATTTACAATAGCCCTTTTCTCGAGTATTAAGTAATCAATTCCTTGCTCCTGCAAGGCCATCCCGACAGAAAGTCCGCATGGGCCGCCGCCTATTATGATAGCTTCTTTCATCTGATTTCCCCTTTGTTCATTGAAATTACGTCATTCTTGTGTCATTTTACTTGACATTCCACATCAATTACAAATTTATTCGAGTTATTAAACTTAAAATCCGGTCATGTTCTACATAATTTTTTAATAATTTGATGACATAAATCGATATATTCTCCCAATTCTCTTACGGTATACTGCATAAAGCAGTCTTCTTTCATCCAGAAACGGCAAATGAACTTGGTATCATTCGAGGAGGAACATAAGTGAACTCAGGTTGGTATTCTTTCTTTACACTTGGCATGAACCATATTTTATCCGGGTACGATCATCTATTATTTTTGTTTTCTCTCATTGTTGCGAGGCAGACGTTCAAACAGTATACGGGCATGATCACCGCTTTTACGATCGCTCACAGCATCACGTTATCATTGACTGTATTGGGAATTATTGATATATCTCCCCGGATTGTCGAGCCTGCCATCGCTTTGAGCATCTGTTTTGTCGCCATCGATAATATTATTCGCAAACAGGTCAGTCACCGTTGGGTGCTGACGTTCTTCTTCGGCTTAATCCATGGAATGGGCTTTGCTGACATTCTTAAAGGAATGAATCTTCCCAAAAGCCAGCTGGCTGTGGATTTGCTCAGCTTCAATCTCGGAATCGAGGTTGTTCAGATCACGTTGGTCGGCGTCGCCCTCCCTCTGCTCATGATGATGCACAAATGGAAGTTTTCCAGAAATGCCGTTATCGCAGGTTCCGCATTGGCCTTCGTTTTGGGTGGAATCTGGTTGTCCCAGCGCGTATTCTTCTAAACTCCTTAATTGGGGGAAGCAAGCACCTGAAGCCCGCTGTTTCTGAACTGAAAAATAGACAAATAAAACGAGCCTCCGGATTGTTTCCAAGGCTCGTTTTATTTGTCCGAATTACACCTTTACCTGCTTGACGGCCGCAAGCAAATGATGCGTCGTCCCGCTCAGCTCTGCGGCGGAATCGGCAAACTGCCGAACGATGCGCAGCTGCTGATCCGTCAGCTCCCGGATCTGAAGCGTCTGGTCGGAGGAGGCTTTGGCGATTTCGGCGATCGTGACGCTGGATGCCAGAACCTCTTCGGAGCCGGCTGTCATTTGCTCGGTTCCGGCGGAAATTTCTTGAATTTGTCCGCTCACTAACCGGAACATTTCCACCACATGCGTAAACGACTCGTCCGCCTCCACGGATAGCGCTTCCCCCGTATGCACTTCTCTTGCGCCATTCTCCATCGCCTCGCTGATGCGAAGCGATTCGCTTTGAACATTTTGCAGCAATGAAGCTATCAGCTCCGTGGAGACGAAAGCCTCTTCCGCCAGCTTTCTTACTTCCCCTGCAACAACCGCGAATCCGGCACCGTGCTCGCCGGCCCGCGCCGCCTCAATAGATGCATTGAGCGCAAGCAGCTTCGTCTGGTTGGCAATTTGGGAAATGGCCGCCAACGCTCCTTCGATCTCGACCGAATAATTGCGCAGAGTCGCCACCCGCAAGGCAGCTTCCTCCGTAGCCGCAGAAATCGTGCGGATCTGCTTGTTCATTCGTCCGACGGAATGCCTGCCGGATTCCGCGCTTTCGAGAGCCTGCACGGATGCGTCCGATACCGCAGATGCCGCTTCGGAGATTCGCTGGATAATAGCCGCAATCTCCCCCATCGAGCCCGCGCTTTCTTCCGAGCTGATGCGCTGGGCGCTCGCGCCCTCGGCCACCAGGCCCGAAGCTTCGCTGACACGGGTATTCATTTCAAGCAAATGCTGGGCTTCCGCCGCAAACCGGTCCGAGGATTGGGCGACCTGCGCAGATGTCTGGGCAATGTTCGATACCATACCGCCGACGATCGTGTTCAAGCTGGTTGACATGTTGACGATTGCCCTGTACATGGCGCCTACCTCATCCTCCGACCGGACAGGATGCTCAAGCATCTGCCGGTTTGCTTTGGCAAATTCGCCAGCCGCTATATTCTCCGCTCCGGATACAATCCATTTAAGCGGACGGAATGCGCGGAAGAGCACCCATACAATAAGCGCGAGTCCCAGCAAGGTCATCAAGATGATGAGCAGATAAAAGGGAAGGCTTTCGCGTATGGCGCCGCTTGCGATGCTTTCAATAACCGCGGCTTCCGTATCGATTCCAAGCACGCCGATGACCGTTCCGTCAGGACGTTTGATCGGTGCGTACGAGGAGATATATTTGCCGTACTGCGGATTATCGATTACCGGCGAATTCGCCGGGCTGCCAGCCAGCAGCGACTTGACCGCATCCGCGGGGATATCCGTCACTTCATTGATCGGAGATGCGGAGTCCGAATCCTTCGGCTGGCCGTCGATCATAATCAGCGGACGCTGGCTTGCGTCTATTTGGACAATATACACATACAGAGCACCGATTTGCGTACGGAACCGGTCAAGCCCCTGCCGGATCGTCCAGTACAATTCGTTTTCCTGCGGATCGGCTAAAAATTGCTCCAGTCTTTGCGTATCGAGATGGCTGGAATAGCTGCCGGCCATACGCGTGCCATAGCTCGTAATCGCCTCCTTGGCCGCTGTTTTCGTATTGCTGATTTGCAGCCAGATATAACATGACGATAACAGGAGAAAGACCGCCATGACCACCGCTGCAATCCGTAATGTTAAGCGTTTTCTAAACCACACAAACCCCTTCATAATCTTCATCCAGTCCCTTCGGATTGTACAATATCATTCCTGCTGCCTGCTGCGATAAAACGACCATGCTGCTTATATCGGCTTCCAGTGCCCATATGTATATATGTAAATGCAAAATAGCCTGATGCATTTTGTCACAATTCCTTCATATTTACACCATAAAATGTCATAAAAACCCGGATTATTTCAGAATTTGTTCAGTGGCGTCCGATATAATAGGTATTAGTAACCAGGACTAAAGATTTACCTTTTGAAGAAACCACCTAGAAGGAGTGCGAAACAGCATGAATGGCGAATATTTCGAAGAAATGCGGAAGCTGAGTCACGATGACGATCGCAGACACCTAATGCTGATGAGAGGCCTGCGAATGATGCAGGAGGAGCGGAAGAACAGCAGCTTCCTGAAAAAGCTGGGCAAGAAATGGGGCCACAAAAGCAAACTGGAGATCAAGGAATGGAATAGCGGTCAGCAGTCTACTGCCGCTCATTAACTATAGAGACGAATGCGCCGCTTCCCGGAGGAAGCCTTGAAACAGGCTTCCTCTGGCGAAATGATACCTCAATCTTATTGGTCTAACTCCGTACCATTTATATCGGACTGTTAAAGCGGAAGCTCTGGATAGGCTCTCTTTTTCTCCCGCTACCCTCTGTCATTGTGAATGCCCCGAAGAAAAGTGCTTAACTCCCCACTCGCTCATCATGTCAAGAAAGGATATCATCGACCGTCCACGCGGAGTCAATGAATATTCTACCTTCGGCAGCATTCCGCTATAAATTTCCCTGTCAATTATGCCGTCAGCCTCAAGCTCCCGGAGCTGCTCCGTCAGCATTTTTTTTGAAATGGATGGCAGATGCCGGCGCAGTTCGGCATATCGCACAGGGCCATTCTTATATAAGTGTCTATATATGGGGATTTTCCACTTCCCGCTTAAGAGGGAAAATACAAGCTCGACCGGACATTCGTTAGGCTTAACAGGCATCGAATCACCTCGTTTTTTAAAACCATTATACCCGATATCAGTTTCGCGGATATTGGAAACCAAAAAGTGCCTTATTGTCCGCCCCATCATAAGCTCTTATAATCTCATCTAGAGAGGAGAGGATGTTTGTGAATATCGGAATCATCGGGGCAGGCAGCGTAGGGGCAGTTATAGGCCATGGCCTGATACGGGCCGGCCATCATGCGGCAATCAGCAGCCGCGACCCGCAGCTTGCGAAGCACGGGGCATGGAAGCAAGCAGCAGGCGGACAAGGGGACGTCGTTTCCTTTAACGAAGCGGCCCGGTTCGGTGAAATCATCGTCGTGGCGCTTCCCTGGTCTTGCGCGGCCGATGTGCTTGATAACATTGATCATTCATACATGAAGAACAAAACGGTTATTGATGTAAGCAACGCGGTTGAGTTCAGCAGCGGTCCACGGCTGCTGTACGACAATACGTCAGCGGGTGAAATCATGCAGCAGATGCTGCCGGAGAGCCGCGTCGTTAAAACACTCAATACGGTCAGCGACAAAAGAATGGTGCGGCCGGCATACCGGGAGGGCGTACCCGTCATGTTTATGTCCGGCAATGAACAACATGCCAAAAACCAGGCCGCGTCCCTCCTGAACGATCTGGGGTGGAAGGACGTTGTCGACCTGGGCGATATCCGGCAAAGCCGCCTGCAGGAATCCATCATGCTTGCTTGCGTCATAAGCGAAATCCGGCTTCAGTCGCCTGGCGCGGCATTTGCGCTTCTGAGAGATTAATAATCGCGGATCAGACCAGGATTTCCAGTCTAAGAGTCTTCCAAGGTTTTGAAAACAAAGCGCTCCACTTCCGGCAGGTCAACGCCATCACAATGGTTCAAGCGGACATTGACGCCATCCAATGTGCGAATGACTACATTGTTCATTGTCCAGTCCTTCGCGTGCGCGATAGTGCCGGCTGCATGGCTTTCTATCAAGATATTGCTCAAGCGGATGCCGCTGATCGGCTTTTCTGGATACGCCTCCACCTCGAAGGCATAGGATACGGGTCTGCCCGAACCGGGGAGCAGATTATTCCTGACCGTGACATTGGCGATCTCCACATTGCGGAACTCCGGTATTCCCCGCTGCTCAGGCAGCACGGGCTCTGCGAGAACCTGCCAATGAACAGGGACCCCGCCCTTCCAGGTTTCCGGAATTTGAGCATAGCTGTAGCTGGGGTTCCAATTCAGCAGGAAGCTGAACGGATTACGCACATCGCTCATCTCCAGGTCATGGACCCGGATATTCTCAATCAGGCCTCCGCGGTTCCGCGCCGATTTAAACCGCAGGCCGTTGCTCGTCCCGACAGATTTGATGTTGTATATCTCTACATTGCGAATGCCCCCGGAGGTCTCGCTGCCAAGGGTGATGCCGGCTCCCGCTCCCGTTATGCAATTGCGGATAACGATATCCTCGGCGGGCCGGTTGACCCTCAGTCCATCGGCGTCGCGCCCGGCTTTAATACAGAGATTATCATCGTTGCAATCGATGAAGCAGTTCTCCACCAGAACATGGGAGGATGAATCAATATCGATCCCGTCGGTGCTTGGGCCCTCATTGTCGCGGATCGTCAGCCCCGACACCGTTACGTGCTCGGAGTAGCAGATATGCACGTTCCAGAAGCCTGAGCGGAGAGAGGTAAAATCCTTCAGTTCGATCCGGGACGAATCGATAACCAGAATGTTCCGCGGTCTTTTGCAGTCGTAATCGACGGCCCAGCGCAGCCCCTGCTCCGTATATACCTTGCGCATGCTCCAATATTTATCCCACCAGCAGCTGCCTTGTCCATCAATGGTCCCCTTGCCGGTTATGCTTGCGTTCTCCTGACCGCAAATGTTGATCAATGCGCTGTACCAGTTCATCTCGATGCCGGCAACACGCGACCATAGCTCAGGGTAGTCCTCCTCGCCTGCGGCACCGCGCAGCTCTACACCTTCAGCCAAATGCAGCTGCACATTGGACTTAAGAAACAGAGCCCCCGTCAAATAGGAGCCCGGAGCAAATTCAATCCGGCCTCCGCCTGCGCCCCATGCAGCGTCGATAGCCTCCTGAATTGAAGCGGTGGCCAGCGTGTCTCCGTCCGCAGCCGCGCCATAATCATTCACCAAGAAAACTTCGTTTCGTCTCATTTCTTTCCCGCCCGTCTCCGCAAAGCAGTTCATTTTTTTAAAGCTTCAGCCAAAGCATCCGCATGAAGGGGTTCACAAGAGTTTCCGCGGGTTAACCTCCTGGTCAGTCACAGCCACTAGCTTCCAAGGGGAGCCGCATGCATCCCGGCAAGCAGCTGCTCCATTTGCAGAACCTCGATCCCGGCAAGCAGCACGATTCCAATACCGTGCGTATCGTTAAGCAGCCAAGGCAGGTCATCCTTGTAGTAATCTCCATTGAATGAATACCCGGAGCCCCTGCATACGCCGTATACATTGCCTGTTTTGTCGATGGAGATCTGCGTCATTCCCTTCCAGCCCTTCAGGACCGCCTCGACATACCGCTGCTTGCCGGTTAACCAGCCGAAGCGAATGCCGCGCGCAAAGGCATATATAAACATGGAGGTGCAGGAAGTCTCCTGATACGATTCCGCGTCGGTCAGCACCTGGTGCCACAGGCCGTTCACCCCCTGCAGCCGCAAATACCCTTCACACAGCTCATTAAAGTAGCGAAGCAGCTCCCGGCGCTGTTCATGATCTTCCGGCAGAGCCGCCAGCAGCTCGGAGAGCGAGAACAGCACCCAGCCATTCCCCCGCCCCCATGCCACCACGGTGGGCTTGTTCAAAGTGAGGTCATACACATGGGACATGACCTGCAGATGCGGAATATACATCAGCTTCCTGAACTGAAGGAACTGGTTGACCGCGTCTTCAATATAGCGGATGTCGCCGGTGCGCTGATAATAACGGCAAAGGAAAGGCACGCTCATATACAGATCGTCGCACCAGACCGTTTCATGGGTAAAATCGGCGATTCGCGGCTTGCGGTACAAGGCCCCCGTCGGAAGCCGGTATTGTTCGCCAGAGATGTAATCCGCGATCAACTCTGCGATCTCGTCAGCTCCGTTCATGCCCTGTTCCTGAAGCGCCAGCAGCATGGTAGCCCCGAAGGAGCCGCAGTCGTCCAGACTGTCAAGTGTAGCGAGCGTATTAAGCACACCCGACGCCCCGAACTGCTGCTTGTCCCATATGGCATAGCGGTACAGCCGCGTGCAGGTTTCAATATGGCTTCGCACATAGGCCGTTACATCCCCGCGATCGAGCAGCCTGCCGGTTTGCAGCAAACCGTACAGCGTAACGCCAAGCGGATAATTCCATCTGCCGTACAGTGCGTTATCCGCGAAGAGGCGCACCCAGGTATTGGGCTGATCCAGACGCCAGAAGGTGCCGCCCGCTTTCGTATCGATCAGCGCATAAGCCGTCCCGGTTGGCGGCAGCGGCTCATCCGCTTCGAGCGGGCCGGCATATAACCACTCGTCCGCTCCGCCCTCCACAGGATAAGGCGGCGCCAGCCGGACTCCTGCAGGCAGCTCATCCAGCCGGAATCCCCAATTCTCCACGGTGCCGGCGCAGCGAATATGCAGATCGTGCCGGCCGTATGAGAGATCGAGCGGTATGGAAAAATCCCCCGTCGTCTGTTCGGCTATTTTGTTCCCGTCGATGAATATATCTGCGATTCCCGCTGCCCGGCCCTTTAGTACAATAGAGGATGCGCCGTCCAGCGTGCAGTTTAATTTCGTCCAGGCTACGGCATAACGGTTGTTCAAATCTCCAAATATGCGTGCCATGGGATGCAAGAGATCCCGCTCACCCCACTGCAGGCGTGGATACCAGACGATTCCGCTGTCACCCTCTTTGGTTTGCGGGCCGGGCAGCTCCCGGCGTTTGTCCTGCGGACCGCTGTATATCCAGCCCTCGTGCCCGTTTCTCTCTGGTGACGGGGCCAGCACATAGGTCGGATTGCTCTTGTATGAGCCGGGTCCGAAGGAGCCCCCGCAGCCAGCCTCAGTCTTCGTAAACAGGATGACAAAATGGTTCCAGCCCTTGTCCAAAGGTACGGTTACGGGTATTCTCCGCTTGGCATTCAATTCATCGGCCAGATTCGCTTTATATACGGAAGCCCCGTTTGCAAAAAATTGAAGGGGTCCATAGCAATGCAAAATAAAGGTCATGGGCGCGTCCTGCTCGCTCCAGAATTTGGACCAGGCATAGATGTACTGGCCGTTTTGCATATCGGGAAAGCGCTCCGTCAGATTGAAATCATAGCTGTAATCGTGCTTTTTCAGTATCCCGTCGGCATTGAAGGCCCGGCTGGTCATCGGATGCTGCGGATGATTGCCGATGTAGCGATTCGTTACCGTTGTTAATGCCTCGCCCACGCTTCCGCCACACGCCGTAAATATGCTGTCATGCTCATTCATATACGCTTTATTCATGGCTTAAAGAACCTCCTGGTTAGCTGTCATTTTCCTTGCCGGTTCAGCTCGCGGTAGCTGCTGGGTGTAATGCCCTCATATTTTTTGAAAATGCGGTTGAAGTAGCTGTGCTGATAGCCAACCTTCTCTGCGACCTCGTTAATTTTCAGGTCGGGGTCCAGAAGGAGCAGCTTGGCGTTCCGTATTCGAATATCGGTCAGGTAATCGATGAAGTTGATGCCTGCTATCTGCTTGAACGCCCGGCTGAGCGTATAAGGACTCGTTTCAAACCTGTCAGCGCATGATTCAAGCGATAGTCCGGTCATATATTGTTCGTTCAAAAAAAGAATGACCTTCTCAATAATATGCTTCAAGTGGTAATCCTGCCTGCTGATCATCTCCTGAACCAGCACCTTGACCACCTTATGCCGGAACCATTTCTGCATTTCGTCCCGCTCCTTGATCCCGGCCAGTTCATCGAAGAGATTGACACTCCCGAATAGTCGAACGGGGTTCATGCCGGATTGCAGCGCAGCATAACGGATACTGCCGAGCAGCTGCAGCATGCCCTGTTGAATATAAAATTCAGTCGAGCCGTTGGCCGACAAATCGTCCATGAACTGGCTGATCAACTCGCCAGCAGTCTCCTCCAGACCGCTGCGGATGGCGTTAATGATCTCTTTGTCGAGGGAGAACGGATAACTGCTCTCCATGAGCAGGCTTGATTTCGCCAGCTCCTCGGTCCATAGTATCTGGTTGTCGTCGTCGATCAGCTCGCGGTATGCCATTGCCTGTCTGACTTCCTCAAAAATATGCGGAATCTGCTTGACGCTGTATACTGATTTGCTGATCGCGACCGTCACCTGCATCCTGATAATATGATTAATGGTTCGCATCAGTTCCCGGCAGAAGAGATCCAGATCGGCATTCAACCACTTGACAGGCTGGTCGCTCGGCAGTGCCAGCAGCAAGCCGATAGAGAAGTTGTGGAAATTGATCACTTCCGCCTGCTCATACTGCTTTCTTGCCAGCTCGTCGACGATGTTGGCCGTCGCGTAGGTAACCAGATCCTCATCGCCAAGCGAGAATCGCCCCTCAAGACCGGAGAACCCGGTCAAACGGAACATGAGCGCTACATACTGCACATTATCATTTTCCCAGCCATAATGCCGGATTCGCCCCTTTATCTCGTTTTCGCCCAGAGCAAACAAATAGCCCTGTGCCAGCTGCAGGAAGAACCCTTCGCGCAGAACCGGAAGCTGTTCCTTCAGCTTCGAGTGAAGCAGCTCCCGCTCACTGGCCAGATGCTTCCATTCCACCTCGAACATATCGAACTCATCGCTGTACTCGGAGCCCCTGCCTCCGGTCAACAAGGCCACAAGCCGTTCCACCGGTGAATAAATGCGCCGCAAAACAAACGACGACATCAGAAGAGCAATAGTCAGACCAGTCAAGCTGATGTACAGGATCCATTTGGATACCATCACGACAGGGGCGACAATAGAGCTGAGCGGCGTCGCCGAGATGTACACCCAGGTTGCGCCGAGACGATTGAACTGGCCGTAGGAAACGGAATAGCTCTTATCCTTGTACGGAAACAGAAAAGATTCCGAACTGGAACTGTGCGCTACATATTCCTGCTTCAGCGCCTCTTCCAGCCTTGAGAACGGCTTCCCGCTCGTCGACAACTCCAGTCCCCCGTTCTTATTCAACAACAGCGTCACTCCCTCATGGGTTGGAGTCAGCGTCTTCAGAGACTGAATCAGCTTGCTTGTGTTGATTGTTGCAATGATCATGCCGAACGGCTTGAGGCTGCCTCCGGGTATTTTGTTGACAAGAGCAATGGTATCCTCAGTACCATATTGATTCGTCCAGAAAGCCGACTTTTTCTGGTTCAACAACGTGCTGTAGATCTCGGCGTCCCCAGGCTGGTCAATATAAGTAAACCTTTCCGTCGAGAAGAGAACCGGCCGCGGTTCATTGAGAAACAGCTGCACCTTCTGCAGAAAAGGATGGGTTCCCTCCATCAGGAGCAGGGTTCGATACAAATCCTTCACCTGCTCGAAATCATAGCCGATGTTAAGCGTTTTCAATTTCTCGTCTTCAAATTTGGGGTCAAACGCCCAATGCGACATCGTAAGCTCCAGATAATTCAGCTGATCGTCAATGACCGCGGCCCCTTGATCAATCTGATCGATATGCAGACGCTGCAGCTCTCCCTCCAATTTATCAGTCGCAATCCAGTAGGTGCAGAAGCCGATAATCAAGCCGGGGAAGCTGGCAACAAGCAAAATCAGCACCAGGTTTCTGCGATAAAAGCGGCTTTTCGATTTAAATTTACTAGCTTTACCGAGTCGTGGCTTCCAGAATCCTGTCAAGGAGAGTTCACCTTCCAAAATTTCGTTTTTATATGACCCATTTCGACAGTACAAAGATGGAATCCTTTATAGCCGACCGACCCGGCCCCTGGCTTATCCTTTAACCGAGCCTACCATCGCACCTTTGGCAAAGTGCTTCTGCAGAAACGGATAAACAAGAAGAATCGGAACTGTGGCAACGATGACGGCCGCCATTTTGAGCGTTTCCGTTGGCGGGGCAATCGCCGTTGCGTCCGTGCTCAGCTCGCTGTTGTTGGCGTTAAGCAGAATATTCTGCAGCATAACCTGCATCGGCCATTTGGAGGCGTCGTTAATGTAAATCAAGGCATTGAAGAACTGGTTCCAGTACCCTACCGCGTAGAACAACCCGAAGGCGGCCAGCGAAGGAAGCGACAGCGGCAGGATAATACGGATGAAGATCGACAGATCGTTGCAGCCGTCCATGGCCGCCGACTCCTCCAGCTCGGCTGGAATATTGTCGAAAAAATTTTTCATCAGGATCACGTTCCATCCGCTGGCCAGTGCCGGCAGAATCAGCGACCAGAGACTGTCAATCAGATTCAATTCACGAACAATCAGATAGTTAGGAATAATGCCCGGGCTGAACAGAACCGTAAGCAGAATTAGCAGCAAAATAATCTGCCTTCCGCGCAATCTTTTGCGCGACAGCGTATAGGCAAATGCTGCAGTCACCACCAGGCTGCAGGCTGTTCCCACCACCGTGACATACGCGCTGACGCCGATGGAATGTGTAAAGGCACCTGTGGAAAACAGGAATTTGTAGGATTCAAGCGACCATTTTGTCGGGAACAGGACAAAGTTTTTGGTTACGTATTCCGTGGGATCGGTAAAAGAAACGACAAACACATAGTACAGAGGAAAGGCTGACACAACGGCAATCAAGCCGAGCAATGCGACATTCATTACGCTAAACATGCGATCTCCCAGACCGGTTCTCATTGTACCCCTCCTTGTAAGGCTTCGGGTGCTTTCATGGAGTCTTGTCAATATACGCCATCCTCACCCATTTTCTTGGACAGCCAGTTGGCTGCCAGGACCAGCGTTAATCCAACAACCGACTTGAACAAGCCTGCCGCAGTACTGTAACTGAACTGTCCCTGCTGGATTCCGACCCTGTACACGTAAGTGTCAAATACCTCCGCCACTTCCGATACCGCGCCATTGTACATGAGAAACACCTGCTCGAAGCCGACGTCCATCATATGGCCAAGTCTTAGGATCAGCAGGACAACGATTACACTGCGGATCGCCGGCAGCGTAACATGCCACATCTGTCTGATTCTGCTGGCACCGTCCATGCGGGCCGCTTCATACACCCCGGGATCAATGCTTGCCATGGCCGCCAGAAAGAGGATTGTACCCCAGCCGCATTCTTTCCAGATCGATTGGAGCGTCAGCATAATCCAGAACAGGTCGGCATTGGTCAGAAAGTCGATCCTGGCCCCTCCAATCGCCTCCAGAACCTTGTTGACCAGACCTTCGCCTGTGGCAAACAGCAGGAAGGTGAGGCCGGAGATAATCACCCATGACAGAAAGTGGGGCATATAGACGACGGATTGAACAACCCGCTTGTAGACCATGTTCTTCACTTCATTGAGCATGAGTGAAAGGATGATCGGCAGAGGGAAGAAAAAGATCAGGCTCATCAGATTAATCGCCATCGTGTTCCGGAAAAGGAGCATAAATTCGGGATTGGAGAAAAATCGTCTGAAATGCTCCAACCCGGCCCACTCGCTCCCTGTTATTCCCGCAAACGGGGAGTAATTCTGAAAGGCAATCACGATTCCGCCCAATGGGAAATACTTGAATATCAGAAAGAAAAGAAGACCCGGCAAGGCCAGCAGGTACAGATATTTATCACGCTGCAGGTCTTTCCACAGTTTTCTTAAACGGGATTGCCGCGATAAAGGGAAGCTTGATGCGCCCTGCGGCGGAGATTGCCGCTGGCTTAAAGTTGTCATGACATTTCTCCTTTCTCGGATGATTAATCGGGCAGCCTCCAGCCATTACAGGGTCTGCACCGGTTTCAAGCTATGATCGGCATAATCGAAATACTTCCCTTCCAGCAGTCCGATCAGCGTCGTGGTAACACGAACCTCTATGCGGTTCTCCCCTTCGTGCAGCAGCCCGGCTTCTCCGCTCCACCGGTACGGCATCCATGTGCATACGCCCAGCGAATGCCCGTTGACCAGCACCTCGGCAGTCTCGTGGAATTGAGGATCAAAATTGTTGAACGTAAGCTCAAACGGGCTGGGGCCGGCATCGGACGGGAGGTTGACCGTCCGCTGAAACGACATTACGCCTGCAAAGAACGGATGGCCCGGATATGGGCCTGCCTTAAGCGCCGACAACCGTTCAACCGGAGGACCGAGCACAACCCGGCTGCCGTTAAAGCCGGCATCGAAGCTCCCTGTCAGATAGATGGCATCGACCAGACCGTCCCAGTCATGTCCGAGCTCGACCTCGACGCTGATCGAATTCATGCCTGCCTGCAGATAGGCTGTAATGTCGCAGCCTGTATTCATGTGATCGTACAGGAAGACGCTCTCCAAGCACGATGCATTCAAAATATTATCGTTTACTCTGATCGTCCATTCCCCCGAGACCGCCCCTTGATCCATGACGATTCGAACGGCATCCGGCACTTCCAGTATCTCGACCTCCACGCTGTAGCGGCCAGCCAGCGGATAAGCCATCGCAATTCGCTGCGGTGTTCCGAATAATTGCCCCATATTCACAGGCAAAGGCTTGGAGGCAGTCAGATCCGCACATTGATCAATAAAGGTTTTCACCGGCACATTGTCCGCTTCAATCAGAGGAGCAGCCGCAGCCGGCCCACCGCTATGCACGCTCAAGCGGAAGGTGTCGAGCCGTACCGCGTTATCCTGCAGCGGCCTGATCTGCCACTCCCCGGAAGCATCCACCGGCAGCTTCCATGGCTGGTCTCCGGCGCTTGCCTTCTCCTGCCCGTTATTCACAGATGGAACCCGCTGGAGCATAACCAGACAAGAATCGTAAGCGGTCAGCTTGACCGGCAAGGTCCATTGGCCATCGCGGCATTCACCCGCTGCAGGCTTCACAGAGCCGTCATCGAGCGACAGGAACTGGAATTGTACGCCGTAAGCATCCCCACTGGCTGCTTTGCCCCACAGGCTCCCGTCTGCCTGCAAAACAACGTCCCGCTGCGCCTCCTCCTGATTGCTGATGAAGACGAGCGCCGTGTCGGGAGATAGGCGCCGGGTCTGCAGCAGCAGCCCCCAATCGCCGCAAGCAGGCAGCAGCTTGACCGGCGCAGGCTGAAGCTTGTTCAACAGCTCCGCAAGCTGCTCCACGCCGGATTTTACGTCCAGGGACGCCGGGCAGGCAAGGTGGTACGCCTCCAGAGGGCCTTTGCTCCACTGCAGGTTCTGATAGCCGTAATTGCCGGACAGCCCGCTCCAGAAATGCTCGCGGATCCCCTCAGGCAAGCCGAATGCGCGCCCGATGCTCTCCCCGTCCCATGGCGTCCCGCTTATATTCTCATAAGGCAGCTGACCTAAGCTGAGCACCGTTCCGCCCGCTTCAATAAAGGCTTCAAGCTTGTTCCATGCGCTTGTTTCCAGGTTCGTGAGCGGCGGAACAACCAGCACCGAATAACGGGCGCTGCCCAGCACAAGCTCTCCTCCATCCAGCTCCGCAAGAGCCAGAAGCCCGGCATCCAGATGGTCGAAGTCTCTGCCGCTCTTGGTCAGTCCGTCGCATATGCCTCCCCACCAGCGCTTCAAATCCTCCAGACGCCGTTTCTCCTCCGGCTGCCGGCCCCCATAGCCGAAGCCATGCAGCGGATTGCCCATATGCGTCCAGAGAGAAGTCGTCGGCTGCAGAACGGCAATTGAAATAGCCGCTTCGCCTGTGCTCATTACGTAGCTGATCCTTCCCACATAGTCCCCCAACTGGCGGAAATGCTCCCAATACGGATTTTGCAGAAACTGCGAGGGCGGGGCATCATGCTTGGCCAAACCGTCGAGCGTGTAGAAGAACGCATGGAAATTGAAAAAATTCGTGCCCATCGCAGCCATCCGGTCGATCATCCACTTGGCATCCTGAAGCGTCATGGACCACCCTACACTGTGGAAGCATTCGATCAGATTGCGTTCCCGCTTGAACTGGCGCGCGATGGAGCTGACCATCTTGGCGTTGCTTCGGAAATTGACGGCATTGCGCTCCAATATCCAGTCGAGCGAACGTCCGAGCTTCTCATGGGCGGTGTCTCCTCCGGGAACGTGGCTGTATGTTTGGGTTGTGGCTCTGACGGAAGGAACCTCCGTCACATACTTAAGCCCGTGGCTTTCACACCAGTCATGGACCTGCTTGTGATAGCTTTGGAGCAGCAGCAGGTGAACAGCCTGATAATAATCGTAGCGAATCCGCGCCGCCTGCTCTGCATCGTGAAACAGCAGCGCCTCCAGGTGCTCGCGAATATCGTAGCCGTTAAGCTCCAGGAAAAACTCCGCCAATTGGGGCGACCAGGGGATGCTTCCGAGCAGTCCGATTTCATCGGTAAACATTCCCTTGATGGTGCCGCCGAAATACTCGGACAAATGTTCGGCGTACTTATCGTGCGTCAGACGGATGAAAGCAGCCATCGCTTCGCTGTTGCAAGGATCGACGAAGGTGCCGTAGTATTTGAAATCCTCGATCTCTTCCTCCTGGACGATGATGATTTCCCATTCTCCGTCCGGTACCGTCCAATCCATTTTTTGCACCGTCCGGTAGGTGAAGAAGCGCTTCTGGTTATAAGCGGTCAAGCCGGCCTTCTGGAAAATCGGTTCCGATTGATAATTTCCGATAGATCCGCGCACATCAACGGCTTTATTCCAGATATGCTCCCCTGCAGGGGTGAGCGGCACAGCCTTCGCATACAGGATACGGGCCCATGGCAATTCCAGCGCCAGATGCTGCCCGCCCGAAGCGCGCTCCGTCCGATGGGCAAGGGTGTAGTGCTTGGCTTCAGGATGTTCCAGCACGACCTCTCCCCCGGCTATGCCGCTGGGATACGGATATTCGTCATACAGCCATACGTTCAGGCGGTGCTCCTTGGCCGCTTCAACGGCCACCTTCACCTTGCGGAACCAGGTGTCCGATAAATAGGGGATTTTCAAGCCTTGCCTGGCGCATATAAAGAAGCCGCCGAGTCCTTTCTCCGCCATCTCGCGAATTTGCAGACGGATCTGATCATCGGCCATTTCTCCGTTCCAAAACCAGAAGGGATGCACCCTGTACTCTGTCGCAGGATCCATGAACGATTGCAAATCAAACATATTGATTCCTCCTTGCTTCATTATGATCAGAATAGTATGAGGGACGGCCGGCTTGCCGGGACGGCTGTCCCGTTTGGGTTATTTGCTGGAGATACGCTGTTTGTACGCGTCCGTCAGTTCCTGGCTCAATTTGACCATATCCGGGTCATCCTTCATCTTCGTCACGAAGTCGTCCCAGGCGGTCATTGGCTCTCTGCCAAGAATGATTTTGGTCTTGAGATCCGTTACCTTCTTATCGAATTCAGGAAGGAAGGTTTGCGCTGTCGGAGAGTACAGGCCAGTGGCGATATCCGCTACGCTGGTTTTTGCGCGCTCGTCCTGGATCGATGTATAGAGCTTATTGACCTCATCCGGAAAATTGATTTTGGTGGAGCTGGCATACGGGTCGGCCACATAGACGATCTGGTTGAAGTTCGAAGCCCCGTCCTTGTCCAGCGCCTCCTTGTCGATGATTTTCTTGCCGTTCTCCACCTTATAATGTTGACCTTCAAAGCCATACTGCTGGATAGCGAACACATCATCGTTCATCCATGTGTCGATAAGCCCCAGAATCTGCTTCATCTTGGCTTCCGGAACTGATTTCGGAATAGCCAGAATCCCGGAGAAGCCGGTGCCTTTGGGATTATAGCCGTCGATGCTTGTCAGCGGGTAAAAGTCTGCTTCCTTGAAGCTCGGGTCCACCTTTTTCAGCGTATTGTAGTATTCGGTCATGGTTCCCGCCTTCTCCACAATCATCCCGGCTTTTCCGGCTTTAAACATATCTCCGACCTGCGATAGTTTTAAGGACGCAAAGTCCTCGGGAATCAGCTTTTCTTTATACAGCTTGGTTTCAAATTCAATCGCTTTGCGCATTTCAGGGAGGAAGTTTACATTTACCAGCTGATCATTTATATATTTCCATTTGCCATTTACTCCTGTAAAGCTGTTTTCCACCTGATTCAAGGCTCCCATGTCAAGAGGGGAATTCAAGTATGCCGCGAAGGGCACAATGTCCTTTTGTCCGGTTTTACTTGGATTCTTTTCTGAAAAGGCTTTCAAAACCTGATAAAACTCATCCATCGTCGTGGGTTCTTTCATCCCTACGCTGTCCAGCCAATCCTTTCGGACAACAAAGAAGCTGTCTGCTTCCTCGGGGCGAGGGCGGGGAACACCGTAATTTTTTCCATCCTCCATCTTGGTCAGCTGCCATGCTGTCTCCGATATCTTCGAATTAAGATTGGCATAATCCTTAATATAAGGCGTCACGTCCCAGAAGGCTCCCTGGGAGACCGCATTGCGGAAGACAGGGGTAAACGGATCATTGATCAGGATGATGTTCGGGATATCTCCCGAAGCCAGCGTAACATTCAATTTGTCCGCGTAATTATTGCCGGATACCCATTGAATATTCATCTTGGAGTTGGTAGCTTTCTCAATTGCCAGCTTAAGAGGGTTGTCGTCGGCCGTAGGGGTGGAGCTGAGCAATATGGTCATGATGCTAACCTCAAGCGGCTTTTCACTTTGGGCAGTCCCCTGAGTCTCTCCTTCACTGTTACTGTTTGAACTGCCGCAGCCCGTTAACGCGAGTGACAAGGCCAAAGCGATTGCCGGCAGCATGATCGCTGCTTTTCTGATCTTTCCAGTCCTGAACATGTTGTTCCTCCCTTTAATCAATCGAATAGTAAGCGCTGTACACAAGCCGTCCATGCACAAGGAAAACATTAGTACAGCCGGTCTTGCACCGACAATGGTCTTTTTTTGCCGGAGCGCCCAAGGAGCATAGGACTTTTTCCTGCTGTTTGCACATTGAAGCGGGCTGCAGGGGATTCACCGCAAACACGGCAATACCGGTATTCCCCGGAAAGCCCTCTGCCTGGACCGGCTGCTTCTTGAACAGTTTCCCCGTGCAGGGTTTATACTCGTAAGGCGCAAGAATGTCTTAGCCTGCAAAAAAATGCCCCTGAACGCAGCCGGTTCTTATCAGGCCTAATATACGCCGGCCAAGCGGTCATGATATAGTAAGTAAACGTTATCATTAATTTCAGAGCAAGGGCCAAAAGTTACATGACCAATATGGAAGGGGCAGACCGAGTGAAAAAACCAAGCATTGTAGTTGTAGGCAGCTTGAATATGGATCTTGTCATTTCTCTGGACCGGTTGCCGGTCATCGGGGAGACTCTACCCGGCAAGGAAATCCATTATATATCCGGCGGCAAAGGGGCCAATCAGGCTGTCGGGTGCGCACGGCTGGGCGCAGCCGTTACGATGATCGGAGCCGTGGGCGATGATATGTTCGGCGCGCAAATCATTAGCCGGATGGAACAGTTCGGCGTCAGCACGCCGGCAATCGCCGTGAAGCACGACACTTCCACAGGCACAGCCACAATTATGCATACGCAGGAGGACAACTGCATTGTCATCATCCCCGGCGCCAACGGGTTGTGCGATCCCGAGATGGTAGAGTCGCATGCGGAAGCCATCCGCAGCGCGGATATCCTGCTCGTCCAGCTGGAAATTCCGCTGCCTGCGGTGGAGCGCGCGATGCGCATTGCCGCTGCAGCCGGCGTGACAATCGTGCTGAATCCGGCGCCCGCTCTCCCGCTGCCGGATGAATGGATTCAGCTCGCGGATATCTTCACGCCAAACGAGACCGAATTTGCCCATTACAGCGGCTCTTCTATCGATTCGGAGGAGGAGCTGTTCAGGCAAATGAGCAAATGGCAGTACCGCTATGGCAATACGCTGATCGTCACCAGAGGCGAAGCCGGCATATCCTGCATCAATGGGGACGGCATCATTACCGTGCCTGCGCGGAGGGTCAAGCCGGTCGATACCACCGGCGCCGGAGATTCCTTCAATGCCGCGCTCGGCTTCGCCATCGCAAGCGGACGGGAGCTTGAGCCAAGTCTGAATTTCGCCGTCAAGGCAGCCTCCTTGTCTGTCATGAAGTTCGGCGCCCAGGACGGCATGCCGTCGCTTGATGAAGTGGAGAGCGAGTGAACGACTCTTTTTGTCCCGGATAGCTTGAAGGAAATAAGACGGACTGCTGCCGGGGTTGAAGAAAGCGAATGAATTCAAGAAAAAACGGCTGTTGCCTTCCTTATGGCGGCTCCGTTAGTTTCTTCCTTCAACCCTTATAGAAAGTTATAGGCGTGAAACATTCTATAGGTACACAAAAGGGTCTTCCACAGCTGTTCTGGCAGCTGTAGAAGACCCTTTCTTTAAGCCATTTATAACCTTGCGTCTCGTAACTGGCAGATTATCCGGAAGCCCGGCTAATGTGATCTATACGATAGGAGCTTGGCATCTGAAGCTGCTTGCCTCGTTGTTGAGAGGAGTCCGGCTGCAGCGGTTAACGTACAATACGGTTGCGTATCGCAAAGACAACGGCCTGCGTCCGGTCATCCACTCCGATTTTGTGCAAAATCCGGTGGACATGGGTTTTGACCGTACTTTCCCCGATATGAAGCCTGCCGGCAATCTCCTCATTGCGCAGGCCGTAGGCCATTTGCTGCAGCACCTCAAGCTCCCGCTCCGTGAATGGCTCCAGAAGCTGCGCCTGGGACTGGACTGTATCAGCTGCGGCCGGTCCGACCGCCCGGGCAATAACCTTCGCCGCAGTCGCCGTACGGAAGATCGCTTCACCGCGGTAGGCGGCCCGAATCGCGTCTACCAGCTCATCGGGAGCGGCATCCTTCAGCAAATAGCCGACAGCTCCGGCCCGTATGCCGTCATAAACATATTCCTCCAGATCGAAGGTGGTCAGGATGACCACTTTGCTCTCCGGCAGCGACGATAAAATATCGCGGGTGGCGGCGATGCCGTCATATTCCGGCATCTGCACATCCATCAGCAGGACATGGGGTCGGGTGCGGTTCGCCAATAATACCGCCTCCCGTCCAGTGGCAGCCTCGCCCGCCACCTCCATATCTTCCTGCGCGTTGATGATAAAGCCCAGGCCATGTCTGACCAGATGCTGATCGTCGACAATGGCGACCCGGATAAGCTCGTCTGTCATTCCTCTCCACCTCCAGCCGTATGGCCCTCAATCGGCACTCTTACTGCAACAATCACACCGTGGGGCATACTCGCCCGGATATCGAATATGCCTCCTTCCCGCTCGCATCTCGCCTTCATCCCTGACAGACCAAAGCCCGGCACGAGCGGCGGTTCCCCGGTATAAGCTCCATCGTCCTTCACCGTCATGATCAGCTCCCCCGGCCCCTCGCTTATCCCTATATCGACACGCGTGGCTCCCGAGTGACGGATCACATTGGTCAGCGCTTCCTGCAGCACACGGTATAGCAGCTCTGAAATATCCGGCTTCCACCGGCTAGTTGGACCGGAGACATCCAGCGCGATATGCAAGCTGCTGTGACTGCGTACCTGCGCGATCAGGCTCTTCAAACCAGCCAGTCCCGGCAGCCCCTCATCCGCAGCCATCTGATGGACAACGCTGCGTACTTCCGTCAAACAGCGCCTGGCTACATCCAGTACGGTAGCAACCATCTGATCCGCTTCCTCCGGATTAGTCCGGAGCACATACGGCATCGCCTGAAGCTGAACAATGACGGAGGTCAGTCCATGTCCGATACTGTCGTGAATATCCCTCGCGATCCGGGACCTCTCCTCCAGCACAGCATACCGAAGGGAACGGCCGGCAGCCTCCTCCAGCTGCGTATGCGCCTGCTCCAGCTCCTCATGCGCCTTCCGCAGCTCCAGATGCGTCCGTTCCAGCTTCGCGTGCGTTTCGCCCAGCTCGCGAAAATGCAGTTTGCTGACGTCCTCGGCTTCCCTTCTCACCCGGTCGCCTCATACAAAGATATAGATCGCCGCATGAAAAATGGAGTACATCCAGATGAAATCATACGGCTCCCCTGTCCAAAGCATGATGGCTGCATCCCCCGCAATAACCCCGGCAGCCTCCAGAGAGGATTTGGAGGAAGGCAGCCGCAGCGCAATATAGGCGATAAGATAGAAAAGCAGCGAGATGGATATGCTTACGTTATGAAAAACACCCCATGGCACCGCCATCGCGATCCAGAGCACAAAGACAATGACTATGCGTCTCCGGTCAGTTCCGACCAGCCGGTCGGGTATCCAGAGTACGGCTATATGTGCAAGGCACAGCAGGATATTGACCAGAATAATGGAGAATATTCTGTCTGTCGTCTGGAATCCGACTATGACAATGACCAGGCTAAGGAGCACAACCCGCAGGCGCTGAGGAGACTGTCTGCGAAACCACGAATGCCGTTGTACTGTTTCCATCTTGTTTCCTTCCCTCATTCCCCGCCGCTGGTCAGGCGCTTGTTATCTGTGCTGGCTGACCATTTGCCTGTATCTTGAATAAATGATATATCGCCGTGCACAAACACTGCCAAGAGGAATCAACAGCAGCGCGTTACTCAATAATACCAAAGCATGTCCTTTTCCCCAATACTCTACCAGCAGCCGCAGCACCATGGCACCGACGAAAAGCGCGATGCCGGCAGCAGTGCTTTGCGAGGTTATTTTGCCCGTTGCCGGGTTTACACGGACAATTTCAACCCTTCCTCTCCATATTCCGAGCGCCAGTCCGATGATCAGGAACAGCAGATAAAGAAGAAATGTCGAAGCTTTTGGCTGAAAAGACTGGACCATGCCGGAAGCGATAACGAAAGCGTACAATACCGGAGTAATCCACATGCGGGACGGCTGGACTTCCCTCTCCCTGCCCAGACGCAAAATAATGATGACAATAATAATCAGATAAACAGCATTGCACGACATAAATTTCCTCTTTTCGTTTTTAAAATCTGGCGGTTCTATGAACAAAGTATAGTCTTTCCCGCCATAGATGAAGTCCACCTCCGGATTGATATTAACCTGCTGCCCCTCCACCTGCGGATGCATGAACCACGGATGTCATGCAGGGCTGTCCACTTCTCGCAGTCCTATGATTAATACAAACCTCTTCCCTCTGAGCTTTCAAGAGGCAGGGAAAAGGCATGACGCAAACCCGTACTTCTGGAACGTTGAACATAAAACAAGCCGTATGAGCGTTTTCGCTCATACGGCTTGTTTTATTTCATTATTGCTGATTATGAGCTACCATTCCAGAGTGACTTCAACACCTTCCGGACTTCCCGGATAACGGACCAACACGGTTCCGGATTCTGCATCCCGGCTCCACTCGGCCGGCTGCCCGCCAGCCACTGCACGCACCGGCTCATTTGCCATCCGAATCCGTGTACTGACAGTCATATCGGACGGGGATTCGGAGAAGAAGGTGAGACGGTTCGCTTCAAGCCGCTCATCCCGGATTTGCGACGAGCTGATAAGAATTTCCGCAGCGCCGCTCCCTTCCCTCGTCCAGCTCAAATCATAGAGGAGGCAGTCCTCTCCCTGCTTCAGCGCTACCCCTTGAAGAACGGGCAGCTCCGCCTCGAACAAATCGATATACCGGCCTTCGAAACGGATATCCTCAGCGGTATTCGTCTCGTCCAGCCGATGGGCAATCAGATAAGGGCCGCGTCTGATCTGCAAATGTCCCCTCGCCTTGTACTGCCCCTCTTCACCGCGAATCGCCAAGGCCCGGCGGACGCTTGCCTGCACCTGCTTCGCACCCTCTCCGGATCTGGACAGGCTGGCCGGATCAATCCGGTGAACCAGCACCGCGCCGCTGCCAACCGAATGCTCACCCTCCAGCGGATCAAGGCCAAGCCCCATCGACTCGAACAAATGCTGCTCCGGACGCTCATACCGCTTGCGGCTGGCGGCATTGTTCCACCATTCCTGAACCCCGTGGAAAGGGTCCGAGCCATCGCCGACGTAGATCAGCACGCCGCCTTCTCTGACCCACTGCCCAATCGCCTGATGAATGCCGGGATGCTCAGGCTTCATGAACTCATAGCTGAGCAGCAGCACCCGGTAATCCTCCAGGTAGCCGGGGAAGGTCAGGATATTGTCCAGCTGCACCGGGCGCAGCGGGATTCCATCCTTGACAAGCGGCAGGGCGAGCCCATAGAACGACGACCAGTCCAGCAGCTCCTGCTGGGGCGGCGACAGCAGATCGGCGGTTGTCGTGCCGTCGTATTTGAACGCTGCTGCCTCTTCCTCGCCGGGAGCCAGCACCTCCCCGCGCTGATACATGGCCGAATTGGCCAAACACAGCCCGACCCCGGAGGTATAGGCTTCGCCCGCCTCCGCTTCTTCGTGATTATGCATATCCCTAAGCACGCTCATTACGGTCAGCAGGACCGTCGCGTAGCTGCCGGGGATGGTTTCTTTGCCTGTGCCGTCCTCGGTTGGATAACTGCCTTCGAATACCCGTCGCGGCCATGGACATACTTCATATTGGCTGACGCCGGGATGCAGCAGCGAAGCGACAACAGTCGAGCGGTAATTCTTCCGGTAATCGCTCCAGCTGTAGCGGGGATTATCTTCAATGGGATCGTGCAGGAACCACATCTCCCGCCCCGTACCGCGAGTCAACTCCTGCATAATGCCGTACTCCAGAAAAGCCGTCTCGAAGGTCCTCTCGCGGCGGACGCCCTGATACACATTCGGCGTCCGCGCCGTTCCCGTCCAGATCTGGGCGATGAAGCCATCGCAGGAAGGCATGGATACCAGCAGCGCCTCGGGACTGACAATCCGCCACTGCGTATAGTTGATCAGACTGTGGGTCGGCACATAGAATCGTACGGTCCTGCCATAGGTGACAAGCGAATATTCCTTCATCTGGCTGCAAATCCGGTCCAACGCCCGGTAATAAACCGCAGCCTTCAGCTTTGACGCCCGGTACTGGGCGTCGGGCGAGGAATGGGGCGGAATCCACTCCTCCCCGTAAGCATTAAGCCATTCCCGCTTGAACGCCTCCGAATAGCCGCCGGCCGCCCAAAATTCAGGCTCCTCCATATGGATGGCTTCCACGCCGCAGTCAATGGCCTTCTTGATATGGCTGGCCAGATATTCGGCAAACGAAATCGTGGGCACCATGTAAGGCACATCCTTGCCATGCAGCAGATGCGTTCCTCCACGCTCGGCCTGCGCCTCGTCCCAGTGATCGCGCCCGTCATAACGGCCGTACAAATAATCCTGATACTGCCCCCACGAAACGCCCGTCATCAGGTGGATCGTGTAGCCCGCCTTCTTCCAGCCTTCGATTCTTTCAGGCAGGTCGTTTGATATCCCGTACACCATGACAAAATCAGTGCGCAAATCATACTTTGGCCCGTAAGGACGTGATTCCTGAAATCCGGTCCATTCGGGATTTGCTTTCGTTCCTCGGCTCATGCCATTCCCTCCTTGGATCGATTCGATTAGTTCGGCATTTGCAGCTTCACAATTTCTTTGCCCTTCAATTGTTCATTGGCGAATTGAATCGCTTCCGGATAACCCGTTTTGTTCATCTGCCCGCGAAGATCGTTAATAACCTTCAGCGCCGCATCATCGGATTTGGCGAAAATAGCCGTTTTCCAGACATCGCCGATCTGATCCATAGACGGCTTCAATGTTTCCCACTGCGGTGAATTGCTCACGGCATCCCCCGGATTATAGGCCGAAATGACGCTGATTCCGTTAGGACGGAGAATCTTGCGCGCCTTCTCCATGGTGGCGATCCGGTCCTGGTCTGCCCAAATATCTCCGGCCCCCAGGGAAATTGTGCGGTCCTGCCCGCCAAGCGATTCGAAGCCGTCGGTAAGGCCTTCGTTTTTCTTCAATTTGCCTGTCGTATCTGCCATAAACTTATCGAACCATTCTTTCTTCGCCACCGGCTTGCCGTCTACCATGTCCCAATGTACGCCTTGAACGCCATAACGAACGAGCAGCGTACCTTCGTCAGAAGCCAGATACTCGAGCAGGCGCAGAGCGGCATCCACATTTTTTGCTTTTTTCGTGATCACTGTTACATTGTTGCCTTGAATCCCAAGATCAGCAGGCCGGTCAGGCTCGGCTCCCGCCCGCTCCAATGGACCAAGCGGAATATACTCGCTGCCTGGATGCGTTTTCAAATATTCCTTGGATGCGTCAAGGATGGCCGGATAGTGAGCGGCCAGCACGGCGACGCGGCCCTGCGTAATTTTTTCTTTGGCGATAGGATCTGTCTGGGTAAAGGTTTCCGGGTCGAGCAGCCCTTCGGCAATCAGCCTGCGATAATACAGCGTATAGTCCTCATAAGCCTTCGTGAAGAAAACATGCTCGAAGGTCCCGTCCGCTTTGACCGGATAATCGCTGCCATAAAACATCGTATTGCCGATCCCGACGGCCCAGCCGTTGCTGAATCCGCCAAGCGGCATGACAGGCATGCCATTCTCCTGCAGGTTGGCGTCTTTGATTTTCTTCAGAAAGTTGTACAGGTCATCCTTCGTCACGACGGATTGCGGATCCACCCCAAGCTTGTCGGCCACATCCTTGCGGACATAAAAGCCGTACAGCCAGTCGGTCGCATCCTCGTCCGTGGCGGGTTGATTCTGATAAAGCAAATATTTCTTGCCGTTGATTCCGCCGATGGCTTTGTCATACAAAGCAGGCGGGACATTTTCTTTGGCGACGGCCTTCGACAGATTCGGATATTTGTCCAGCTTATCAGTCAAATCGGCCAGCTGGCCTTCCTTGGCCGCCTTGATAATGCCGTCAAGCTCCCCGCCCCAAGCCGGTCCGGTGTAAATATCCGGAAGCTCCTGCGTGGTGAATATCGTATTCACCTTCTCTACTTCGCTGCCTTTTGTATACTCCCATTTCACCGTAATCCCGGTTTTCTCTTTGATGTACTCGCTGACGGGCGTCATGTCCGTATCGGCACCCGTAGAACCATTCCAGTTATGAAGAATAGAGACCGTTACTTGCTCCGTTTCACTACCCCCGCTGTTATTCCCGCCTGATGGGGCATTTGTATTTCCATTTGTCGATCCATTACCGCCGGAATTGCTGCAGCCGGCGATCATTCCCGCAATCAAGCCTACGGCCAGCAGTGCTTTTGCACTTCCATACCTCTTGTTTCTCATGCAAACCCTCCTGATTAATGAGATTTATGATAAAGTTCCGGATCGGAACGCTTATCTGTGGCCTTCTATCCTTTTACCGAACCGATCATGGCGCCTTTGACGAAATACCGCTGCAAAAACGGATAGATGCACAAGATGGGAAAGACGGTTATGACCAAGAGGGCCATACGCATGGATTCGGGAGTAGCGCCGGCATTGGTGCTGATGGTCTGCCCGCCCTGCTGCTGCGAACGCTGCATGGAGGATGAGAGCGCTTCCGCTTCGGTCAGCAATTGCTGAAGCAAAGTCTGAACGGGAATCAGCTTCTTGTCGGTTACGTAATAAGCGCCAGTGAACCAATCATTCCAATGCTGAACACCGACGAACAGCGCAATTGTTGCCAGCACAGGACCGGATAAAGGAAGAATAATTTTCAGGAAAATTTGAAAGTCTCCATATCCGTCGATACGCGCCGACTCTTCCAGCTCCTCCGGGATTCCCTGAAAGAAGGTCCGGATGATCACAATATTTAGAAAGCTGAACAGCATCGGAATGATATAAACCCAGAAGCTGTTAATCAGGTGCAGCTTCTGAAGGGTAATGAAATAAGGGATGAACCCTGCGCTGAAGATGGTCGGAAGAAAGATATAAAAGGTGAAGAAGGTCCGGCCAGGCAGCGACTTTTTGGATAAGGCATAGGCCATTAAGGTGCAGAGTGCCACATGCAGGAACGTCCCCAGCAGCGTGCGTGCGATCGTGATTTTATAGGCCTGCCAGATCAAAGGGTTATCGAACACCTGCACATAATTATCCAGCGTAAATTGACGCGGCCAGAAGTACAGCGCACCAAGCATGGAATTCTTGCCGTCGTTTAACGAGTACACAAGAATATAAATAAAGGGATAAACCATCGTGAACGCAACCAACGCCAGAATGACATAATTGAACAGACTGAATAGTGAAAACCTTCGTTGACTCAACTCACATCACTCCTTAGAACAGGGATACATCGCTGTATTTACGAGCTAATTGGTTCACCGTTACAACCAGAATCAGTGCGATCAAGCTTTGGAACAGACCAACCGCTGCGGCGTAACTGAGACGGCCCTCCGAAATACCTGCGGTGATGACATGCACATCGAGAACGCTGCCGATGGCCGTTGTAGCAGGGCCATTCAGAAGAAGAAGCTGTTCGTAACCCGCACTCATAAGGCTCCCGGTGGCCAGAATTAACAAAATCACTGCAATATTGCGGATGCCTGGCAGTGTGACATGCCACATTTGGCGGAATCGCCCGGCGCCGTCGATCTTGGCCGCCTCATACAGCTGCTGATCGATACCGGAGATCGCCGCCATGTAGATGATGGAGTTCCAGCCGATATTCTTCCAGATATCCGAGCCGAGGACGAGCTGGTAGAACCATGACGTATTATTCATGAACTGAATCGGACTCGTACCGAAAACGGCGGTAATCATGTCATTGACCGGTCCTCCGTATGGTGTCAGCAGCCGCTGCATGAGGGTGATCACGACAATCCAGGATACAAAATATGGCAAATACGAAAGCGTTTGCACAACTTTTTTGAATTTGCGGTTTTGGACCTCATTCAGAAGAATGGCCAGTATAATCGGCATGGGGAACCCGATCAACAGCTTCATCAGACTGATGATGATCGTATTGCGGATGATCGTTCCGGATTGGTAATAATCAAAGAACTGCTGGAAGTATTTCATCCCCGCCCAGGGGCTTCCGGTGAATCCCCCCATGAAATTAAAATCGCGGAACGCCACCTGAATGCCATATAACGGAACATAAGAGAACAGAAAAAACCAGACGATACCGGGCAGCATGAACAGATAAAATAATTTATGACGCCAAATTCGTTTCCCCAGCAGGGAATCCTTCATCGTCGTCAGCCTCCTTTCTGGATTTGAAGGGGTGCGTCTTGGGATAACCTGCGCGCAGCAATGGCCGCACACCGGTTATCCGGCACCCCGTATCCTTAACAGGGATGTTTCCCGCCGTTCATTGATCGTTTGCTACTCCATTAACTGTCAGTTAGCCGTAAGCCTTAACGTCTTGATTTCAAACGGAGCGAAGGCAAGCGCAAGCTTCCCGTCCTCGGGATGAAGCTGCCCGCCATTTGTCTCCATCAAGTCCGTCGACCAAGCCTCCGAGAACGCGAAGCCGGTTGTCAACCTGGTCGTCAGCCTTGTGCCGGCCGTTTCATACATGCGTACGATGATGCCATTGCCATCCTCCGCCTGCTTGATCGTCTCGATCATGACATTCGGATGATCCAGCGCAAGCAGCGAAGTCCCTTCATTCCACTGCCGTTGTCCGCTCTGACCTGCCGGTACGGCTGCCGCACGCACGGGAACATTCAGTTCATAACCGCGCTTGTAGACCTCGGCCTGAACATGGTTGCCCCCGTGGGGATAAAGCGAATAGGTGAAATCATGCACGGCGCGGTCTGCCTCCGGATCGGGATAGGACGGGCTGCGCAGCAGATTCAGATCGAGGATACTGCCCGCTGCGCTGTAGCCGTATTTGCTGTCATTCAGGAGCGCAACGCCATAATCCGCTTCGGAGAGATCGACCCAGTGGTGGGCGCAAATCTCGTCTTTGGCATAATCCCACATCGTATTGCGATGCGTCTGGCGCTTCAGGTAACCGAACTGGATCTCGCAGCTGACGCTATCCGAGCGGACATCGACCGGGAATGATGTGCGGAGCATACGCCCGGATTCCTTCCAGTCCACCTTCGTGACAAAATCAATCCGGCGGCTCCCCTCGGTAAGCACAAGCTTCTGCGTCAGAGTGGATTGCCCGTACCGGTATTGCAGGATCAGGCCTGCCGCAGGTCCGTCGCTGAATGCAGCCGTTTCTTCAAGCGCAAGCGGAGCGCCTCCGGTATGGCGGTAATCCTGACGGAAATCCCAGGCATCGCCGTCATCGTGGTAGATGCGCAGATCGTTCGCCCGCTGCCCCGGCGCGATCACCTCCCGCTGATGCTCTTTATCCCAGATGGATACGATAGCGCCGTCTTCCCCGATTGTCACGGAAAGCAGCCCGTTCTCCACCAGACGCTCCTCTGCCGATGCCCGCAGCTTGCCCGGATCGGCTTCATAAGCGACAGCTCCGGCTTCAGCAAGCGCATAGCCCATCGCCGGCACAGTGACGCATACCCATTGCCCGCCCAGCTTCAGCCACTCATCCCGCTCCCATGGAAGGGAATTGAAGATAGCTGCAGGTCCCACAGCGCTATGGGACGCCGCTGCCGCTGCCTCCGGAGCGCTCCCCGCCACAACCGTGGAGTATGCTTCTGCAATCAGCGTCTCCACGCGCGCAAGCAGCAGCGCATACCGCTCAAGCGATTCATCGTAGACCCGCTTGATCGACGAGCCTGGCAGAATATCATGGAACTGGTAGAGCAGCACTTCTTTCCAGATTTCCTCCAGCTCGCTGGACGGAGCGGAAGCCTGGCCGTTCAGCTGCGCCAGCACCACAGCAAACTCCAGCTCGCGGAGCGCTTTCTCCAGCTTGCGGTTGTACCATTTGTTGCGGCCCTGGCTGGTCAGCGTGCCCTGATGCTTCTCCAGGTAGAGCTCCCCGCTCCAGGTCTGGTAACGCTCCGTATCTGCGCTCAGCTTCTCGAAGAATTGCGCCGAGGTTTCCTGAACGACCGGACTCAGGCCAAGCAGATTGCCTTCGCGGGCAAGCCGCTCCAGATGCTCTTCCCCCGGGCCGCCGCCGCCGTCGCCAATACCGAACAGCATCAGGCAGTTGTCCGAAATGTTCTTATCCAGGTACTGCGCTTCCGCCTTCAGAATGGAACGCGGCGCCGCCGGACTGTTGTAGGTATCCTCCGGAGGCATATGCGTCAGCACCCTGGAGCCGTCTATTCCTTCCCACATGTAGGTGTGATGGGGATGGCGGTTGTAGGTGCTCCAGGACAGCTTCTGCGTCATCATCGAATCGACGCCGGATTTTTTCAAAATTTGCGGCAGAGCGGCGGTATAGCCGAACACGTCAGGCATCCAGAGCGTCTTCATCTCCTGGCCGAACTCCTCCATGAAATAGCGCTTGCCGTACAGAATCTGCCGGACCAGCGATTCCCCGCTTGGCACATTCGTGTCCGATTCGACCCACATCGCCCCCTGCGGCTCCCACCGTCCTTCCTGAACGCGCTCCTTGACCTGCGCATACAGCTTCGGATAATGCCGCTTCATCCAGTCATAAAGCTGGGGCTGGCTGGCTCCGAAAATATAATCCGGATACTGCTCCATCATCCGCAGCGCCGTGGAGAATGTCCTTGCCCCCTTGCGGATCGTCTCGCGGATGGGCCACAGCCAGGCCAGATCAATATGCGCATGGCCGACCGCGCTGACGGTCAATACCGGATCGCCGCCGCGCTTCGCCAGCTGCTTGCCCAGGAGGTCCCGCGCCTTGGCAATGCGTTCATCCGTAAGCTCGGTCAGCAGCAGCGAGACATCGTACAGCACGCGCAGCAGACGCTCCTTGCGCGCCGTTCCGGCAGGCAGCAGCTCCGCCGTCTCCAGCAGCACTTCCACGTCATAATACAGCTGACGGGCATTCTCGCGGCAGATCGCGATGACGGCTTCCTTCAGCGTGCCGCTGCGGTACCGGCCGAACAGATCATTGCAGCCTGCGTCGGCCCAAATATCTATGGCCTCCGATCCCGCGGACTCCGGGCTGATATGCACCACCCGCTTGCCCGGAAGGCCAAGCTCGTAGTCGAATTCCGAATTGATATTGGTCAGCCCCTGTACCGGCGAGCCTTCCTCATCGACCAGACACAGTTCGCCATTCACATCGATGAGCAGGACAACCTTGGCTCCCCTGGCGCTCTCCGGCACTTGACCGGTGAAGCGGAACCAGGCGCAGTCCCACAGGCTGCCCCACCGGTCGCCATGCGCAAGGTCTACTTGTGCTCCTGACATCCGCTGCTCATAGGAGACCGGCTCCGGCGTGACCCACGCGCTCACCCGCAAATCCGCAACGGGTTCATAGATATGGGCCTGCAGCCGTTCCAGCATGGATTTTAATCGGTTTGTTTTCACTGTTTCGTATGGCATGTTGGCCTCCTTGGGCGATGTCATGATGAAATTGGATGTACCGCAGCATAAAATGCAGATTCCAAATGCTTCTAAACGAACTCTCCATCCCAATATAATATAAATATTATATATATTCAATATATTAAAATTATTTTAATTTTTAAAAAGCCTTAGAAGCATCGGTTATCGATTCGAATAAATAAAAAAAAGACCACTTCCACGATGGGAAGAGGTCTTTTTTTCCGTTGATTCCGCGAAGCTATGAGGAAGCATTCGGGCCGGTCGTTTGACGGATAACGAGCTCAGGCTCAATCAAGGTTTTGCTGTATTTGCCGACGCGGCCTTCACCGGCACGGATGACTTCCAGCAGTTTATCCGCCGCGCGGTAGCCCATATCATACTCAAACTGTTTGATATGCGTAAACGTGCTGAATTCCTCGACGATCGCCGTAGGATCATCGAAGCTTACAATCGACAGGTCCCGTGGAACACTTAGGCCGGCCTGACCGGCCATTTGGTAAATTTGCACCCCGAGCTTGCCGTTAAGGGTAATGTAAGCCGTCGCCATCTTGTTGCGGATATAGCGGAATAACGGGTGCGTTTCCGCATCTTTCAGGCTCTCTACTTGAAAACCGGTAATAATGTGGGCGGGATTGATAAGCGCCCCCTTGTTCTTAAGCGCATTCATATACCCTTCGATCCGCTCCTGTACCGTAACCGTTTGCAGCGGAGAATCCGAACAAATCGCAATTTCCCGGTGCCCCAGCTCCCACAGGTAATCGACCGCAAGGCCCGTCCCCATCCTGCCGTCGGCGGCGATATAGTTGGTTTCCACGCCAGGCAGATAGCGGTCCACCAGCACAAAGGGAAAGCCGCTGAATTTCATCCCGATAATTTCCTCGTTGTACTGCTCCTCATCCACCGGAAAAACCAGCATTCCTTCGACACCAATGTCCTTAAGTGTCTTGATGGCTTCCTTCTCTTCCTCAAGCTCGCCGTCGGAAAGCAGGATCATCATCCGGTAATTCTTCTCGCCAAGCGCCTTCTGAACGCCTTTGATCAGACGTGTGGCAAAATAATCGTCAATGGAGGGCATGACCAATCCGATGATGCGCGTACGCAGACCGGCCTCGGATCCGCCCGCCTCAACCATCTGTTCCTCATGGGCGCCGGCGGCTTCCGGCTGAATATGCGATTCCCTGTCACTGACGAAGCTGCCTCTTCCGGGCACGCGGTTAATAATCTTCTCATTCGCAAGTCCGGATAAGGCGTTGACCACCGTGATCTTGCTGACATTGAAGCGTTCCATCAGCACCTTCTCCGTCGGAATACGATCCCCTGTCTTCAGCCCCTCGGAATCAATAAGCTCGCGAATGTACTCCTGGACCTTCTGGTAAAGCGGTATTCGGTCAGCCGTGCTCATTTTATCACCAAACTTCAGATATTTGTAATATATATTATATCCTAGATTGGTATAACGCAACTGCATGAGCATGGTCCAGGCAGGGCTTAAACAAGCTTTTTTTGGAAAAAAATAGTTGGGCCCTTCCATCATTTGAACTAATTAAGCCTTATTCAGCCCTATTTCTTGGGAGGTTTTGTCGAATGACTTGAAATTATTAAGTATAATATATTTAATATGTATTATATCTCGACCAGAGAGGAGATGAGCGATTACAAATAATCAGGCATCAGTACGCGACGGTCACGTTCAGCCGTTCATGCAAAAAGCAGCCGCTGCGCTGCTCAAGCCCTGCTTATTCTTCAAACGCTTCGCCAAATCAGCATAAAGTTGAGGTGTTTTGTTCATGATTCGAAAATTAACCAGCGTAAGCCTTGCTCTAATTTGTCTCTTCTCTCTGTCCATCGCGGTATCTGCGGAACCGGCAGCCAAGCCTCCGTCCTCAGGCTCTATCAACTGGCCAAATTCGCAAGCGCTTCCATCATTCGCGAAGGCGAAGCAGCTGGAGGTAGCCGATGTCTATGACGCTCCCGGGGATATCAAGCTGATGATGGCCACCCTGCAGGGTGTGGTGAACCGTGCGGAGCCCCGCATCTACCTGCTGGAGAACAAGGAAGAGGGCAAATTCGCATGGCTGAACGATCTGGATGTCCCCTATAAGGTGCGTGACGATTACTGGGACATTGTGCTCAAATTCAAAAATGAAATCAAAGGCATCATTGTCTATGATCCGAAAGTGCCGGACAGCATTAATGTCGCAACGACGCTGGCCGGGTTGAAAAATGCGGTTGTCGCAAGCCCCGAACTCGCAACCAATTTGACGGGAGCCCCCTACAATCTGAAGGTACTCGATGATCTTCAGGGCAAATTCAAGGACCGGCTGGACGCCTACACCTGGCAGTACGATAATCTGTGGAAACAGGCGACCCACCGTATGCTGATCGGTTTGAGCCCGGATACATCCGTCAAGCTGCCTCCCGGCCTTCCGGCTTCGTTCAAAGTGCTGGCGGAGGATACCACCCAGGAACGCGACGGCAATAACCGCCAAGCCTATGATTTGGACTTGTCATCCCTGCTGGGCAAAGAGGCGGTTTATCTGCGTTTTGAAGACGCCTTTACCCAGGATGGCTGGGGTGCGGCTGTGCATCAGGTGACAGTGAAGGCCGATGACCAGGTCATCGCACAGTTCATTCCAGGCACGCCGGAGGAGGAGCCGTTCCTCTATGACGCCCAGAGCTCGCAGCTTTCCGCAGGAAATGAAGGGCATCGTTTTGCCGATAATGGCCGCTATTTTGTCTACAAATTCGCCGTGCCCGCCGGAACCGGGAAATTGACCGCTTCCGTGGACATGTGGAATCAATACAAGGTACTGGCAGGCAATGAAGAGCCGCCATCCTCGGAGCAGAAGGAGCCTTACGGCTATCTCCGGGATTACGCGGTGGCGAACAAGGCGATGGTGTTCTGGCTGGATTCCAATATTCCGGAGCAGAAAGCGCTGTTCGAGAAGATATTGTCGGATGTACAGCCCGGGACTCCTTACCTGGGATGGTTCAGCAACGATGTCGAGGGCGAATTCAGCTCGGTTGAAGTCACATCCAACCATAGTGTTTATGTGCTTGCGGCAGATTGGTTCAGCAACCTGACCGTGTTCTCCGCAGCTCAGACCAAGTCCTATACCCCTGACCAGAAACCGCAAGAGCCAAAGCTGGAGAACAAGATCTACGTCACCTACACCTTCAGCGAAGGCGATAATTTCCAATACAACCAGCATCGCATGCGGATTTTATGGGATGATCCAGGCCGCGGCCAAGTGCCGATCAACTGGACCTCAAGCCCGCTGCTGGTTGACGGAGCTCCGGCTATGCTGGACTACTACAACAGGACAGCGACCAGGAACGATCAGCTGATTGCCGGTCCTTCGGGAGCCGGATATTTCTATCCGGATGCATGGCCCAAGTCCACGCTGCCGGCATTCCTGAAGCAGTCCTACACCTATCTGAAGAAAAGCGGCATGACGGTACCGTATGTGCTGAACCGGGTAGACGGCCAGAACATTCCGCTCAGCCAATCAGTAGCCGACGCCTACCAGCAGAACTATCATACAGCCGGCCTGTTCCTGAGCTGGGAGGATCGTTATGGCGTTGAAATCGTGAACGGAAGCCTTCCCGTTTCGATCATTCAGGGCATCAGCACCGTGCAGGACGGCAAGCGTATTCTGGAGGACGCCAAAGCCAAATGGGACGGCAAATCGCCGCAGTTTGTGTCCTTGGGACTGCTCGCCTGGAGCCTGACGCCAACCGATGTCGCGGCAATTTCCGATTCGCTGGGGCCCGAGTACAAAGCCGTTCTGGCCGACCAGTACTTCTCGCTTATCCGCGAAGCGAATAAGCTGCCGGCGAAGCCATGATGGCTGTAATCGTGTAGAACAGTCACGAAGGAAAGAGTGAAGCCTGGCTGTAACAGGCAGGAAAATTAAGAACCGCAAAGCGAGATTATTGATCTCGTGCTGCGGTTCTTTTGTTTTGTGTCTTCAACGCTGCCGGTAGCTTACAGGAGTTGATTTTGATCCTTTTCTCTTAGAAGCCATCCGCAAAATGATAATGAAGAAAACACCTGTGATGTTATACAATGATCTCAACCCTCATGGAAAGCAGGTGCAGGCAAATTGAGTACCACCCTAAGCAGATTCATTCGGGAAGATGAACTGGAAGAGCTCTTGCTGCTTTATAAGTTTCTGCAGCCGGCTGATCCGGAGCTGGCAAGAGATCAGGAATTGGCTGATCTTTGGCAGGATATCCTGAAGGACGAGAATATGAGAATCATTGTGGTCGAGCACAAAGAAGTTATCGCCGCTTCCTGCGTCCTTGTCATTGTCAGGAACCTGACCCGAAGTGCAAGACCCTATGGATTGATAGAAAATGTCGTCACACATGAAGCATATAGAAGGAACGGATTCGGGCGTATGGCCCTGGAGAAAGCGATAGAGATTGCCGGGGAAAGGAACTGTTATAAGCTGATGCTGATGACGGGTTCCCACAGAGAAGAAATACATCGGTTTTACGAGCAGGCCGGATTCGTGAAAGGGAAGAAAACGGGATTTATTATGCATATGTAAGGGATAAATTGTGGCGAATTATCTAATCCGGATACTTCTTAAACCCCTTGGCATCCCGCCCGATCCCGCCATTCTGACTCTCTGAGCATGAATAACCTCCGATTTATTGAGAATAGTTAAATTTTACCATATACCATAATATGGGATAAGTATCGTCAGCAGAATGGCCTGTGCAGCCCCCTCATGGAGAGCAGGCACCAATTCAGGAAGTCTGGGCATACCCTGTATTGTGCTGAGACGACAGCCGCCTTCAGATATATGAAGAGGAGGATTTCCATGCCATATAGCGGCAAAATAGTTACCGATACCCTGATCAAGCGGGAGGATATCCCTACGGGGCTCAGTTATGAGGATCTTATGCCCGCCTTCGAGCGGGAGCTGGGACGTTGGGACCCGGTCATCGAGAACGCGCTCATCGAAGCCGAAGCGCCCTGGGACAAAGTGAAGGCTGCCTTCCAGACCATGGCCGGCCCGCATGGGCTGATGATTTTCTTCAAGGTGAATCAGGGCCGCTTGACGTCGCTTCATAATGGAATCAAACGCTGCTGTCTGTATATTGTGGGCAACGGGATCGTGGCCGAGCAAATCCTTTCCATCGATATCCGGGCCAGCCTCTATGTGCCGTTCCATGTTTGTCTATATGATAACGGCAATCCGGGCGGCGCCATCATCGCTTATGACCGCCCTTCTTCCTTTCTGGCAGTATTCAACAACCCGGCTCTGGTTGAAATCGGCTACCTGCTCGACCACAGAATGGATCGTGTCGTACAGGCCGTCAAAAGCAATAATCGTTAATATCGGCGCCCCGCGCATGTCCTTCATCATTGGAGAATAAGCGTGGGCTGCTATTTTTGCTTCCACACTATTGCTTGGCAGCAAGTGTCCGGTTCATAGAAAATAGTCGATATCAAGTCGGATGAATTGAAGAAGCTTGGACTTAACGAAACAACCGTTAAAATGCCGATCCAAGCCTCCTAATTAAGAGCTCCCCCGGGGTTGTTCACGCTGGGCCAAGCGGTAAAAGCGGTCGTCGTGGACGGAAGCAATCTCGCTCGAATATGTGAAATAGTCATTCCTATAGCTCCCACAGAAGGAGTGCCATCCTGATGACCGCTCTTACCACCATCGGCGCCCTGCTGCCACTCGCATACGGGACGGGCTTGGAGATGCCAGTTGGGCCTGGCGAGCGCCGGGCGAGCGCCAGGGATGCCTTTCCGACTCTACTATACAAGCCGATACGTCTAGTAAAATAAAAAATCGCCCCCCGCCTGGTCTGAATAACCAAGTGGGAGGCGATTGTTTTCATCAAATGACCGGTATCGGGACGAACCTTGATGCCTCGGTATTACTCGTAAATAACAGCTTTCACTTCATCGCTGTCGATATTCGTTTTGTCGTACCAGACGAAGCCGCTGTCTATTAAGGCTTCAACTGTTTCGCCTTTGGCTGCCGCTACCGCCGCTTTGACCGTTTCGTAGCCGATGCCGACCGGATTTTGGGAAATCGCGCCAGCCATCAGGCCGCTTTTGATCGCGTCGATTTGCGCCTTGCCGGAGTCATAGCCGATTACGGTAATTTTGCCTTCGGCCTTCATTTCGGTTACCGCATTGATAACGCCGACTGCAGATCCCTCATTGGTGCCGAAGAAGCCCTTCAGATCCGGGTGAGCCTGCATGATCGCTTTGGCCAGGTCGGTTGATTTCAAATGGTCGCCGCCGCCGTATTGAATGTCGACGATGTTGATGTCGGGATATTTTGCTTTGATCTGGTTCACGAATCCGTCGCGGCGGTCAATCCCCGTACGGCTGGTTTGATCGTGGGCGATTATCGCGATTTCGCCTTTTCCGCCGATCAGCTCAGCCATTTTGTCTGCGGCCGTGCCTGCTGCGGCAACGTTGTCCGTCGTGACAAGACTGGATGGAATGTCGCTGTCCACGCCTGAGTCGAAGGCGATAACCGGAATGCCTTCATCCTTGGCTTTTTGCAGCAGCGGAATCGATGCCTGGCTGTCGAGAGCGGCGAAGCCGATGGCGCTCGGTTTTTTGTCCAGTGCGACCTGCAGCATCTCCAGCTGTTTATCCACCTGCGATTCCGTCTCCGGACCTTCAAATGTGATTTCTACATTAAATTCGGAAGCAGCTTTCTCGGCGCCTTGTTTAACCGCTTGCCAGAACTGATGCTGGAATCCTTTGGAAACGAGCGGAATATACATTTTTTCCGCAGGCGCATTGGCGCCGGCATTCGCGTTATCGGTGTTAGTGGCCGCAGGGTCTGCTGCCGGAGCCGGCTCATTGCCGCCGTTTGCATTCCCGTTGCCTCCGTTACCATTCGAACCACAGGCGGTGAGGACTAATACGAATGCTGCCAACAAAACAAACAAACTCTTTTTCATCTTCATTTCCCCTTTTATGCCATAGTATGATTGCTGTTTTCCATTCCCCCGCGCCTCTCTCGCGGAAGAACGCCCTGCTGTTCAAGCATTGGTTCAAGCTTTGCGCCGGCGCAGAATATCCGCATAGACAGCGAGCAGAATAACGAAGCCGACGACAACCGTCTGCCATTCCTGCGGCACCGACAAGATGCGAAGACCGTTCGTCAGGACGCTCATAATCAGTGCGCCGATGACGGTGCCCACGATGGTGCCCTTGCCTCCGCTGAGCGAAGTGCCGCCAATAACCACGGCCGCAATCGCTTCCAGCTCATAGCCCGAACCAAGCGACGGCTGAGCCGAGTTCAGACGCGAGGCAATCAGGATGCCGGCAAGACCCGTGAACAGACCGGTAATCGTATAGATCACGATTTTCCAGTTGCGGACATTGACCCCGGACAGGCGCGTTGCTTCTTCATTGCTGCCGATTGCGAAGTTATACCGTCCGACAATCGTGCGGGCAAGCAGGATGCTGCCGATCACCGCCGCGAGGAAGAAGATGAGCACTGCATTCGGAATATCGAAGCCGGGAATCAATTCGCCCAGCAGTGAACCCTGCGAAATTTCCATAAACACTGGGGTATCCGTAAAATAAACCGGCTTCGTGCCCGAGATGACGAGCGCCAGCCCTTTGGCGATCATCATCATGGCCAGCGTCGCGATGAAGGGCGGTATGCCGAGTCTCGCGATGACGACTCCGGATATCAATCCGCACAGCGCTCCGGTGAGCAGCCCGCCGATAATGCCGATTGGTACAGGCAGCCCCCACATCGTAATAAACACCCCGGTCATGACTGCGCACAGCGTCATCACCGTTCCCACCGACAGATCGATCCCGCCGGTGACGATGACGAATGTCGAACCGAGCGCAAGCACGCCGATTACCGCGGTTGAGAGCAGAATTCCAACCATGTTGGAAAAATGAAAGAAGTTGCTGGATGCAAGTGAGAAAAAAACAATCATCAGAATCAAACTGCCGAAAGCCAAAAACTGCTGCAGCCCCGATTTAAACGCAAATTTCGGTTTCGGGGATACCATTACCGTATCCTTCATAGCCAAATATCTCCTCCTGTCCGAACCTAGCCGATCCGCTTGGTCGCATACGTCATAATCTGTTCCTGCGAAGCATGCTGATCGTTAATAAGCTCTCCCGTAATTCTTCCTTCGCACATGACGATGATCCTGTGGCTCAGCCGCAGAATTTCCGGCAGCTCCGAGCTGATCATGATAATCGATTTGCCTTCCGCCGCCAGACTTTCAAGCAGCTTGTAAATCTCGCTTTTGGCTCCGACATCAATGCCCCGCGTCGGCTCGTCGAAAATCAGAATATCGCAGTCTCTCGTCAGCCATTTGCCGATTATAACCTTCTGCTGGTTTCCTCCGGACAGGAATTTGAGCTTCTGATTGATCCCCGGCGTCTTCACGCGCAGCTCCTCGACGACCTTGACCGAAACTTCGGCCATCCGCCTGTCGCTCATGAAGCCCAGCCCGCTTGTAAAGCGGCCCAGCGCCGCGAGCCCGACATTCGTCTTGACGTCCATATCCAGCAGACAGCCAAAATGCTTCCGGTCCTCGGACAAGTATCCAATGCCATGCTTCACCGCCTGATGCGGCCCGGCAATGCGGACCTCGCGTCCGCGGATCAGGATGTCTCCGGCATCAATCGGATCGGCGCCGAAAATTGCCCGCGCCATCTCCGTTCTGCCTGCGCCGACCAGTCCCGCGACGCCCAGGATTTCCCCTTTGCGCAGCGAGAAGCTTAAATCGTGAAGGACGTTCCTCCGCGAAAGACCACGCACCTCCAGCACCGTCTCCGGCGCCTTCTCCGCCTTGCGGTCCGGCTTGACCGGCTGGTAGATTTCCCGGCCGACCATCATGGCGATAATCTGGTCGATGCTGATATCCGGCGTCTGGACCGTATCGATATAAGTGCCGTCGCGCATAACCGTAATCCGGTCGGTAATTCGCTTCAGCTCCGCCATCCGGTGCGAGATGTAGACGATACCGACGCCCTTCTCCTTGAGCTGCGCGATCATCCGGAACAGCTCGTCGATTTCGGAATCGCTGAGCGCCGCCGTCGGCTCATCCATAATCAGCACCTGGGATTCGTAGGAAATCGCCTTGATGATCTCCACCATTTGCTGTTTGGCCACCGTAAGCTCCGCCACAGGCGTCGTCGGATCGATGTCCAGCTTCATCTGCTTCAGCAGCAGAGCCGTTTGCCTGTTCATTTCCTTGTCATCCAGAAACAAGCGGATCGCCTTGCGCGGCTCCTTGCCAATAAATATGTTCTGCGCCACCGTCAGATGGGGAGCCAGATTCAGCTCCTGATGGATCATGCCGATCCCCAGCTTCTGGGCGGACCTTGTATCGGCGATTTGCACTTCCTCGCCTTTATAGAAGATGCTTCCCTCATCCTTGCGGTAAACGCCGGTCAGCACCTTCATCATCGTTGACTTCCCTGCCCCGTTCTCACCGACGAGCGCGTGCACTTCACCGGCCCGCAGCTCAAACCGGCAGCCCTTCAACGCGTGAACGCCGGCAAAATGCTTCTCGATTCCTTCCATGCGCACAATGGTCTGTTCCATCTTTCCACCTCCCTCAAACTCTTGTTCCTGCTGTTGTAGCTAACTTTACACGGTCCGGCTGCAGGCTAACATGTGATTTCTTCCTGTAAGAGTCGAATAATTTTGGAGGTTGCACCGCGGACAAGAGCAAAAAAAAACAGGGCTCCCGGGGCCCCGCATAATACGTTATTTGTTGACGAAGGGAAACAGCAGCTTCTGGTTTTCCTCCTCGTACATATTCTGTTTCGTAATGACCAGAGAGCCGGTATCGATCATCTTCGGCACCTTCTTCCCCCTGACCGCGTCCACAGCCGTCTTAACGCTCAAATAACCCATCTGGAAAGGCCGCTGGATGACGGTCGCCTTCATCACCCCTTCGTCCAGCAGCTTGATCTCGTTGACGGAGCTGTCGAATCCGATCAGACTGACCCGGTCCTTGAGCTTGAGCTCCTGAATCGCCCGGCCCGCGCCGACGGTTGTAGGCTCGTTCAGCCCGATTATGCCCACGACATCCTTCTGCGTCTGCAAAATATTCCTTGCCATCAAGTAGGCGTTCTCCTCCGAGCCTTCGACATAATAGGTGTCGAGCAGGTCGAGACCGGCATTGCCGCCCAGAATGGAACGGACGCCTTTCTCCCGGTCGATATGCGAAGCGGCATTTTTGACATAGCTGATAATCGCAACCTTCGCATTCCCCGAGATATGCTGCCGCATCGCTTCGCCCGCCTTCCTGCCGGCAATTACATTGTCTGTCGCCACGCTGCTGTGCGCGACACCGGAGTTGATGCCCGAGTCCACAATGATGAGCTTGATTCCGCTTTGCCTGACTTTCTCGGCAACGGGAACAAGCCGGTCAAAATCGTTCGCAGCCAGCACAATCGCATCGGGCCGGTCCCGGATCGCCTGCTCCACCAGCGCAATCTGCTCGTCGACATCCGTTTCGGTTTTGGAGCCGGAAATCTTGACGCTGGTGTCGAATTCCTGAGCTGCCTCGCGAACCCCGTCGATCAGCACCAGCCAGAACTCGATCGAAGCGTCCGTCGATTTAATAATGACCCTGATATCCAGCGGTTTCCGCTGCGACAGCCAGCCTCCCCAGCCAGCCAAGCCTGCCGCAATAATCAGAAGCAGCCCGACAATCGCCAGTGTCCGCTTATGCTTCCAAATCATCTTCTGCCTGCCTCCAATAACGGCGGAGACTTGGGAAAGCGGATGAGCACCGTTGTCCCTTCGCCTGATACGCTTTTGTAAACCAGTCCATACTGCGCGCCAAAATAAAGCTTGAGCCGTCCATGCACATTGCGGACGCCGACGCCTCTGCCTTCCTCTCCTTCATTCAATGGAGTCAGAAGCCTGGACAGCTTCTCCTCGTCCATCCCGTTCCCGTTGTCCCCGACGATCAGCAGAATATCCGTCTCCGTCTCTTCGGAGGAGATCGTAATGAGGCCCGGCCCCCGCTTCATCTTGATGCCGTGATAAATCGCATTCTCCACGATCGGCTGCAAAATGACCTTGATCGTCCTGTACTGCCTGACCGAATCGCCGATCTCGATCTGATAGTCCAGCTTGTTCTTGTAGCGCATCTTTTGAATCTTCAAATAGTTCGTAATATGCTCAAGCTCGGTTTCGATCGTGACAAGCTCCTCGCCCTTGCTGATCGACGCGCGGAACAGCTTCGCCAGCGCCGAGGTCATGAGGACAACCTCCTGGAACTTCTTGCTCTCCGCCATCCAGATGATGGAGTCCAGGGTGTTGTACAGGAAGTGGGGATTGATCTGCGCCTGCAGCGCATTCATCTCGCTTCTTCTTTTCAGCTCCTGGTCCCTGACGACCTGCGACATCAGCTCTTTGATCTTGCCCACCATAATGTTGAAGGCCCGGGCCAGCCTGCCGATCTCAATCGTGGTCGGAACGGGAACCTGAATGTCGAAATTGCCCTTTTCCACCTCTTTCATGTAGCCCTGCAGCTGCTTGATCGGCTGGCTGACCCGCTGCGACAGGAACAGGGAAATGACAATCGCCAGCACGATGCAGATTAAGCCGAGAAAAATAAAAGAAAGCCGCACCTCATTCTGGTTGCCGACCAGCTCATTGACATAGGACACGCCGACGATTTTCCACCCGAAGTCAGACTCCTGAACGGTGTACATTCTGCTGTTGCCGCCCTCGTCGCTGATGAATGTGCCATTCTTGATCTGGAGCACCTCGGCGATTTTCTCCGTTTTCAGGCTGCTGTAAATCAGCTGCTGCTGCGGGTGGTACACGATTTTGCCCTCGGAATCGACGATGAACAGATAACCCCGCTGGCCAAGCCGGATATCCTGGAACATGTCGTTCATCACGCTGAAATTCAGGTCGATCAGGAAGACGCCAAGCTTCGTCCCGCCGTCCTTGCTGACCAGCTCCATGCTCAGGGAAACGACCCAGGGATACCGGTCCTTAAACACCGGCTGCACATGCGAGGGAGAAATCACGTACGAGCCTCCCGCCTCCCGGGCGCCACGGTACCAGCTGAGGCTCGTAATATCGATGAACGGGTTCAATTCCAGCCCTTTGCTTCCCGTCACGAACTGCCCGTTGTAGCCAAACAGGCTCACCGAAGAAATGTCGGCGCGCGATACGGCCATCGATTCCAGAAAGTCCGCAACGGCCTGTTTGCTTTTCTGCTCCTCTGTCAGGCTTTCGTATTTGAATTGCGACAAATATTGCTGCACATACGGGTTGCCGTCCACCAAATCGGAAATATATTTCATCCCGTTCACATAAGACTTGATATTGTTGTTCACTTGCTTCACAAGCTCCGTCGTATAAGTCTGCGCATTGGACTGCACGGCGTCCTTGGACAAATAATAAGAGACGACGCTCATAATTAGAATCGTCATCAGGATAAGCAGGACAAAGGCCAGCACCATGTTCGTCTGGATGCTGCGGAATCGCGAGAAGAGGCCCAGCTTCATCCCTCATTCCCCGTCATTTTGAAGCGGAAGTCCGTCGGCGTGTCCCCGGCATGCTTCTTGAATGCGCTGCTGAAATACTGCGGATCGCTGTAGCCGACGGCGTAAGCGATTTCGTAGCTTCGCATGGAGGTCAGCTTCAGCAGCTCCTTCGCCTTCTCCATCCGCTCGTGAATCACATATTCCACGAAGGTCCGGCCGGTATTCATCCTGAACAGGGTGCTGAAGTAGCTGGCGCTCATGGACACATGCTTGCATACAGTCTTCAGCGACAGATCCGGGTCTGTATAATGCTGCCTGACATAGGCCATCGCCTTCTCGATCTGCAGCACGCTGTGATCCTCCCGCATGCCCCGGATGACCGTTACCGCTTTGCCGCACAGCTCTTTCATCCAGATTTCGATTTCGTCCAGTGCCGCGAGCCTGCTGATTTCCGCCACCGGATTGGCCGCTTCCCCGAACACCCTGCCGGTATCGCTCTCCATTTCATACAGCGTATGCATCAAGGTAAGAACGTACCGCTGCAGGTAGATATAGCAGACATCTATGGGGACAAGCTGCTTGCGGAAGGTCGAAAACAGCTTGGCGATCCATTCGTCCATTTCCTGCGGCGTACCCGTCTTCAGCTTCGTGATCAGCTCATGCTCCCAGGTGACCGCGGACAGCAGTTCCGGGCGCTTGCGCCTTTCCATATCGGAGATGCGGATAATTTCATTGGTGCCGATAACATAGCGGTAATCCAGAGCGGACAACGCCGACCGGTGAACCAGGGCGACATGATCCTCAAGCCTGCAGGTATGGCCGATTCCAATAGAAGCCTTTACGGGCAAATAGGTGGTGACCGCAGTGTGGATTTCCTCCGCCGCTGCCCCGGCTGCCTCGCACAGCGCTTCGGGATCGGTGCCGGACAGCAGGATGAGCACGCGGTTTTCCCTGTCGCGGAACACCTCCGCACCGGCACTCTTCTCCGTTAATTCTTTGGCGATGTTATAAATGGCAAACCGGAACAGCTCATCGTCGGACGGTGTAGCCGGATGCTTCAATATAAGCTCGTCGACATCGATCGCAAGCTCGATCAGGAATGACTGGTCCCAGACGATTTGAAAATAACTGCAGCTTTCGCGTTTTTGCTTCGCCGTCATCGATGAAGTGACGAGCCGCTCCAGAAACCGCTCCTTGAGCAGCGGCATGCTTTCTTTCAACTGGCGCTTCAGCTTCTCGTAGTCCCGCTTATGCCGGTTCTCATTGTCCAGCTGCTCGCCAAGCCGCAGCAGAATTTCCTCCATCTCGGCGGCTGTAACCGGTTTCAGTATATAGTCCGCAACCTGCATTTTCAGCGCCTGCTGGGCATATTCGAATTCATCGTACCCGGTCAGGATGATCACTTTCACTTCCGGGTAACGCACGGAGAGCTCTCGCGTCAGCTCGATGCCGTTCATGAACGGCATCCCGATATCGGTCATCACGATATCCGGATTCTCCCGCTCGACGAACTCGAGCGCTTCGATGCCGTCCTCGCAGGACCCTACGCATTCAAGTCCCATGGCCTCCCAGTTCATGCCATCCTGGATCGCTTCGCGAACCAGCGCTTCATCGTCCACAATCAGCAGCTTATACATGGAGTTTCACCTCGTTGTCCTGCGGTATTTGAAATTTCACGATCGCTTCGGCAAGTTTTACAGAGGCTTGTTCCAATTCCTGCGCCATATTGGCGAGCGTCTCCGTCTGATGCATCTGCTCTTCCGAGGAGGCGTATGCCTCCTCGGAAGCCGCCGCCGTTTCCTGGGCAATGGACGCGATGCTTCCAATGGCATGCAGCGCGCCGTCACGCGAATGCTGCAGCCGCCCGGAAGCGGTGCGGACATTCGCCGCATGTGACAGCATTTGCTCCAGCTGCCGCTTGACCAGGACGAAGCTGCGGTCCGTTTCCTCAACAGCCTCAAGCTGTTCTTTCATCATATTCACCGACCGTCCGGCCTCCCTGACTGTTGCTTGAGAGCGGTTCAAAACTGCGGAAACCATGTCGCCGATTTGTTCCGACGCGATCCGCGACTGCCCGGCCAATTGCCTGACCTCCTCCGCCACAACGGCGAAGCCCCGGCCCGCGCTCCCGGCCCGCGCGGCTTCGATGGAGGCATTGATAGCCAATATATTCGTTTTCTTCGAGATAACGGTAATAAGCCGGGTAATTTCGTTAATTTGGCCGAGCTCCGCGTCCAGCGAACCAATGTCCTGATGCACAAGCAGCAGGGCGGAATGGGAAGCGGCCGCTTTATCGTTCAGCCGGCTTACCGACTGCTGGGCACCGGCACAGATGGCGTCGATATCGGCGATCGATTCGGAAATCGTACCGATTCCCTCCCCGATATCACTGATATTTCCGGACAAATCGTTCATACTCTCCGCGCTGGCCGCAGCATCACCCGCCTGCTGATTGGATCCGTCGGCAATTTGCTTGATCACCTCGACGAACTGCTGCTGATTTCCTCTGAATCTGCCGGATACGGCTGAGACGACCCCTGACTGCTCCAGCAGATAATCCGATGATGACGCCACCCGCGCAAGCAGCGTCCTCAGCGTTCCGGCCATTTCATTGAAGCCTGCCGAGATTGCGCCCATTTCGTCTTTGTGCGGATCCGCCCAGGCCAGATTCAAGTCTCCGTCGTTCACCCGTTTCATCTGCGCCCTGAGCATTCGTCCGGGAATGGATACGCCCAGCGAAATCAGATAAGCGATCAGTGCGGATAGGAGCAGGCAGGCTGCGCCGATCAGCAGCATCGTTAATCTCAGATCATTGATTTCCGCCTGAATGAACGATTTCGGAATGACAGCCGCCACCTTCCAGCCGCTGGCCGCCACAGGCGTATACGCAACAAGCGATTCGACGCCCGATGCTTCTCCGAAGTAAGCCTCGCCGTCCGGCGAGCTTCCGCCTGCCACCCGCTGCGCCAATTCCCGATCCGGGAGCGGACGGTTGACCGGGTATCGGGCCTTGTTTCTGCTCGATATGACGCTGCCCTGATCATCCAGAATAAAAATCTCTGCCGATTGGCCCAGATCGGTCCCTTCATAAAGCCTGGCGATATGGTTTTCCTCCAGCGTGATGACGATAACGCCAAGCGAGTCCCCGTTGACTGCCGATCGGATCGGCTTGCTTATGGAGAGAAACGCTTTTCCCTTCACCTTGTCGTCTATGAGAAAGTAGCGATAGTCCGTACCGCCCTCGGTCCTTTGAATAATCGAATCCAGCTGCTCCTTATCCAGGGAATTGTACGTACCCAGCGTCGTCTGCCGGTCTACGCGAATTGTGACGCTGGAGATGTAAGTGAGCATGGACAGCTTGTGGGAAATCGTCTTGTTGATGGCATTGGTCAGCGTGTACTGCTGACCGCCGGATGTCTTCAGGTCGGCCAAGCCGCTTTGCACATCTTCGCCCGATATAATATCCTCCATGACAAACTGGATATGCTGCAGCTCCAGATCAAGATTTGCGCCGATCTGTCCGATCACCTGTCTGGAATACAGCTCGATTTTGCCATTGAGCGCTGCGCTGGATTGCCGGTAATTCACCACACCGACAGTCGCGATGGAGGCAAACAGGATAAGGGTGAAAAAGAGGGTCAACCTCACTTGAATCGTGGAAAAACGTAAAATGCCAAGATTGGAGATGCGTTCCAGAATCGAATTGTGCCTGACCGACGAGTCCACTGCTGTCCCGTCAATCAAACGCAATATAAGGCTCCAGCTCCGCGAACAACGGCCCAACCTCCGCCTCGTCCGGAACGACGAGGAATAACGGCTCGTTGATTTTCAGCACATACATGCCCAGCAGCGATTTGGCGTCAGCCATGCCGCTTTTGCTGTGTATCCAAATATCGAACGGATACCTGGACACGATGCGGTTGATTTGTTCGATATCATTCGCATTCCTCACTTTAATCGGTTTAATCATAGTCAATCGACCCTCTCCCGCAATTGAGCTCATATTCGGCTTTGAATCCGCTTTCAAGATTGCCTCAGGCTTCCTGCCTTTGTCTTTCTAAAGCTTCCGGCTACGCCTATTATACAGCCGTCCCCGGCATTAGCACATGTATAATTATCGCTTTTTAGTCGAATTATTTTCTGATCGCGCCGCAAGTTCCAAACCGGGCATATCAACCCCGCTGCGCGCGAAAATGAACGTGGAAAACGGAGCTCCCGGAGCCTTGGAAGATCCGAATGACCAATTACTAACGAAAAAAGAGAAGAGCATAACATCCTCTTCTCTCTTCGTACGCTTACGATAATCCCGCTCTATCGGCGCTATTATTGCACTGCGTTATAAATGTTGTACAGCATGACCGCCGCTTCCGCGCGGGTTGTTGCCGATTTGGGTTGAATTTGATTGTTATAGCCGTGAATGATTCCGCTCTTGATCAGATACTCGAAGCTTTCCTTGGCATAAGTGGCGGCGGCATCTTTATCCTGGTAGTCATCCAGGCCTGTCGCCGTCGTTTCTTTCAGGAGTTTGTTCGCCGCTTTCAGCGCCTTCTCCGTCAATACCGCCATATCTTCCCGGGTGATCGGATTCATGGGTTGGAACAGATTATCGCCGGTGCCGTCGGCAATGCCGAGTGCTCGGGCCGTCAGCAGGGCTTCACTATAATAAGCGCTCTCGGGCACATCGGCAAATGAAGCTCCTGTTTGCCCTTTCAGCTCCAGCATCCGCATCAGCAGCACCAGGAAGTCTGCGCGGGTAACCGGTTTGTCCGGTTCGAACGATTCATCCGAGAATCCGTTGACAATGCCTTTTGAGGCCAGCACTTCAATCTGCGTTTTCGCCCAATCCAGAGCAGCGATATCGCCAAATGTTTTCTGCACAAATGCCACGGCATACGTACCCGATTGTGCAGCGGTGAAGGTGACCTGCCCGGATTCGGGGTCATACCTTCCGCTGGTTACAGGTTGAGTCCGGCCTGCATCATCGATTGACCAGACGACGATATGCTCGGGATTCTTCAGTTCTTCCGCGCTTGGCTTGTAAGGAATGCGCACGGTAACCGGCGTCTGCGAATGATTCCATTCAGCGGTCTGGCCGCCGGACAGGACCTTCAATTCAATTGCCGGACGACCGCCGATCTGCTGCTTGATGCTGTCATTCAATTGCCCATCAGCAGGCTGGCCCAGATGAAACTCTACGTCACCGGAAGTCAGCGCGCTTCCCCGGAACAGGCTGCTTGGAACAACAACCGTGGCCAGAGGGGTACTGATTTCGATCGAGACGGGATTCGACTCGTCGGACAGCGAGGAGACCGGCAGGGTTTGCACATAGCCTTGAGCGCCTTCCGCATTTAGCACGATGCTTACCGGAGTTTTGCCGGTTGTGTCGGCTTTTGCGGCCGCAATCGCTTTATTCAAGGCCTCGGCATCGACGGAAGAGCTCGCGATGCCCGTAGCCTTATCCAGTACAGATACCGGCTTGATCAAATTAGGTGCGCTGGCCGGCGAATCAGTTGAGTCCCCCGGATCCGTTGTATCCGGATCGGTCGGGTTTGGATCTGTTGGATTTGGATCCGTCGGATCCGGATCGGCCGGATTCGGATCGGTCGGGTCCGTTGGATCTGTTGGATCTGTTGGATCTGTTTGGTCTGTTGGGTCTGTTGGATCGGTCGGGTCCGTTGGAGTCGACGGATCGCTGATAACGGCAACCACTTGGGCATCGCTTGTAAACTCGGACGAGGCAAATTGTGAATCCACCAGCGTCAAGCCCGCAAGACCGATTTGGGCGGACCCTGTGCCAATCGCTTTGAAAGTCAGCCTGGCCAGCGTCGGATTGCCGGATTGCCCCGGCGTGCTTCCTGTTTCCGTATGCGCGATTTGAATCGTACTGCCGCTGACAATCGGTGTAATGGAGTAGCCTCCAGCCAATGGCTCCACGCCTTTGAACTCCAGAAGAGCGGGGTTATAGCTTACATTGATCTCATAACCGTACATATCGGTGACCTGGCTTGCCGCTACGCTGACTTGGAATTCCTCCTGCAGAGCCGGGCTTTCATTCGTAATCGCAAGCGAAAACGATGGTGTGCTGTCCGCCAGCGCGATACCCGGGCTTACCAGGGAAACCAGCAGAATGAAGACCATACTTATGGATCGCAATTTATATGTCATGAACTAAGATTCATCCTCTCGCGGAAAGATAGCCCGGGGAAGCGTCATGCTTGGCCGCTTCCCCAAGCTGTAACAACTGCTGTTATTGCCCGATCTTGGAGGCCAGTACCGCAAGATCAACAATCGTGATTTTATGATCGCTGTTCCAATCGTACCTGTTGACCAGCTGCCAGTCAGGACTTGCGGATGTTAGGCCATACTTCATTCCCAACAGGGCAAGATCCTCAATGGATGCCGTCGTGTTCACGGCTGCCGTGAAAGTCTGCACGGCGGTATCCAGTGCATTGGCTGCCTGATCCGCCAGCTCCTGGGTGGCGTCCACGCTCGCAGCCGCCGCTTTGGCATTCGCGATCTCCAGCAGGAGGGCATCAACTGCTCCCTGCGAATATTGACCCCACAGCGTTCCGACCGAAGCTGCGGATACCAGTGAATCGGCATTGGCGATTTTCACATTCAACAGCGCCAGATCTACCGGTATGTTCAGCTTTCCGGTCGGCAGCGAAGGAAGAGCGCTTGATGTCGCTGCTGTCCGGACGCGGAGATCGTCATTCGGCGCTGCGGACAAATCAAGCGTGGCCGTGCCTGCAGCAATCGGAGCCGTAACATTGGACCAGTTAGAGCCTCCATCCAGACTGTACTGCATCGTTGTCGCTGCTCCCACCAGCTTGACTTGCTCCATGCCGTAGTAAACATTGGCTGTTACTGTCGGTGCGGGAGCCGGCGCTGCCACTGTTGCCAGCAGGCTGTTGATGCTGTGATTGCCCACTACCCGCAGATAAATCTTGCCCGGGACGAATACAACCGGCGTAGTTCCCGTACCTGCCGCAGCCCAGCTGCCGTCGCTGCCATCTGAGGAATCCAGGCTGTATTCCATATCCTCAGTTGTGCCGGAAATTTGACCTGCCCCCACATTTACGCTCACACCGTTGAAATTATCCAGAGGCTGAACGATAAAATAGTCGATGTTCGATCCGGAATCTCCGTTATTGAGCATCAATTTAACCGCTGAGCCAGCCGGAATGCTGACATTCGTCTTCACGACGGCATACGCTCCGCTCCAGACGCCGGTGGAAGGGAAGCCGACGCTCTTGATGAGCTTGTCGTCGACATAGAGGCTCAGCTTGCTGTTCGCATTGGCTGTCGTATATCCGATAACCAATTGCCCGCCCTTGGCCGTGCTTGTGAAGACCATGGAAGAACTGCCCGGGGTGGACAAGCCGGTAACCGCTTTGCCGCCGGAAGCCGCTCCATCCGAAGAAGCGTCTACTTTGGTTAATGTGGTGTTCTCCGCCTCGTACATTTGTCCGACAATGGTCTGCAGCAGCTTATAGTTGTTCGGGTTTGCCGCTTCTCTGACAAAAATCTTGCCCGGCGCCATGACAACCGGCGTATTGTCCGCCTTGGCCGCGGTCCATGTGCCGTTCCTGCCGTCGGTCGAGTTCACGCTGTACTCCAGGAACGTATTCGTGCCTGTAATTTGACTGGTCGCCGTGTTCAGGCTTACGCCGGTCAAATCCTGCGATTGCACAATCATATAGTCAATATTGGCTCCCGAATCTCCGCTGTCCAGCTGCAGCTTGACCGTTGCGCCCGCTGGAATGGCTTTGGTGACCGTGACCGTGGAATAGTTGGTATTCCAGCCGTGGGTAGTCGGGAAAGTGATGTTCCCGCTGTCCACTCCATTGATGTACAAGCTGAGCCTGCCCGGATTATTGTCCGTGCAGTACGCAATAATCAGCCGCGAGCCCGTCGCAACATTGGACAAGGATACGGAATCTCCGTTATTGGAGAAGTGATCCACGACTTTGCCTCCGGAAGCTTTGGAATCCGAGGCTACGTTGGTCGAACCGGTTCTTGTGCCGCCCTCGGCTTCGTACTTCGGTCCGCTGAACGGCGGTACCGTTGCAATCAGGGCAAAATGTCCCGGATCGCTTATATCCCTGATATATACTTTTCCTCCCAGGAACATAACCGTCGTGCTGCCGGCCGTAGCCGTCGTCCATGTGCCATTGAGACCATCCGTGGAATCAAGGCTGTACTGCATATCGACCGTAGTGCCTGTTATCAGATTGGAAGCTACATCCACGCCTACCCCGCTCAAATCCATGGATATGTAGGAGAGGGAATCGAGATTGACAGCGCTGTCCCCGTCATCCAGCTGGAATTTGACGGTTGCGCCTCCCGGAATATTTACCGCCACCGTCAAGGAAGGATATCCTCCCTGCCATACGCCGTTCGTCGGGAAGCTGATATGCTTGCTGAAGACACCATTAATATAGAGGCTGATCTGTCCAGGGTCGCTGGCTGTGGCATACGTAAATATGATCTTGGAGGCCGAACCGGAGTTCTCGAAGGTTAACGAATCGCCGGTCTCCTCGAATTTTACCGCATGGCCGTCCGAAGCCGCAGCATCCGCATATTTGTTCGCGGGATTGCTTAATGTGCCGCTCTCGGCTTCAACCTTTGTGCTGCCGTCGCTAAGATAGATTTTCACCGATGACATCTTATCGTTGGCATTCGGATTGGATCCGGACGGAAAATCCGTATCCGAGGTGAACAGCCACTTGGTTCCTGTAAAGTTGTCATTGTCGTACACAGCAACCGTGTAGCCGGCCGGTACCCGTACCGATGACGCCCAGTTATTCGGTATGTTCGCCGTCATCAGCTGTGCTGTCGTGTAGCTCCCCGGCGCCAATGTCTCATCTGTTCCTCCGTAAGAGCCGTCCGCATAAAAAGTCGTAATGGCAACGCGGCCTCCCGCAGCGCTAAGCCCCAGCTTGGAGCTTGTTTCGCTTAAAGATTTTACGCCTTCATTGGCAGTCCCAGTCAGTTTGGCATGTGTATAATTGCTCAAAGGCTTGGCGGTGCGTTCTACCACATATACGGTGTCCGCATCCGTATTGAACGTAAATTCACCGCTTGACGAGGTCGTGACGACAGAATTGTCGGAAACCTTTCTGACCTGCACCGCTTCCGCGCCCCAAGGATTGACTACAGTTGCCGGGTTGCCGTACAGGCTTTTGATCCCGACATATTTGATCTCGTCGCTATCCTTCTCGGAGCTTACCTGGAACCCGCCGCTGGCCGACAATGTAAACTTGCTGACAAAAGCAGCGTCGGTCGGCAGAGCAGGGAAAACTCTGATCTTGTCGTTATAGCTTTGCAGCAGCGATTCGTTCATGGCCAAAAGGTGCACGCCCATGTACTCATACTCGCCGTTGGTATTCGTCGTGCGTCCGTTCGGATACTGCTGGTACCGTTGAAGCATCATTCTCATACCCAAATAAGCTTCGTCTCCCAATCCTAGCCGGGCTGCCTGGATGGGGGCCGGATCCCAGACGTTGTTCGACGTGTACTTGTATGGACGGTTATTGTATCCGTTGAGCAGCTTCTGATAGTCCGGATAGCCGATGCCGCTTACGTTATAAGGCCACGCCAGCTCCAAAATGGAATTCTCATTGTTCCGGTTCTGGGACAACGGCGGAGCATGCGGCAAATACTGGTTGGGGTCGTTCGGATCGAGCGGGTATGGGACAAGATTATCCAGAACGTCCTGCCACTTGAGGCGGAGATCCGCATCCAGCTGCAAATCCTCGCTCGTCTTGATTGCCGCCGGGAACAGATCCCGTACAGCCGCCAGGTCGGTAATGGCATTCTTCACATCCCAATGCTGCTCATGCACATTCGAGGATTCCATATAGTATTGGCCCGTTGTTTCGTCGAATAAGAGCTTGGCCGCATAGAATTTGGCCGCCTCCCGCATGAACGGATACGCGATATTCTTCAAGTAATCGGTATCATTCGTATACTTGTACTGCGCATACATATTCATCGCCGCTTCCGATGCGGTCGATAGCGTATCCTGCGTGTAGTCGCTGTTGATCGTGCCTGCGGCACTTGCGTTCCAGCCCATCGTCTCCGGAACCCAGATGCCGTCGATACCGTACCTGGTCTGCGTGTATGCCTTCAGCGTATCGAAATTGCGGCTGTATAGATTGTTGAAGACTTCCACCATATCCGCATGGTTGGAGGCGAGGAACGAATGGTAAATATCCCTCTGATTCCAGTACCAGTACGCGTTGCTCCACTTTCCGCTGTCGCTGTCTTCCACGGCGCTGAATACGCCGTTGATAAAGTGGAACGGATAGTTGCCGAATGCGCCTGCGGCGATGATATACGTGCTCAGATAATAAAAACTTTCCATATAATCGGCATCGCCTGATGCGTTGGAATACTGGACGAAGGACTTGGACCAGAAATCATGCCACCAGTCCTTGTAGCTGGCCAAGGTGGTATCGTACCCGGCAGCCTTGACAGTCGTTAACTGTTTCTTGGCTTCGGCAATCGAGTCATACCCCGGGGCATTGAGCCGGCTTGCCGTAGAAATCCAGATCGTATAGCTCGATGTAGGCTTTATGTTCAGCCTTACCTTGCTGCCGTTGACAGTCTGGGTCGTGAAGTCCGCCCCTTCGACCGTCGCAGCCATCGTGTAGCCAAAATGATCCGGGTCGGCCTGCCCTCTGCTGAACCCGACGACAGTCGGATCGGCGAAGGTCGTGACCGTTCTCCATGCGTTGATATTCTTCACGTCGCCTCCGCCGAAGTTGCTGACATCCCACAGGCTCAGATCCAGCGAAACGCTGGCCAGGCCCACACGGCTGTCTTCGACATGGATGCCCATCACCTCGGAATTCGGCGATCCCATAATCGTAATCTTGCGGTTGGAATCGTACTCGGTCGTCAAGAGGCCGTCATACAAGGAAAGTCTCTGTTTATATGCAGAGTAGCCCGTATTCAAACCGGGGTTCGTATATAAATTAACCAGGCCTTGCGAAGCGAAGCCTTCCTGCGAAGCATCCACTCCGGAAACCTGCATCGTAAGTCCGTTGGCTGTATCCCAGACCATTCCGCCCACCTTGCCGTTCCCTACGGTCAAAGCCCCTTTGGGATCGGTGATCGGCGCATTGTATACCACATCGTGCTTGGACAAGTATGAAGCATAGTCCACATCGAGCGTGCCCGTGCTTGTGTTGAAAGCTTCAGACGCCGTATTGTCCGCCGCCCCCGCCACGCCCGGTATCAGGCTGGAAGATATCGCAAGGGATAAGACAACTAGCGAAAGGAAAGATTTCTTTACTTTTCTATTCTTATAAAACTTCATGGGCCAAAAGCCTCCCTGTATGATCATCTTTGTTTTTCAATTATCCCTGCCGGGACTTCCGTTCACTGATGAAACTGAATGAAGCGCTTTCACGTTCAATCATTTGTTATCGCTTACAACATCGGATACGCGAGCCAGTCCGTCAGCGATAGTGACCCTCATCCTTTCCTTTTCTAAAATGATTCTGTTCATTGCAACACACCCTCCTATGGTGTTTATATCCTAATCATAGTCCCTGCGCAATTAAAAACAATTGAATAATATCTTCAAACAGTTTAGAAAGTTACGATCAACGATTTTTCACCCCGGACTCTTGCTGTCATCGCTGCTGCACAACGCCAACCCGTCCAATCTTCCTTGGCTTGTCAACATCGATTCATGTCATCAAATGTCCATACAAATGCAGCGCGAAGCGATTGTCAATGATGTCAAAATGGCGTAGTCTAAAAAGAGACCGTACCGTCCGGTCTCAAAATTAGTCGGAGGGGATACAAATGCTTGTGCAAATTGTGTTGTTTGACGGATTTGACCTGCTGGACGCATTGGCGCCTTACGAGGTATTTACCGAAGCAGGAAGGTACACGGGAGGCGCGATTCGCGCCGAGCTGGTGTCGGCTGAAGGCGCGAGATCCGTTCCCAGCGGGATCAACGGCCTGCAAATTTCCGCATCCGGGGCGATCGATCCGACAGCCGCGGCGATAATCGTTGTTCCCGGAGCGGCCGGGCCTGTGTATGGGGAAGGGGACGAATCAATCGTCTCTCTGTTGCGAAGGGCGTCGCAGACGGAGCTGGTCCCCAAGATAGAAGCTGCCTTGTCGGTTCCGGGACTGACAGTCGCAGCAGTGTGCGGAGGTTCGCTGCTGCTCGCCATGCAGGGGCTGCTTGAGGGCCGCCGTGCCGCAACCCACCATCTGGGCATGGCGGCGCTGGGAGCGACGGGAGCTGTCCCCGTGCATGCCCGCGTCGTCGATGACGGCAATCTTGTATCGGGCGGAGGCGTGACTTCGGGTCTCGATGTGGCGCTGTACATCGTCGAGCGCGAGCTGGGGCCGCAAATCGCACATGAAGTGGAGAAAATGTTCGAATACGAGAAGCGGGGGACGGTCTGGCGCCCGGTCGGCATGCTGCCCATTATGGAATCTTCGGATTTCGAAGCAGCGGCATTCGGGGCGGATGAGCGGGAGCCGGAAAATACGTCCGGCATTCTCGATACCGGAGACGGGATCATCTCCACAAACGGGCCAACTGCCTGTGAGAATGCCGGAATAACCGTGTTTGTCGGGAGGTGGGAGGTAATCGTTGCCACGCCCATCGGAAAGCTCCCGGTCACGTTGAACATCTCCGGGGACAGTGGACGTGTGAGCGGAACGGCCGTGCAGGGCGATGAGAGAGTCGAGTTCATCGATCCCGTCGTGGCTGGCAGCCTCTTAAGCTGGTCGCTGAAAGTGAAGAAGCCGATGCGTTTGAACTTGAAATTCGAGGTGACCGTGCTGGGGGACGAAATGTCGGGCAGAGCCAGGGCCGGCCTGCTGCCTGCTTCCAAGGTATCGGGCAAGCGCACGGCAGCGAACTGAACGAATCCGCAGAACCGGCCACTAAGAACCGGCTGACGCCGGAAGTTGGCGGCTTCTCCATGTTTCTTTCTTCCCTAAGGAATAGCAGCAGCGTATTCAGAAGCCCTGGGCCGCCGCCCTTACGGTTATGCCGTATGGTTCACGTCCGGGCGCAGGAGCGCAGTGTGCTTTCGATCTGTTTCGTCGCGAAGGCGACATGCTTGTTGTCCCGGGTCAGCCGGCTCGCCATTATGGCGCCTTCGATCGCCGAGAAGATGAAGGAGGCGAGTGCCTCGGTGTCCATATCAGGCTGGAATTCTCCGGCAGACACCCCCTGCTCCAGAACGCCTTGCATAAAGGATTGGGTATGCCCGTATGCATCGATCGCCTGGTCCCGCAGCAAGGGAAAAGAATGATCGGCCTCGACGGCGGTGTTCAGAAACGGGCAGCCTCCCTGCAGAGGAGGATTGTTCACGGTGTCGCTGTATACGTTGCACATCGCGATAATCTTCTCTGTTGCCGTCTCGCAGTTCTCGGTCGCCTGGGAGAACAGCCGCCAGAGCACCTCGCCCGCGTATTGAAACGCAGCAACGGCAATGTCATCCTTGCCGGAGAAGCTGCGGTACAGCCCGCCCTTGGTCAGGCCGGTCTCGTCCATGATATCCTGCATGGTCGTAGCCGCGTATCCTTTCCGGTTGAAAAGCTCGGCGGACTTCATGATGATCCGGAGCCTTGTTTGTTCGCCCTTGCGCATGGCTCATACCCTTTCACGATGCAGACTGTTTCCCTAAATAATAGCACAGAGGTGTCCGGAATGCCCAATACGAAGCGATTGTACCGGCTCATGCTGATTGTGGCGGCAGGCTTTATCGCGTACGTTCTGTACGTCAATTTCATTGCTGATCCCCGGGCAGAATCCTTTCTAAGCCATAAAACAAATCTCAAGCACCCCATTAACGTTCCGGTCTGGTTAAACGTCTTGTATGTTCATGTGGCATTCGCGTGCGCGGCCATGGTGTCGGGAGCCATCAACTTCTCGCAGAAAATCGTGTACAAGCACAGGAGGCTCCATAGATTCAACGGGTACTTCTATTTGATCGCCGTTTTTGCCGTCGTGATCACTTCCGGCTATATGGCTCCAGCAGCGACAGGAGGCAAGGCGGCCAGCATGGCCTTCAACCTCCTGAACGTCCTGTGGCCGGCCATGACGGTCACAGCGGTGGTTCAGATCAGAAGAATGCGGGTCGACAAACACCGGAAGTGGATGTGCAGAAGCTACTCCTTCTGCTTTACCAATATGTTTATTCACCTGTTTACCTTCATTGGCACCAAGGGATTCGGTCTCGCTTACGAGAAGAGCTATACGGTCAGCGTATACGGATCTATTGTGCTATTGCTGTTGCTGGCCGAACTGGTCATACGAACGGTTTACAGCAAACCGGCGGGAGGGCTACAGAATTAGGAATCCGCCATCACAAAAGAAATAGACGATCGTCAGCTTCGCGGCAGCGGCATCCAGCTGAAATCGCTTCCAAAATGTGGCGGCCTTTAGCTGGGTGTTCGGGGAAATCATAATGACGACGGAGTCCCCCAAAGGGACTCCGTTTATGCTAACGGCCCATACCCCTGCTTATCCAACTCCTCCGCAATTACGCTGTAGCCCCGCCCGTTGGGATGAAAATGATCCAGCCATAAGAGCTCCCGCTCCCTTCCCAGAAACGAGTTGTAAATATTCGCGACCTTGAGATTCCCGTCCTCGAAGCTTTCGAGCTGGCTGTTGAAGCGCCTGACCCACAGCCCTGCTTCGGGCTGGGATGGTGTGGGATTATACAGATCGACCGCGCGGATCAGATAAGGCTTGGAGCCGGACTTCAGCTGTCTGATGACCGCGAGAATACCTGCAAAATTCTTCCGGCAGCTCGTAAGGGCTTCACTGAACACCTCTTCGTTCCGGTTGACTGCGAAAGCTCTGGCCGCATCGACCATATCATTGCCACCGACTGTCAGAGTGATGATATCAGCGTTCCCCAGGATGGCCCTCGCCTTGGGATCATGTCTTACGACCGATAGAATACGCGGCATCCTTGCTCCCGATATACCGATTTTGTCGTAATAAACGGGCTGTCCCAATCTCTCCTGAATCAGCCATCCATATTTCGGAACAAAACCACCGCCTAACAGTCCCCCCACTCCGGCAGTCAGTGAATCCCCGATTGCGGCATAATGGATCACTCGCGCTCCTCCACCTTCCCCATCATAATCGCCTTCCCCTTCATATACCATCAGCATATGATTTCCCGTCTTTATCAGTGCTTTGGGGAGCATAAAAAATGGCAGTGTAAATTGAAAAGGCAGGAAATCCCCGGGGAGATTTCCTGCCTGCTTATGGGTTTGCTTCATGGTTCGGGGAGACCTGGACAGGTAACTCCCAGCGTGTATTATCCTTCGTTTGGCGTTTCCATCTGGGCCGAAGTTTCGGGCTGCGCCGGGGCCGGATGAGCTTTAACGTATTCAATCGCGTTATAGATCATCTCAGCGGATTCAGCGCGCGTGATTTCCGCTTTGGGATGGAAGTTCCCCTCTGCATCCAGCGACGTAATGCCCAGAACGATTGAGCGCTGGATCGGTCCGTTATATTCTACGGTGAAATCGTCCTGATCCTTGATATCGACGGTTTTGACATTGATCATCGGCAGCGGGAAATGCCCTTCCATCGCCAGCATCAGCTGGTGGGCGAATTCCTCTTTCGTCCATTTCTTGCTCGGATCGAGATCGGCCGGCAGATCGAAGCCGCTGTTTGCCGCGATAATCAAAGTGTCGGCGTACCAGGCATCATTTTTCGCGTTTTTGTAGTAGTCGGTTGCCAGCGGCATTTTGACGAAACGAAGGGTATCGATATTCAAATCAAACGCTTTGACGATCATTTGAATACCTTGCGAAGCCGTCAGCGTAGCGGCGGGAAGAAACTGGTCGCTGCTCACGCCCGATACGAATCCGCCTGCCTGCAGGGAAATGATTTTATCCTTGGCAGCTACCTTATCCAGATCGGTAAACGTTGTCGATGCGGCAAAGCTTTGTCCGCCAAAAGACAACGAAAGCACGACGGCTGCGGAAAGACCCAGCATTTTTTTCTTGGATGTCATCTCTATCACCTCTTCTAATTTATGGAACGTTCCATAGACTCAAACGTTGTGCAGGCGCGAAGTGTTGCATATTGTCGAAGATTTATATGTTAATATTATGTGAAGCCCCGGGATGCTGCCAAGGCAGTCCATTCTATTTACGTGCAGGGCAGCGGATCATAATCTCGAATATAAATTTAGAAGAGTTGAATTACGCATCCTGATAATCAAAATTTGGGGGATGATTTAATGACAAAAGGCGATAACGTTTATATCAGACCGCTAAATACGGATGATGCGGCAGAAAGCCTTAGATTACAAATGGATAATCGTGATTTCTTCGAAAAATTCTCCATGCCTCGTGATCGTGATTTTTATACGATAGAAGGTCAAATCAGGAAGATCGAGAAATATGCTGAAAATAGGCATAAAGACGAAGAGTATTTCTTTGGAATCTTCAGGAATAATGACGATACGCTGATTGGCACAATTAGCCTCTTTCAGGTGCTTCGAGGCGCTCTTCAGAGTGCCTTTGTCGGTTATTATTTAGACAAAAGGCATAACGGCAAGGGCTACACTACGGAAGCTGTTCAATTAATTGTTGAATATGCATTCCATGACTTAAAGCTGCATCGGATAGAAGCAGGTGCTATGCCCCATAATATGGCATCCATTCGGGTATTGGAAAAAGCGGGCTTTCATAAAGAAGGAATCGCTCAAAAAAATGTCAGGATAAATGGAAAATGGGAAGACCATCAGGTTTTAGCCATAATAAATCCCAATGACTTTTTGGATTGAAAATCAACAACAAGAAGAAACGGCTGTCGCGTACCTGAAGCGGCGCAGTTCGTTTCTTCGCTTTTATAGACATGAACAAGAGTGAGTGAAGCTTATACATAAAAAAATACAGAGCAGCAGAGGCCCCGCCTCATCATGCTCTGTATGGGAATCACTCGAATGAAAACTGCATCACAAATTCCCTCAGCTCCTGCGCCTGCCGCGAAATGATATCCGCCGATGCGGACATCTGCTCCATCGTGGCATACTGCTGCTCCGCATTCTTTCAGAATGAACCGTTCGGCATGGATATCCCCCTCTTCAAAGTACAGGTCCAAAAAGCATTAATTAGGAGACTGCGGGAAATTCCGAGAGGCTGTATTATGTTTGAGAGGGTTCCCGACGATATTAATTAATGGAAGAATGAGATGCGGTTTAGAAAAGAGAGGAACTGAATAGATGAACAACAAAGTCAACTCGCTGGAAAGCCTCGTTGCGCTGCTGCCTGTCATACAGGCCGCCGTGCCCGCGGATATGTCTATCGCAGTATGCGATCTTACAAAATTCATTGCCTACTATTCCGGGGAAAATATCGACCTCCATATCGGCGTCGGTCAGCAATTGAATCCGGATGAGCCGCTTGCGGCCGCCATTCTGGAAAACAAATATTTCGAGGGAGATGTCCCGGCCGGCTTCTACGGCTTCGAGTTCACCGGCACGGCTCTTCCGGTTCACAATGACGAAGGCGTCGTTATCGGCGGACTGGCCGTCCAAATTCGACGGCACAGCGAATTGATCGAACTCTCGAACCATATCGTGGTTGCCCTGTCCCAAGCGAACGAAAGAATCGCCAAGGCTGTCAGCGGCTCCAACATCATAGCCGATCTCAACCGTCAGCTGCTTGTGCTGTCGCAGCAGGGGAGCCAGAATGTGGAGAAGACGGATCAGGTGGTGTCGATTATTAAAAATGTCGCCGATCAGTCGAATTTGCTCGGCTTGAACGCTTCGATTGAAGCAGCTCATGCGGGGGACAAGGGGAGGGGCTTTGGCATCGTCGCCGGCGAGATCCGCAAGCTGTCCCAGGAAACCATCGATTCGACCAGGAATATCCGCCAAACGCTGCTGTCCCTGAAGGAAGTGACACAGCAGATCGGAGACGCTATCAGCCAGGTGGCTTCCATCAGCCAGGAGCAGGCAGTATCGACAGAGGAAATATCGGCGTTTATCAGAGAAATCCAGGAAATGACAAACCGCTTAAACGATTTTGCCCACAAATTGTAACCCCTCTTGGCTCCTCGCCATAAAAATGCACCCCTTGGAAGTTCATCGGACAGATTGTCCAATGTCTCTCCCAAGGGATGCCGTTTCATGCATCTATATCTCCGACAAACGCTCCAAATAATCTCTCAGCACATGGCGCTGGAGAACGAGATTCATAAACTTGCCTTCGCGGATGATCTCCACCAGGCCAGCCGTCTCAAGCTCCTTAATATGATGAGAGATCGTCGCGGCGCTGACACGGTGGGTTTCGTGCAGGTCGCTGCAGGGAAACGGGACGCTGCTGGCGCCGATTTCCTTGAGCATCTGATAACGCCGCGGCTCCGCAAGAGCACGGGATATCCGCGTAAACTGCTGGTCTGTCATTGGGGTCATTAGGCTTGATCTCCGTTTCCTATGGGTTTGTCAGGAGTACGCTAATAATCTTCCGGCAAAGGACGGGCTTGAACCCCTTCGAAGGTAATCGCGACCGGCTGGATGGTGCCGTCCTCGTTGAAATACATCCGGTCGATGCAGACGACCCGGTGATTGGCGTCGGTCTCCGTCAGCGGTCTCCGATGGTAAACGATGTACCATTCATCCTGCCCTGGAATCTGGATCATCCCATGATGGCCTGCGCTTGTTGCGACATCGGGATTCTGCTGCAAAATCTTCCCTACGCGCTCGAACGGGCCGGTCGGGGATGACGAGACCGCATAAGCGACCGAATAGTCCGGCTGTCCCCAGCCGCCCTCCGCCCACATGAAATAATAGCTGCCGTTTCTCTTGATCATGCACGGCCCTTCGACGAACAATTCCGGCGTTATTTCCTTGTACACCTCTCCATCCCCGAATGTATCCAGACTGATCATATCCTCGTTCAGCTTGACCACATTGCAGCGTCCCCAGCCTCCATAATACAGATAGGCGCTGCCATCCTCATCGATAAAGACATGGGGATCGATCGGCTGCGCGCCGTGATGGAATTTATCGATCAGCGGCCGGCCGATCGCATCGCGGAACGGTCCTTCCGGCTTGTCGGCTACGGCAACGCCAATCCCGCCCAATTCGTCATCGCTCTGAATGTCGTTGGCGGCAAAATAGTAATAATATTTGCCCCCGCGTTCAATCGGGGAAGGCGCCCACATAGCGCGCCACGCCCAGGAAATATCGGCCATTTTGAGAATTCCGTCAACCTTCGTCCACTCTACCAGATCCTTGGAATAAAAGGCGTCGAAGAAGGCCTGTTCCCCATACGGGGCAGAGTAGGTAGGATAAATCCAGTAGCTTCCTTCGAAAATACGGGCTTCCGGATCGGCATACCAGCCCGGGAAAATCGGATTGCCAGCTGTACGTTTGTCATTGCTGCCTGAAATCGTCATGGGATATTTTCACTCCTTGGCTGCAGAAAAAAACCATAGTCTTCACGATGGTTTTTTTCTTATTGTAGATGATTTTCCCGCCGCTTGCCATGCTTCAGCAATTATTGGCAGGCGGCTGTGATCCCGGGAGGGCGAAGGAGCTCCAGGCTACCCGCGAAGCAAGCTATCTGATATGTCTGAGCTTATCCGGATTAACGACAATATAAATGGAGGAAATGCGCATATCCTCGATAAGAAAGGTGAAAACACTGGCGGGACTGTCATGTTCGTACGTAACGATTCCGGGTTGACCATTAACCATTGCGGTTTTGTAGGAAATAAATTTTTCAAAAAAAACATTAAGCGGCTGGGCAGAAAGGATTTGTTTTTTTATCATTATGTAATAATTACGAATAATTAAAGCATATCTATTCTATATCCCGATCAGGGAAATGAACGAAACGATGAAAGGATACAATGGAAATGACCATTCCAGTTATGATCTTGAGCGGCTTTCTGGGCAGCGGCAAAACGACTCTGCTGCTGCGGCTGCTGGAAGAGGCGCGAAACCGGGGGATAAGGCCGGGGATATTAATGAACGAGTTGGGCAAACAGGACGTGGACGGGAATATTTTAAGCGAGCAGCTTGGTGTTCAGGTCGAGAAGCTGCTCGACGGCTGCGTCTGCTGCAGCAAAAAAGAAGAACTTGCCGGAAGTATGGAAGCGCTGCTTATGGGACAACCCGATATTCTCTTGCTGGAGCTTACGGGCGTGGCTGATCCCGGGGATGTGGTTGCGATTGCGAAAGGGCCGGCGTTTGCTGAGCGTATCGGGGACATCCGGGTCATTACTGTCCTGGACGCCGAATATGTACTGGATTATAACAGCATCTTCGCTTCCGACCGTCATCTTGTGAAGACTCTGCGCCGCCAAATCGCTTCGGCCGGTCTTGTTATCGTCAATAAAACGGACCTGATCGACCCGAATATATCCGGAAAAATTGAAAATGCGGTCCGCAAGCTCAACGAAAAGGCGGAGATTCTCTACACCGTCAGAAGCCATATCGATACCGCTGCACTGCTCGCCGGCATACGTCCGAATGAAGAGCCGCCTTCAGCCGCGAGTCCATTCCGTGTGTTAAGCGGACATCCCCCCGCTGATGGCAAGCCGCATACGAAGCCCCATCGTCACTTAGCCGAATCCTACTCGCAGATGCAAGCCGTTACCCTGCCCTCTCCGGCCGGGGGACAAGTCAGCAGGGAGCAGGTGGAGCAATTTCTGCATGATTGGAGCGGGCATCTGGTTCGGGCCAAAGGATATATCCGCATCGCAGGCGCAGAGGCGATTCAATTAATCCAATATGCCGGGAAGCGAACGGTATGGGAGCCCTCCAATTACCCCGGCACTCCTTATCTGGTCGCGATCGGCATGCAATTGAACGATACGGATCTGGCTGCCCGCTGGACGAGGCTTTGGCAGGCGGAAGTTGAGGTTTGAACGGTCATTAACCGTATATCCTCCCGCGCTTAATCCTTATTGGAGCAGGTTCAGCAAGGTTTTGACGGAATTGTCTATAAACGAACGCTCGGGGTGGGACTTCATCATGACGGTAAGCCCGATCATCGACACCACCAGCGTTTGAGCCATTACCTGAGCATTCATATCATTCCCAAATTCACCCGAACGGATGCCTTTTTCAATCGTCTCCTGAAACAAGGCAGCCAGATACATCTGATGTTCTCTTGTCAGGATCTCCATTTTTCTGTCATGCGGGGCGAGCTCTACCATCGTATTGATGCAAAAGCAGCCCCTGCTTGGCCCGTTATCATACCCCTCTTCCACGATGCTTTCAAAATAGGAGCGGAAGGCTTCCTTTACCGATGCGGAGTTTTGCAGCTTCGCCCTGGCATTGGAAGAGTGGTCACGGGTGTATTTGCGGAGCGCGGCTTCAAACAGCCCCTGTTTATTGCCGAAGGCCGCATATATGCTTGGCCTCTGAATGCCCATTCCGGATGTCAAATCACTCAAGGAAACGGCTTCATACCCCTTCTCCCAAAAGAGCTGCAGCGCAGCATCCAGTGCTTGATCCTCGTCAAATTCCCGTGGCCTTGTCATCCTATGACCTCATTTCATATCAATCAGTATAATATCATGTTAGTATGATCAGGGATTATTGTCAAATCCAACTCCAATTATCAAACGCCTTTTTGTTATTATCAACAATTTCGGGTTTTAATCTTGACATTACATATTCATCATCGTTATATTTACATCAATTCATAACGTACCAATTAGTATGAAATAATTGTGATTTTACTCATCAGGGGGAGTTGTTGATTCATGGGATATAGGGAATCCGGTAAAGGAGCGGCCCTCATCGGAGAGAATGTCATCGTACAGCCGGAAACAGAAGAAACATCCAAAGAGACCGTATCCGAAGCTGCTCCTGTTCCCGCACTGAAACGTTCCACAGCAATGCTGTTTGCCGTTTCCTGCGGGCTGGCGGTCGCTAATATTTATTATGCCCAGCCGCTTCTTGACGCTCTTGCGGGCGAATTCGGTATTGGACAGGCATCCGTCGGCATGGTCATAACCATGACTCAAATTTGTTATGCGCTGGGACTGCTGCTGCTCGTCCCGCTTGGCGATCTGGTCAACCGCCGCAGGCTGATCGTCACACATCTCCTGTTGTCCGTACTGGCGTTGGTCATAGTCGGATTCGCGCCTACCGGCATTATATTGTTTGCGGGAATGGCTGCTGTCGGCTTGCTTGCCGTCGTGACGCAGACTGTGGTTGCCTATGCCGCAGCGTTGGCGGCACCTGCCGAGCGCGGGCGTGTGGTGGGACTGGTGACAAGCGGAATAGTCATCGGAATTTTACTTGCCAGAACCTTTGCTGGGATATTGACCGATTTGGCAGGCTGGCGTTCGGTCTATTATATTTCTTCGGCTATGACGCTGGCGATGGCCTGCTTATTGTTCCGGGTACTCCCTCGATATGAGCAGAGGAAAGCGCCGCTTTCCTATTCGCAGCTGCTTCTCTCGGTATTTGCCTTGTTCCTTCAGGAGCCGGTTCTGCGCATCCGCGCCGTGCTCGCTCTCTTGATCTTCACCGCGTTCAGCATCCTTTGGACTTCACTGGTACTGCCTCTAAGCGCGCCGCCTATCTCGCTATCCCATACTGCAATCGGCTCGTTCGGGCTTGCTGGAGCGGCGGGGGCATTGGCGGCAGCAAGGGCAGGCAGGCTGGCGGACCGGGGGTTGGGACAATGGACCACCGGAACCGCGCTTGCCCTCCTGTTCCTCTCATGGCTGCCGATCAGTTTCATCAGCCATTCGCTATTCGCTTTAATTGTTGGGATTGTCCTGCTCGACCTCGCGGTACAAGCGGTGCATGTCACCAACCAGAGCATGATCATGAGCGTTCGTCCCGAGGCGCGCAGCCGGCTCACAGCCGGTTATATGATCTTTTATTCCATCGGCAGCGCTGCAGGTTCAACCGGCTCGACTGCAGTCTACGCGCATGCCGGCTGGAACGGTGTATGCATGCTTGGCGCAGCGGTCAGCGCACTTGCCTTGTTGTTCTGGGCGCTGACTCGCCGCCGGACCGACCGGCTGCTCAACCAATCCTGAATTTTTACGTTATTCGCGGTAAGACGGCTGAATCAGTCGGGCATATTAACCTTTTGCCAGGTTGAGCTGCCAGGAAACGCCGTATTGATCCGCTACCCAGCCAAACTTCTCACTCACGGGAGATGGAGCAAGCGGCATCAAGATCTGACCGCCTTCGGACAACCGTTCGAAGATGCGGTTGATTTCTTCTTCAGTCTCAAAGGATACGAACAGGGAGATGGCCGGTGTGAATGTGAAAGCATGCTCGACGATGCTGTCTATACACATGAACGATTGACCTCTTAGGGCGAATACAGCATGCATGACCGTCCCGTCCTCATGGTGCATGATACTGTTTACCTCGGATTGGCCGAATAAAGAGATGTAGAAATTCATTGCCTCCTCCGCCTTGCCGGAGAACATGAGAAACGTGGTAATGGATTGATTTGTCGCTGGTCTCTATCCCGGATGGGAATACACCAGGCGTTTTTATACATTCAAAAAATTAAGTTACAATTTATATAATATGTAACTTGACACATGAAACTTGAAACAGTAATATATCCTCATAGGAAAGGAGGAATTTATCATCGCAGACTCCACGATTTCCCGGACATCCATTCTTGATGCCGCTGAAGAAGTTCTCCGGCGATTCGGAATGGCCAAATCCAACTTGTCCGACGTGGCCCGGGCGCTCGGTGTCAGTCATGCAGCGATCTACAGGCATTTTGACAATAAAGCTGCGCTCCGCGAAGCTATGGCCGAGCGGTGGCTGAACCATGTCATGGAGCCGCTGAATGCCATTGTAGCCAATAATGACGAACCTGAAATCCGCTTGCGAAGCTGGCTCGATACTCTGCGGGCATTCAAACGCAGCCGGGCCTTAACCGATCCGGAGCTCTTCGCCATGTATATGGCTCTGACCGCTGAAGCGGCCGACTTGCTGCATCGTCATGTCGAGGACATGCTGGAACAGTTGACTGTCATTATTGCAGACGGTATTGCCGCAGGCGTTTTTGCACCGTGCGATGCGCGGGAGAGCGCACGGGCATTTTATCTGGCTACGACCCGTTTCCATCATCCCAGTCATGCGGGGGAATGGGAATTATCCGATTCCGACATCAATTATGAAATTACCTGGAAACTGCTGATGAGTGGTTTAACAAGCAGATCCTAGGTGCAAGAGGTCCAGTCTTCAAATAATGTTGTTGTTTTGGGGAGATGATTGCAGATGTATGCCATTATGGGTGTTACAGGACAAGTCGGGGGTGCTGCAGCCGAGGCGCTGCTGGCGGAAGGCAAGAAGGTTAGAGCCATCGTAAGGAATGAAGAAAAGGCCAAAGCATGGCGTGAACGCGGCGCCGAGACGGCGATTGCGGATTATCGCGACTCTGCAGCCTTGCAGGAAGCTTTTACAGGCGTGAAAGGTGTATTCGTTATGAATCCGCCTTATTTTTATCCGGAGGATGGATTTCCCGAAACAAGAGCGGTTGCGGAATCCATACGCAGGGCGCTTGAAGCCGCAGTTCCGCCGAAGTTCGTTGCTTTGTCCTCTGTAGGCGCGCATCGCGATCACGGACTTGGAATTATTGAATCTCTTCACATCCTGGAGCAGGAGCTTGGGCGGCTGTCTATTCCTTCGGCATTTCTGCGCGCAGCCTGGTTCATGGACAATTCTTTCTGGGATATTGAGCCTGCGCGGAGAGAAGGACAAATTCCCGGTTTCCTTTCCCCATCGGATCGTAAGATACCGATGATTTCGACGTTGGATATCGGCAGAATTGCAGCCGAAACCCTTCAGCAAAGCTGGGAAGGCACGCGCTATCTTGAACTGCAGGGACCAGACTCCTATTCCCCCGATGATATTGCTTCTGTGCTCGGCAGGCTGCTGAATCGCAAGGTAGAGGCCGTTCCCATTCCCCGTGCTGATTGGGATGAGCTCTTTATCAGCCAGGGCGGGATTGCCGGACGGATACATGGCAGAATTGAAATGCTGGACGGCTTTAATAACGGATGGATTGACTTTGAGCGCCAAGGAACTGAGCTTGTCTCGGGTTCAGTGACATTAGAGGAATCTTTGAAAAAGCTTATGTAAACAATATAACGAGAAGAGCTTGCTGTAATATCCATTTTGCGGAGGTGTATCAGGAAGATGATGAATAAGAGAGTGCTTGGTAAAAATCTTGAAGTGTCCGCGCTGGGCCTGGGCTGTATGGGCATGTCCGCTTTCTACGGCGGACGGGACGACGAGGAATCGAACCTGACGATCGAACGCGCATTGGAGCTGGGTATTACTTTTTTTGATACAGCGGATATGTATGGAACAGGCCGGAATGAAGAACTTGTCGGCAAGGCGCTTGCCAAGCGCCGCAGCGAAGTTGTGATCGCGACCAAGTTCGGCAACCAATGGAACGAGGAAGGCAAGATGATCGGCATCAATGGGCGTCCCGAATATGTGAAGGCTGCCTGCGAAGCGAGCCTGCGCAGGCTTGGAACGGATCATATTGATCTTTATTACCAGCATCGCGTAGACCGCAATACGCCGATTGAAGAAACGGTTGGGGCTATGTCCGATCTCGTCCGCGAAGGAAAGGTGCGATACATCGGATTATCCGAAGCCGGTCCCGCCACCATCCGCAGAGCCCATGCGGTTCATCCGATTACGGCCCTGCAGACGGAATATTCGCTGTGGAGCCGGGATGTCGAGGATGAGATCCTGCCGACATGCAGGGAGCTCGGCATCGGCTTCGTCCCGTACAGTCCGCTTGGACGCGGGTTCCTGACCGGGGAGATTAAGAAATTCGATGATCTTGCGGAGGATGATTTCCGCCGGAACTCCCCGAGATTCCAGGGCGACAATTTCCACAAGAATCTGGACCTTGTCAGCAAGATCGAGGAATTGGCCGCCATTAAAGGCTGTCAGCCTTCGCAGCTGGCGCTGGCCTGGCTGCTGGCTCAGGGCAACGACATTGTGCCCATTCCCGGTACGAAGCGGAGAAAGTATCTGGAGGAGAATATAGGCGCGCTTGGAATTCAGTTCACTCCGGACGAGCTTAAGCTGATCGACGAAATCGCCCCCAAAGGCGTGGCGGAGGGAACCCGCTATGCAGAGGCGGGCATGAATAACCTGAGCTTGTAATGATCGTATCTGCTGGATAACGATCACACTGTCCTGCTTCCCGTCAGCAATGCTTTACTTGTTGTTTCTGGTTGTTCGTTTCTCAAACAAAGAAGACCACCCGGGTGTCTAACTTCGCCCAGGTGGTCTTCTTTGAATTCTAAAACAATCTGTCCAAGCGCAACTCGTTCAAAGCCGCATCGCTTAAAAGAAGCCAAGCGCATATTGCCCGAACAGTCATTGATAAATGCTACTCCTTCAGATCGGCCAGACTTACCGCTCCGCCCGAACGCGCCGACAGATTGGAGGCCTCCATCAGCCGGGTCAGATCAAGCGCAAGTTCCATATTCCGGGTGCCCGGAATTCCGCTGCGGATACTCGATACCCACTGCTCGAACGCCGTTGGCAGCGCGTCGGGCAGCGGCCACTCCGAAACAGGATCTGCGCCGTTAGCGTAGCCCGCGACGATAAGCTTGCGGCTGTGAGCGGAATACTGCAGGCTGCCCTCCGTCCCGTGTACTTCAAGCGTGAACGGCGAGAACGGGTTCACAAACCCCGCCTCGACGATACCAAGAGCACCGTCAGGATAGCGAAGCACGACTGCGGCATTGTCCTCCACTTCGCGGCCGGTTACATAACCGTAGCTTGCGCTGACGCTCTCCGGCATGCCGAGCAGCAGGCGCGTCAGATACATCGGATGGCATCCGAGATCGATCATCGCGCCGCCTGCGCACTGCTCCAGGCTGTAGAAATACGCCGGCAGCCCGGTTTCCGAAAGCGCGCCTTTATGTGCCAGCCTCATTCGGGCCAACGTCAGCCTGCCGAGCAGACCTTTGCCGATAACCTCCTGCGCAGCCTGTGCGAACGGCGTATTCAGCCGTGGCAGCGATACGGTAAGCATGACTCCTGCGGAATCCACGGCCGCCATAATTTCATTGCACTCCAGGATGGTAGGGGCAAGCACCTTTTCCGTAAAAATATGCTTGCCTGCATTCGCCGCCGCCACCATAATATCCCGGTGCATCGTCGTTGGCGCGGTTACGATGACCGCATCGATGCCCGGCTCAGCCAGCAGCTCCGCCAGATTATCGTAATAGGGAACCTGATGCGTATCCGCGTGCATGCGTCCCCGCTGCGGATCCTCATCCCATACGGCCGCAATGGCGATATCCGGATGCTGCTGCGCCTGCAGCACGTAATCCTTGGCATGAACATGCCAGAAGCTCAATATTGCTGTCCGGATCATTTTATCCCTTCCTCCCATCGACCGGATCAGTCAAAATAGACTGCGTTCCCGGTACGGTTCGATTCATAGATTGCCTCAATAATCTCAGATACGACGCAGGCCTGCTCCGGTGTGGTCATCGGTTCCGTATCATTCATAACAGCTTCGATCCAGAGACGGATCTCCTTGTCGTGCATGCTTTCCTTGCGGCCCTCGAAGAAGTCCGCGCCTTTGACGTTGAATTGAATATCGGTATCGTACAGCCGCCCGAACTTCTCTCCGTTGATGCGCAGCGTTTCCTTCACATCCGCTCCGCCCTCGGTTCCGCACAGCGTATAGATGGCTTCCCGCGTATCGAGCATATTCAGCGCCCAGCTGGATTCCAGCATGAGCGTAGCGCCGTTCTTCATCACGATCATTCCGAATGCCGAATCCTCAACCGTGAATTTCTTCGGGTCCCATGGACCGGCGGCGTTCGCCGCCTGCTCGCGCTGTGACAGCTTGTGATAAGCCGAACCCAGCACGACGCGCGGTTCATAATTGTTCATCAGCCAGAGGGTCAGATCGAGCGCATGGGTGCCGATGTCGATAAGCGGCCCGCCGCCCTGCTTGTCCTTGTCCAGGAAGACGCCCCAGGTCGGTACGCCCCGTCTGCGTAGAGCATGCGCTTTGGCAAAATAAATATCGCCCAGCTCGCCGTTCTCGCACATTTTCTTCATGAACAGACTGTCCGGACGGAACCGGTTGTTGTAGCCGATCGTCAGCTTCTTGCCCGTACGGCGGGCCGCTTCCGCCATGCGGCGGGCATCCGCTGCCGTCTTCGCCATCGGCTTCTCGCACATGACGTGCTTGCCCGCTTCCAGCGCCGCGATGGATACCTCGGCATGGGCGTCGTTAGGGGTGCATACATGGATGACATCGATGGAGGCATCCGCCAGCAGCTCGCGATAGTCCGCATAGACCTTGGCTCCGGAAGCGCCGAATTTATCCGCAGCCTGCCGGGCACGTTCGGGCACGATATCGCTGAACGCGCACAGCTCGACCTGCTCCAGCTTGCTGAGCGAGGGCAAATGCTTGCCGGAGGCGATGGACCCGCAGCCGATCACGCCAACCTTTACTTTATCCATCATTGCTGGCCACCTCCCAGCAGCTCTCTGATTTCCACCAATCTGTCCTTGATGCGCAGCGGCACTTCCGCATGCAGCTCAGCCCAGGTCACATACAAGGCGGGATCGATGCGATACTCGGTAAATTCCATGGATGGCTTGAAACGGCGCGTCTTCAAGTACTGCTCCACCAGCCGGTCCGTCTCGTCATCGGTCGTATAGACGCCGTCGAACGGACCGGTGATGAGCAGGCCCCGCCGTCCAGCCGTTTCATACGTGCAGGTCATCAGCTCGGGCAGCAGATAGAACATATCCGGCTGCGGCAGAAAAGCGTGCTTGCCGGGCTGGGAATACAGCTTGACATGGGTGCCGTCCACCAGATTGCTGCGGTCGTGGAGCAGTCCTTTGAAATGCCGGCCGTGAAAGCTGGCGTCGCAATCCACTACTTCGCCGTCATGTCCGACATAGATCCATACATGCTCCAGCTCGTAAAGATGCTGGATATCGTAATCCCAATAGATTGCATATTCGATCAGATATTTGACCTGCGGGTCTTCAAATTCGAAGATTCTGCGCGTCGAGGGAGAAGGTCCCGCCTCTTCCAGTACGGTAACGCCGACACGGACAGGGAAGAAAGGCTCGTTGTTGTCAAAATAAATATAGGGGGCGTATTTGGAAATCCATTCGTTATTCATTGTTATATTCATCCTTCCAGGAGAGCTGTTTTTTGGGTGATACGATTATGGCTTTGTTCGATTTCTTCAGGCAGACACTGTGATTTCAGTTCATATACCTTGATTGGCGCGCGCTTGATGACCTCGAGGAAATGGTCGAAATAGACGTCATCCCCGCTGTGCACATACGGGCACCAGTGATCCGACAGTCCGATCGTCTCGTGAATATGAACGCCGACGATATGGGTACTGACCTCCCGCAGGTCGCGCAAATTGTCGTACAGGCCCATCCGGTCCATCATCATGGCGTGTCCGATGTCGTACCAGAGCCCGACCGGGCTGCCCTTCAGGCTTTCTATAAGCGCCCCGGCCTCCCGAAGCGTCGGAATCTGGTAGCAGCGGGCACGCGTCTCGATGCCGATGGCGACGCGATAGCCTTTTCTGGCCACAAATTCACTGATCTCCTCCAGACTGTGCCGGATTCGATTCAGATACGACGGGGCAAGCTTCTCCCGCCTCTCCGTCATCTCCTGCCACAGCTCCCGGTATTCCTGCGAATCCCGGCCCTGCTCGCGGTAGATCTGCTTGAGCTGCGAATCGATATTCACCGGGAACGGCACCTCGCCGGGATGAACGACTACTGCCTCCGCCCCGTAACGATCCGCATATTCAATGGATTGCTTCAGCAGGTCGACTGCGCGCCTGCGTTTCTCTTCATCCTCAAAGCCGAGCATGACGGAATCCGTGTCGTACTCCTTGTCGTCGACGAACGGGAACGCATGATGTACGCTGGATATGCGGATCCCTCCGCTGTCAATCATCGGCTCGATCGTCTCCAGATGCTCGCGCGTCACATTATAGTTCAGCTCCACGCCGCCGAACCCGAGTCCTTTGATCTCTTCGATCATGGCCCGGCCATCCCGGTGCTTCTTGATGTTCCAGCAGGTAGAAAAAGAAAACTCTCCCTTGTCCGTTACCTTGTTCATATCGGGTCTCTACTCCTTCACCGATCCCAGCATGACGCCCGAGATAAAATATTTCTGCAGCCACGGGTACACGATCAGAATCGGCACCGTGGCGAACATGATGCTTGCCGCTTTAATGCTCTCCGGCATTATCGAGACCAGCTGGTCTCCCTGCATCGACAGCGGATCGTTGGTCATGCTGTTCACGATGACCTGATACAGCTTGAGCTGAATGGGATACAGCTCGGGATTGGTAATATACATGAGCGCATCCATAAAGCTGTTCCAGCGGCCCACCGCATAGAAGAGACTAAGCGTGGCAAGCGCCGGCATGGACAGCGGCAGAATGATCTGGACAAGCGTCCGAAAATGGCTGCTTCCGTCCATCTCGGCTGCCTCCGACAGGCTTGCCGGGAGCGAGCGGATGAACGTGATAAGAATGATCAGGAAGAACGGATTTACCATCGTCGGCAGTATGAGCGAGCCGATATTATTCGTCAGGTGCAGACCCCTGATCAGCAAATAATCAGGAATCGTCCCGCCGCTGAAAAACATCGTGAACAAAATCAGAAACATGAAGAACTTCTTGCCCCGCAGCCTCTTGGATAAGGGATAGGCCGCAGCGATCGTCATCAGCATGGCCAGACAGGTGTAGCCTGCCGTCATCACCAGCGTCAGTCCAAGCGATCTGATCATCGTATCGTCCTGAAATACCTTCCGGTAGGCTTCCATATTGATGCCCCTTGGAAAAACCGTCACTTCTCCCGACAGTATCGCTCTGTTGGAGCTGAGCGACACCGAAGCGATATGAAACAAGGGAGCGAGGCAGAGGATCACCAGCACAACTATCAGGATTACGTTGACAGCCTCGAAGGGCCTCCCTTTGCGGGCCGTTATCAGTCGAGTGTTCTCAGCCATCGTTTAGAATACTCCGTTTTCGGTTATTTTTTTGGCGATATAGTTCGCTCCCAGAAGCAGCACAATGCCGACCAGAGCCTGAAACAGACCGACGGCGGTCGCAAGCGAGAATTGCGAGGTCTGTATCCCCATTTTGTACACGAAGGTACTGATCACCTCCGAGAAATCCCGGACGCTCACATTCCCGATCACAAACGGCCGGTCAAAGCCGATCTGGACAATTTCGCCGATCTTGAGAATGAGCAGGACGACGATGGTCGGCTGAATCCCCGGAAGCGTCACTGACCACATCCTGCGCATCCGGCCAGCCCCGTCGACTGCGGCGGCTTCGTACAGCTCGGTATTGACGCCGGTAATGGCGGCCAGATAGATAATCGTCCCCCAGCCCGCGCTCTGCCAGACGCCGACAGCCAAATACGTAATAAGCCAGTCGTATTTGTTCGTCAGGAACGGAATCGGATCGATGCCAAAATGGCCGAGCAGCAGATTGATAATACCGGTATTCGTTGCAAACACCTGATACATGATCCCGCCGATAATAACCCAGGACAGGAAATGGGGCAGATACAACGCCGTCTGCGCCAGCTTCTTGAACCGGCGTCCGCTCAGCTCGTTCAGCAGCAGCGCAAGCACGATCGGAGCGGGAAAGGATACGATCAGATCCAGTATGTTGAGCATGAAGGTGTTCCGCAGCGCTTCATAGAAGCCGCTCATCCCGAACACTTCCCGGAACACGTCAAGCCCGACCCAGGGACTGCCGCTGACGCCTTTGAACAGATTGTAGTCCTGAAAGGCGATCAGAATGCCGTACATCGGACCGTACTTGAAGATCAGGAAATAGGCGAGCGGCAGGACCAGCAGGGCATACAGCTGCCAGTTACGGTAGAAATAAAGGCCTTTGTTGTTCAATCCAGCTCACTCCTTGCTGCTTCGCGAATTAAAAGCCCGGTGAAAAAGACAGGCTGCGCATGCGAAAAACGTCGTCCGATACTCGCGGGGCGACTGCAAGCATATCTATCGCTTGTCGCTTGTCGAGATCGCTGTTGTACCCTGTAGATGCTCCCGAAGCAGCTTTCTTACGAAAGCTTGCGGCTTGCGCTTCTCCAGACTGTTTCCGCCTGCTCCGCCTGTTATTCACCGGACTTTAATGCTCCTGCTGTTATTTCTTCATCGCTTGAAAGGCTTCCGTGCGTTCCTTCACAATGGCGTCGCCGCCGCTTGCCATATAATCCTTGAGCAGATCGTCGTAGGTTTTGTTGAAAGCCTCCGGCTTTGCCATCACGCTCTTCACGATAATTTCATCGTACTTGTCCTGCAGCGTTGGCATATACTTGTTCTCCGCCTCGATCGGCGTCGTAAAGTTCGCATAATTGATCGTATCCGTCAGCGACATCTTGTAGGCGTCCTTCACATATTGCTGGAATTCCTCAGGCACAGACGCCGCCGCCGCCGCCCAATTCTTCTCGTCGCTGCCGAAGTCCTCGCCTTGGGTAATCATTGTAATGTCGCTGGAATTGTACATCCGCTTGCTCGTCGCATCGGATTCGATGCGGTGCGGCAGACCGTCCTCCAGCGTATAGTCCTCGCCTTCGACGCCGTTCATCAGCGCAAACAGGACATCCGGCTGCGCCATCCAGTCGAGATATTTGATCGCTTCCGCTCCGCGCTTGCTGGATGCCGGCACCATCAAAAAGAAGCCCGTCGGATCATATTCCGGCTTGAGATGCTTGCCGGCGTTATTCGTATACGGATCAACAGGGACAAGCTTGGCGTCAGGGACGTTCTGCGTCAGCACCTTGGCGATGCCCGGTGTCGCATTGTAGCTGTTGCCCAGATTGTCGCTGTACATGCCGACTTTACCCGTCATGACATCCTGGAAGACCTGTTTCTCGTCCTTGTCCAGCGCGAAATCGGGACTCATCAGTCCTTCGTTGTACAGCTTGTTCAGAAACTCAACAGCATCCTTATGCCCTGGGAGCAGAAGCGGATAGCCCATGCTCTCCGACAGCGTGTAACGCTGCTCGTCCGTAAGACCGTCCTGAATGAAGGACCAGACAATCGGCTCGATGGATGCAGGCGTCAGCGAGAAGCCGAGGGGAATAACCTTGCCGCCCGTCTGACCGGGATCCTTTTCCTTGAACGCTTTTAAGGTCTGATAGACCTCTTCCGTTGTCTTCGGCATCGGCAATCCCAGCTCGTCCAGCCAGTCCTGACGGATGAGATTCTCATATTTGCCCGTATTGACGCGTCGTCCGGGAATCGAATATTGAACGCCCTCCACCTTGCCGCGGTCAAGCGTGGGAGCCAGATATTTTTTCAGGTTCGGACCATACTGATTGATGAGATCATCAAGGGCCAGCAGTCCTCCGTCCTTGGCGTAGCCGTAGGATGTGAGCACGTTCGTGTTGGCGAATACGATATCCGGGGCGTCGCCGCTGGACATCATGACATTGACTTTGTCGGTGGCGTCCGTACGCGGGATCGGCACGAATTCCACTTTAATGTTGTTCGGATCGCCGAAATTCGTCTGCACATAATCAGTCCAATAATTGTCGGTTACGGTAACTCCCGCAGGAGAATTGCCCCTGTCGAAAATACCGACCTTCAAGGTAACCTGCTCCGGCTTCGCCGTGGAGCCCCCTGCCGATGCGGAGGAATTGCCCGCCTCATTCCCGCCCTGCGAGCATCCCGCCAGCAGACCGAACGATGCGACAACCGCCAGCATCATACTCAACCCTTTCCTTCTCATAAAACACCTCGCCATCTTTTTTTAAAATATAAGAAAGCATAGAATTCGACCTGCACTTTGCTTATATTTTTGAGTGAAGAAACTTACTGCGCCTCATAAGGAAGGGCGGAGCAAGCCGTTTCTTCTCTGCATCTCAAGTTATAGCGCTTCTCAAAAAGCAGGGCAATTTACACGTTTCCGCGGAACAAACAAAAAAGCAGATTGGCGCATCTGCCTGGAGTTTTGTATGGAGCAAACGAAATTCAGTGAACATACGAAAGGTCGGAAATCCCCGAAAACCCGCATAACGCCTAGCTTTCCGGCTTTTCACATTCCCTCTTGCGTTCTGCTGGGGTGCATCAGCCTGCGATAGTCGCCGGGAGACACGCCAACCATTTTCTTGAAAATCCTGCCGAAGGAAATGGCATGCTCGTATCCGACCTGCCGCGAAATTTCATTGATCGATTGATCGGTTTCACGCAGCAGCTTTTGTGCCTGGCCAACGCGCAGCCCGATCAGAAAATCGACAAACTTGACACCGAATTCTTCCTTGAACAGCTGGCTGGCATATTTCCCGTTCATGCCGAACCGTTCGCTGATATGATTCAGGGACAAGTCGGAATTCGCGTAATTGTCCTCGATATACTTTTTCACATCATAGATGATATGGGTATTGCTGCCGGATTCCAGAATCGTGACGTATTTATCGTACAGTTCGCCGATCAGCGACTCATATATTGCCCGGATTTCCGTCATTGCCCCCGTCTCCTTGAGCGCCTCTGCCATCCGTGGATAGGTGACCGTATCCCAATATTCATTGATCTCCGGCGATATCTCCTCCATCTCGCGGGCGAAACGGTGGGTCAAATAGTTCAGGAGCAGCTGCATCTCTTCGTTCCTCAGCACCCGCTCCTCCAGATGATCGAAAATCCGGGCAAAATCGTCCATCCAGGCCGGCGCAGGAATTCGGAAATGATGAATCAGATCCTCCAGCCATTTGAAATAAAGCGAATCGACGCGATTCTCCTTGTCTTTGATTTGCTGATAGACGATAATCCGGTTGTTTCCGGCTGTCATCTTATATTGAAGAGCGGCGAGTGCCTCGCGGAAGGACGTCTTGATATCCGGCCAATCATCTGCAGACGAGCCGATACCGATCGTTACCGAGAAGACCAGATCGCCCGCCGCCCATTTGCGCAGCCTTTCCATCATGGCGTCGATGGGATGCGGCTTGGCTTCCGGATCCGGATGAACCTGAACCAGGAGAGCCAACCGGTCGCCGGATATCCACTCCGAGCCGACGACCATTGCGCCGGAATGCCGCCATTTCCCGGCCGCCTTGTCCAGCTGTTCCTTGGAAGCAAGCAGTTCCTGCCGGTCACGACGCAGCAGAGGGACATATTTATCAATTTCCATAATCGCGATTACCAAACCGCACTTATCCTCCGGCAATCCGAACAGACGGGCGTATTCCTGCCACTCCTGCATGGGGATGGTTTTCTCGTCCTCCTGCAGCTCAAAGAAAAATTGCTTGCGCCTGACATGCACGCTCTCGGCCTCCTGCCGGTCGATCAAATCCATACGGACCATCATCGTGTCAAATGCGTGCTCGATAATCGAGAACTCGTCGCTATTTGCCGCCTTTGTCTCCTGCTGATAGGATGAAACCCGCCTTACAATGTTCTCGATCGGCTGATAGTTTCTCCGGGTGACATACATGATATACGCAATAATGGCGGCCAGAGACAGGATAATGATCGCCAAGGGCATCAGTGAGCGTATCGCAGCCTGAGCAAACAGATTGGTACTGATCGTTCCGCTCGAATAATGCCAGCCGATGTAATCCGATTCCAGATCAGTGAGCGGCTTCGCCCTCGGCGAGGCGGGACGCGTCGAATAAATCGGGCTGCCCTGCCCGTCGGTGATGTCCATGAATTCCTTGGTGCCGCCTCTGAGCTTGCTTGCCATCGACAGCAGCAGATCGGCCTTTACGTTCAGCACGATGATGCCCTCATTGCCGATGGAGTTTTTGGTAATCGAAATAATTCTCTCCGGCGGATCGATCAACGGAAACTCGGAATATTTGCGGATGGGCGACCAGTGGACGCTCTGGGACTTATTTTGCACCTCCTGTACAAATTGCCTGTCCGTAAAGTCCTCAAGCTTCGCGGCATATCCGCCTGTCAGCACCATCTGGTCCTTGTTTCTGTAAAAGTAAATCGAATGAATCAGCGGGTTGTTGCGGATCTTGGCAATTTCACTGGACGCTTTGTAGTTGATCAGACTCGGCTCGTAGGCGCTGCCGTTGAAATAATCGTTGATCGCCTCGTTCTTGACGATCTGATTGGCGAGCATCAGCTCGATATTTTTGAGCGAGGTCGTCATGCCGTCCACGACATGGTCCGCATACGTGCGGTTGGTCTTTTCGGTTTCCTTGACCACATTGTTGTATGTAACGGCAAAAACGATCGCGATAATGACGGCTCCGGAGACGAACAGAGTCGAGAGGTGGGAAAGCAGAAACCGCTTGTACCATTTTTTGTTTTCCAAATCAACCTCGCCCCTTCCATTTGAGCTTTTTACCGGCAGCGGATTTGGAATCCTATACCGCAGGAAGAAACAGCCTTGCCTCCCTCTGACGGCATAGTTGGTTTCTTCCTCAACCTGACAGGCATTTGGATGCTATCTTGGCAAACAAAATAAAGCCGGCTATCTCCATCATACCCCCGATGTGTTATCGCAGTGTTGTCAGCGGGAAATTAGCCGGGAACAAGAAGAATTGGCTGGCGCCGTCCTCTGGCGGAGCATGAAAATTCAAATATAAGCAATATATGGAAAATTATATATATTGCTATGCTATGAAAAAAAGCCGCTTCGAAAAATCGAAGCGCCTCTTTTTATGGTGAATAAGGAATTGAATTGACGATGTCCGGGTTAACAAGCTGCTGCAGCTGGGAGGAAAGCTGCCTGAAGACTGCGCTTTTTCCGCCCCGCTACAGATTCACGCTGGCATTGCGCAGGATTCTTGCCATCATTTCGGCATTGGGATACTGCCCTTCCCCATACTGACGGATAACCTCTTCGATATCAAAATCAACACGCTCGATTGAACAGCTGATTGAACCCTGAACCGCCTCGACAATGGCGTAAGAGGCTTTCTTCATCCCGTCAAATGGCAGGCCTACGCTCCCGATATTCATAAGCACCCTGCCTTTGATATAACGTATGTAAGGCTTATGAATATGAGCATATATGAAAATATCCGCATCCGCCCCCGACATAAGCTTCTCCTCCAGCAGCTCGTCCTCCCCGCCTGGAAGAACAACGTCGAACAGGCTGTCCGGCGTGGCGTGGAACGCACTGACGGAGACGCCTTCCATATCCAGATGAAGCCTGGTCGGCAGCCCGTTCAAATATCCGATATCCTGTTGATCCAGCTGTGACACCGTCCAGTCCCGCTCCGTATTCATCATGTCGATGACCTTATCGGGAACCTCCCCTGGAAGAACGCCCCGGACGACCCACTCGTCCGCATTTCCCTTAATAACGCGGGTATGCAGCGACTGGACCAGAGCAAGAGAGCCTTTCGGATCGGGTCCGCGGTAGCATAGATCGCCAAGCACATAGATTTGATCGATGGCCTTCTTGCGGATGTCCTCCAGAACGGCTTGAAGCGCGACGGAATTGCCATGAATATCCGAAATAAATGCTGCTCTCATCAGCTCACTCCTTTATTTAAACCAACCCTTCTCCTTGAAGCGTGTGATCGCTTCGATCCGGTTGGTGACCTGCAGCTTATCCAGAATGACGGATATATAATTGCGGACGGTTCCTGTGGTAATGTCCATGTGGCTGGCGATATCCTTCGTGTTCTTGCCGTCGGCGATTAACGCCAGCACTTCCTTCTCCCGGAGCGTTAACGGATTCTCTTCGCTATAGCCCTCGTCCACCAGATCCGATGCATAAATACGGCGGCCTGTCATCAGGCTTCGGATCGAATCCGCCAATTCCTCGCTGGGACTGTCCTTCAATAAATAGCCGTGCACATCGGCCTTGAGCGCGCGTTCAAAATAGCCGGAACGGGCAAAGGTGGTCAGGATCATCACCTTGCATCCGAAGCCCTTCAGCTCCTCGGCAGCGTCCAGCCCGCTCTTGATGGGCATCTCGATGTCCATGATACAAAGGTCAGGCCGAAGAAGCTTGACAAGCTTGACGGCTTCCTCGCCATTGTTGGCTCTCCCGACAACCTGCATATCTTCCTCAAGGTCCAGCAGGGAAGCAAGCGCTCCAAGCAGCATCCGCTGGTCCTCGGCAATTACGATTCGAATCATACCTCCGCCTCCTGTACCTGTTGTTTCAAGACGTTCGGGACGTTTATCACGAGGGTCGTACCAGCAGTTGAATGAATGTCCAGACTGCCGTTCACAAAATCAAGACGCTCTTTCATCCCCTGAAGACCGTTTCCTCTCATGCAGGTGGTGGGATCGCCTATGCCGACGCCGTTGTCCTTCACGGTGATTCTTAAGCCTGCGGGCGAAGGATCAAGCCTCACGGAACAGGCGGAAGCGCTGCTGTGTCTAACCACATTGGTTACAGCTTCCTTGAGGCACATGCTCACGACATTCTCGTTCAGCAGGGAAGTGTCAGTCAGCCTGGGATCTCCCTCCAGCGTGAACTCGATACCGGCGGCCTTGAGAATCTGCCTGATCCGGAAAATCTCATCTTCTACGGTTGTTCCGCGCATTTCCGTAACCATCTTCCTGACTTCCTTCAAGGCGCTTCTCGCCGTTACCCGGACATCGTCGATTTCGCTCTGGGCCTGAACCGGGTTCTGGGCGATTAATTTGTGAGCCAAATCGCTCTTCAAGCCGATCAGGGAAAGCTTCTGTCCCAGCGTATCATGCAGATCCCTGGCGATCCGCTGGCGTTCCTCCAGCTTCACAAGCTCGGATATCCGTTTGTTGGCATCCTCCAGCTGCTCCTGCAGCTTGTCGCTCTTGTTCCGGTTGTAGGTGGTCACCGGAAGAAGAATGACGGCAATGAGACTGATAAGCACGAAGGGCAGCTGGGTAATGATAACGGGATTCTTGGAGACGAACCCGAAGTTGATGGTGATGATCGTGCTGGATAGATGGATGGCGTACAGCGTAATAAATCCGGCGCGATTTTTGATATTTCCGATAAAAAAAGCTAAAAATATAGCAAAATATACGTAACCGTATATTAAGCTCATGGCAATCGAGATCAAAATTTGGATGCTGATCCACACATATACCGGCCAGCCCTTTGAAATAAAGGAAAGCACGTAGCAGATAAAAAAAGCGGCGATGAGCATGCCCCCGACCATGACCTCATACGTCGAGGAAGAGCGGAATATAAAGTAATAAGGAAGAATGTAGAGAACGACCCAAACATAAGGGATGATTCCCGTGTTTTTATGAAAAATCTGATACCACTTCTGCATGGGCTTCCCCACCTTTATCTTGGCGCACGTATTAATTATAAGTTATTCTCGACCTTTACGGCAGGTTTTATTATTTTGCCGCCTTTAATGCCGCTTTTGAGTGTGCTGGCTGCGCCTGCCGAGGCATCCGCGGGATTCAGCAAACGTCTGACTTTTTTGAAGCCGACAAATGTTTTGTTCTGCTCATCCCACAGCCGGAATTGAAGCGATTTCAAACTTGCGGCAATGGTAATGGTCGTCGCTTTCTGCAGAGGCAATGAAGCATTATGGGCCTTCTCCAGGTTATAGTTCGGTACCCGGGGGCTCAGATGATGAACATGGTGAAAACCGATATTTCCGGTGATCCACTGCAGAACCTTGGGAAGCTTATAATAGGAGCTGCCGTCTACTGCGGCCTTCACATAGCTCCATTCCTCTTCATTCTCGAAATACGAATCCTCAAACTGATGCTGCACATAAAACAGCCAGATGCCCATCGAACCAGAAACAAAGAAGACAAGGCCCTGGATCAGAAGAAAATCCTGCCAGCCAATAGCCCATATCAGCAGCCCGTACAAGGCGGCTATGGAAACATTGGTCACGTAAGTGTTGATACGCTCCTTGCGTTTTGCCCCTTTGCGGTTAAAGCGGTATTGAATCAGGAACACGAAGATCGGTCCTATACCGAACATCACAATGGGATTCCGGTACAACCGATAAGCGATCCGGCGAAGCAGGGGGGCAGCCCTATATTCTTCCACAGTCAGGATCCACATATCCCCGGTTCCCCGTTTGTCGAGATTGCTGCTCGTCGCATGATGAATGGAATGGCTCAGCTTCCACTGTTGGTAAGGCACCAGCGTCAGAACGCCGGTAATGGTGCCAAGGATATCATTCACCCGCCGGCTTTTAAAGAATGATCCGTGGCAGCAGTCGTGAAAAATAATAAAGGTGCGGATGACAAAACCTGATGCCGCAATGGCGATAGGCACAGTAAGCCAGTAGGATACCGAAATACTGAGGTACGCGGCAATCCAGAGCAGGACAAGCGGCGCAAGCGTGTTAATCAGCTGCTTCACGCTTGACTTTTTATCGTTTTTTTCAAATGGGGTCATATTTTCTTTCAATTGGGCTATGTTTCCGGCTTTATTCATCGCATATGCCTCCTGGGTATGATGCTCTTGTAGGATGAAATAAGCCGCTACGCTATAACTTCCTACTTTCATTATAGAGAACGCTTTCCATTTGCCACAGTCATAAACGTCACACTCGGGAGTATGACAAACGTCATCCTTTCGTACAAATCGCCCATATTTCGCTGACCCCTTGTCATTTTCCGGCAGGAGGCGTATACTAAAAGCAATAAAGTATTGTGAAATAAATCACATAGTAGAGTACATTGTGAATTTAATCACAATAGCAAATATCGAGGAGGCGCTTCATATGAAGATTATTGTGATAGGCTGTACACATGCAGGCACGGCCGCCACTACCCAAATGGCCAAATTATATCCCGATGCCGAGATTGTCGTTTATGAACGCAATGATAATATTTCTTTTCTCTCGTGCGGGATCGCGCTTCATGTCGGGGGCATTGTCAAGGATGCCGCTCAGCTCTTTTACGCGAATCCGGCGCAGCTGGCCGAAATGGGCGTTGTCACCCGGATGCGGCATGACGTGCTGGCGGTCGATACGATCGGCAAGAAGGTGCAGATCAAAAATCTCACAACCGGCGAAATCCTCTACGACCGCTACGACAAATTGGTCATGACCACCGGCTCGTGGCCGATTATCCCGAAGCTCGCTGGCATTGAGCTTGCGAATATCCTGCTGTGCAAAAACTACGCCCATTCCCAGACGATTATCCAGAAAGCGGCAGACGCCGCCAAGATCACGGTTGTCGGCGCAGGCTATATCGGCATTGAGCTGGCTGAAGCCTTCCAGCAGCTTGGCAAGGAAGTCACGCTCATCGACAATACCGACCGCGTGCTGTTCAAATATCTGGACCGCGAGTATACAGAGCGGGTCGAGGAAGAGCTGACAAGCCGCCAGATCCGGCTGGCGCTGGGGCAGGGCGTTACCGGTTTTACAGGCGAAGCCGGAAAAGTCACGCGGGTTGTGACAACGGCCGGGGAATATGAAACCGATCTTGTCGTTCTGTGCATCGGCTTCCGCCCCAATACGGAGCTGCTCAAGGGGCAGGCGAATATGCTGGACAACGGCGCTCTCTTCGTGGATGAATATATGCGTACCAGCTGTTCTGACGTGTTTGCGGCAGGCGACAGCTGCGCGATCCACTACAATCCGACAGGCCAGGACGCCTATATACCGCTGGCTACCAATGCTGTCCGGATGGGCGCTCTCATTGCCCGCAACCTGGTGAAGCCGACGGTCAAATATATGGGAACCCAGGGCACGTCGGGCATCAAAATCTACGATTATCATATCGCCTCGACCGGCATGACCGAACAGGCCGCCCGTTCTGCGGGGATGATTGTGAAATCTGTCACAATCAATGACAATTATCGTCCGGAATTTATGCCCACTTATGAGCAGGTGCTGCTCAAGGTCGTCTATGAAGAGAACGGAAGACGGATTATAGGCGCCCAGATCATGTCGAAGGCGGATTTGACCCAGGCTATCAATACGCTGTCGGTGTGCATTCAGAATGAGATGACCATGGATGAGCTGAGCTTCGTCGACTTCTTCTTCCAGCCGCATTACAACAAGCCGTGGAATCTGCTGAACCAGGCAGGGCTGCAGGCGATCTGAGCCGTAGGGCTGTCAAAAAGACGCTTCCAGCGCCACTGATACAGTGGTCTTGGAGGCGTCTTTGCACGCTGCCCGGATGTGACTCGCTATCTCTTTTGGGATGGCTGCTTCCCGCTTCTGCTATTACTCTAGTCCTTCTTCTGCGCGACCGGCATCATCATGCCGTTATCCATGCCCATCATGGTTACGCTGTCCGCAGACTCGTTCTCTTCCGCGAGGAACACCTCGGTCCCGAATGCAGGCTTCGCGTAAGGCAGATGCGTCCGGCCGCGGGCCAGAATCTGCCGGTAATTGCCGGAATCGCCTTCATACCCGTCATGATCCCAGGGCACCCAGGAACGGGCGCTGCAGTAATGACAGACATACGAGCGGCGGTAGCGGTCCTCCGTCCTGTTCGGATAAGACCGGTGAAACAGATGCGAATGGAAGAACAGAACATCCCCCGCTTCCATAGGCACCGGTATCGCTGGCGGGTATTTCGCCACGATTCTCGAGAGTGTGTTTACCTCATCATCGAGATGACTGACGTTGTGCACCGCGTTCAAATCCCCGAAAGCATCCAGGGCATGAACATTGCCGCCGCCCATTCCTTCCGGCGGGTAGACCGGCTCATGATTGGAGCCCGGCACCACCCAGAGGCAGCCGTTCTCCTCATCCGCCTTCTCAAGTGCGACCCATGCTCCGATCAGCGTATCCGGGTGCGTTTTGATGTAGCAGGAGTCCTGGTGCCAGCCTTGTCCGCCCCGTCCCGGCGGATTCAGAAACATCATCGATTGAACCGCATAGACATCGGGCCCGATAAGGGCTTCCGTCACATCCAGGATTCTTGGATTAAGCAGCCCTTGCTCGGCCACGGGATCCAGCCTGGAGAGCATATGAACGCGCGTCAGGTTGGTGAATTCCTCCTTCAGCGGATCCTTGCTGTCCGGATCGGGAGCCTTGACTTTCTCCTTGCTGTCCAATCGCGTTTGCTCTGCCAATTGATAGAGCCTGCCGATGTCTTCTTTTGATACGAGACCCTTGACGACGACATATCCTTCGCGATGGTAATGCTTATATTCATCCACGCTTACCAAATAACGATCGTTTCGCTGGCGCGACTTCGGTGTGTAAAATTTGCCCATTGCCGTATCCCTCCACATCAGCTGCCTTCACTATCATTGTGCATCATGCAAGAGAGCGTTCTCAATGGAGCAATCCGGCAAAACGATGTATTTATTTGATATGGTTATTGACCACAATATGACGGTTCACCGTGTATGGCGCTTCCGTACCGGCAGACTCGGCCATATGGCGGAAAATCGGGTTCCGGCATTGTTGAATATAGTCGGAAGCCGAGATTCCGCGAAGCTTTTTATAGGTTTTGGAGAAATGATGCTCGTCGCCGAAGCCGACTTCATAGGAAATTTGCTTGACCGACCACTGGCCGTTCAGCATCAGCTGCTCCGCCCGCTTCAGGCGGTGCTCCAGCAGTGCCCGCTTGGGCGTCATGCCGACGCTTGCCCGGAACATCCGGGTAAAATGCTCATGCGACCAGCCTGTCTGGCGGGCGATATCTTCAATCGTCAGCGCCTCGTCAAGATGCTCCTCCATATATGCGATGGCCCGCGTGATCTGGATGGGCACCTGAAGCAGGGTGTCCTCGAGCGGCTGATCCGCCGATGCGCTCAGCTCCTCAAGCGCCGCCGCGAGCAGAACGGACAGCCGCTTTTTCCAATGAAGGGACTGCTTGCCCGAAATGCGGAGCATCTGCCTGATCAGGTCGGGAATGAGGCTGTTCGGGCGGACCGGATGCACGGCACGATCATGCAGGAGCGAAATCAGCCGGTTATCCGTCAGGCGCAGCACCTCGTAATCAAAATGCACGAACAGATGGCGCACATTCTTCTCCTTGTCAAAGCAATAGCGGTGACGTTCATCCGGGCGCGTAAAAACAAAGCACGGATCATTCAGTATATGCGGCTTGCCCTCAAGCTCGTAGACGGTATCCGTGCCCACGGGAAAATAAACCAGTTCATAATCCTCGATGGTCCGCGCATCCAGAACAAAACCGGCTTTAATGACGATATCCCCGACACTATGAACGATCGGCCATCCGTCCTCTGGTGCGGCCATACCCTGTCCACTCCTTTTCCGGTGAAATGCCCCTTTAGCGGGCGGGTTTATGCCATTATACCGCTTTTGGGCGCTCGCTGCTCGGGCGAAGCGGCGGCTTCTCACGGTCTGATCGTTCATCTGCTTCCCGCCGATAGATAACAGAGTCTGCAGCTTCCTTTCCCTCCTCCCCCTGAAACAAACCACCTGCTGATGTTCTCAGCGATGCGCCTCTTCCTCCGAAACGCCCAAAGCCTCATTCTTCTCATTGAATCTGCTATTATGCGAGGAGACATATGCCGTCTTCGGCGCATTCGGCTCCATATATAATTTGGCGCTGTTGACTGCCAGGGCCGCATCCGTGAATGTGCCGGCGATCAGATGGAGCTTGCTCGGGTAATTCGCCGTGTCCCCCGCCGCGAAGACACCGGGCAGATTGGTCGCCAGCTTCTCATCCGCATTAATATTCCATTCCCCCATATCCAGACCCCATCCAGCAATCGGCCCCCTGTCGCCGCGCAGTCCATGATTGACGATCACAGCATCGATCTCCAGCCGTTCCGCTTCTCCGGAGAGTTGGCCTTCCGGATTCACGCGCTCAATCGATACCGCTTCAATCCGTCCTCCGCTGCCATGCAGCTGCGTAACCGCATAGGGCGTTCTTACATCGACGGACGATTCCTTCATCCGGCTTACACTCTTCTCATGCCCGCCGAAACGGTCGCGGCGGTGCACCACGGTCACCTGCCCGGCAACCGGCTCCAACTCATTGGCCCAATCCACCGCGGAATCCCCTCCGCCGGAGATAAGCAGCCGTTTGCCGCGAAAGCCTTCCACTTCCGTCACCGTGTAATACAGATTGGCGGCCTCGTAGCGTTCCGCTCCCTGGATCTCCAGCTTCGCAAGCTTCAATACGCCGTACCCCACCGCTAAAATCAACGTCCGGGTATGATGGCGCTCTCCGGTTTCAGCGGTCACAATCATCGTACCGTCTTCCAGCCGCTCCAGCTTGTTAATCTGCTGCCCCAATACGATCGCAGGATCAAATGTGCAGGCCTGCCGGATCATTTGACGGGTTAACTGCTCGCAGCGGATAGGCGGAACTCCGCCGACATCCCAGATCATTTTCTCCGGATAGATGAGCGTTCTTCCGCCGAGTTCTTCTTTTGCCTCGATCAGCTTGGTTCTCATATCCCGCATGCCGCTGTAGAAGGCGGCATACAACCCTGCAGGTCCACCGCCTATAATGGTCACGTCATAAAGCTCTGATGCCTCTTTCATACCGTTTCCTCCCGCCATGATGGATTTGCAAGTTATACCGCTTTACGTTTGAACAGCAAATACATGAAAAAAGGAGCGCCGACCCCTGCCGTGAAGACACCTGCCGGAATATCGAGCGGCTGGAACAGCATTCTTCCCGCCAAATCCGCGAGCAGCAAAATAATCGCGCCAAGCAGCGCAGAAACCGGGATCACGATAGTATAGGAGCTGCCTGCAAGCCTTCTCGCGATATGCGGAGCGAGCAGGCCGATGAAGGAGATGGTTCCTGCTACTCCGACCGCGGCTCCGGCCAGCGCCACGCTGTAAAACAGCAGCAGCATCCGGCTAAGCTGAAGGCGGCTTCCGAGTCCGACAGCCGCCTCCTCGCCCAAGGCTTGAATATTCAGCTCTTTGGCAAACAGCAGGGACAGCGGAATGAACACAGCGATCCAAGGCCATAAGGCTTCAACATAGCTCCAGTTGGTACCGTAAATGCTTCCCGTCATCCAGTTCAATACCTGCGCCGCCAGATAAGCGGGTCCGCTTATGAGCAGGAACATCGTCATTGCGCTCATAGCTGTGGATATGCCGATACCGATAAGCACCAGTCTGAATGGGGACACCCCTCTCTTCCATGCGAGTCCATAATTGATAGCGACCGTAATATAAGCGCCTGCTATGGCAATTACCGGCACGAGATGTATGCTGTAGCCTGTGAATAAGGTCATAAAGGCGACCACCGCAACCGAGGCTCCTCCCGTTACTCCCAGCAAATCCGGGGACGCAAGCGGATTGCGGATCACCCCCTGGAACAAGGCGCCTGAAACCGCCAATGCCGCACCGATCAACAGGGCCGCGACTATTCTCGGCAGGCGGAGCTGCATGACGATGAGATCGCTGCTCTCTGCATTCGAGCCTATAAGAGAGAAGAATACTTCCTTGATGGGAACATGGACTCCGCCTATGGACAAACAAACAAGCGATAAAACGGCTGCAAGAAGACTCAACGCGGCAAGGATAGCCATGGATTTTCCTGTTCGGTGTCTACGCATGCTTCCTCCTTCTCGCCACATGAATCAGGAAGGGAACCCCGATAAGCGCCGTTGCGACGCCTACAGGAACCTCCTTCGGCATAAGGACGAAACGGGCGGCAATATCTGCAGTCACCAGCAAAATGGCACCTGTTACAGCACAATAGGGCAGCAGCCAGCGGTGATCGTTTCCTGCTATGTATCTGCATAAATGCGGGACGACTAGTCCTACAAAAGCAATAGGACCCGCTGCGGAAACAGAGCTTCCCGCCAGCAGGACTACAGCAAGGCCTGATAAGGCTCGCGTAAGCATTAACCGCTGGCCGAGACCTCTGGCGCTGTCATCTCCCAGAGCCAATACATTCAACGAGCCGGACAGCATCGCGGCTATAAGCAGTCCCGCAGCCATATAGGGCAGCACAATCAGCAGCTGATCCAGCTGTCTTCCGGATACAGAGCCGATCATCCAGAACAAGGCGGATTCCAGCGAATCTTTATTAATCAGAATCATGCCGGATGTGACCGATGAAGCGAATGCCGCAATCGAAGCCCCGGCAAGTGTAAGCCTAACCGGTTCAAAACCTCCGCTCCCTTGGGTACCCAGCGCATAGACCACTGCCGAAGTGACGACCGCGCCGGCAAAGGCAATCCAGATCATGCTGCTCATCGTGAGTGACGAGCCAAAAACAGCCAGTCCGATCACAATAAACAAGGCTGCGCCGGAGTTAATCCCGAATATGGATGGAGAAGCGAGCGGATTCCTCGTTAAGATTTGCATAATCGCCCCGGCTACGGCCAGACATGCGCCTACCGCAGCCGCAGTCAGCGCCCTGGGAACGCGTGTCGTCGTAATAATGAGATGCTCATTGGAGCCATCGAACTGACTGTAAGCCAGCCATAAATCGCTTAAGCCGAATTGTTGTAGGCCGAACAAAATACTGGCAAGAATTGTGACAAGCAGCAAAATTACACCTGCCCCCAGTACCAGCAGCTTCCGCCATCGGCTTTGCATCCATAATGCCAAAATATGTCCCTCCCGTGTGCAGGCTTGAAGGACGCCCTCGCGCCCGCCTGTCATGGTTCCGTTGAAATAAAAACAAGCTGACGCCAAATCGTGCCGACATCAGCTTGCGGATGAAATCATGCCAATCTATTTTACGTCAAAATATTCAATGAGCTCGTCCAGGAGCAGATTAGCCGCTTTATAACCCCCTGCCGTATTCCAGATGGCTTCATCGACTTGAATAACCTTGTTGTTCTTGGATACGTTCAGGTTTTTGAACAGGGGATCCTTCATCCACTCTTCAACCACTTTGCTCCCGTCTGTCGTGCCGGGGGAATCCGTGACAAAGTAAAACATCACATCCCCGTCCATTTCGGGAATCCGTTCCTTGGACATAACCTCGATAAAGGCATCCTTATCCTGTGACGCAGGGCGGGCAATTCCTAATTGGCTTAAAAGTACGCCCGCGAAGGTTTGCTTCTGATAAATCCGCACCTGCGAGGCGGAGAAGCGCACAAGCGACACTTTCGTATCCGCTTTGCTGCCAAGCTTGGCCTTTACATCCTCAACGCGCTTGTCGAAGTCAGCCATAGCCTTCTCGCCTTCTTCTTTCTTGTTCACGGCCTCCATATACAGATTGAAGTTGACTTTCCAATCACCGCCCAGATCCTCCGCGAAGACAGTAGGGGCAATCTGCTTCAATTGCTCATATATTTTCTCTTGCCTGACTTTATTTCCAATAATCAGATCCGGCTTGAGGCTTGCGATCATCTCGATATTCGGCTGCAATTCGTCTCCGACAACTGTGACATCCTGCATATCCTCTTTTATATGGTCATACCAGGGATCGCCGATCCAGGACTGGACAGCGCCGATTGGCTTGATACCGACAGTAAGAAGGGCTTCGGTTCCTTCATTCGTCAGAATGACGACGCGTTCGGGCGTGCCTGTGAGCGTTTCTTCGCCCATTGCGTGTTTGATTACCCGCGGCGCTTCGGCTTCCGGTGTGTTCGCAGCCGCCGGCGCGGCGGCTGCCGCATTGCTCCCCGCCGTGTTGGCCGTATTGGCCGTATTGCCGTTCACAGTATTCGAATTGTTCGTGCCGGTCGTGCATGCGCTGAGCAGTAATGTGAAGCAAAATAATAATGTTGCGGCCATGGATATTCCGGACCTTCTGTACATGAGTGTATTTCCCTCTCCTTTATATTGATAATGATTATCATACTCATTAACAATATAACGTCGAAGCTTTTTGGCAGCAATAGAGGATCCCGACAAAAAGGATGGATTATTTCGACTCCCTTCCGTTTGATGGGCGTTTTCTTTGAAGCTCACCGGAGATACCCCTACCATTTTCTTAAAGACACGGCTGAAATAATAGCTGTCTGAATACCCGACGCTCTCCGCTATTTCCTTCAGCGTATATGCCCTGCTCCGCAGTAACTCCTTGGCCTTGTTCATGCGAACGTGGATCAGATAATCGATCGGGCTGGTATTCTTCTGGCTCTTGAATATCCTCAGCAGCTGTCTGGAATTGCAATCCAGCAGCTCCGCCAGTGATTCGAGCGTAACCTGCTCCCGATAATGCTCCTGCATGTAACGGATGGCCTGCTCTGCCAGATCAGGCTTGACGCTGCAAACGCCTTGCTGGTGCAGCTGCTCCATAAGCTCATAGACAAACTGGTAGAACAGCGCTTTGACATGCAGCTTTTCCAGCGTATCGGGCCGCTGCCACTCTTTGTACATCAGCTCGGCCTTGGCGGATAAAGAAGCCGGAAATTGCGGAGAAAAGCCGTATTGCATGTGAAACGGGTTTTCGGTTTCCATGATCCTTAGCAGCTCCCGCCGGTACGGCAGCGGCAGAACAGCCTTGTATAGAATCAGATAAAACTCGAGGATTTCTTCAACCGCAATATCCAGGCACAGCCCTTTGCCGCCATGAAGAACATGGAACCGCTCCACTATGCCGGCAGCTCCGTCCATCCGTATCCGGGCACTGCCGCGTGTGATATATATAAAGGCGCTTGCCGGCAGCCGGTAAGAATGCAATTCCTCCCCGGACTCCATGATCGTATGGCGCACATCCATCACCCTGATGAAAACATGATTCCACAGAATGATATGGTCATTAAGCTTCATCCGTCTATCTTCCTTCCCTTCCAAACCTATCAAATGGATCAAATTCGAAAAATATATCAGGCATTGAAATCATTATAAATGATAATTATTCTCAGTTACAACCTGAAAGTTTTAATGCCCCCCTAAATCCCCCGGAGGGGGACCCCGAGGGCGCCTGCCCTCTGGACACCCGGAAAGGTATAACGCAGGCGCTGCCGAGAAGCGTATTAGTTACTTGCCAGATATCCTCGTTTACGTCCCTGTCGGGACCCACTTTAACTTTTTCCGCACTCGAGCTGCAGGACAACACCTCCTCAATGGTAAGACTCGCCGTCCTCCGGCATCGCCCGTCTCCGGCCCTCAAGCCGGTTTTTTTGGTTTTTCCTGCTTATATTTCATCTCCGCCGCCATTTGGACACTCCAGCAGGGAAAAACCTTGCTGCAGCTGCCCCGCAACCCCTTAGCCCCTCTGCTCGCGATCGATTCTCCGCTCCAAGCCGGTTTTTCCTGCTTGCATTGCATCTCCGGCACGATTCAGACACTCCAGCAAGAAAAATCCTTGCTGCAGCTGCCCCGCGCACCCGCAACACCTCAGGCTCCTCACTCTCCGGCCTATTCGCTCTCCCAGCCTTATATCTGAACGTGAACAAGGCCGGGCAGCAATTGCCTGCCCGGCCTTGTCCATTCCTGATTTCCCTCTAGCTGAAGCTGATCGTCTGCACGTTCAGATCCAGCACTGTCCAGTCGGGTACTGCAACAACCAGATCGTAGCTGCTTGGCAGATGAATAGCCTCCACCTTATCGTTCTGGGGCGAATTGGCGGCTTTATCGATCGTGAAGGCGCGCACCTCGACGGTCTTCGCGCTGCTTCGGTTGCCGATACGCACGACCGACATTTCGGGAGACAGCGTGATGTCCAGTCCTGCGGCGGGTCCTCCGCCGATTCCCTGAATCGCGAACGCCCGTACCTGATCGTCGATTTGGCGGGCAATCGTCATCGTGAATTCCTTCTCTGCCCCCGGCGTAAAACGAAGCTGCGTGTAATCGGCATTCGTCGACAGCAGGTCTTCCTGTCCCACTGTCGTGGATACCTCCGAGATGACAATCGACAAACCGTTCGGGAGAATGGAGTTGTAGGTATAGGTCCCCGCGCCGGTGCCGACAATTTTCCGCGAGAGCGGCACATTTTCCGGCAGCAGGTATGCTCCGGGAATCAGATAGCATGGATGGCTGTCCGGAATGCCCGCATGCAGCTGCGAGCCGAAGCGGCCGGTCGCAAGCCCGTTCTCGTCCGTGATCTGCAGATCGGCCGGCGAGAGCAGGAAGTCGAACACGAAGCGGGTAAGCCCGAACGGTCCGCTGAAGGGCAGATCGTGATCAGCCAGCATATACTGGCCGTTCGTCATAAGTCCCAGCGTAATGCCATCCTGACTGCGGAAGCTCACCACGCCCGGATCGGCAAAGTATTCAAATTCGAAGATGCCTCCATTACGCTTGAATTTGAGCCTGCATTGATCGGATTCCGGACGGTTGCAGTCCCATACGAACATCTCGACGCCGTCAAGGTCGTTAATCGTCGTTATTCCGTCGGCGGACAGCTGTGGCCCAGGATGTCCGTTCGGATAAACAAACTTGTAAGGCATAACGCAATGCGAGCTGCTCAGCTTGTCCGTATACCCTGCATCCCATACCTCGCCCGATGGGATAAAGAAAAGCAGCGGAGCATTGTCGCGGTCGCAGCCGCGCAGGAACGAGGCTTCAATCTCGCGACAGGTTTTCTCCACCCGCGATGTTCCTTCGCGGCCCTGATCATGAAAGTGGATCAGGCTTTCACGGCTGAGCAGCTTGCCGTGCACGCCGGTCAGCTGCTCCTGCAGCTCTGCTTTTGTCAAAGTCGGCGTATCCGTACGTCCCTGCCAGAAATTATCCGCGACGATGCTTGCCAGTGAAGTGCAGTAGCCGGTAGCCAGTCCGCCGTTGGCCGTCCCCTTGAGGAAATAATGATAGAAGCCGTAGAAGGCCGCTGTCAGGATCGGGTGGCCAAATACCGGGTCCAGCTGCTCATGCCAGATTTCCGCTGCCCCGAAGGTATCCTGGTACGTCCCCCAATCCGGGACGCCGTCCGAAAAGTTGCCGAATTTTAAATTATGGACGCCGTATTTGAACGGAATTTCCAGTACCCTGGCTACCGATGCGGATCGGCCGTTGCTGACCAGACCATCGGGGTTGCGCACCTGAAGCGATACATTGCCCCCTGCGCTGCCCGTCCCGCCGGTTCCCGGCATAACAAAGGTGAGCTGGGTCCGGCCAAGCACATCCGCGGGTGCCGCAGCACCATTAACAAGCACCGAGGCTCCCGGCAGGAAAGCGCGTCCCGCAAGCGCGATGGTCGAGCCCGGTATCAGCGCTGCCACGAAGGTATCCAGCTGCGGCTTGACCCGCATCGTGATCCGGTTGCTCTCTGTTGCGTCCTCGCGGCGCACGTATACGGTCTTCTCTCCCCCTGCCGCATCCAGCGGAATCGTGACGGACAAGCTTTCATCCGCATTAACTGCCGGCACAAGCACGGTCCCTCCTAATACGACGCGGTCGTGGCTGGTGAAATGGCTTCCGCGAAGCGTCAGACTATCCCCCGGGAACGCCTGGGTCGGTGTGATTTCCGACAGCCAAGGGCGTTCCAGCAGGTCCTCCCAGGCATCATCGGAAAACTCAAAAAACTGGATGCTTCCATCAAGGCCCTCGTAGGCGGCATCCATACCCGGATTGCCGCGCTGCCCCTGTGCCCCGCTTCTTCCATCCCGCGCATCCTTACAGGTTTCGCCCACGCCGCTTCTGCCGCCGAAGCCCGGAAAACCGCCTTCGGCGCCATTGCCGCCGCGTCCGCGCTGGCCGCCTTGATTCTTGATCTTGAACGCGCGGCTGGTCACCGTCGATACCAGCGTTCCGTCCAATACGCCGATCGTAATATTGCCGCCTGCTCCCCCGTTGCCGCCGCGGCCGCCGCGGCCGCCGGCACCGCCGTCGCCGCCTTCACCGCCATCGCCCGGATCCTCCCAGCAATGCCAGCCGAATGCCCACCACCGGTCGCCCGCCTCCCCGTCAGCGCCGTCGCCGCCTCTGCCGCCGCGCTGGCCAAGCCCGCCCTTGCGGCCGTCTTCTCCATTCAAATCGAGATTGGGCATAGCGCTCATATCGCGCACCCACGTTTCCAGATTGGGGGCCACCGCCCCCTTCGCCCCGTCAATACCCGGCTCACCGGAGCGCCCGTCATCGCCGTTCAGACCATCCCGGGAATCCGGCTTGGTATGAACACCGGACCATCCCCGGCCGTTCAGATCGGGATTATCCAGTCTTGGAGGGGTTTCACCGCCCGGTCTGCGCCAGGTGATCCTGGCTTGATCACCGCAGATGATTTTCTCGGCGATGATATAGAAGGTCGATACGTTGGGCTCCACCACAAGCTCTGTTTCCGTCAGATCCAGCGTATGGGCGATAATAACGGCGCTGGATACGGGAATAGTCTTCAGGCTGAACAGCTGCGCACCCTTCTCCGAAAGGGACGGCCAGTCCGCCGGCTTGGGAAGCTCCAGCTTGTCGATGATCGCCACATCATTCAGCTGAATGGCGTTGCGGTTAACAGTGATCAGCTCCGAGATCGACGTGTTGCGCAAGGACTGGCGGAGAACCGGACTCTCGCGCAGGACATTGGTCGGCATCAGAACTCCGCCGCGCCTCACGGCATCCAGACTTCGCGAACCGGCAGCCGGAGACGTTCTGGTAACGGTCGGAATACCTATTCCTCCCGGAAAGCCAGGACGGGGAATCGTCGATATGGGAGGCGTGTTCTGCGACGGCGGCAGCCATCTCCTGAGAGTGGATGTGCTGTTGCGGTTCACCAGATACTTCGCCAGACTATCCCGCTTCGCCACAACATCTGTTACGGAGGACAGCTGGAGCGCAATTTGGGGCCAGTCAATGACGGCAGCCGACGTCTTGCGCGGGGCAATCAGAATTTTGCCAGGCGTCATAACTGTCTTGGCCGTGAACTTCAGGGTCCCCAGATCCGTCAGCTTCTCGACCCCAGCCGCATTCATCAGATCCTTCACCGGCTGCAGGCGCGCCCGGCTGATATCAGGCTGCAGAATAACCTTGATGTTGGGATTGCCGACCACCTGCCTCACGGATTGCTCGATGCCCGCTGCCTGCTGCTGCTTCAGCGTCGCGAAATTGGCGCTCACCGCACCGCTGCGGATAACCGTTTGGCCGATTCTTCCCGTGAACGCGCTGCTGGTGCCGTCAATGCCCGCCCCCAGCTTGAAGCCAAGCTGTCCGACATTTTGAATAGGGCTCGAGACCGCTTTGGATCCCACAACCTGATTATTAATATGAAGCTCCATGATACCGGAATCATCCCTGGTCAACCGGACCCTGGCTGCTTCGCCCGCCTTGATCAGCGCGCTGCCGCTGTCCAGCGTCTCCCAGCCTGCGGAGGTGTGAACAGCGCCAACGAGCCTGCCGCCTGCCTCCAGATACAGGGCTACCGAGGGACTTTGCGCCTCCATAATGGTCTGCCTGCCGCCGTCCACCCCATCGGGAGCGATGGTTGCTTCGAGCGTAAAGGACTGCAGCGACTCCAACGCCTTATTGCCCGCCAGTTCGATGTAGCCTTTGTCCAGATGGAAGCCCATGTCGCCGTCAAGGACCTTCGCATTGACGGTCTGTGCAATGGAGATTCCTTTTATTGAACCGTCAAAGGCCCCCTCGTTGTCGCTTTTCAATAAGAATAAAGCGGTTCCCTTTTCCATTCTCATACCTCCTCTTGGATTTACCTTGCGTTATTCCATTCGTAAATTCGAACAGCCACAATTCTTATATCCGCGAAGCTGCCAAGATGAAGGCATATATGACGTCAGCCCTGCGCTCTGACCGGGAACCTTAAATCCCGGAAAATCAGACAAATCCGGTGTGATTCAACCGTTTTCATTTTATTCGACTAGTTAAATATTCCAGACTGCAAAATTCGCAGCAAGCGCCTAAAGACCGAGTAGGATATCCATTCAATCGACCTACTCTGTACGCTGCCAAGTCTGCTTTTCCCGATTGTTTGAACCCGCAGTCCCCGGTTGTTTGCCGAAAACGGCAGGGTGCGACAGAGTTCGATGTATTTTGAAATCAGCAGGTCAATTAAACAAGCTGCGGAGAACAAATCGTAATATACTCCTTGCCAACATGCGGGCGATCCTCCTGTTTCCATTGCTTATACTGCGGTTCACGTATAACCTATCGAGCAGAAATAAAGGGCACCCAATTGGATGCCCTTAGTTAGTCGGAAGCTATTTACATGACTTTTTTGACAATGGTTATTGGATCAGCCTTATTGAACCATCATGAATTATATTAAATCGGACTTTTGCAGCAGCCGTTGCATGGTATAGCTGCCACAGCTTCTATTAAGGGTAAATTATTTCTGAACACTTCATACTACAATCCGTCTTATAAAAAAAAGCCGACCCCCATTAGTTGGGATCGGCTGTAACGCTTAATTAAATGTGATTAACAGATTATGACCTGCCTGTCTGCATTCTTCCTTCATTAGCACAGTTATTTAAACGCCGAATACGGAATAACAAACTCCGGCATTCCATCAGCAAATGCTGTGTATTCATATTGAGTGAAGTAAATAACAACCCCATTGCGGTTTAGGAAATAATCGCGATTCGCCTCTATAGTCTCAAAAGGAGCAATCAACGATAATTTCCGGCTTTTAATTTGCTCTTTAATCTCATTGTTAAAAATGGATACATAATTTGCATTCTTTTCAATGACATCCTTCAATGACAGCAGATCGCCCGTTGCCAGATCGAATGTATAAGGCACGCGTGCAGTAATCCCGTGTGCTCCCCCCGAATAGACATAATAATCCACGTAAAGGCTCAATCTGCCCTTCTCATTATACGTAACGGTATACCGGCCGTCGAGGCTTGGCTGCCGAACCTCAGCCTTGGGATCCCCGGCCAGGATTTCATTGTTTGCTTTTACAACCGGGTCCATTTCCTTCGATCCAGCCGCAGCATGCTTGTCGGCCTCCTGCTTCAAAAATGCATTAATTTTCTGTTGGACCTCCACATTGCTATAACCCGAGATCACAGGATAGTAAACCGATAATGACTTGCCGTCTCCATCCGCACCGATAACTTCAGATTGAATTTGCAGATCATTCTCTTGAACCGCATGAATTCCAATTAGCTTTGTGCTTTGCTCATAGGCAATTTCATAACCCATACGCTCCAGCAAAAAGCGAAGCGGCAGGTAAGTCGTATTATCCTGAACAATCACTTGAGGTCCGGCAATCAGTTGGTTGTTCAATGTGATGGCATTGCTTTTCAGATTAATCTCCAGCAGCCGGTCGTTACCTGAAATTTTAGCTATCTGGGTATTCTTATCAAAATTTGTGACCAGCCCCAAGGCCGTATTAAAATTCCTCAGCGCAATGTAGGTCGAACCCTCTTTATTGATCGTACCGATGCTCGTTTTAGCTCCTTCTATGTTAAACGGCTGTGCTGTAATCTTGAATTTCGAACTGGAAGCTGCGGCAGACGCATGATCAGCAATTGACAGTGCTACTGGAGATGCGAGAAATGCTGCTGCAAGAGTCAGGGCAAGCAGCTTTTTTTTCTTATTATTTCTTTTCAATTGTCAACAATCCCTTCATGTGTCGGGCAATCGCCCACCTGTAAGTCAAATGAATGCATCATCCAATAAACGGTATTAAATCAAGAAAGGTTGCATGCTTAGAGCAAAAAATAAACGGGAGGCTGTCTAGCCTCCCGTTTATCTTACTTTCGCAGGGACTAATTGTTCCCGCTCATAATTTGATCCATGAACTCCAATCCCTTGAACTGCCCCATGGCGAGCGGGCCCACGATTTCCGTGTCCACGATGAACATCTTCTTATTCTTCACCGCGGCCAGACTGTTCCACACCGCATTCTTCGCAAGCTCGTCGGCAGTCAGCTCTGCGGCATTGGTAAAGTCCTGGCCGAGAAAGATATAATCGGGATTCCATTTGCTGAGGCCCTCCAGGCTAATCTCCCCGTAATCCTCCATATCGTCAAACTCCTTGAAGCCAAGCTGTTTATAATAGGGCTCCATTCTGGGGCCGCTGTAATAATAGAAGCCTTTGCCCCAGGTCATCATAAACACAGCCGTCTTCCCCTTCTCCCCCGACTGCTCCATCCTGGCCGCAACCTCATCCAGCTTCTTATGGTACGAATCGATATACTGCTGCGCCGCTTCTTCTTCGCCGATCACTTCTGCAACCTTCGTGATTGTATCCTCCCATTTCTCCGAAACGGGAATCACGATCGTCGGAGCGATTTTGACAAGCTTATCATAAATCGCCTCTTCATAATCCGAGGTGATAATGACATCCGGAGCCAGGGCCATTATCTTCTCGAGATTCGCTTCATCACCCAGATCGGCGATTCGTCCGTCGTTTAGGAATGGCTTGTACACCGGGAAATTCTGAAGCGATTTGAGCCCCACCACACCCGTGACAGCATCGGCTTGTCCAATGGCGAATAGATGCTCAGCGTAAGGGAAATAGGTCACGGCAATGGTTTCAGGCTTTGACTCCAGCGCTACTTCTCCCTTGGCATCCTTGATGACCTTGGGGAATTCCGCAGCCTGCTGCGCAGGCTCTGACGCCGGACCGTCATTGGCTTTGTCGGCATTCGGAGCTCCGCACCCCGCGATTGCGATTAGCACTGCTCCAAGCAGCCAAGCTGCCCGGAACCGGAACCTGCTTTTCTTCTGTAATCCTGACATGATATCTGTTCCTCCACCCTTATCGTCTGTCCAGCCTCAAGCCTGAAGCTTGCAATATTATGATAATGATATTCATTATCAATGTAAATTATAAGCATAAACAGACAGGAGGGGAATAGACAATTACTCAAGTAAATGTGGATTATTACCCAGACCGGCCCGGAAGGCTCTCGGCGAGCTGCCGGTATGCTTCTTGAACAGGCGGCTGAAATAGTGCGGGTCACTGTACCCGATGCTCTCCGCGATCGAGCTAATGCTGCAATTGCTTTGCGCCAGAAGCTGCCTGGCTCTTTTCATCCGGTGCTGAATCAAATAATCAATGGGAAACATCCCGCTGTATTTATTGAATAAATAGGAGAACTGCTTGACCTCCAGCCCTTCCAGCTGCGCCAGGCTGGCTAAGGTTATCGGCTCCCTGTAACGGTTATGTATATAGTCGATCGCATGTCTGATGAGCTCTTCACTCTCGCGGTTCTGCTGTTTGCGGGCTGCCGTTAATGATTCATAGAGCAGACTGTAAAATAATTCTTTGATTCGAACGGCCGACATATGGCCGGGGACGCCATATCCTTCATGCAGCAGCTGAAGCAGCTGAGCAATGATCGCATTCTCACCGGTATCAAGCGAATAATGGGTATCCGCATAGCGCTGCCTTCCAGCTTCCGCTTCATGGGCAAGTGTGTAATGGATCAGGCAGTACTCCAGACCGGTCTCGTCAATGACAAGCGAGAGCTCCATATTCCTCGCCCCATGTACGACTTTTCCAGGAATCAGCTCATAGGCCTCCCTTCCTTCAAAGATGAAGGTCCCTCTTCCCCGCAGCGCAAATACAAAACCGGAAAAGGGAGTCGGGTATTCACGGGTATGGACAGGATAGGAGCCTGACGGTAAAAACACTCGATAAACACCGTCTACGGACAGCTGTCCTCCGGCGATTTGGCCCGCCAGTTCATTCAAATCCACTTCCATTGCGGCCAGCAGCCTCCTTTCCTGTTCTCATGCCTTTGGCATTTCTTTATTTTTTGTTGTCGGAAGACTCGCTTACAAGCGAGTCATACAACATAAGCAGTTCCTTGGACGGGCGAATGCCAAGCTCCCTGTTGAGCAGCTTTACGTAATCGGTATACTGGGCGGTCAAGCCTTTTTTGTTTCCTTCCTGTCCGTGTATCTTCATAAGCAGACTTACGACCGATTCGTCCAGCGGATTGCGGGCATGCAGCTTAAGCAGCAGCTTCGAAGCGGCAGTCCTGTTCCGCAGGGATATTAACAACTCGGAGAGCCTTTTTACGAAGGAGGCATACAGCTCGGCAAGGCGCTCCGTCTCGTATATCGCCCATACATAGGCTTTATTGCCGAACAAGTCTCCTGTGTACAGCCTTTCGAACTGCAGCACGCTTTCCACGTCGCACGCCTCAATGTTCCCGGGCTTTCCCACCCGCAGCTCAAACACCTCGTAGTCGATAACAGCATTGGTTAATTCCAACGCGTAACCATCATTCTCGGAACGAACTACCTCCCGCAAACCAAGCGGCTCCAATGACTTGCGCAGCTGATAGACAGCCGTATTCAAATATTTCTCCGCACTTTCCCTGGTCATGCCCCCGAAAATATCCCCAATCAGCCGGGTACGGGCAATCCGTTTGCCCCGATGCAGCAGCAAGTATGCGAACAACTCGGCGCTTTTGCTGGAAATCCATTTCACGCGGCCCAATTCGTTCTGTATGGAGAAGTCGCCCAGCGCCGTAATGATAATTTCACCTGTTCCCTTGTCAGCCGAATCCTTCAGCGGCGGCATACGGAAGGATTCTCTGCCCGCCAGCGCGCGGTTAACCGTCCGTTCCAGCCGCTCCTGGGACACGGGCTTAACCAGATAATCCACCACGGACAGCTCATAGGCCTTTACGGCAAATTCTTTACTCGACGTGACAAAAACGATCTGCACCCTGCCACCCGCCTCCTCCATCCTGGAGGCAAACACCATCCCGCTTTCGCCCGGCATGGAGATGTCCACGAAAGCCAGCCCGATGTCATTGTTGGCGCTCAGAAATGCGGCTGCGGACTGGGTATCCTTGAAAGCCCCCGCTACCTGGACTCCGGGAAACTTGACCAGCATCTTCCGCAAGATCAGATGCATCACAGGATCATCATCAATCAATATTACTTTCATCATGCGCCCAACCCCGTTTCATCGTTCTTAACCGTTCCCGTGCCGCCGGCGGAGCCAGGCAATGTGAATATAAAGGTCGTTCCTTCTCCGGGTATGCTGTCAAACTGGAGGCTGCCTCCATGAATGCGGAGAAATTCGCGGGTCAGCACCAGACCGAATCTCATCTCTCCTCCTTCACTCACGAAGCCCGGACCCTTGAAGAACAGCTCTTCCTGCCGCAGCAGCCTTGACGTCTCCTCATCGATGCCCGACCCGTTGTCCCTCACGTAAACCTTAACCAGACCCTCTTCCAAAGAGGCTCCGATTTCGATCCTTCCGCCAAGTCCGGTAAACTTGATCGCATTCGACAGTAAATTTCGGAGAATAAGGTCGAGCATCTCTTTGTCGGCATTCACCGTTATCAGCTCGTCCACAAGCTCCGTCAATTGAATTTGCTTCATGGCGGCCCGAGTCCCGGCAAGCGCCACGCTCTGCCGCACAACCTGCTTCAGATTCCACACCACCGGGTGAAAAACGACTCTCCCGTTTTGGCTGCGGTACCAGTCAAGCAAATTATCAACGAGATGGAAGGTGCCGCTTACCTGCCTTCTGATTTCCTGGAACACTTCTGCATGCGCAATATCGGGATCCGTCGGTTCCTCGCCCAAGAGCTCGGTCAGGCTGACAAGAAGCGCGATCGGATCGCGGATATCATGGGCCACGACGGTGAACAGCTTGTCTTTGAACGTGTTCAGCTGGGACAGCTGGCGGGCATTTTCCCGCAGACGCTCCTCATTCTCCATCCACTCCGTAATATCGTTGAACATCAGCATTTTGCCGATCGGGGTCTTCCCGGTATCGTAAATAAAAGACATGCTGCAAATATAATGCCTGTGCCGATTATCCCGCAGACGCCGAAACGGGAAGCGTTCATCCCCGCTGTCTGCAGCGGAAATCCACTCCAGCAGCTCCGGGGAAGCCGACAAAACGTCCTTGCCGTTCGCAGGGTAGCCTTTTGCACGGCCGAGCTCTGGAAACACCTCTTCGGCAGCGAGATTGTAATTCACGATTTCATCCTCATAATCCATCAAGATAACGCCGTCCCGGATTGTATCGAATACTTTGGCAAACGCCAGCGGCGTCAAGCGCAGCAAGTTGAACCGGTAAATGCCCCAAACGTAAACGACGCCCGAGACGGCAAATCCGAACGGCGTAAAGTCAATCGTTTCTCCCTTGTTGTATACATAGACAAGATTAGAGAGCAAAGGGGCGGCCGCACCCAGAATAAGGACCATAATCTGTTTCCGCACAATAGGCAAAGACCGCAGATACATCGGGATAAACAGCAGCATTCCGCACACCATGATGCCATAATTGTAAAATCCGTGCACCCGATACCAGGGTCCCATAGTCATGCTGTACATGGGAACGGCTTCATCCGCCCTCAGTATGTATCCTTTATAAAAGAAATGATGCCAGTCATCGGTCAAATGGAAGAGAAAGGTCGCTGAAGGGATGATAAAAAGCAATAATACGTATCGTCTCCGGAGCCGGGATGCCGCGCCGGTAAATTGAATGACCAGCAGGAGCCAAAATGTCGCGACAAACGGTATGCCCAAATATTCGAACTGGAGGGAAAGCTTCACGTCGCGCAGGTTTGTGCTCAAAACCTCGAACGCGTAGCCAAATGAGTAACACGATGCTCCCAGCATAAGGCAAATCATCGTTCGCGCAACCTGCAGATGGCGTTTCCGATAGGACAGAAACGACACGAACAGCATCAGCGCCGTTGCAAAAAAAAGCAATATCGACATCCATTGTCTTGTATCCACAAAAGCCGCTCCTTACATCACTTACATGGTTAACCAACCCTGCAGACGATTTATCCAGCCTATACTGCAAGGTTTCATCCAGAATCCGGACTCTTCCCTCTCAAATTCGACAGAGTGTGCTAAAAATCCTTGTTTTATGCGGTTTTCAGTCATTCATTATATGAGCTTATTTAAGCTTCAAAAAAAAGACAGCTGCATCACAGCTGCCTGCCTTCGTTTCTCACAATTATTTTACTCCGCAGCCGGCAGCCCAAACGCCTCCGCCAGCAGCTTGAACGACATCCGCTTGGCTTCATAATCATGGACGATGGTCGCGACCATAATTTCCTCGGTATCATATTCCCGGCCCAGGCGCAGCAGCTGCTCCTTCACCGTCTCCGGGGAGCCGACGACCACCCGCTTGCGGTTCTCACGCACCCGCATTCTCTCCACCTCGGAATACGGATAAGCCAGCGCTTTCTCCGGGGGCGCAATCCCGGCGCTGAACCGGCCCTGTTCGAGCAGCAGAAATTGATAATCGAAGCTCGACGCCAATCTCTGCGCTTCTTCGTCGGTTTTTGCGCAAACGACGAATATCGCCACCATCGCCGAAGGCTTGCCGCCTGGGAGGGCAGGCGTGAATGCTTCCTTATAATCCCTTACATAGGAGGCCCCGCCGCTCCCGTTAATAAACTGGGCGAAGGCGAAGGAGACGCCGCGCTCCGCGGCAAGCATGGCGCTGTCCCCGCTCGAGCCAAGCAGCCACACTTCAGGCGCCGAGCTTATCGCAGGGGATGCCGTCAACCCGGGAAACCTGTGATTCCCATGGTTGGCGACATTCAGATAATGCAGCAAATCTTCAATCTGCTGCGGATAACGGTCAATCGTGCCTGCATTACCTTCCTGCAGCGCTCTTGTGGCAATGGGCATGCCGCCTGGCGCGCGTCCCAGCCCCATATCGATGCGTCCCGGGTACAATGCTTCAAGAAGACGGAAATTCTCCGCCACTTTATACGCGCTGTAATGAGGCAGCATCACGCCGCCTGAGCCTACGCGAATCGTCGAGGTATTCGCTGCGATATGCGAGATGAATACTTCCGGGCTCGAATGCGCCAGACTTTCCGTATTATGATGCTCCGATACCCAGAATCGATGATAGCCCAGCCGTTCTGCCAGCTCTGCCAGCCTGACTGTCTGCTTCAAAGCCTCCGCCGCGTTGCTTCCCTCCGGTACCGGCGATTGATCCAATACGCTTAACCGCATTTTCATCACACCTTTTGGCTTATTTCGTAATCATGACAACCCGTACATTCATGATAACGAAAGGCGCAGCCAATCGCAAACGCCAGGCCCCCATTGCAGCATCAATACCGGACAGCCGGCTCCAGCAGTGTAACGGTCTGTGTATGGCTGTTAAGGTTTGCCACGACTCCAATCGGGACAGCGGCCTTGTAGCGTCCATGGCCGGAGGCCAGATTCGTGATAAGCGGTTTGCCCAGCGGCACCATCACCTCGTTGATCAAGTCCTCATAGGAAACACCGTAGGCGTCTGCGCATTCGTTGCATTCACCCATGAGGATAGCGGAGGCGTCGCTGAACTTTCCGGCAAGCTTCAGCTGCTCCACATAACGGTACACCCTGTTGATCGGCTCATGCGTCTCTTCAATAAAGAAAATCTTCCCCGCTGTATCGATCTCGTACGGCGTACCGAGCGAACCGATGAGAGACGTGATGTTCCCTCCTACGATCGGTCCCGTGGCACTGCCCGGCACCTTGCCCGTCAGCGGCATACCGGGCGGATTGACCAGAGGACGGGGAGCCGCAGTAGATGAGGTCGCAGTAAAAAACTGCTCGAAATTATAGGGCGGCGTATTCGCCCTGAAGTCAAGCAGCAGCAGGCTGTGGAGGGTTACGATATCCGCATACTGATATAACACGTTCAGCAGAATGGTAATGTCGCTGTATCCGCTGATAAGCTTCGGATTCGCTTTGATCACGGAATAATCCAGATACGGCAGAATTCCCTCCACGCCAACTCCGCCTCTGACAGGAAGAATCATCTTCACCCTGGGATTGGTGAACATGCTCATCAAATCCTCCGCGCGCTGCTGATCCGAGCCTGCCAGAAAGCCGTTCTCCGCATATACATACCGTCCCAGAAGTACTTGAAGCCCCATGCTCTGCAAATAGGCGATGCAGGCATTTATTCTCTCCGCAGCCAGCGGGCTTCCAAGCGTTACAATGCCGATCGTATCCCCCCGCTGAAGAGCTAACGGTTTAATGGCCATTCTCCCAAACCTCCATCCAAAACTTCCTCTGCTATTAGATTATGAATGGTGGCGGAACAGGTATGCGGTTATTGGGCAAAAAAAAGAAGGGCGTACAGGGCCCTTGCATCCCTATACCCTCTTCCTTCGCATTGCCAAGGCCGGTCAGGCCGGCAAATGCTCTTTGCAGAAAGCGGCGATCGCTTCCTCTTCATCCTCTTCCATCTCGAAATCGAGTATCAGATCGGATGTTCTCTCATGCAGTTCATATTTGAGAATACCCTCGCGGTTCTCGTCCACGATGTAAATGAGCTTTATATAGACGCCTTTATCGGAGTGCAGCTCGTCTTCCTCCGGCACATCCAGATCCAGCACAAACTCATAACGCTTTCCAGTCAATATCCCGAATGGATCCTTCACCAAATCCGCACTATATTCCGTAACCTTAAACATCTGATCATCCTCTCTGGCACATCTGGATCTTATTATACCTTACACTGGACGGAAAAAGATGCAGTTTTCACGTTATGCCCAAAAAATGCCGTGTTCATACAAGTCCAACGATAAACATTGTGGTATTATACTCCATGCGGATTTGTCCAGGCAGCAAGCGTGAGTTCCGCAATATTCAGGATGCTCAGGGGGATGAAAAATGGCGGAGGAAGTGATCATTGCCGACTATCAATCAGAGTGGGCGGAGCAGTTCGAATACGAGAAGGCAAGGCTGCAATCGGCGCTGCACGATAAGACGATTGTTATTGAGCATATAGGAAGCACCTCCGTTCAGGGGCTGCCGGCAAAGCCGATTCTGGATATTGCGGTTGGAGTAAGCAAATTGACGGAAGCGGATGATTTTATCGGCCCGTTATGCGCAACAGGCTACGAATATGTTCCCAAAGCGGACTTTCCAAACCGGAGATTCTTTAGAAAGGGAGAATGGCGGAAGGGCACGCATCATCTGCATGTTTATGAACTGCAGAGCGAGGAATGGAGCAATAATATACGGTTTCGCAATTACCTGAGAAGCAACCCGGAGAAAGCTCAGGAATATGCCCGGCTTAAGAAACAGCTCGCAGCTCTATACGCCGAGGACAGATCTACGTATACATTGTTAAAAGCACCCTTCATTAACTCGGTTATCGAAATGGCAAAAAACAAAGGCCATGATTTGTTCCCGAAACTGTAGCGGAAACCGCTGAATTCCTCCGGCTGCAGCACAAATATTTCAGCATGAAGAGGGCCTGCCGGCGGCAGGCCCTCCGTTCGCTCCGTGATAATATTCCGGTTATCATTTCTCTAACGTATTCCTCACAACGGGATATGCAGCTCCGAGGCGGTCTTGCGTATGTAATCCGCGGCCTGTTGATATTCCTCATTGGTAGACAGATGCTCGATGATCAAGGTGGTATCTGGGTGCAGCTTGTTCAATTCACTCAGGAATATCCGGTAATCGAGCATCCCGCGGCCCGGTATGACCTCATCCAGATGAACGGTCAGCTTGCCGTGCAGCAGAATGTCCTTGGCGTGGCAATTACGGATATAAGGCCCAAGCCTGGCAAAAAAGTCACGGATCATCTCGCCATTCCGGTAGTAGGTCCGGGGACTGCTGACAATGTTGACGGGGTCAAAGTGGACGCCAAAGCCTTTGCGGTCAATCGCCTTGATCAGAGCAAGATAAGTGTCGGCAGAGTCGGGGAATACCCACGGCATCATTTCCAATGCGAATACGGTACGCTCCGGCTTGACCGCATCGATGATTTCGCGTGTCGTCTCCACAATGAGATCAAAGGTCTCGTCGCTGAAATTGTCCGGATCCGGCCCATCCCATTGTTCCCCGCGGGAACCGGCGATATTGACGCAGCATTGGGCGCCAATCCGCTCCGCGAGCTCCAGCCGCTTGATACAGTAGGCGACGGCACTGCGCCTTGTTTCCTCGTTCCGGCTGATCGGATTGCTCCAGGCTCCAACCTCCGAGATCAGAATATCATGCTCCCGCGCCGCCTTCAGATAGTCTTCGAGCTCGCCGATATCGTCTTCCCCGTTAATCGGGCAGGTTGTTGCGCGAAACCCCGCTTGCCGCAATGCGGCTGACCAACTCTCCGGATTCTTGTCTTCTAGAAACACCTGGCCTCCAAGCCTCATTACAATCCCTTCCTTTCTTTCATACGATTGTCGCTAGCAGGAAATACTTGATGTTGCGGACAGTATATCATAGACACGCGTTTATACAAGTCCGGTTTTGCAGCACCGCCGAAAAATGGACAGTTGAGGGGTTTAATAGATTGACAGCGATTTCAAATATTGTGTATGATTGACCCATAAACACGTGTTTACGAAAGAGGCTGAAGGACATTGTGAAAAAGGCGGATATAAACAGCGTTGAGATCGCCCGTTTGGCTGGCGTATCCAGAAGCACGGTCAGCAGAGTCATCAACAATTACGCCAACGTTCCGCCGAAGACGCGTGAGAAAGTCATGAAAGTGATCCAGCAGTATAATTATTTCCCCAATGCTTCCGCTCAGGTACTTGCCGGCAAACGCGCGCGCACCATCGGGCTGTTCCTGATTGCGCCTGGGCATGTATCAAGCGACATGCTGGTGAACAGAATGATCGTAAGTGTCATTGAAGATGTCTCCGCTTACGGTTATTACGTGCTGACGCATATCATTCGTGACGCAAGCGACCAGGAAACGGTCAGGAATGTGAAGGAGATCTTCTTCCAGCGCCGGATTGACGGGGGGATCTTCATTGGCGCCGCCAATCGTGAGCCATTCATCGAAGAGCTTATTGCCGAAGGCTTCATCGTCGGCGTTGTGGATCAGCAGCAGCCGGAAATTCCCCAATCCAACCGGATAGTCGCCAATTTCAACAATGATTCCGGCATGAAGCAGGCAGTCGCTTATTTGACAGGACTCGGGCATACCAGGATTGGCGTTATTAATGGTGATATGAACCGTCTATCAGGCCCTACAAAATACGAGGGCTTCCTGAAAGCCATGCAGCTATGCGGTTTGCAGGTCAATCAGGATTGGGTGCTGGATGGCAGCTTTCATGAAGAAAGCGGATATGAGGCGATCTATTCCTTTCTCCGCAAGAATGGGGAACGGCCGACAGCCATCATAGCGGCCAACGACAGCGTAGCTTTCGGAGCGATCCGGGCATTGAAGGAGCATGGTCTGCAGGTGCCGGAGGATATATCCGTCATTGGCTTCGATGATCATGCGCTCAGCGAGAAGCATCATCCGCCGCTTACGACGATCAGGGTCGATTTCAGCGACATGCTGAAGCAGCTGACCTCCATCCTCATCGGCAAGATCGAGCAGCCAACCGACGATGTGAAACAAATCACACTCGAATGCAGCCTTGTAGTCCGGGATTCATGCCGGAGGGTGTGAATTTTTTCAATTCCATAAACACGCGTTCACCTATCATTCAGACCTGTATGCTTACCAACCATTCGAAGGAGGATATAACAATGAATTTGCTTATAACAGGCGCCAATCGTGGATTGGGCTACGAGATTGCCGCTGAAGCGCTGGAGCGGGGACATGCTGTAATAGCAGGAGTGCGAAGCCCCGGTCAGGAAAATGACAAGTTGTCGGCACTTGCCGACAAGTACGGAGAACAGCTTACCGTCGCCGAGCTGGATGTAACCGACGAGGCAGGCATCGCAGCACTTGCTGCCCGGATGCAGCAGGAGGGCAGGACGCTTGGAGCGATCGTCAATAACGCGGCGATTCTGGTAGCCCGCAACACGCAAATTGAGAACCTGGATATGGACGATGTGGTGAATACATTTGAGATCAATCTTTACGGTCCGATGCGTGTAGTCAAGCATTTCCTGCCGCTTCTGACGGAGAAGGATGCTGCGATCATTAATATTTCCTCCGAAGCGGGCAGCATCACGAATGCCTATCCGGGCGATTATCCTTATGCGATTTCCAAAACCGCGCTGAATATGTTCTCGCAGCAGCTGCTTTCCTATGTGAAAGGCCGCGGCATTCAGGTGCTCAGCATCCACCCCGGCTGGATGCGGACGGATATGGGCGGAGCATCGGCCCCGAACGATCCGGGCAACAGCGCCCGCGGCATCGTGGATCAGATCGAACGCAAAATCGTTCCGGAGAGCCGCTTCAATTTCGTTGATTTCTCCGGTAAAGAAATGCCTATTTAAAGGCGCGGGCGACCATTCATCGAATGGTTCTTCTGAGGCGGCGCACGCTTGTATGCCCATCTTTCGAGGAATCCAGAACTTTATGCGCATCTCTTCGAGATGCACGATTGTCTGGAAATAACCTGCCTGCCCAAAGCGGCTGGAGGTATAGCATTCGCGCCATATCCCTAATAATCATTCCATCCGCCGTCTCCCTTAAGGAGGCGGTTTTTTTTATGGAACGAAAACCAGCCATCAAAAACATGATGCAAAGACGCACCAAAATAAGTTTTTAATATTCCTTGACAGGAATATTCCTATTAAGGTATATTCAACTCATGAATTCAAGCTTTATTGCCCTGACCGAACCGAAACACGTCCTGGACGAGAGACTTGCCCGTGCGGACGATTCTTGAAGGACCTGCAAAGAAAGGATGTGATACATGGCGATATGCAGTAGTCCTGCAGGAAGTTTATTACACAACGAAATTGGAGGAATGGAATTATGTCAGCAAACCATGCAGCAAGCAATACTCCAGCATCAATAGAAGGCCGGGAACTTATTGCCATCGTGTTTTTCAAGCACCGCACGAGCTGGTTTTTAGAACATGGACGGATCCCGGGCATCTGCCGCAATGGTGGGGACCAGCGGACTTTACCATAACCATTCTGGCCTAGACATAAGACCAGGCGGCGTATGGAGCTATATTATGCATGGCCTCGACGGGGTCGATTACGATAATAAAATTACTTATATTGAGGTTGTCAGACCAGAGCGTCTTATATATTCCCATGGCGGCGATGGAGATGACGAGCAATTTCGCGTCACGGTGACGTTCGCCGAGCAGGGCAATAAGACCCGTCTGACCATGCGGTCCCTCTTCAAGTCGGCAGAAGAGCTGGATACTGTGGTAAAAGAATACGGAGCTGTTGAAGGGGCCAAACAAACGCTGGATCGCTTCGAGGAGCAACTGGCAAAACTTATGTAATTGTGAACTTAAAACCAGAAAGGAATGAATTTAATATGAAAAGAAATACATTGATCTATTGGATTTTTACCGGCCCTTTGGCAGCCTTAATGCTTGTTGGATCCATTCCTGACATCATGTCCGTCCCCGATGCCGTTGAATTATTCGATCATCTGGGCTATCCCCACTACCTGCTGCCCTTTCTCGGAATCGCCAAGCTGCTGGGTGTCGCAGCCATCCTGATTCCCGGATTTCCGCGAATCAAGGAATGGGCTTATGCCGGTTTGGTTTTTGATCTTGGAGGGGCCATGTATTCCAGCATTTCCGTGGGCGACCCTGCAGGCAGCTGGTTGCCCGTCATTATCGGATTCCTGTTCATAGCCGGTTCTTATGTGTTCTATCATAAAAGATCAAAAGCAGCAGCTTCGATTCGTTCCCATTCCGCTTATTCTTCTGAAAATGCCCCAATCCAGATCTGAAGAAAATAAAAACCAAACAGCCGGTACGCGCCGTTACTCAAGTTGGCGCGCACTGGCTGTTTCGGATGATGAACACAGTCCGGCATTCTTTCTTAATCCGGGTTAACCCTGGCTTACCAATCCGCTCCGGCAGCCATCTTCCGATTTAACCTTGGCCTACCCAATCCGCTCCGGCAATTTCCTTCCAGCGCGTACGAATGGCCTCGTACTGCTGCCGGGGAAGAGCCCCTTCTCAAGCAGCTTGGCATTCTCCAGCCACCGCCCGGGGTTGGCCGTGCCGACAATTGCGGCATGAACGCCGGGAATGGACAGCGTGAAGCGCAGGGCCGTTCCCACCGATTCACTCAGGCCGCCGTCCAGGAAATCGTAGTTCAATTCCTGCAGCCGCCTCCAATATTCGTGCGGATATTCATCTTCCGGCAGCTTGCCTGTTTTCCAGGCCGCATTGGCAATCGGACGTTTGACGACAACGCCCATGCCCCGCTTGGCCGCTTCCGGCAAGGTCAGCTCGATCGCTTCCTGATCCGCGATGCTGATGGATGTTTCCAGTGAGTCAAACGCCCCGCTTTGCACCGCGTACAGGGCGGCCGAAGAGTCCCCGCTGTACCCGATAAAACGGGTTTTACCCTTTTCCTTGGCCCGCTTCAGCACATCAATCACATCGCCTTGCCGCAGAATATCTTCCGAGCAGCTGTGGAGATGAATGACGTCGACATAGTCCGTCTGCAGCCTGCTCAGGCTGCGGTCAATGCTTTGCTCCAGCAGGGCGGGGTCCCAATCGGGCAAATCAATACCGGACGAATGCCCGCATTTGGTAAACAGATAATAATCGTCACGGCGGTGCCCCACCGTCTTGCCGATCAATTCCTCGCTGATCGCATAACATTCCGCGGTATCGATCAGATTCAGGCCCGCATCCAGCGCGCTTCCAAGCAGCTTGTCCGCCTGTTCCCCGGTAATGCCCTGAAAGCCGATCTCCGCTCCCCCCAAGCCCAGGATGCTCACATTCATTCCGGTACGTCCATACTGTCGTTTCTCCATGTCGTCCATGCCTCGCTTTCCCAATTTCCCAGAATTCACAAGAATCATTACCCTTGGTTTGACTTGTTTCAGCATCAATTCATAACCTGGATTACCCGTCCTGAAGCCCAATGTAACAGAAGTAACGGCTCCGCCCTTCTTGCGGCAGAGTAAATTTCTTCCCTCAGACCTTATAGAAATGGGTAAATGTGAAACTCATACATTCTATAACGTGTAAGAAGAAACGGCTTCGCCGTCCTTTGGCGGCATCGTTAGTTTCTTCCCTCAAACCTTATAGAAATTTATAGGCGTGAAAACTTATAAATTCTATAAGGTCAAAAAGACTGCCTGAGCGGCCTTCCCTGCTAAGGGGCGGCAATTCCGAAATACGTAAGCAGCGCCTCATTATAATCGTCTTCCGAAGCTGGCGTAAAAGCATGAACCCCATCCGCAGTAAAGATACGGAATTCCTGCCCTGCGATCGTGTTTCGCCCCTCGCGGGTGCGCATCGCCACCATGGCGTTCCTGGTGAAAATAGAATCCGGGGCGTTCTCGCACCAGTAGGTTGCCATAATAAAATCCTTGGGCAGCTGCGGCTCGTCGGTAAATGAATACAGCCAGCTCCACCCGCCCCGCTTCCATTCGCTGAGCACCCAGCCATAATAGGCATCCCGCTCCAGACGATAGCTTTCTTCTCCTTGCGGCTGCTCCAGCAGCTCCTGCATTTGGATGGGACGGCGCGGCACGATGCCCCCCACGCCGACATCGCACAGGTAGGAGATGCCTTCGGCCTCCACCTTCAGCACATGATGGCGCCGTTTGGGCGGGGCATCGGTCTCATCGCGCCAAAACCGCGCGAACAGGTCGGTAACGGGATATCCCAGCTCCCGCAGCAGCCAGCCGAACAGCGCGTTGAGCTCGAAGCAGTATCCGCCCCGGCGGCGCACAACGATTTTGTCGAAGAGCGCCGGGATTTCCAGCGACAGCGGAATTCGCTTCAAAATATCAAGATTCTCATAGGGGACCGCATGAAGATGCCGCTCCTGCAGTTCGGCCAGCGCCGCGGCGCTTCCGTCAAGATTGCCTTCATAGCCGATCCGCTTCAGGTAAGCGGTTACTTCAGGATGAAGAGGGGCTTGGTCGGTCGTCATCGCATGAACTCCTTCGCCAGTGATTGCGGTTCGCCACAATGGGCTGATCCGGTGAGCTTCCTGATATTACTATACCATATGAACAGGCAATTGGATCGCTTCCAATCCTTTTCATATGTAATTAACTTCCATATAATAATGCGTTTCAATCGTGTTATCTTTGTTTATTACATAAGGAAGTATAGCTTTTTTCGTACTTTTTACATTCAGGAGCTTACAAAAGTATTTACAAACGAAGAAGGGGGCGGCGTAAGTGGCAAAAAAACGGATTGCCTTATTATTATTCATTATTGTCCTGACCGTGTGTGGGTGTTCCGCTGGAAATTCTTCAAGTGAAAAGACAACGCTTACACTATGGTACTGGAACCGCGGCCTGGATGATAAGCTCATTGCATCCCTTGAGACGCAATTCCCGACCCTGCAGATCAATGCGCAAAAAATCGGCGGCGATTTCAAATCCAAGCTGAAAACAACGCTTGCAGCCGGATCAGGCGGGCCTGATATCGTCGCTTTCAATGACTGGGTGACGGAAATGTTCCCGAATTCGGACCGCTTCTATAATTTGTATGATCTCGGCGCCAAAGAAATTGAGCCGGACTATCTGGATTGGAAATGGCAGCTCGGGGTTTCGCCTGAAGGAAAAATGATAGCGCTTCCTATCGATACAGGACCTACAGCTTTATTTTACCGCGCCGATCTGTTCGAGAAGGCCGGACTGCCTAGCGACCCCAAGGAGGTCAGCGATGCGCTGGGAACCTGGGAGGCATATTTCGCGGCGGGAGAGAAGCTCCAGTCTGCGCTGGGAGATGACGTCAAGCTGACGGATAATATCGGCAGCATCTATACCCAGGTGAACGCCCAGAGCGATAAGATCTACTTCAACAAGGATGAAACCTTCATCGGGGAAGATTCCTCTTCTTCCATGAAGAAAGCCTGGGATCTTGCTGTGAAGGCATCCCAAATGGGACTCCTGGCCAATGCCAACGGCAGCACCTCCGAATGGAACGCCGCCATGAACAACGGTAAAATCGCTTCTTTTGTCGGCGCGGTCTGGAACAAGGAAGTTCTGATGCAAGCCGCACCCGACACGGCCGGCAAATGGCGGGTGGCGCGGGCGCCAGGCGGAGACGGCAACAATGGCGGCTCCTTCCTGTCCATCATGAGAACAAGCAAGCATCCAAAGGAAGCCTTCGAGGTCATCAAATGGCTGCAGAATCCCGAGAATCAAGTGAAATCCTTCACCGATGTCAACCTGTTTCCGTCGGCTGTCAAGGCGCTTGATGCGAAGGAGCTGCTGCAAAAAGAAGATTTCTTCGGGGGACAGGCAACCGGTGAAATTTTTACCGAGTCGGCAAGGAATGTCAAGCCTGCTTACTTCGGTTCTAAATACGCGAATCTTAACGGGATCGTAAGCCGCCAGCTGCAGTCCGTTGCGCTTCAGGGGAAGAACCCCGATGAAGCATGGAAGGCTGCATTGGCCCGGGTTAAAAAGGAGCTGCTGCGCTAAAGGCACCAAGCCGGCCGCTTCAGCCATGCCGCTTCCGTCCATCTATGGCATTACAGCGTTGAGGCCATGCCGCCCGCAAAGGTTGAAAGCAGCCAAAATGAAATAACTGTACGCCATCTACTATAAGGAGGTTAAGCTTATGGCCGAACCAACCAGACTGCAAACATCGACGAAGCCCGCCCTACATGCAAGAGTGCGGGAACCCAAACGCGGACTCGCCTCTGAAATATGGAAGCACCGCAAAGAATATTTAGCCATTTCGCCATTTTACCTGTTGTTTGCCATATTCGGGCTGTTCCCGATTGCCTTCTCCATGTATCTCTCGTTTCAACGATGGGACGGAATCGGGGAGATGACCTTCAACGGCCTGAACAATTACCGGTTCATGCTCTCGGACCCGGAATTCTGGAAAGCCGTGGGCAATACATTGCTAATCTGGGTGTATTCCACCATACCGATGCTGTTCTCGGCGCTTGTCGTCGCTTTCCTGCTGAATGCGTCATTCGTAAAATTCCGCACCTTCTTCCGGATCGGTTATTTTCTGCCGAACGTAACGTCGCTGGTAGCGGTAGCGATTATTTTCAGCACCCTGTTCTCCAACAATTATGGCCTGTTGAACTACATTCTCTCCCTGTTCGGCCTTCATTCCGTGGAATGGCTGAACGAAACATGGGGGATTCAGCTGGCAGTTTCCCTGATGGTAGTATGGCGCTGGGTCGGCTATAATGCCGTCATCTATCTGGCCGGACTGCAAAGCATCCCGACGGTGCTGTATGAGGCAGCCAAAATTGACGGAGCCTCAGGCGTCCAGTCCTTCTTCCGGATTACGGTTCCCATTCTGCGGCCAATTATTCTGTTCACTGTCATTACCTCGACCATCGGCGGCATGCAGATCTTTACAGAGTCCCAGGTGCTCGTCGGCAATGACGGCGGCGTGAGCGGCGGCGGGCTTACCATCGTGCTGTATTTGTACCGCGAGGCTTTCATCAACAACTACTTTGGCTATGGAGCCGCAGTGGGCTGGGGAATGTTCGTGCTGATCGCGTTGTTCTCGATCGTGAACTGGAAGCTGGTTCAGGGCAAGTCGGCCAATAATTAACGATTATATGATAAATGGGGTGATGGCATATGCCAACAGCAAAATGGAAATCGACTCTGCTGCATCTGGGACTGATTGCAGGATTAATCGTTTCAATCTTTCCTTTCTACTGGCTTCTGGTGATGTCCACACGCACGACAGCGGAAATATACAGCTATCCTCCGAAATTATGGTTCGGCGGCGAGCTGTTTGACAATATATCGCGGGTTATGGCCAATATTGATTTTTTTGGCGCTTTTCTGAATACACTGTTCGTCGCTTCTGTCTGTACGGTGCTGGTATTGTTCTTCGATTCACTGGCCGGCATCACGTTTGCCAAATATCATTTTCCGGGCAAAAAGTGGCTGTTTATCCTGCTGCTGGCCACCATGATGGCGCCTGCCCAGCTGTCGCTCGTTCCATCCTTCGTCATTATGGCCAAGTTTGGATGGGTGGGGTCCTTCAAGGCTCTTATTATTCCCGGCATGGTGAATGCCTTCGGGATTTTCTGGATCAGGCAGTATGCCGAGGAATCCATTCCGTCGGAGCTGCTGGATGCCGGACGGATTGACGGCTGCGGATTCTTCCGCCTGTATTGGAATCTGTCCCTGCCGATTCTGCGTCCCGCATTATCCTTTCTCGGCGCGTTCACGTTTATCGGCGTATGGAATGACTATCTCTGGCCGCTCATTATCATCACCGACGAGAGCAAATTCACGCTTCAGATTGCCCTCTCGTCCTTAAACGGCATCTATATGACCGATTACTCCATGGTCATCGCAGGTACGCTGCTTGCGGTGCTGCCGCTGATTCTGCTATTTCTGTTTATCAGCAAGCAGTTTATATCCGATATCGCCGCTGGCGCCATCAAAAGCTGACCCGGACCTGCCGGGCTTTATCTACAGCCTTGAACGATAACGAAAAAGCACCTTCTTTCCCACGTCAATCGTGGTTTTAAGAAGGTGCTTTCGTATGTTTATTGAGTTGGCTTCTAAGAGCCTGGCCTTATGGAAAAGCCCCCCATTTCATTTTCAGCTCAAAAAAAGCCTGCTTACAATTCAGATAAATAGCGCTTCCCGCCCTTGAACCAGGCGGCCTCGCGGTAGCCGGTCCGCTTCGCCAGCTCGACCGCTTCGTCAATCAAAGTGCCCAGATCGTCGGGATAATGCGCATCCGACGAGAATGTGACCGGCACGCCATACTCAAACATTGCGGCAAGCAGCAGCGGGCTTGGACAAATCTCCTTCACCGGATACCGGTACGCCAGACCCGTGTTCACTTCAGTTGCGACACCCGCCTCCTTGAAGGCTCGCGCCGTCTCCCGGTAAAGCTCCCCCAGCAGTCCCTCATCCGGCCTGTAGCCGAATACCTTGATATTGTCGGGGTGGCCGATCATATCGAACAGCCCGCTGCGGGCCGCACGCTGGACCAGCGAGAAATGCCTGGCATACAGCAATTCCAGATTCTCGTCCTCAAACCGTGAAGCCGTCTCCGGATTGTCAAAGCCCCAGCCGTCAATGAAATGGACGGAACCGATGACATAATCGACATCCAGCATCTCCAGCAGTCCTGCCAGCTCGGCTTCCCCGCCGGGAAAATAATCCGCCTCCACGCCAACCGACAGCGCGTCATCGCTGCCGGCGGCGTCCTTGGCTGCCTCAATAAACGCAGTCGCCGAGGTCACACATACCCGGTCCAGCCATTCCCGCTGCAGTCTGCCGAGCGGCGAATCGTCGACACGGATATGCTTGAGGTAATAGGGCTTGAACTCCTCGAACCGGTACAGATGATCAACCAGTCCGAACTTCCCGATTCCTCTTCGCCGTCCCTCCGCCAGGTACCGTTTAATCCAGTCCTGGTGGAACGGCCCCTGCTCAATGCGCCGTCCCAGCTGGGCGCTCACGCTATTGATCCATGACAGGGAGTGGAGAGGGGACCGCCCCGTCTCCTGTTCCCTTCCGATCTCATCCGACGTTGCAGAAAGCGCCCTCGCCGTCCGCTCCAGCCAGCGCAGCGAATACGGGCCTTCCTCCAGGTGAAAATGAAAGTCTACTTTCATTCCGTTCTGCCTGCAGCCGCTTGATTCAATGAACAGCCCGGCAGCTCAATCGGCCTCATCGCTGCAGAACAAGGAATACCGAGAAGTCCGCACACCAGCGGCGCGACCGCCAGCTGGGGAATGGGGTCTTCGTATACGCCCGGGGTAAACTCCGGTCCTATGGCGTAGAAGGGCACATCCCGTTCTCCCTGGCCGGTCCCCCCGTGCTGTCCGAATTCGTTCATGCCGTGATCGGCTGTGACGATGATGCGGTATTTATTTTCCAGCCAAACGGGGAGCAGTCCGGCGAGAACCGCATCCGCCGCTCCGGTAATTTGCCGGTATTCGGCGGAACCGGCCCCATGCTTATGGCCGATGTCGTCGATTCCCATCGGATGGACATAGAGAAAATCCGGGGCATACGCCCGGCGAAGGTATTCGGCATCGGCAAACAGATGCGTATCCGGGTACGTATCGTCAAAATAAAACATCCCGTATTGGATCGGAGATGTTCCGTCCAGCTGAATCCGGTCGGTCATCGGATTGAACGGGGCGCGGTTGTACAGCTCGCTGACCCAATGGTAAGCCGCCGCCGCGGTTGTGAGTCCCTGTTCAGCCGCAAGCTGAAACACGCTGCGCTGATTCGACAGCCTCACCGTATGATTGGCTGTAATACCGTTCTCCACGGGCGGCGTCCCCGTGAGCAGCACCTCATACAGCGGCCTCGACAGACTCGGCAGCTCCGAGCTGACGCGGTAGCAGGCGGCACGGCCCTTCTCCACCAGATGCTCCATATATCCCATGACGGCGCGCGCCGTATCATAGCGCAAGCCGTCAAGCACAACCATAATCACTTTCTGCATGGCGTTATTCCTCCTTCATGTATTCGGACGCTGCCGCAATCCACTGCACGCCGGATTGATCAACGGCATCCTTCCATTCATCCGGACATTCCACATTGCAGATGATAGCCTCAATCCCGTCAAAAGGCATGATTCGCGCGAAAGTCGTTACGCCCAGCTTCGAATGATCGGCCAGGACGACAACCCTCTGCGCGCAGCGGGCGAACAGCTGCGACATGGACGCTTCGTTTGCGTCGTAATCGGTTATGCCGTCGACGAGCGATACGCCGCCGACCGACATGAACGCGAGGTCCACCCGGAACTGCTCCATCATCCGTTCGCATAAGGGACCGCTGATCGACTGCTGCTCCGGGTTGAGCTCACCGCCGAGCAATGTCACCTTGCCGCGGAACCGGCCCTGGTTCAGCGAGTCCGAGAGGACGGCAGCGACAGCGACGGAATTGGTAATGACTTTGAGCTGCTGCTTGTCCTGAATCGCCATAGCCAGCTCCATAGCCGTTGTGCCAACATCAATCACAATGGTGCTTCCATCCTCGATCCAGTCTGCGGCAGCCCGGCCGATCGCCCGTTTCTCCTCCGCATTCTGGCTCTTCCGCAGCGCATACGGCGGTTCCGAGGGGCTGTAACCGGAATGCCTGACGGCCCCGCCGTAAACCCTTCGAAGCTGGCCTTCCCTCTCCAGCACATCCAGATCGCGCCGGATCGTCTCCGAAGACACCAAGAACCGGTTCGCAAGCGGAAGCACATTCACTTTTCCCTCACGGTCAAGGATTTGCAGAATAAATTCTTTTCTCTGTTCCGATGAAACTGACAATTGCAACTCACCTCAATACTATTCGCTTACCTTTCATGACAGCCATTGCCGCTTGCGGCGGCATTCTATGCGCCTATCCTTCCAGCGGGACGCACGCGTCCCGGTCGACTGTGAGGCGGACCCGGCTGCCCGGCGCAAAACGGCGGCTCGCCGGCGCATTCAACTCGTCGGTCGTGATGCTCAAATTCCCCACTCTGACCGTGTAGCGCAGCAGTGCGCCAAGTGCCGTGCATTCCGATACGGTGCCATTCATCCGGTACGAGTCCGTGCCGGCGTCCGTTGCATTGTCCGCACCCCCATCTTCCGCTGAGGCCATCCGTACCGCTTCCGGCCGGATGGCGAAGGCTGCCAGTTCGAAGCGTCCGGCTGAAGAAATCGCCGCTCCCCCGATACCCGCCATTTCATCTGCGGTCAGCACGTTGTAGTTGCCGATAAAACGGGCGACAAACGCCGTTTTGGGCCTCGTATATATTTCCTCGGGGGTTCCGTTTTGTTCGATCCGGCCCTGATTCATAATGCAGATCCGGTCGGACATCGTAAGCGCCTCTTCCTGGTCATGCGTCACGAACAGCGTCGTCATGCCCAGCTCCTGCTGAATGCGGCGGATTTCCAGCCGCAGCATTTTCCGGATTTTCGCATCGAGTGCGCTGAGCGGCTCATCCATCATCATCAGCTTCGGCTGAACGGCAAGGGACCGGACCAGCGCCACCCGCTGCTGCTGGCCTCCGGACAGCCTCTGCGGATACTGTCCGCTTTTCTCCGACATGTCGATGATCTCGAGCATTTTCTTGACCGTCCGCTCGATTTCGGCGCGCGGCATGCCCTTCATTTTCAGCCCGAAGGCAACATTCTCGTAGACCGTCATGTTGGGGAACAGCGCATAGGCTTGAAAAACCATCCCGACATTCCTTTTCTTCGGCGCCATGTTCGTAAGATCGACCCCGTCCAGCCGGACGGTGCCTTCGTCAATTCCGGTCAAGCCGGCCACGCAGCGAAGGAGCGTGCTCTTGCCGCAGCCGCTGGGACCGAGCAGCGTGACGAATTCGCCCTTCTCCACTCCCAGCGACAATGCATCCAGCACCGGCGCTGCGCCGGCGGTTCCGAAAAACTTCGATACGCCTTCAAATTCGACATAGCTCATCTAAGTTCCTGTCCTCCCTGCAAGTTGATTCCGCCCGCAGCGGTTCCCGGGTCCGAATGCCTGCCCTTCTTGGTCCCGGCTGCCGCCGGCTTGTCGTCGTCCGCACCGGAAGGCGCGTTCAGCACCCGCTTGCCCAGTTTGAGCATCACGCCTGAAATAATGGCAACCAGTACGAAATACGTAATGGATACCGCGCTCGACAGATGTCCGCTCTCCCCCTGCCGCCGGTACAAATAAATCTGGATCGTTTCGTATTGTCCGCCGACCAGCAGGTTCGCCAGCACGAATTCGCCGAACAGCACCGCAAACGAAAGCAGCAGCGATACGGTAAGGCCCGGCATAACGTTCGGCAGCAGCACATAACGGAACGTCTGCCAGCGTCCGGCGCCCAGCAGCATCGCCGCGTCCTGGAGCATGACGGCGTTGACCGAACGCAGGCTGTTGCGGATTCCCTGGTACATGAAGGGCAGAACCACGACGAAATAGGCGCCGCACAGGAGCCAGATCGTGCCCGAGATGGCCAGCGGACCGGACGAATAGAGACGAATCAGCCCGACCGCGGCAACTACGCCCGGCACCGCATAGGGGATGAGGGCCAGGATATTCAGCACCTTCTCCCATTTCGGAAACTCAAGTACGACAATGATAACTGTAGGCACCATGACCGCGGTGCTCACTATCAGGCTAATCCCGCATACGACGATCGAACGGACGAACGCATCCGTGAACCGGCTGTCGTGCAGCAGGTCCTCAAACCACTTCAGCGTCCATGATTCGGGCAAAATCGTCGTCTGCCAATTCCCTGCCAGCGCATACAACAACGTCGCCAGCAGCGGAAGAACCAGATAGATGATGAGAATCGTCCAGATGATGCGATGAAAACGGTTAGCGCGCCGCTGCCCCCGCGGCATATTCCTGTTCAAGGTTAATGCCCCTTTCCGCCAAGCTTATTCGCATGCCGTGGTTTATACATTCGTAAGCTCCTTGCGCAGGCTGCGCATCAGCCGCGCATTGACCGCCAGCGCCGCCATCATCATCAGACCGAGCAGCACCGCAAGCGCGCTTCCCAGCTGCGGCTTCGTGACGACATCGCCGGCTACAAGAGATCCGATCCGGATCGCCAGCAGATTAAAGTTGCCGCCAACCAGGGCATACGCCGTCGCATAAGCGCCCATCGAATTGGCGAACAGGATAATAAATGTGCCGGCAAGGCCGGGGAGGATAACCGGAAGCCCGATTTTCCGCCAAAACGTGAAGGTGCCCGCCCCGAGCAGGGCTGAAGCGTCCTTCCACTGCTCCTGGATGCCGAAATAGACAGGATAAAGCAGCAGCGTGGCCAGCGGAATTTGGAAATAAACGTAAACCAGCATCAGGCCGGTCCAGGAATAAAGATCGGGACTGAAAGCATCAAGCCCCCATGAATTCAGAAGAATCGTGAAAATCCCGTTATTTCCAAGCAAAATGATATAAGCAAATGCCAGCGGAACGCCGGCAAAGTTGGAGGACATGTTGGAGATCGTGAGCAGTCTCTCCCGTGCCGCCGTGGACAGTTTCGTAAGGGAATAAGCGGCGAACAGGGACACGATAAGACCAATGACGCTCGATCCGAGCGAGATCGTGACGCTGTTCGTGATCGCTTTCAGATAATACGGACTGGTCAGCGCCGTCGCATATTGGGATAATGTATAATGCGTTTCGTCATCGGACAGCAGGCTGGTCATGATCAGATAGATAAGAGGCAGCAATTCAAACATGACGATCAGCACCACGAACGGGATGAGCGCGAGCACGACGGGATTGAAGCGGTACCGCCGGGCAGCTTTCTTCTTGAGCGTCAACTGTTGGCTCATAATCTTTCCCTTCCTTATGATAGCTCGGTTGTTGTCTGCCGGCTGCGCGCGGCAGCCGGATACGGACGGCGCAGCCCTGCGCCGCCTGCATCCATGTCCACGTGAGCCGGTCCGGATTAACTCATATGGATCAGTACGTTATCCTGCCACAGCTGCGGCAGCGTCTTCGCCGTCTCGTCCCAGGCCTGATAATCCGCAATCGGCTTGGCGTTCTTATACTGCTCCAGCGGAATCAGCTTGGCGGCTACGTCGTCCGGAAGCTTGACGCTGTCGCGGATCGGACGGGCAAAGCCTTTGGCCAGGTTGATTTGGCCGGCGTCGCTGAGAATATACTCGCGTGTCAGCTTCGCCGCATTCGGGTGCGGCGCGTATTTGTTAATAATGGTCGCATAGCCGCTCACGACGCTGCCTTCCGAAGGGATAACCACTTCGAATTGATCCGGGTTGATTTGATCGCGGTAGCCAAGAGCGTTGAAATCCCACATCAATCCAACCGGAATTTCACCTTTTTCCATATTGGCTGTCGTAACATCGGCGCTGCTGATCCGGTTCTGCTCGGCCAGCTTCTTGAAGAAGTCGACGCCCGGCTGGATATTCTTCTCGTCGCCGCCCATTGCGATGGCTGCGGCAAGTACGGACATTTGCGCTTGCGCGGCTTTGGTAACGTCGCCGACCGCTATTTTATAATCCCCTTTGAGCAGGTCATCCCAGCTTTTTGGCACGTCCTTCACGAGGTTCTTGTTGACCATGAATGCGATGGTGCCCTGATACCCGACTACCCAGTTGCCGTCTGCGTCCTTCGCCCAGGCAGGAAGCTCGTCCCAGTAGGAGGTTTTGTAAGGCTGTGTTACGCCTTTCTCAGCCGCAACCGGTCCAAACGCGATGCCTACATCGCCGATATCGGCGGTAGCCTTGTCCTTCTCCGCTTCAAACTTGGCAATTTCCTCGGCGCTCGACATATCCGTATCGGTATGCTTCAGGCCGTAGTTGGTGTTCATATCCGCCCAGGTGTCTTTCCAGTTCGCCCAGGAGTCCGGCATGCCGACACTGACGACTTCGCCTTCTTCTTTCGCTTTGGCTTCCAGATCGGCCGCCGATAATTCCGGCGCTGCCTCCGAATTGACATTCGTCTGCGCATTTCCGCCGTTTCCGGCTGCCGCCGCATTGGCGCTGCCGTTATCCTTCGCCTTCGTGCATGCTGCCAGACTCACCGTCAATAGAATGATGGCCAGGAGCATAATCCCTCTTGTTAGCTGCTTCTGCATGGTTTCTTGTCCCTCTCCTTTTGTGGTTTGTTGCGGTTTCTTGTTGATTTATTTCTGTTTTCACTTTAACAGCCCTATGTTATCGGTTCTTCAACGCTGCGTGTTTCATTTGTAAAGGCTGGGGAAAACAGGTCGGGTTTGCATACAGCCCGTACACAAAACCACATTCGCTTCCCGCAGGCTCCAATTCTCTTTTTTGACGCTTAAGCGTCCGAACATATCGACTACTGCTGCTATCCCCGAACATATCGACTGCTGCTTCAACGAAGAGCCTCAATGATCCTGGCAAGTCCTATGGAATCGCCTAGCAAGGAAATTCCTGCTTATGCACTTTCACGAAGTCTCCACTGGCTCTCCAACAAGGAAATACCTCGCTGCAGTCACCCTCAGCATGCCGTTCATCATCCATGTGCAGATCCAATAAGGATTTTCCTGCTTGCAAGCATCCAAATTGAATCCCATTCATCTATAACAAGGAAAAACCCCACTGCACTTGCAACGGGACAGGGTAATGAATGGGACAGCTCTATGCGCATAAGACGCGAGAGCTTCTGATTCCGAGGAAGTTGGAGTGAGAGTATGGTCCATGCTGGAAGCTTGCAGATCAGACTGCATTTCAGAGCGAATGAGCCTGCCAAGGTGAGGAAGTGACAGCAGCGCGGACTATCTTTAACGAAGACCGGAATCGGAGAACACGATAGCAGAGGTGAGGAAGTGACAGCGCGAACGGCCTATGACAAAGACGCGAATCAGAGAAAATCACGATAGCAGTAAATTTTAATGCAGGAAAGGGCTGCCTTCCATGTTGTGGAGGCAGCCCTTTTGCCATAACTACTGTCGTTTTGCTGTTCTTTTGTGCAGAGCTCTTGCCCCATCCCTTGTAGGGTTGCCAGATACGCATCGTTTCTTTCAGAAACGCCCAGTGGCTGACGGGGACATTCGAAAGCCTTACACTCCCGACACTCTCAATTCTTGCCTGGATAATAAAATGATATTGCAGGTGACATAATAAGCGAACATAATGAGCATCAGCCCCGATGTCCAGGAACTGCCCATATCTTTCAGCCGGTCGGATAATTGAAGGCTCTGCTCGAGATTGCCGGACTGCATCATATCGTATATGCGATAAATCAAACGCCCAAAAAAAAGAATGGTTACGGTTCCGCCAATCCAGGAGCTGGGACGGTACCGCCAATTTCCGTCCCGCCGCTCGAAGCGGGTCTTGGCCGCTCCGTAACAAGCCAGAGCAATACCCAGCGCAATTCCGATCATATTCGAAATCAGGCTTACGGTGTCGAAGGCTCCTTCAACAAAGAAAAGCAGCCCGACCACGCCCAAAATAACGGTCATGATCCGCACTTTTCCCAGGTTCAGCTGCTGCCATCCAAACGTTCGGCGGACGCGCAGGAAAATCCGGTAAACAATAAAAACGCCTAAGAGCAAAGAAATAATGACTTGCCCACTCATGAACATTGCCTCCTTTATAAATTCCCGTCGATTGATGCTAATGATACCCCCTAATAGCGCTTGCGAACGACCAACTACAGATAGAACATAAACATGCATCCCTATATCTGCCGATAGATATTCGCTTAAAGACAACCGGGATTGTTGTATTCTGCCGATGGCCCGGTCTAAAATGAAGGGGTATGCAGCGAAAGGAACAAGGGAGGGGACAAATGTGGATTACCGCTCCTATGGAAAACCGTTTGCCAGCGCCGCGGTCATTTTTTTTCTTATGAATACAAACCGGATGTTTGAGGCTCCCCTTCCCCAAATCGGGATTCATCTCGTGATATGGGCGACCTTCTCCGGCATTCTGTTCGTTCCGAAAACATGGTGGACGATAACGCGGGCAGTGATAGCCGCAAGTATGCTCGTAATCGAGTGCGCGATCGGGATCATTTGGTTCCAGGAGATGAAGCTGCTTTATTTTATCGCTATCCTCCTGTTTGCCGCAGCGCTTCGCCAGTCTGTTCTCAAAGGCCAGAATACGGCGATTGCGGTCATGTTCATAACGGCGACGTTGTATATCCGGTTTGGCCATGCGGACTTGTTCAATCTCGTTTCTTTTATTCTCCTTGCCATCGTGCTTTATTTTTTTATCCGCAGCCGGATCCAGAGAAATGAAATCCATGAAATGAACAAACGGCATCTGGAAGAGCTGCAGGACGCCTATGAACAGCTGCAGGACGCTTCGGCTACTGCTTTGCAGAACGCAATCTTGGAAGAGCGGACCCATATCGCCCGTGAAATTCACGATGCCGTGGGACACAGTTTGACGTCATTGATCGTACAAATGCAGGCTTTACGCTATATGATGAAGGAAGATCCCGTCCAAGCGGGACAATCGCTGGAAGGAATGCTGGGCGTAGCCCGCCAGGGACTGCAGGACATACGGTCTTCCGTACACGCCCTTGCCGGCAACCGCACGATTCCCGGGATTGCGGCTCTGAAATCGCTGCTTTCGCGAATGGAGGCTGCGGCCTCCATCGCTTACCGGTTTCATACCGATTTGCAAGACGAGGATGTGAGCGCCGAAGTATATGAGACTCTATTCCCGGTACTGCAGGAATCGATCACCAACGTTATGCGGCATTCCCGCGCAACGCTGCTGGAGGTCGGGCTGGGCAGGGATGGGGACAGTATCGTGATGCGCATCCGCGATAACGGCGTGCTTGCGGACGATTACAAAATCAGCGAAGGATTTGGCTTGCGGGTCATGAAAGCAAGGCTGGAGGAGAAAGGCGGAAGCCTCAGCTACAGGATTGCCGAACAGGACGGCTTTGAAATTACAGCAACCATCCCAAGCGTTGATACGGGCGGGCAAATTGAATCTTAAACAGGAGGTCCGGATTTATGCCGCTCAACGGAAAAATTCAAGTTCTGCTCGCCGACGATCAGACGATGATCCGGCAAGGATTCGGCTACATCATCGGCTTGCAGGCCGATATGATGCTCGTAGGGGAGGCTGCTGACGGCGTAGAAGCGGTTGAGCTGGCCCTGCGGCTTCGTCCGGATGTCATTCTGATGGATGTTCAGATGCCCCGCATGTCGGGCATTGAAGCGGTGAAGGAGATTATGAAGCGGGTACCGGAAGCAAAGACCGTCATTTTAACCACATTTGACGACCAGGAGTATATTTATCAGGGGATTCGGGCGGGAGCGGTCGGGTATTTGCTGAAGGACGCGGAGGTTGAAGAGATGCTGGAGGCGGTCCGGTCCGCATTCAGAGGCGAAGCCGTGTACAAGACCGGACAGGCAGCCGTCGCTCTGCAGAGAGTGGCCGCACCCGGTTTTCCGGCAACCGGTGGTGACTCGAAACTCCCTCTATTGGAGCCATTGACGGACCGGGAGCAGGAGATTTTACAGGAGATGGCTTACGGGCTGCGCAATGACCAAATCGCGCAAAAGCTGTTCATTGCCGAGGGTACGGTAAAATCGCATGTACATCGTATTTTACAAAAATTCGGATGCGAGGATCGAACGCAGGCAGTGGTCTTTGCGCTCCGCAGCGGGATGGTAGAGTGACAGACTCACTATATGCGTCCAAAGAAGAAGCTTTTGATTAACTCTGAAACATGCCGGCTTTGTTCCTCCAGCACAAAATGCCCTCCGCATAAAAGACAGGTTTCAATATGATGAAGTTCTCTGCTAAAGGCATAGGCGCCTTCCAACGTAAAGATAAAATCGTTTTTACCCCAGGCTATCAGCGCAGGGGGCTGATAGGTCCGCAAATATTGCTGCCAAGCAGGGTATTCCTCTACGTTCTTTCTGTAATCGTAGCCCAGCTCCAGCTGGATTTCACTGTTTCCCGGGCGGTCCAGAAAAAACTGGTCCATCGAGTACCCGTCGGGGCTGATCAGATACGGCTGGCATACTCCGGTCAGATACTGCTTTTTTGTAAAATCAAAGGTCACCAGTTCGGAAAATGCCGCTTCGGTTGCCGGGTTTCTGTCCGCCCAAAGGGCTTTGAAGAGATCGAACGGCTGCCCCAGCCCCCTCACATCGGCCACTGCATTCTGAATGACAAATCCGAGAATACGTTGAGGACTGCGGACAGCCAGCCTGAACCCGACAGGCCCTCCATAATCATGAACATACAAGATATAGCGGGAAATACCGAGCTTGGCGATTAGCTTTTCCATCACAAGAGACAGGTTTTCGAAGGTGTAAGGATAGTCTTGGGCCGCAGGCATGCTGCTGTTTCCAAAGCCGGGGTAATCCGGGGCAATGACATGAAACCGGTCTTCCAGAAGAGGAATCAGATCCCTGAACATATGGGAGGAGCTTGGGAATCCGTGAAGCAGGATAATCGCCGGATTGCCCGGATGCCCGGCTTCACGAAAAAATATATCCAATCCGTCGATCTTTATTTTTTTGTACAGCACCATCATGTCAACATCCTTTCCGATGCTTCCATTTTCCGCCATAACAAAAATATATGTGGCTCAAGAGTCTTTAAGTATCTTCTTGTTTCGTCGGCAGCGGCGGCGGCATATCGACAGGCGGGCCGCCCTACAGATCAGGCAAATTTCCGGATTTGGTTCCTACCCGGTATGAAGTCGTGACACCCTCGTAATTGAGCATCATGCTCATGCCCATAGAGGCATGCATCAAATTATGGCAGTGCGCCATCCATAGTCCAGGATTATTGGCCAGCACATACAGCTCATAAGTCTCATCTTTCTTCGTTAGGATGGTGTCCAGAAAGACGGGGCTTCCTCTCAGGGGCTCACCGTTCCGGCTCAATACGCGAAAGGTATGACCATGAATATGAAAAGGGTGGCCGCCTCCTCCTTCGTTTGTGAGCGTGATCTTGATCCGCTCTCCTTCTTTCACCGTCATAGGCGGAATTTCGTGAAAGGACTTGCCGTTGATTGTATTAACGAATAAGTTCTGTCCGAGCCTCAGATCGAAGGTTTGATCAAAGGTCGGCTGATCAACAGGATCATCTTCTGAGGCTGTTCCATAATCAAGGAAGTCGATAAAAATATTGTTCGCCGAATGGACAGGTTCTGCTCCTTCGCCGATCGTAATCTTCAAGCCTTCCTCCGTGAGGCTTCTGACCACGGCTGTACCTTGCTCCGGAATCTTCAGCAGCAAATCATACCGCTGACCAGCTCCCATCTGGAAATTCGTATGATCGAGCAGCCCCGGTTCATGGATATCGTTGCCATCCATCGCAATGATCCGATACGGCGCCCCTTCGACAGCCATCTCCATCGTATCGTTGGCGCCATTGGTCAGCCTCACCCTGAAGGTATCGCCCGGTTTGCCGGATACCTCAAGTCCCTTCGTCCTGCCGTTAATGACGAAGCTCGAATCCAGCTTCTGCATGAGGCCGGCAATATCCTGTGCTGCGGCAGCCTTGGCCTGCTTGGGCTCCACAATGAACTGTCCCAGAAGTCCTTTTTCCGCCTGAATCGAGCTCATCTGGTGGGAATGGTACCAGTAGGTGCCAGGTTGGGATGCAATAAATTCATAAGTGAACTCCTCCCCGGGCAGCACCGCATTTTGCGTGACACCCGCTACTCCGTCTTGCGAGCAAGGGACAACCACACCATGCCAATGAATCGTTACACCCTCTTCAATGTCCTTGTTATGAAGCGTCACCATAACCCGGTCGCCTTCGGTTACCCGAAGCTCTGGGCCCGGCGATGAGCCATTGAATGTCCATGCCTCTACAGTCTTTCCATTATCCAGCTTCAACGCGGTTTGAGCGGCGGTCATCTCAAACGTACGAACCAGCGCCAGAGTATCTGCGGCTCTAATCGCATCGCAGGGAGTGACGGATGTTGCTGAAGTTTCCATCTGATGGCTGGCATGCGACATGGCATCCATAGCATGCATATGGTCGGCCATATTGATCTCCTCCGGTTTTTGAAGCCGGATTTGCCAGAAATACAGGGCGGCGGCAGCCCCGATCAGGATGACCGGCGCGAGCAGCAGTCCCATCCACAATTTACGCTTTTTGCTTGTTGTTCCAGCCATTATGCGCTCACCTTCTTTACTTCCGTCCGGTGCACAAGGATAACAATGAGCGCGCCGACGATTGCAAGCACTGCCGCTCCGAGGAATACCCGGGCGAATCCTCCGGTCAGCGCCTGAAGATTGCTGCTGCCCTCAGACAACAGTCCATTCGTTCTGGATGCCGCAGCCGCAGCCAGGACGGCCAGCCCGATCGCTCCACCGATTTGCTGGCTCGTATTGACCAGTCCGCCGGCCAGCCCTGCTTCGTTCTCCGTCACGCCGTGTACGGCAAGCTCTGTCCCTGCGACAAAAACGCCGCCAAGCCCTGCGCCAATGACAAGCGTCGGCCCGAGCAATGTGGAGCAAAGCCGCTCCTTGCCCGGCTTCTCTCCATAATCTTCACTCCTGCTGCATTTTTCATATTTGCTTCTCTCCTTTTTATTTGTTATTGATTAGCCAATTACTATTGTTTAAAATTTTTTCCGGTTCTGCTTCAGATCAAGCTTTAATTCGTTCTTGGCAACGCTTGTTGGAACAAGCAATACGTGCTGCCTTTTGTTTTGTTATTGATTGATCAATTACAGTCCTATAAAAAAATTTATATCTTATCTCTTTACCATCAAATCCGGCATATCCATGGCCATCGATACATTGCACAGCATGCCTCTTGCGAGAAAATCTGAAGTTCGGTCCCGCGCATCTTCAAACCCGGCTTGGATAAAGGCATTCTCCACGAGCTCTTTCACCTGGCCCATGCCCGTTCTCATTGCCTCCCGAATCGGTGTTTCCCGAATCGTCTGCCCCTGCATCTGAAGCAAAATTTCATTGCGGTGGGATTCCATGATCTCCTCGTAGGCCCGTGTAAGACCGATTTCCAATTGCTTGGGGGTTTCTTTGTCAATGACAATCTGGAATGCTTTTATAATTCGTTCCCATGAAACCTCCAGAGCCTCCACCAGCAGGGATTCCTTCGTAAAGAAACGATAAACGTAGGGCTGCGAGATCGACGCTCGCTCTGCGACCTGTGCTGTAGTTGCGCGGTAATAACCAATTTCAGCAAAGACCTCAATCGCGGCGGAGACAATATCTGTACGGCGGTTAGCAGAAGCTGCTGATCCTTTCGCCATGATGATGACATCCTTTCTCCAAAAGCAATTTACATTATTGATTGACCAATCACTAACTTGAATTCATCATAACCGATCTTTTTTTAGTTTGCAACTCTTATTTTGAAATGGCTAACAACCCTCCGCCAGGAGCTAAATTTAACTTCACTATTATTTTTCCGCTGCCCTGCTTTATAAATGTCTTAGTTTCTCTGGATTTGCTACAGCATAGATCGATTGGATTTTATTATGATTGAATGCAAACGAATACACATGTTGAATATCACCATCGAAGAGGATTCGAATCCCCGGTAATCCATTAACGTTAAGGAAAGAGTACGTAAATTTGCCTTCATACATCTTGAGCAGATTGAAATGCAGGTTGATGACTCGATCAAACCCGACTATAGGAACTTGCGCCGCTCTTGCTTTGCCGCCACCGTCTGAATAAAAAACCGCATTTTCACTTACCAGTTCAAGCAATTTATTCGCATTCCCCTGTAAAAGATAATTTACAAAATCCTTGACTTTCTTCTCTGCAATCGGGATCGGCAGATTCTGTTCAGGATCAAAATGAATACTTTTTTTGGCGCGATGGAATATTTGTCGGCAATTCTCACTGCTTTTCCCGACCATTTCAGCAATTTCGTCAAACGGGTAGTGAAAAATCTCACGTAGCAGAAAGACCGCTCTTTCCACAGCATTGAGCTGCTGCAAGAGCAGCAGGTACGCCGTGGATATTGATTCGCGTCGTAAATAAGCATCGGAGGGGTCGGCCTCCGGGACCCCTTGGTCAATCAAAGGCTCCGGGAGCCAAGGCCCAATGTACATCTCCCGTTTTTTTGCCGATGAACGCAACAGGTCAAGGCAACGATTCGTTACGATTTTATACAGGAACGCTCTTTCATTATGAATAGTATTGGAATCGGGCAATTGATCATAACTTAGAAAGGCTTCCTGCACAATGTCTTCTGCGTCCATGACACTTCCCAGCATTCGATAAGCCAAAGAAATAAGAGGAGCTTTGTAGACTTTATACAATGCTTCTGTGCTCATATATTACCAACCATCTTTCTCCTTGCCCTCAAGGGAGAGTAAATGTTGTACGGCTCTTTTCGCGCTCGCTGTCGCGGCATCGACCAATAATTCACCTTGCGATGCCCATTCTCCTGCCACATATAACCCCTTGATTTCCGGGACGGCGGGGCCGGGGTTTTCCTGGCGTTTCATATGCATAAAATCATGGCAAACCGTGATCTTGGGGAGATATTGACGGACAATCAATTCGTCCCTCCAGCCCGGCTGTATAAGCTCCAGGGCTTGTTCCAGCTCCTCTTGATCTTTTTCCGGACAGGTCTCCTGCCCTTGATACTTGATCATGGAAATGACCTGAGCACCATCCTCGCTTAGATAGGCCGCACGCGACTGGTTGGAGAGAAAGACCGTTTGATCAATTCCATAAACAACTTGTTGTTTCGGTTTTGCGAGACGCCGCAAAGCTACATCCAGACAAGCAGCCGTGATTTCTATCGCTTGTTCTTTCCAAGTATGAAGAGCGGTTGCTTCAGCATCGGGCACGAGTTGGTGAGTGACCGCCGGTGGAGAGGTGACGAACGCCTTGAAGGGTATTTTGAAGCTGTTTGATGACTGGACCCGCGGCTTGTAAATCAGGCGCCACCACATAACTGGCCGTACGCGTCAGAGCGTAGAATAAATTCCGTACCTTGGGATCCTGTAAATTTCCTTCAATCCATTCACGGAGGCTGATTTGATCATATCGATGGGCATCCAGTTTTCCTAATTTCGTGAGCCAGGAGGCAAGCTCCATTTTACCCTTCCAGGACAAAAGAGAGGTAGTGAGCAAGGATTTAACACCCATAGGTAAAGTAAGCAATTTCCCTAAATCACGGAACGTCGCAAGAGCATCCCCATGGTATAAGGCATGATCGCCTAAATTAAAATAGGCTCCTTTTTTCTTATTGGAAATGGCCCGGCCGCCCAAGCGATCCTGTTTTTCGATGACTGCCGTTTTCTTTCCTGCTATTGCGGCATAGATTGCCGCTGTCAAACCGGCAACTCCTCCACCTACAACTGCTACATCGTATTGTCGCATCGTGAATCACCCTTTCGGTTTTTTCACCTGTATGACGGGCAATGGAGGCGGAGTGTGACAGAAATAATAAAAATTTTATGCCCCGGGATATGCTTTCTTTCCGTATTTTCATTCCATTGTGAGGCGATTCCTGCTCAAAGTTTCAATAAAAAAAGGGTTATTCTTCAACCCGTTGGTGCAACCGGTTAAAAGGATAACCCCCGATGTTAATATAGTCTCAGGAATTAACACCATACTCTTCTTTCAAAATAGAATAATGAGCGCTGTCGGCAAATACGCCATTCGCCACATGGTTTCTCCGAAGAGTCCCCTCATAAGTCATCCCTAAACGAATCATTACTTTTCCGGAAGCGGGATTATTAACGTCATGCATCGCAAATACCCGCTCCAGGCCCAGCACATCGAAGGCTAATGCCAATATTAATTGGCCCGCTTCTGTCATGTAGCCTTTGCCCCAATGATGCCTGTTTAACGTAAAACCCAATTCGCCGCTTTGGTTGGCTTCGTGGACTCTGAACTCAATCGTTCCGATCATTTTATCGCTATCTTTTAACACGATTGCATATTTTCCAAGCGCTTCTTTCACAAAATAGTTCGCTATCACCTGTTTCGTTTTGTTCAAATCCTGATGCTGCGCATAAATGAAGCGTGTCGTTTCTTTATCGGATGTATATTCGAACATATCTTCAGCATCCTTAAGCGAAACCGGACGCAACAGAATGCGCTCGCTTTCCATCCGGCTATGTGTAACTAATAACAGTGTTGCATTTTCCATATAAGCTCTCCAATCTGACCTTCTCATGTTCTATTCGTTTCATTATACCAGATGCCGGATGCGACCCCTGTCCCTTTTATTATCTGTAAAATTTGATAGCGAAGTGCCGACAAAAAAGAATTCTGTCCGTCCAGCAGCCTGCTTATGATGAATATAACCTCACAAGAGAGCAGCAGCGCGGATATCAAGAGATCAGTTCTACGAAATGCAATGAACCTCACTCCAGTCAGGTGGTGACCCGGAAAAAGGCAAATACAAACGAAAGCTGCTCCACTATTTATCAAGCCGGGACTTCGAATCGATACCCGTTGCAGACATGGACGTCTGCGGGAAAGAGTTTCTTGCAAGCGCTTTCTCTGTCTTAATAACTGGTCGCATAGCTGATGAAGACAATATTTTCGGCTCTCATGGTACCAAAAATCAGACGAGGAACCTCTGAATCAGGAGCTTCTCTTGGCAAACAAGGAGAATGAACTATGGATAAACGAATAATCTCGTTTCTTGTCGCCCTTTTGATGCTCTTCGGGTCGATAGGAACGGTCGCTGCGGCATCAAACTTCGCGCCGGATCCGGCCGGTCCGATGCCATCGGAGCAGTTGAGCGCCCAGTTTACCGCCCAGAATGTAACCGTGGATGGCGTACGGGATCAAGCGTACAACGCGGCTGAACCGTCACGGATCGGGCACGGGAAGAACGCGGCGGCAAACGCCGACGTGGTCACCGCTACATACGGCGAGCTTCGCTCCGTTTGGGACGGGCCGGTGCTGTACCTGCTCGTCGAGGTGCACGACGCAACGAAGTCGCGCAGCGCTTCAACGGATACGGAACTGCAGCAAAACAATGCCAACAACCCTGCGCTTCGCGACAGCGTGGTGTTCGGCCTGGACTTCTGGAATGACAAGGTTGACAAATTCCAGGACGACGATGGTTTATTCACCATCAGCTCCAACGGCAATCTGACCTACCAGCTCAACGCGGGCGTCAACAATCACTCCTCCGTCCACGCGTACCCGCAGAACCGCGAGTATTCGAATCGGATTAAGAGCTATGCCGCCTCCGAAACGACAGACGGCTACATTGTCGAGCTGGCGCTGCAGATTGAAGGATCGGCGCTTCAGAACGGAACCTCATTCGGTGTTGAAGTCGCGATCAGCGATTCTCCCGCCGAAGGCGTAAGCCGTGCCGGCTACGTATTCTGGAGCCATAACAACAATGCTTATGCGGCACTGAGCCAGGACCATTCGGTTGACTGGGGAACCGTTACGCTTGCCGGCTGGAACGGCACGGCGCCCTTCAAATTCAGCGACTGGCAGCTGAGAGACACCATCCGTTGGGTGGAATCCAATTCGCTGGTCAAGGGCGTATGGATCCCCGAGACGGAAAATGAATTGTATGCAGCGCTGGCGGCTGCAAAAGGAATTGTCGGTTCCAGCAATCAATCGATGGTCAATTCCGTGGCCAAGCGGCTGCAGAACGCTATAGCCGCGCTGCGTTGGGCCGACAAGAAATATCCCGATCCGATGGATCTGCCTGCCCAATTCACGCTGCCCGACCCTTGGACCTTCTTTGACGGACACAAGGTCACAAGTACCGGCGACTGGTTCGGCGATGGCGGCCGCCGCGAGGAGATCCTGGACATGGCCCAGTTCTACGAGTACGGTTATATGCCCGCTCCGCCGGATAAGATGTCGATTACCAATGTTGCGGCGGTTCCAGCTGGACAAGGTCGTCCCGCTGGGCTTGGCATTACCGTTTCCATCACGTATGGAACGATTACGGCTCCGATGACCTTTACGCTGTATCCTCCCACGGAGGAAGCAAAGCAAGCCTCCGGTCATGTTGGTCCGGTGCCGGTTGTCTTGAGCTTCGGCGGATACATCGCCCAGTACGGCGACGCCGGTTTCGCAGTTCTGGCCGTTCCGGCCAACGTCACAACGGATGACCGCAATAACCCTTGGGGGCCTCGCAGCGGCACTTTCCGCACGTTCTTCCCGTACACCCGCGACGGCGATATGCAAGAGATCAGCAATGAGATGGGCGCTGCCTGGGGCTCCTCCCGCGCCATCGACGCCCTGGAGCTTCTGTCCGCATCTGGCAGCACATACGGCGAGGGTGTCGGCTCGCTGATTGCTCCGGATAAGCTTGCGGTGACAGGCCATTCCATAAACGGCAAGTATGCCTTTGTTTCCGCTCTGTTTGACGAGCGCATTGACGTGTGCATTCCAAGCGCAGCCGGCGCAACAGGCCCATCCCCTTACCGCTATGTCTACATCGGGCATGAGTACAGCTGGGGCAAAGCAAGCGGCACCGAGATGATGGGCGATTCCATCCGTCACAACCCGGGCCGTACCACCGAGCTTTTCCGCCGCTTCCTTACGCCTGGCCGCTTCTATGAGCGCCTGGACGGCGCCTGGGGCTACGGCGAGCGCCTGCCCTTCGACCAGCATGAGCTGGTAGCCACTTTGGCGCCAAGAGCCATCGTGCTTCATAACACAATTAACGACTACGGCGATGGCGCGGAAAGCGATCCGTTGGGTCTGGAGACCGCCAAGTTCGTATATAACACGCTGGGCTATGATGCCGACGATCTGGTGAAGTTCAACATCCGCCCGCTCGCTCCCGGTGACGGACATTCCGAAGACGCCCCTCAGAGACAGAGAACAGCGGAGTATCTGAATCACTATTTCTATGACAAGGAAATGCCGGCGGAAACCGCTGAATACCTGAGCGACGATCCGTTCGATAATGAAGGCAAAAGAGCGGAGAACGCATACAACCGTTATTTCGGGGGTTATGAAACGATCGCGCCGTGGAAGGATTATGCATTCCCGGTCACGCCTTCTGTGACGACGAGCAGGCTTCCGGGCGGAACAACGGTTACGGCATACAGCCAGACCCTGGCAGCAGCAGGCGACACGCCTATCGCATGGTCGCTGGACAGCGGCGCCCTGCCGGACGGGCTTTCTCTTGACGCCGCCACCGGCAGCATTGCCGGAACACCGACCGCTGCGGGCACGTTCAGCTTCATCGTCAAGGCGCAAAATGCCGGCGGCAGCGCGACACAAACGCTGAGCATCGTCATCTCTGCACCGGAGTCACAGCCGCCGTTCTACTGGCCGTCAACACCGGTTACAGAAGTGCCATCCATCAGCGAGAGCGATGGGAATATCACGGTCAAAGGTAATAGCGCGGAGCTTACGATTCCCAAGCTTAACCTGGAGGCTGCCGCCGACAGCAAAGCTTCAAAGTCCATCACCGTCGAAATGGCCGCCGGTACCGTTACTTTCCCGGAGGAGGCAGTCGCTGAAATAGCCAAGCAGGCCGGAGGCCAAGACGTGAAGCTGAGCATGTCTGTGACGAAGCCGGATGAGAAAGGCGATGTAACCGTCTCGCTGACTTTGAAGAACTCTGACGGCAAGCAGATTACCCAGTTCGCCGCCAGTCCCGTCACGGTAAGCGTTCCGTATACACTGGCTGACGGCCGCCATCCAGACGCTGTAATTGCCAAGAACAAAGGAGACAACGCTTTCCTTCGCGGTCACTATGACCCGGACACGAAGAAGATGATCTTTACGACAAAGCACTTCTCCGATTTCCTTGTCACCTACAACCTCGTCGAGTTCAGCGATGTTCCGAAAACAAGCAAGCTGTACGATTCCGTTGTATTCCTGGCCGCACGCGGCATCACGCAGGGAGTGGGCGGCAGCAGGTTTGATCTTGACTCGACGCTGACCCGCAAGGAAATGCTGGTATCCCTGATGCGTATCATGGACATAGCGCCAGACAAGACATGGACGGATAATTTCAAGGACGCGGGTAAAGACTATGCTGCCGGATACCTCGCAGCAGCCAAGCGTCTTGGCATTTCCAAGGGCAATAATGCTGCGGGTACCACCTTCGGGGGCAATTTGCACGTGAATGTATCGGAATTCTATCAATTCCTGTACAATGCGCTGCAAAATGATCTGCCCGCCAAGGATCCGAAGGCACCGGCTCTGACGAGCTATTCGGATTACGCCGACATCCCTGCCTGGGCGATGGACGCGACCAAAGTTTTTGCAGGAGCCGGCGCCGCGCTGCATGAGAACCAAATCACGCCGAGAGCGCTCCTCAGCCGCAGCGGCATGGCGGAGCTGTTCTACAAGTTCCTGAAAAAATAAAACGAAATTTCACCATGCAGGTAAGCTGCCGCAATCCGCTCCAACACAAAAACACGCCTTGATCGGCGTGTTTTTGTGTTGGATAAGAATCTGGTTAATTTGAAAATTTTCAGGTGATGGATGCTTTATAAATGGACGCGATCGATTGGGACAGCATCGCGTTGAATTCTTCGTCCGTTTGCTGGGCTGTCAGCCCCTCCGACAAGGCACGTGAGAAGCTGGCGATCAGGCCGTGATTATGCGTCAATTTCTCATTGGCCTCAACTTGATCGTATCCGCCCGACAAAGCTACAACCCTTGCAACCTGGGGATGTTCGATAAGATCGCTGTAGAAGTTATCCTCCGTCGGTATGGAGAGCTTCAGCATCACTTTTACGTTCTTATCGAGAGCCGACAATTGCTTGAGGATCTCGTCTTTCAGGATTTGCTCCGATTTCTGCTTGTCCGCACTGTGAATATCGACCTCAGGTTCGATAATGGGCACCAGCCCCATCGCCAAAATTTGTTTGCCGATCTCGAACTGCTGCTCCACAACTTGTCTGATGCCTTCCGGATTGGCTTCCTTAATGACCGAGCGCATTTTGGTCCCGAAAATATGCTTTTCGTTCGCACGCTTCAGGAGATTGTTCAAATCCGGTATCGGCTTCATGAGTTGGACGCCGTTTGCAGGTTCGGCCAGCCCTTTGTCGACCTTCAGAAAAGGGACGATGCCTTTCTTCTGCCACAGATAATCCGCGGTAAATTGGCCGTCAATCTCACGGTCCATCGTGTTTTCAAACAGAATCGCACCCAAAATGCGTTCCGAATCAAATGCCGGACTCTTAATGATGCGCGTTCTCATCTCGTGGACCACTGCATACATGGCTTCTTCGCCGGAATAGCTGTCTTCCTTGATGCCATACTGCAGCAGTGCCTTCGGGGTGCTCCCGCCGCTTTGGTCCAGTGCAGCGATAAATCCTTTTCCCGTGGAAATACGATTCAATTGTTCCAGATTCATTGTTGCCGCTCCCTCCAATTCATGGATTCATACAAACATGCTTGATGCTTAAAGCAGTTGAAGTTCTTTATATTGTACAATAATTGCGAAGCCTAAGCACGGCAAAACAGACTAAGCTACAAAATCTTGATAAATTCCGCATGCCGGTTAAATGTGACAATCTGCGCCGGAGGTATTTTATACGTTCTTATATTTAAACAAAAACCGCATCCGATGGACGCGGTTTGAATTGTTATGTCGCGGAACCTTGGACTGAAGTACCGGCCCTATTAAATTATTGCATAAGATCAACCTTTATTGCTTGACCGGAGATCTGTTAATTCTCGTCTGCGCTGGGACCGTAAATGGCAGGGAGCGGGACCTCAAGCATCCGGAGATAAACCGTGAGTTGTCCCCTATGGTGGTACCAATGATTGAACATTAATGTACGCGCCATTTCGACTCGGGGCATCTCCAGGACCGGGTTGCCTTCACGGGTGAGCTTCCATGTCTCCAAAAGTCCTGCTTCTCCCCATGTGAGAAGCTTGTTTTCAGCGATCATCACATATTCATCAAATACCGAGAGGATCTCGTTCAGCGATGCTGCCTCAGGAAATGATGCAAATGTCGGAACTTCGCGTACCTGTTCATTCAGAAATTCGGCCACGCCTCCGGGCAAGCCTGCGATATGCAAAGCCAACTGACCCAATGACATCGATCTTTCATGCGGCTTCCAGGAAAGCTTGTCTGACGGCACACGTTCCAGCAATCTCCTGGTTGATTCGGCCTCCTGCTTCAACTCAGCAATCAATCCATCGTTTTGTTTCATTAGAACTCCTCCTCTGTATGCTTGCTACACATACAGTACCATGAAACAAAACAACACATTTCTTCTTGATTGCTAATATCGCAGCCATCCGTTGACCGGAGTATCCATTTCTACATAGGATTCACTTATTCCAGCCGTTTATATTCAAAAACGAAATCCAGAATTTCATTTGCCGGTTTGCTGCCAGCCGCAAATTGAGTGTACAGAGCCTTGGCCGCTTCCGCTTCCGTCCAATTGTTCGATTCCATCAGAGTAAGAACGGCCTCGCCGATTCTTTTGTGAAAAGCATTCTGCATCTCATACGCGGCCGTGAGCTCTTCCTCACTTAGATGGATGGCTTTGAAGTCATAACCGCGTTCAGTGGTCGCTTCGGATAGCGCTTGACGCAGGCCCGGCACATCAAGATCGACACAATAGGCAGGCGTTCCGGGTTGTTGGCGCCATGACTCGTCCAACCCGCCGGCATCGACCGCATCAAACCCTGCCTCTTCCACCAGTTTGAATACGACTGCCTTAGCAGCATGATCATCGCCGGCTACGGGCATTGCCAGACGTCCCGGGGTACCCGCCGGCAGCCCTTTTGTCAGATTGTACCAAGGAGTCGCATTGAATGCTTTAATGACCGGTTGTTTGATTTGCTTTTCCACCCAGCGGCTTTCAGTCAGGCCCCTTTCAATTGGCTCAATCAAGCCATCGCGCAATAAGGGATAATAATTGCCGGTATCGATCACGACAGCGCCTGAAGCGGCCTCATCGAGAAATCCTGCTGGCAGACTGGGAATGCTTTTCGGCGGAATTGATATAATAACAGCTTCAGCGGCTTGTGCAACCTCTATAATCGCAGCCGGCTTTGCGCCTGTCTCCTTGGCTATTTCCTGAAGGACTTGAGCGTTGCTGGCGTTAGTGATTGAGACCTCATGTCCCAGCCTGGTAAAAACTCTGGCGAGGCTGCTTCCAATATACCCTGCTCCGATAATGGCAATTTTCATTTTTGCACATCCTTCTTTCCGTATGATTTGGTGTATTTGTCACAGTCATTCGTAAAATGTGACTGCAGTCAGTATACTCCGGTCACTTTTGTTTTGTCAAACGCTCCGCCCGCGGATTCTTTGACTTGCCTGAAACACATGCATTATAGTTGTAGTTGGAAAATAGACAAACTGGCTTTATGACCTCAACGCTTCTAAGGAGGGATTGAATGAAGGCAACAGAGACGAGCCGACAGCTTAAGGGGAAAGAAACACAGAAGAGGATTTTTGCTGTGGCTAAGGAGCTTATCATAACTAAAGGGTATAATAATGTTACGGTTGACGAAATATGCGAGAAATGCAGCCTTTCAAAAGGCGCGTTTTATATTCATTACAAGTCAAAAGAGGACATCGTCAGAAAATTGTACCGTGACGATATTACGGAATATATGAACGAGAATTTCAGGAAGTTTACGCTTGAGCATAAGGATGCCAGTCCAATAGACAAGCTAAAAACGTTTATGATGTGTACCTTGCGCTTTCCGTCAGTCGTAGGGGAAGAGCTTACCAAGCTTTCTTTTATTGTCAATCTGTCACCAAAATCACCGGAGCAATCCTCATTTTTTGCGGATTGTTTAGAGCCGGAGCTGCTTATGGGAATTATTGATGAAGGCGTATCTGGTTCGGTGTTCAGAAACGATTTATCCACAGAAGAGATCGTGAATTATGTATACTCTTATTTAACGGGAGCCTTGATCACCTGGTGCTTATCAAACTTCGCATATGATATTGTCACGACGGGGGAGAAATCAGTGGGGGTCTTCATAAAAGGTCTTCAATGACGAACGCGCTTTACGTATGGCAAAAAAAAACCGTTCTTTCGCAGATGGTTGGGTGGTACCTCCATTTAACCAAAGAACGGTTTCTTTTTGTTTTTATAAAATAAAGAACGAGGGACTGTCCTTTCATTCTCACGGCGAAGATTGTTATTCCTTAAATATAATTTCCTTTTGGTCCCTGGCGTTATATAAATTCCAAAAAACATCCGCAATGCGATCCGGATCGTAAAAGGTTCCTCTTTTAACATGATCGGCTATCAAAACCTGCCCTACATAAATTCCGTGCGGCGACAGCGTATCAGCCAGCGAAAGCGCGAGCGAACGAGTCGCAGCTTTGCCTAAGGATAAAGAAGCGTAATCCGGATTCGGATCAATCGCTATTGCTCCTCCCGTGAAAAAGAGAGTCCCTTGCTTACGCTCGATCATTTCCGGAATCACCTGTTGAGCGCTCGTTAATGCACCTACCGTGTTCACTTTAAAGTCATTGATCAGTTGCTGCTCGGTTAACGAAAGGGGGTCCCCCGGCACAATATTGGCTGCATTATAGACAAGGACGTCAGTCGCTCCATATTCGGACTTGATTTGTGCAAATGCCTGTTTCAAGGAATCCGGATCGGAAGCATCCGCGGAGATGCCGTAAGACTCAATATTTTGTTCATGAAGTTCTTGTAGATTGGGTTCCAGCGATTGTTGAGTTCTTGAGACAAGAACCACCCGAAATCCATTGCCGCCAAATTTTTTCCCTATACCGAGGCTTACTCCGGGGCCCGCACCAACTATCACAAGCAATGGATTGCTGTTCATCATCCCATCTCCTTCTTACGATTAGTGATGAAACATAAAATATATAGTATATAATTATTTGAAAGTATATTAAAACACACGGGAATAGTCAACAATTACTGTAGAAAACGACAGCTTCGCCTCTTATTGCTTCATTCAGCAAGTTCATCTGATGCAAGGTGAAACGGCTGTCTCCGTCCTTATGGCGGGGCGCGTTTCATTCCGGAGAAATATAGAGAAAGTATGGCGAAATGATATACTTTCCTATATTTCAAAAAAATCCCCGAAACCTTATTGGTTCCGAGGACATTTTTTTATAGAGCCTGGGGGAGGGACCTGGCAAGGCGGAAGCCGAGATCATCAATGCGAAATGTGGGGTGACTGCGGCGGCGGCACGTCGCTCCACAGCCCCTGGCCTCTTCCGCCCAGCTGCCGCCGCGGAACACTCTGTAGGAGCCATATACTTTCACATCGTATAGATCCCAGCACCACTCCCAAACATTTCCCAACATATCATGGAGGCCCCACGCATTCGGCAGCTTTTTACCTGTCTCATGCGCCATGCCCGCGGAGTTTTCACGATACCAGGCTATCTCGTCAAGCTCGCCGTACCGGTACCCGGTTGTTCCCCCTTTACACGCATACTGCCATTCCGCTTCCGTAGGAAGACGGTAACCATCCGCCTCCCAGCTGCAGACGACACTCTCACCATCATCAATTACCGAGTAACATTCCTTCAGACCCGACTGCCGGGATAGCAAATTACAAAAGAGAACGGCATCGTTAAAAGAAACATCCACAACCGGAACTAGAGAATCGTCATTACGTCCAACTGACTTTTGCACGATCGACTCATATAACGCTTTCGTAACAGGAACCGGTGCAAGCCAAAAAGAATTCACCTGGGCCGTCCATACCGCCTTTATTCGATCGTCCCTTAATTCAAGTTCACCTGCAGGAATTTGCACCATTGGATATTCAGTATCACGACGCCGCGCGTTTGACACCTGTCTTCCTCCTGTCCCATCTGCTACCTCAACTTGCTTAACTTTTCAATCGCTTGCTGCTCGGTCGGCAGGAAAAAGAAATCGTTGCCGTTGTTGCATTCATAGATGAAATCCTTAAGGCTTTGACTTGAATACCCGGAAAAATCTCCAATAATGGCAAACTTCACCCGATAATTGATGAACTTCTGAAGTATTTCACCTGCAAGGCGTGTTTTCAAATCGAAAAAGCTTTCGTTTAGCAGGGATTTGTTTATAACGATACGATCAGTGCCTGCTTCATATTGTACGGTTGCCATCAAATCCAATGCTGACTGTACATCCTCTATTACGATCTCGCTGCTGCTCACGACGGCAATCGTTCCCGCACCTGTTTCTACCTTCGTTATATTCATAAACATCCTCCTAATAAAGAAATATACTCAAACATTGGTGAGCCTTCTCACATAATCATCCCCGATGGCTCGATTATCTTCGCCATTGATGGGCGGAATGTCCGCTACTCGAAAGAAGCTTAGACCTACTGCCATCGCCAGCAGCCCATATGCAGCGTTTTGGGAATTTTCTACAGACATATGCCCCATCTTGTTGCCGTAATCAAAAATTTTTGCTATGCCATCGAAATCAGCCCGATAGCTCTTGGATGCGACTTCCTGCAAATTGCGATCCAACACGGCTTTTGAGAAAAATTGCAGAAAGAGCCTTCCTTGATCTTCATACGGGATAAACATCTTGTCAATTCCATCAAGCCGCGAAACATTAATCTTCTTCTCCTTGTCATCACGGTATGGCGGCAGTATATGTTTCAGCGTAACGTCAATCATTTCCCCGGCTGTCATGGTGTTTTCAATTTCTGATTCTATCTTCAGCCCATAATAGGCCAAGAACGATTGGAAGGCTTCGATCGTCAGATTATCCTTATTCTTAAAATAATAAGTGACAACACCCTTCGAGCAGTCCGCATACTCGGCAACCTTATCCAGAGTCATGCCATCGATTCCGTAAATGCTAATGCAGGTTAACGTGGCGTTTATGACATCTGCTCGGCGCTTTGGTTCCATTCCTAGTTTGGGCATGATTTCACCTTATCCAATTTATTTATACTGAATGGTCAGAATAAATAAATTGTACATAATGATTGACCCTGTTGTCAATGAGCAGCTCAAAACAGGTTGCTGCTGCGACGTTTGGGATTTATGCTACTTTATGCTTGCTGATTCACTTTTGCGGCCTTGCGCTGCGGTCGCAGTAATAATAGCCCAAGCACGACTGCAAGTGCCAGGAACAGCGCGAAGAATCGGAAACCGATGTTAGAAGCTCGGATCAAAGCATCTTTCGACTGATTCAGCCCAGAACCATCTGTCCCAGATAACAGCCGGGATGCAGCATCGGTCTTGGCGACCAACTGAACAACAGCAAACGCGAGCGCTTGGCTGATAGCCCGGCACATGTTGTATACGGTCCAAAACATACCTGATGCTGAACCCGCTTGTTCTTGCGGAGCAGCAGACAATACGGCCTTTGCAAGCGATGGCCAGGAAAGCCCGGTAGCTGCGGAAATGATCAATAGCGGAGCAATGACAGCTATATTCGAAAGCTCAGGGCCGAGCTGCCCAAGCATCAGGAGCGCGAGACCGATCAGAAACGATCCAAGCAAAATCATTCTTGCGGGGCCAACGCGATCGGCAAGCCTACCTCCGAATAGAGCAGTGAAAAGCTGGGGTACTGATAGCGGAATCAACAATAAACCCGACTCCAATGGACTGAGATTTAGTCCCCCTTGCAAATACAGCGTGAGCAGAATGGTGACGGCAAAATAACCGATACAGTAGTTCATGGTAATTCCGAGCCCGATCGAGTAATCCCTAAGTGCGAGAAGACCCAGATCAAACAAAGGATGCTGAACCCTCTTCTCAATAAAAACGAAGGCAACCCATAGAATCAGCGCTGCTGCGAGTAGTCCGAACGTTCTTCCCGAGGCCCATCCCCATGTTTGGCCCTCAGACAAGACGATGAGGAATAGGGTTAAACCTGTTCCGTACGTCAACACGCCTGGCCAGTCAGGCTTCGTTTTTACGCTCAACTTATCGTCCTTTAAAATTAGAATACCGGCGACCAAACCAACGATACCGATCGGTACGACCGAGTAGAACATGGAACGCCAACCAAATTCGCCAATTAGCAGCCCCCCGGCAACAGGACCGATGAGTGAGCCCGTCACCCATGCGATGTTGTTAATTCCAAGAGCAACCCCAAGTTCATTAGGCGGAAATGATCGTATCAAGATCGGAGTGGAGGCCGCCATCGCCATAGCAGCTCCGGTACCTTGAAGAAGGCGGGCCGCGATCAGAACTGCGCCGGAGTCTGCCATACCGCATAAAGCAGTAGCTAACGTGAACAAAGCGATCCCCCATAGAAAAATGCGTTTGGTTCCGAACATATCAGACCATCGGCCGGAAGGAAGGAGGAATACTGTACTCGTTATGTAAAACGAGGTAATCGTCCACATCCCTGTCCCAATCGAAAGCTGCAGATCCTCCATGAGCGGAGGCAGACCGTTGACCACAATCGTAGCGTCTAGATTCGTAATAAATGACACAAGTGTGACAACTAATAAAATGGACCATTTACCCGATTGCTTGTTGTTCATCATTTTATTTCCATTACTCTCCCATTCATCTCGTGGTTAAGCAGCCATTGTTTTCGAGATATACCTCCCCCATAACCACCCAATTCGCCGTTCAAGTTGATAACACGGTGACAAGGAATCACTATCGCCACCTGGTTGGCTCCATTTGCTTGGGCTACGGCTAGATAAGCACTTGGCTTTCCAATTGCCGCGGCAATGTCGGCATATGAGGTTGTGCGACCCGGAGGAATTTTCTGCAGCTGTCTCCACACCTTCATTTGAAAGGGCGATCCCAGCAGTTTTACCGGCGTATTGAAATCTGTTAAATTGCCTTCGAAATAATCTCTGAGCTCCCTTTCGATTGAATTGATCGGCGGTGTACTGCCCGGAATAATCGCTGATTTTGTCCTCCTCCTTAGGCGCTCTATCTCGCGCTCCAATCCTCTGCGATCCATGAATTCAAGCAAATATAATGTTTGTTCGTCAGCTATTGCGATCATCGGACCAAGCCGCGTATCCAACCATGAGGCTTTCAAAATCTTTTGACCGCCTAATTGAGCAGGTACTGCGCCCATAATGCGCGAGAACGCATCCCTAAAGCCGCTGCCAGATTCATACCCTACGGACAACTGTGCTTCGATGACTGCACTGCCTGCCCGGATATGCTTCAAGGCCATTCCCATTCGCCGCGCTCTTGCATACTCAACAAAAGTCATTCCGAACCTCTTCTTGAATTGGCGCCGCGCAGTTGAAGCATCCACGGATAATTTTCGAAAGTCTTCTTCCGTCCAGCGATGTTCCGGATTTTCTTCCACTGCGCTGACTAGCTTGCTAACCAACTCTGAGACATGGCCCGGATAAGACAGCGGACGGCAGCGCTGGCAGGGGCGGAATGATGCCAACAGGGCTTCCTTGGCCGTCTCATAAAATTCACAGTTTTCATATTTGGGTTTTCTTGCCGGACATGTAGGTCGGCAGAATACGCCGGTTGTCTTGACTCCTACAAAGAAAATGCCTTCGTACTCGGATTTTTTATCGATTAACGCCTGGTAATATTCGCGTTTCCTGTCGGCCGGCAGCATGCTGCTCCTCCTTTTTTCATGCAGTTTTGATTTGGTTGATTTCTTTACAATTATGATTATATCGTTTCCGAAAAATAGTTCCGCCGAAAATCGGGCATTGATTCTCTTATTCAATACTTTTTAATGATTCAATCATATTTATTTTGGATACTTTCCTCCTAAGCAGTAAGTTAGACAACATAGTTAGCAAGAATGAAAGAACAACAGCTATCAATATGGTAATAATACTTAATTGATTCGGGATTTGTTGATGGATACTGGACAGCGCCTTGATAATAAATGTAATAACATAGTCGCTTATCGGTAAGGCTGCAATTACCGCAAACAGGATTAATATGATGTTTTCAAAAAATATAAGTTTATTTATTTTATTTTTTTGATAGCCTAATACCTTAAGTGTTGCAAGCTCACGGTTCCTTTCATAAATGTGTGGAATAAAACGACGGATTCGAATACTGTGTAGCTATTTTTAAAACCTTCATATCTACAGATTTATTTTCAAGCTCCGGCGCTGTGAACTTTATTTTGATTTACATCCCCTTCTGAAATAAGACTTGGGTACTAGCACGCCGTTATTTTCTAATGGTATCCTATTGTCATTCTCGCGATTCTTGGCAGATTAACACCCTTCAAAAAATCAAAAAGCACCGGGAAATCCCGATGCTACAAGGTTTTAGTTTGGTGGAGCCTTAGGGGGATATCGATCTCTGCCAGCGACGCGCTCTCCCGGCCGATTCTACAGCCCAGATCTATTCTTCTTTTTACACGCGCCAGCACTATGCCGCTCTGACCGGACCTGCCCCGCTCGACTGCCCTGCACATCCGGCCCCGCTTTCCATCTACACCCTAATCGCCTTCCACGACGCCTCCAGCGTCTGCTGCGCCTCAAGCTCCGTCAGCGGATATTTCTCCACCAGATAACCCTTGACGATGGCGGAAATAATGCCGTGGATGAGCTGGTGGCACATATGGGGAGCCATCTCCTTGATGATCCCCTGCTTCTGCCCTTCGACGATGACGTCCTGCACAGCACGCGAAGAGCCGGCATCGTCCATATTGCGCAGATCGGCCGAGATATAGGGCGAATAGGAATAGTTGTCGATAAACAGAAATTCCTTGGGGAAATCGATCCCGAAGCGAAGCCTGTTCAACTGGAGGCATTTGAACCTCTCATACAGACTCAGCCCCGGATCGTAACCGGCCAGAAGGCAGTTGCCCATATGCAATCGCGCCTCTTTATATACTTCATTGACCAATTCTTCCTTGCTGCCAAAATAGTTGAAGACGGTGCCTGAGCCTACATTGGCCTTCTTCAATATTTTGGCGAAGGTGACGGACTGCAGCCCTTCTTCATCGATCAGATCCAGCGTAGCTTTCATAATATCCTGGCGTTTGCTCATCATACACACCTCATTAAACTCCACTTTAGTGTCGCCCGGGAGCGATGTCAAGTCTATGAATTCTCCCGCCTGTTGTCAGTCTTATCCGACCCGCTTACCCTTTACTCCCCGGAACGGAAAGCCTGGGTAATGCTGCCGTCCCGACTGCTGCATTGCCCCTGCAAGCTGTGTTAATTCAGGACAACGGTATCGCCAACCTTCAAGCCTTCCAGCACCTCCGTATTCTCCGGTGTTTCCATGCCGATCTTGATATCCTTGCGCTCGTACATGCCATTTCCCTTGTCCAGCATAACATAGTAGGCATCCTGCTCACGCATGACCGCAATGGTCGGTACGACAGTGACCTTTTCCTTGCGCGTGATTTCAATTTCGCCATTCAGGCTGAGGCCCGCAATCAGATACTCGCTGGGCTCAAGCGCAATCACCACCTCGAACTGGGCGGCCTGGTCGATATTGTTCTGATCCGTCCCGGTCTTGGCGAATTTGGATACCTTCAATACGCTGCCCGAGAGCTTCAGCTCCTTCTTGGCTGTCATTCTAACGACAACCGGCATCCCCGGCTTGATGCTGAAGATATCCTGCTCGCCAACAAGCGCAATCAGCTGAAGCTTGTTCAAATCGACGATTTTGCCCACATATTGATTATCGGTTACCATCTGCGGATGGGCGCTGGCGCTGTCATACAGAAAAATACCCGAGGCGGGAGAGCGGTACTTGGCCTCGCTCAGCTTGGCCTTCTGCTGCGCAAGCTCCTTGAGCTTGATTCCGCTCGTCACCTCGCTTAGCTCCTGGTTTAGTCTGGCGACTTCCTTGGCTGCAAGCTCCCGTGCCCTTGCCGTTTCGTCGCCAAGCGCTACCGCCTCCTGATCCAGCTTGTCCATGTAGGTGTTAAGCTCGGATTCGAGCTTCGATTTATGTATTTCCGCTTCCTGCTGCTCGATCTCGTTCTGCAGCTGTGTCTGGTCCAATTGAAAGAGGACATCCCCCTGCTTCACCTGCTGACCGTCCTCCACCTTCCACTCCGTAACCCTGGAGCCAAATGGAGCATAGACAAACGTCTCCTGCTCATACATCGATTTCCCTTTTACTTCAACCGTATTGACGAGCGTTTCCGTGCTTACCTTGAAGGTGATGGCCTGCTTGTCCGCCATTTCCTCGATTCTGGGCGCTGGCTTGGATACGGTATAGAGAGCGTAGCTGATGCCAATGAGAATGATCCCGATAATCAGCCATTTTATTTTTTTCTTCATGCGAGCTTCTCTTCTCCCTTCATATACAGCTAATCTCGCCGGATGGCGGTCAGGGCATCTGTGCGCGACGCGCTGATCGCCGGATAAATGCCGGATAATACGCCTGTCATAATGGCAAACAGCATACCAATGGGAATGGTCGTCAGCGGGATAAAAATAATGACCTGCTCCTGCTCGGGAGCAACCGCATTAATGATGCCGTTGATCCCCCATACAATCCAGTAGGAGAACAATACACCCAGCAGGCCTCCGAGAAATCCCAGCAGGGCCGCCTCCACGATGAACATATTGCGGATTTGTCCCAAATTCGCGCCAAGCACCTTCATAATGCCGATCTGCCGCCGCCTTTGATAGGTCGACATCGTCATGGCCACCACGATCGAGATGGAGGCGATAATGAGAATAAACACGCCGCCGCCCAATGCGACGCCCTTGATGATGCTGAACTGCTGGGCGATCCGCTCTTTCTGCTGCAAATTGGTTTGTGTTGACAGGGTGAGCTTCTGGATTTGTTTTTCTACCTGCTCGGTGTATGCTTGATCGTCCACTTTGACGAGTATGGAATTATAGACATTTGCCTGCGCAAGCTGACTTTGGCCGGGATATAGCTCCTGCATGAGCATTTGCGCGGTGTCCAGCGATATGTAGGCCTTCTTGTCATAGGAGGCGGACTCCTCGCTCACCCCGCTTGCTTTCTTCAGGACCCCTGCCACACGGAAAGGCGAGCTGACCGTTGTTTTCTCCGGCTCCTGAAGATTGCGGAACTGGACCTGCCTTTGATAAAGCGAAGAGGGCGTCTGGTTCAATTTATTGTATTGCTCCGTCAGCTTGCTGTCGTAGGGATTCTTCTGCATCTGCTCCAGCACGCTCTGCCGCGCGGCTTCGTCGACGAGTCCGAGTGTCGCGCCGTAACTGAGGATAACGGTCCCCTGCAGATCGGAAGGAGCGCCCTGCATGAGCGGTTTATCGAATTCCGGCAGCAAATTCAGATCCGTCCCGATGATTTCAATATAGGAATTGCGGTTATCCACCGTTTGCATTTGAAAGCTGTTCAGCTGCTGGAATGGCGCCGCGGCTTTCACATGCGGGATATTCCGGATAATTTCCAGCTTCTGCTCCGTCAGCTTCCCCCGCTCCAGGCTCTGCTCAACCGCTGTTTCCTGACTGCCTGGAGAGGATACGCCGCCGTTTTCCGTCACCGTAATCTCATCCATTTTGAAGAAGCTGTTCATTTCCTGCTCGATATAGGTCTGTGCCGATTCGCCCACGCTTAATGCGACGACAATGGCCGCGCAGCCGATGGAAATCCCCGCCGCGCACAGCGCCGTGACCACTTTCCGGCGTTTGACCTGATCCCACGACAAGCGCGTAATGTCGCGAATTCTCAACTTCTGTTCCCCCCTGCCCACACTGTACTGGCCGCATCCGTCTCGGTAACGAGAAATCCGTCCCGAAGCGCAATAATATGCTGCGTTTGCTGTGCAACCTCCCGTTCATGCGTCACGATAATAAAGGTCGTCTTCATCGTTTCATTGAGCTGCTTCAGAATCGCGATAATTTCCTCCTCTGTCCGGGTATCCAGATTGCCCGTAGGCTCATCCGCGAAGATGACCGAGGGCTCCGTTATCAGGGAACGGGCAATACTGACGCGCTGCTGCTGTCCGCCTGACAGCTGCGAAGGAAACATATCCGCCTTCTCCGGAATGCCCACCTGCTCAAGCAGATCCAGCGCCCGCTGCTTGCGCACGGAGGGGCGGATCGATTGAAACACAAGCGGCAGCTCCACGTTCTCGCGGACCGTCAGATTGGCAATCAGCTCATATGCCTGAAAAATAAAACCGATATGCTCCCGCCGGAACTCCGCCAGCTTGTTCTCCCCCATGGTTACAATGTTGTGGCCGGCAATATGGATCGTACCTTCCGTCGGCTTCATCAGACCCGCCATCAAATTCAGCAGGGTGGATTTGCCGGAGCCCGAGCTTCCCAGGAGCGCGATCATCTCGCCCTGCTTGACTTCGAAGCTGATATGCTGAAGCACCGGGGTGATTTCGCCGCCGTTCTTAAAAGAATGAGACAAGTTTTCAACACGCAGCATACATTCCGATCCTTCCCTTTGTTATATTGGGCCGCCCTATATAATGGTAAATCTTCTATATATACGATTAACGACTCCAAATAGCTTTATATGGAAACAATTCTTCAGAAAGGTAAAAGAAAAAGACATCCGGCGGCAGATGTCTTCCTGGCGATGCTGGTCTATTTTGATGATGAAATGATTCCGCTCCTTCGCATGCCCGTTACATCGCTGCATTCATACCGCTCAGCGCCTGCTGCGCGGCGAGCCTGGCGCTGGACATTGCCGCATCGGCGAGCCGGTCATTCCTGCCGACCCAGTCGCCGGCGACGAACAGCCCGCGGACTTCCGGAACGGCGGGACTTGCCGCCGGCCCCTCTCCATTATGATGAATCGTGCGCGCATCATGCGCTACGAGAAGGCCGGGCAAGTATCTGGAGGCTGCCATTTCCTCCTCCCATCCGGGCTGCAGCAGGTCAAGAAGGCCGGTCAACTGCTTCTTGTCGGCCCCCGGCTCTGCCTCGCTGCGGGTATTTTTGTATTTCATGAGATGCAGGACATAAGAGCCGTTATCGCTCAATCTAACCGAAGCCGAATGATTGGAATAATAGAGCGGCTGATCCATGCCGACAGCGAAGAGATGCTCCGGTCTCGGCACACGCCGCAGCGCCACATCCAGACACGCGGCATAGATCGGACGGGACTGCGCCTTCCAGGATCCGAGCGACATATGCTCCGACCCTTCAACCATCCGGCAGGCTTCATCCGGACCAACGGCGGCAATAACAGCGGAGACTTCAACCGGCATTCCATCTGACAGCACGATGGAGCGAACTTTCCCGCTTCCGACTGCAATTTGCTCCGTTTTGTGCCCGGTGGCGATCACGGCACCCGCTTGAACGGCCAGCTCCCGCAGCTTATCCGCAACGGTCTGCCAACCGCCTTCCACATACTTGACGCCTTGCGATGCAAGCTGCGACTGCCTTATGGCATAGCCCGCACTTAGCAGATGCAGATCACCGCAGAACGCCGCCTGCCGGCACATGGCACTGAACAGAAGCCGGACACGCTCGTGGCGAAGATTGGTTTCCACCCACTCCTGAAGGCTGATCCCGCGAAGTGAAGCGGTATCGATTTGGCGCAAACCGCCCGTGAGCCGGGTCCATTCCGCATTTTCTTCGGGTGAAAAGTGCTGCGGAATTTGCATAATCTCCCCCTTCAGAATTCCCAGCATCCTGCCTGCGGCCGTATAACCTGTCTTCGGCCGGCAGCCGAGCTCCTCCAATATCCCCAGCGCCGCTCCTCCCTCGTACATGGCATGAGGACCGAAGTTAAAGAGCGCTCCGTTCTTGTTGACCGTTTGGGCAAGGTCTCCCGTCCGGCCCGCTTTCTCCAGCACGATAACAGATTTGCCCGCTCTTGCCAGAAAAACGGCAGCAGTCAGTCCTGCCAACCCTCCGCCGACTACCGCGGCATCATATTTGTTCCTGTACGGATTCATCAATTAAATACCTCCGATTCCCCACCCCGTAACGCGTGCGCAGTAAGCACAAAGAGTTGTCGCTTTTACCGGGGCATGATATAATGTGACCATAAAGTCACCTTTATATTATGTTACCATTAAGTAACATGTCAATACCACGATAAGAATTATATGCGCTTTTCCCGGATAACGGATCCGGATCGAATAATCTATAGGGGGTGTGCCGGCTGGTAAACGATATATTTAAAGCGCTGGCCGACCCAAGTCGGCGCACACTGCTGGATCTGCTGCAGGAATCGGATGGACGCACATTAAGCGAGCTGTGCACGCATCTGGACATGTCCAGGTTCGGCGTCATGAAGCATCTTAATCTGCTGGAGGAAGCAGGCCTTATTACGACAAGGAAGGTCAGCAGAGAGAAATTGCATTATCTGAATCCCGTGCCGATCAGGCAAATTTATGAACGATGGGTCAGCAAATATGCCGAGCCCTGGGCTTTACAACTAACCGCCATGAAATCTGAACTGGAGCGTGAACCTGTTATGGAGCATAAGCCACGTCACATTAACCGCATTGCTATCCGGTCGACTCCCGAAAAGGTATGGCAAGCCCTTACCGACCCGTCTATGACATCTAAATATTGGTATAATGGCTTTATCCGGTCCGACTGGGGAATCGACTCTCCTTATGAGATTCTGAGCCCGGAAGGACAGGTTCAGGCTAAAGGAACCATCATCGCCTTTGACCCTCCCCGCAGGCTTGTCATGTCCTGGCAGCTGCTCGCATTGGCCGAGACTGCAGAGGAAATTCCCTCCTGCCTCACATGGGAGATCGAGCCTCATGACGAGATGGAAGGGGTCACACTTGTAACCGTCACACATGACGAATTCGAGCTGTCGCCCCATACTTCCCGGATACTTGAAGGCGGGTTGCCTGTTGTTCTGTCGGGTATGAAGACATTGCTGGAGACCGGAACCTCCCTGTCAGGGAGTTAATGGCGGGCCTGCCAGGAAATCGGAACGGCGAAATCAAAAATTTGAGCAGGGGGAATGGATATGAGTCATTCAGGCCGGGAAGAACGGCAGAAGGCGGCTGGGCAAAGTCCGATCAGGAACAAGGTCGGTAGTGTTTTTGTGCCGGTCCGGGATATTAAGCGGTCGCGGGATTGGTACTGCCGCTTGCTGGGGCTGTCTCCGGGAGATTGCGAAATCATGAACGGCCATCTCTGCCCGCTGCCGATGGAGGGAACGGGTCTTATCCTGGACACGATGCCGATGTGGGGCGGGAAGGAACCCGGAGGCGCCCCAAATACAAAGACGCCGGCGTTTATGCTGGTGACCCGTGACCTGCAGGCTTCCTATTCTTTTGCCCAAGAAAATAACATTAACCTGGTCACGGATATCCAGCAGGATCACTGGTTCGTCATCAAAGACCCCGACGATAACCTGTTGATGGTTTGCCGGGAATAACATAGATAGAAAAGAGCAATCCCATTGGGACTGCTCTGTTTTCAAACCCGTTCAACACTTGCTGCCTCTGCTGAGGCATTAATTCAAGGTTATTTTCTTTTTCCAGGTTAACTCCTGGCCTTGATCATCCTTGAACAGGAAGCTTACCTCGCCTTCCTCGCCCTTCATCGTATCCGGATAGAAGAAGCCGGAGAATTGTCCGTCTCCGCTGATGTAGAACCCGTCTTCCCCGTTTTGCCCGTGTTCAATGGCTTCCGCTATTGTATTGGTAATCTGGGTCTTCTCGGAAACCCACTGAATTTGACTCATCGAGTACCCTTCCGGGAGCTTGTTCACCACAAAATCGAAACTGTTTCCCTCAATCGGCTTGGGAGTCTGATCGATAATAATTAAAATTTCCTTGTCGGAATCTGCTGCACTGCCATCAGCGGCGGCATTGTTTGGGGAATTCGCCGCAGCGCCCTCATTAGAGGCGGCATTGTCCAGGGAATTCGCAGCATTGCCGTCCTGAGCCGCGGTATTGTCTGGAGAATTCGCCGCATCGCCGTTCTGGCCGGCGGTATTTCCTTGATTGGTTTCAGCCGGGTTCGCGTTTTCAGTATCCGATAATCCGTTGTTTGATTTTGCACCGCACGCGCTGATCAGAATCAGCGCAACCAGAGCAGTAATAAGATAGATGATTTTCTTGTTATTCATGGTGTTCTCCTCTGCTTTCATTTAATGTAAAAGAAAATGCGACGCCTTGACTCGTGTTGACCGCACCATACTCGCTTCCGTGAAGCTCGAGAATATGCTTGACGATCGCAAGTCCCAGACCAGTCCCTCCGGATTTACGGTCCCGTGAACGCTCGGCCCGGTAGAAGTGATCCCATATCCGGCCCATATCCGCCTCTGCAATGGGCGGTCCGGTATTTTCGATAACTGTAGTTACCTTTCCCGGAGAAGTCCGCCTGATGTCAATTGTAATGACACTGTTCTCCACCGCATGCCGAATGGCGTTGCTCAATAAATTCATGACTACCTGTTCGATTCGTCTGGGGTCTGCCGCGACTAACGGTACCTCCTCATCCTCCTGGCTTAACCTGACCTGCAGTCGCTTGCTCTCCAATTGCCCGGAAAACGAATCAGCCGCCTTATGGACAAGGCTTGTCATCGACAGGCTTCCCGGCTGCAGCCGAACGGCCTTGACTTCAAATTTGGAAAGCTCCAGCATATCCAGAATTAAAGCGTTCATCCGATCCGTTTCATTGACGATGAGAGCAAGATAACGGTCTCTTTTATCGCTCGCCACCCCGTCCTGCAGCCCCTCGGCAAATCCTTTAACGATGCCGAGCGGCGTCTTCAGCTCATGCGAGATGTTCGCGATCAGCTCTTTGCGAAGCTGCTCGGACCGCTCCTTGTCTTGGATATCCTCCTGCAGCTTCTCATTCGCATGGGTAAGCTCCTTCAGAGCTGCATCCAAATTCCGGGATAACGCAGTCATATCGCGCGAAAGATCCCCGAATTCATCCTTTGAACGGATTTCAGGCTGTGCGGTAAAATCCAGTTTCGCAAGACGCGCCGCCGAGCGGCTCAGCATCACTAACGGACGGGAGACAATTCGGGAATAAATCAGGGACAGAATGATTACAAGGATTAGAATGACAGGCGCGATATAAATAAAATATTGCTTCAGTGTCTCGACCGCTTCCCCGACAGGCTGCAGCGAGGTCATGACGAATAAATAACGATCCCCGCTCTTACCCTCGGGCAGCTCCCGGATCAGAACCGCGTAACTGACGCCGCTCCATTCATCTGTCCATTCCACTTGAACAGGGGAACCATCCTGCAGCAGGGAACCGTATTGTTCCGACTGCTCTCTCCAGTCCTCAAGCGCATCGTCGATAAGGGAATCCTGATAGAGAGGGTTGTACGACCGCTGCTCGGGGAGCATCAAATCCGTTATTCTCCCTTTCACACGCATCAAACCCTGTTCAAGCTCCGAATTCTTCTGTTGGATGACCACGGGCTGCATGACGGTATCCGCCTCATCCATGAAAATCCCGTCGACCACCAGCGTATCGCCGATTTGCATCCCTTGCGGGATGGAATTGATTGTCATTCCATCCTGCGGGATAGGAATGGTAACCGTCTTGCTGCCCACTTGCAGCTTCAGAAAATAGGGATTGATAGCTGTCCGTTCAAACCGGTCATTCAAGATTGCCGTGCTGGTATCATTATGGTTCATAAAGGCGCCGAGCAGCCGCGACACCTGCTGTCCGCCCGCTTCCGCCTGTTCGAATTGATCCGCGAATTGATTCATATTCCTCTCTAACGCATGGATCTTGGACGACCGGTAAAACCGCTCGAAAAACAATCCTTCCGCCAGCATAACCAGGGAAAAAACAATTAAAATCAGAACAGATGTGACAATGAAAAGTTTAAGGACTACGCCGCGCCTTCTCATGCTTCCATGTCAAATTTATAGCCTGCACGAATGACGGTGCCGATATACCGGCCTTCGTCTCCGAGCTTGGCTCTTAATTTTTTGATATGGGTGTCGACTGTGCGCAAATCCCCCAGGTAATCGTAACCCCATACCGAATCCAGAATATACTCGCGGGGCAGGACCTTGCCGTAGTGCCTGGTGAGAAAGAGGAGCAGATCGTACTCCTTCGGCGACAGATTGATCGTATTGCCCGCAACAGATACCGTATGCGCCATTCTGTTCACCAATAAATCCCCATAGACCAGCATGTCCCCTTCGCGTCCGATCGTTCCTTCGGTTCTTTTCATTAATGCAGTAGCGCGGGCTACCAGTACCCTTGGACTCAAGGGCTTCGTCACATATTCATCGGCGCCAAGCTCATACCCCATAACCTGGTCATCGTCCTCCGCCCTTGCCGTGATCATGATGATCGGCACGTCCGATTTCTCGCGAATGCGCCGGCATACCGACCATCCGTCCATTTCCGGCATCATGATGTCCAGAACAATCAGATCAACGGAGGTCCGTTCAAAAATTTCCAGCGCGAGTCTTCCGTTCTCCGCCTCATGCACTTCCCATTGTTCCTTTATGAAATAATCCGTTATAAATTCACGCATAAGCATATCATCTTCTACTAACAATATACTTCGTTTCATTGCTGTACACTCCATATCTGCCTGCAATCTTGTGTATCTTAATTTAAGCTGCAGCATGCATTCTTATACCGTCATGTTATCACAAGCTTATACCGGACACGGCGTTCTTCCTGCTCTCTTCATCATGCGAGCCACACCTCCATTTGTAACCTCACGACCAAGTATAGAAGACATCTGTGTACAACGTGTGTAGGTTTGGAGCAATATAGCGAAAAAAGAATAGGCCTCAAACCCGTTTAATATTTTGGGATATTATCATATTTGCGTAGGATATCGGTTCTGAATGACACGGATTATAATAAACACATTAACCTTACGTAAAGAAGAATGGGCTAAGTCGTTCTATTGAACAAAAAATAAAGCGCATACATCAGCTTGAAGAACCTTATTCAGTTGATTGAAGCAGCAGAGGAGGAGAGATGCAGCATGAATTATGACGCCTTATGGAATCCTTACCCCTCCAGAAGGATGGTAACCTACGCAAAAAAAGGAATGGTCGCCACCACCCAGCCGCTTGCCGCACAGGCGGGCCTCGATATGCTTAAAGCGGGGGGCAACGCGGTGGATGCGGCCATCGCCGCAGCCGCATGCCTGACTGTCGTCGAGCCGAATTCCAACAGCATCGGAGGCGACTCCTTCGCCATCGTCTGGATCGACGGCAAGCTGCACGGCTTGAACGCCAGCGGCCCGTCTCCCGAATCGATCTCAATCGATAAAGTCCGAGCCGCCGGATATGACAAAATCCCGGCCTACGGCATGCTGCCGGTTACCGTTCCCGGAACGCCGGCGGCCTGGGCCGCTTTGTCGGAACGGTTCGGCCGTCTTCCGCTCGGGGAAGTGCTGAAGCCGGCGATCGAATACGCGGAGAACGGCTTCCCGGTATCTCCGACAATAGCGAAATACTGGAAGCTGGGCTATGACAATATCAGCGCCTTGAACAATGAAGTGCATGAGCCGTGGATGGACACGTTCGCGCCCGACGGCCGCGCACCCGATGCAGGCGAGATTTGGCGCTCAGCGGATCATGCCCGTACACTGCGCTCGATTGCCGAGACCCGGGCGGAATCGTTCTATCGCGGAGAACTGGCGGAACAGATCGATGCTTTCTTCCGCAAGCATGGCGGATTCCTGAGCAAAGAGGATTTGGCCCAATACAGACCGGAGTGGGTAGATCCGATCAGCGTAAATTACCGGGGCTACGATATCTGGGAAATCCCCCCGAACGGACAAGGTCTCGTCGCTCTGATCGCGCTTAACATTCTCAAAGGCATGGATTTTGACGCGAAGGATACGGTAGCCACCTACCACAAGCAGATTGAGGCTGTGAAGCTGGCTTATGTGGACGGTCTGAAATATATTACGGACCCCCGCAGCATGAAGGTCACCGTCCAGGAACTGCTCTCCGAGGCTTATGCTGAGCAGCGGAGATCATTGATCGGGATGGAAGCTTTGCTTCCATTGGCCGGCGAGCCGCCTAAGGGAGGCACGGTTTATTTGGCAGCGGCGGATGGCGAGGGCAATATGGTCTCGTTCATCCAGAGCCATTCCGGCGACTTCGGCTCCGGAATTGTTATTCCCGGGACGGGAATTTGCATGCAGAACCGGGGTGCCGGATTTTCCATGGACCCTGACCACGCTAACGCCCTTGCGCCCCGGAAGAAGACCTACCATACGATAATTCCGGGTTTTATCACGAAGGACGGAATGCCGGTCGGCCCCTTCGGCGTGATGTGCGGATCGATCCAGCCGCAAGCGCATGTGCAGGTCGTGATGAACGCCATCGATTTTCATCTTAATCCGCAGGCAACGCTGGATGCGCCGAGATGGCGCTGGATTAAAGAAAAGATAATCGAAGTGGAACCGCAGTTCCCCGATCACATCGCCCAGGCTCTGGCCAGAAGAGGACATGTGGTGCAGCGTGCGCTGGATTCGGGCATGTTCGGACGGGGACAGATCATCTGGCGGGATTCCGCAACCGGCGTATTGGCTGGCGGCACGGAACCAAGGGCGGACGGAGAAGTGGCCGCGTGGTGAGTCCGGCTTTTATCCCGCCGCGCAGTATCCCGGTGCGTACGGGCCCTGCATAACGGCGGCCGGCCGCATATTTCTTCTGTCGGCAGCAGCATTTTGCCCCCTTGTATAATCGGTGGTACCCTGCCCTGCTTCCCGCCAAAATGCGCAATAGCAGGGCTTTTCATTATTTTCAACCCGACGGCTGTCCAATCGCGATATACCCGAAAAACAAGTATCATGTCCTGTATCTGCATTAAAAATTTGGATGTTATCATAATTCGCCGGGATAGTAAGAGCAAATGAGCTCATTATATAATATTCCCGTAAGGTTAATGTCAACAAAAATAACATAAGATGAGGGGAATGTGTATGGGTACAGGTTTTTTTCGGAAATCACTTCTTGCTGTTGCTTCTGTTGCACTGATTGTCATTACAGCTTGCGGGAACAACAACACCGCCACGGAGAACGGTCAGCCTCAGACGGCATCCGATGAGAAGGTTACGCTCACCATGGAGGACAACTGGTCGAGTCCCAATGTGGACAATGAGCTGTACAAGGAGCGGATCAAGAAATTTCAGGAGCTGAATCCGAACATCACAATCGAAGCGCAGGATATCCCTTCCGCACAGTACCGTACCAAGCTGCGCACGGAAGCGGCCGGAAACAGCATGCCCGACATGTTCATCCTGTTTCCCGGCATCGATATGGACCCTTACATCGACGCCGATGTGCTGATGCCCATTGATGAAATCATGGACAACTGGAAAGACGTCCTTCCCGCTCAGGCGTTGGCCGGTTATAACGTAGATGGCAAGCAGTACGCCATCCCGACGAAAATGACCTTTGTCGATATCATCTACTACCATAAAGATATGCTGGCGAAGGTTGGCTACAATGAATTTCCGACGACCTATGCCGACTTTCTTGACCTGGTGAAGAAGCTGAAAGCGTCAGGCGTCACGCCGATGGGTATCGGCAACAAGAACAGATGGCCGCTGCAGTCCACTTTCATGTCGGCTGTCGGAGACCGCGTTGCCGGCACCGATTTCCTCACCAAGGTCAAGCAGGGCGAAGCTAAATTCACAGATCCCGACTATGTCAAGGCACTGGGCATTCTCGATGAGCTGAACAAGGCCGAAGCGTTCAATTCCGATGTGAACACGATGGACGAAGTGCAGGTGCAGGATTATTTCCTGCAGAAGAAATCCGCCATGACCATGACAAGCTCGACGATCGATACCAAATTCCGCGTCAGCAATACGGAAAACCCGGATAACATCGGCATTGCGCTGTTCCCTTCCATCGAAGGCGGCAAAGGCTCGGCAGGCAAAAGTGCCGGAGTCGTCCAATACGGTATCGGGCTGAGCAAAGAATTAAGCGGAGCGAAGAAAGATGCGGCGCTCAAATTCCTGCAGTACTTCTACGCCCCTGAATTGTACCAGAACCTGATGAGCAAAGGCATTGTCGTTCCGGCTACGGTGGAAATGCCTGCGGATACGAGCAAATATTTGAAGGAAATGATCGAGCTGACCAAGAACGGCGATGCCCTTGTGTTCGACAGCGTAATGCCGGCAACGATCAAGGATGTGATCGAGAACGACCTTCAAGCCATCACAATGAAGCAGAAAACGCCGGAACAGGTCGCTCAGGATATGCAAGAGGCCATGGATAAGATCAAATAATTCGGGCGGAGCGTATATCCCGTCTGGTCAGGGAATGGAGGAATGGCAAGTGAAAGCTTCCCTTGGAGGATTCTCCTTCTACCAGCTGTTCAGCGAAGGCGAAATGGACATCTTCGGCTATCTGGAGACGGTCAAGCACCGCTACAGGCTGGAAGCTGTGGATCTGTGGAACGCTTTCTTCACAGATCGCAGCGTTCCGCTCTGGAAGCTCGCAAGCGATGACCATCTCCGCAAAATCAAACGATCGCTTGACGAGAAGCAGCTGACCGTCGCCAACCTGATCGTGGACCGGGCCCACTTGTGGGACCCGGATCCCGATGTCAGGCAGCAGCTTCACCGCAATGCGCTGGCGCATCTGCATGCTGCGCATCTCTTGGGAGCCCGGACGGTTCGGATCGATGCCAACCGGGGACCCGGCGAGATGACGGAGGAGCAGTTCGTGTATACGGTTCTACGCTATCGGGAATATGCACAGCTCGCCGCCGATTACGGGTTTACGGTTGGCCCCGAGAATCATACGGGCGTATCGCTCGATCCCAGGTGGATGAAGCGGATCGCTGAAGCTGTCGATCACCCGGGATATGGTATTCTGCTTCACATCGGACGATGGAATGACACCGGTGAACAGGGAAACCGGCTTGTTGCCCCTTGGGTAAACCACGTACATCTGGATGCCCGGACGCTTGCTTCCCCAGGAGCGGAAGATGCCGTCAAGGCGCTGGCAGACAGCGGATATGAAGGATATTGGGCGGTCGAATATAACGCCCCGTCCGATCCGTACATCGAGATTGAATGGGCATTGGCCTCAATGAAAAGACTGCTGGCGGCGGTAAACCGGACTGCCGGGCAGAAATTGGAGGCGTAAACATTGGAAAATGCAAAAATCAGAATCGGCGTTATAGGCGTAGGGATCATCGGCAAGCAGCATCTGGACAACTATTCCCGCATTGAAGGCGCGCAGGTGGTTGCCGTATGCGACATCAACGAACGGGAAGCCCGGGAGACTGCGGAGAAATACGGGGTTCCCGATGTTTACACGGATTATAAAGAGCTGCTGGCGCGGGATGATATCGATGCGGTAGATGTATGTCTGCATAATAACTTTCATGCGCCGCTGACGATCGCAGCGCTCCAGGCCGGCAAGCATGTTTATTGCGAGAAACCGATCGCCGGTTCTTATCACGACGGTAAATGGATGGTGGATGCCGCCCGCGAGTCCGGAAAGATGCTGCATATCCAGCTGGGCATGCTGTACAAGAAGGAAACGAAGGCCGCGAAGGCACTGATCGACGACGGACAATTGGGCAAGCTGTTTCATGCCCGGTCGAGCGGCTTCAGGCGCCGGGGCCGCCCTTTTGTAGACGGCTTCGGCACCGCCCATTTCACGAGGAAGGAAAGCGCAGGCGGCGGCGCCCTTCTGGATATGGGCGTATACCATATCGCCCAAATGCTGTATTTGCTCGGGAACCCGCCGCTCGCACGGGTCACCGGCAAATTAATTCAAGAGATGGATATGGATCCGCAAAGAGGCGCGCAAAGCGGATTCGACGTGGAAGAGCTCGCGCTTGGCTTCGTCACCTTTCAAGGCGGCGTGACACTGGATATTTTCGAAGCCTGGGCCGTTCATCTTGGCGGCGTTGAAGGCAGCAGCATTATCGGCTCACGGGGCGGCATCCGGCTTCCCGCCTATCATTCGGCGGAGCAAACCTCCGAATTCAGCTATCATACGACCGTTGCCGATATGGATCTGGACAGCCGGATCGACTTGAACCGGATGGATACCCGCTGGCACCGGATGAGAGAGAATGAAGATGCGTACGATTCCTCCCAGCAGCACTGGATTGCTGCCCTGCAGGGCCGTGTCAGCCTTCTGCCGACGGGCGAAATCGCGCTTTCGACCATGCTGATCAGCGAAGGCCTGTACCTCTCCGACGCGTTAGGCCGCGAGATGACGGCAGATGAAATCGCTGCGGGCTCGAAGTCTCTCGCAATCTGGATATAACTGAAAGACGGATCAGGGATTTATTGTATAAAGGCGGCTGAGGCTTGTCCCCGGCCGCCCTTCATCCCCCTTATAAGAAAACCCACAGCAAAGGAGGGCCAACTATGACGATAACGAAGCGGATGGCGCTCACTATTTTTATCGGGATGCTCCCCGCCCTGATTATTTATATCGGCTTCGCGATGGTTCCTATTGCGATGTCCTTCTACTATTCCTTCTTCAATTGGGACGGTCTGTCCGACATGACCTTCGCGGGCTGGGACAATTACACCTCCATATTGGAGGACGATATCTTCTGGAAAGGCGTCAAAAACAATCTGTTCATGATGGTCAGCGGAATCGTGGGCCAGCTGCCCCTGGGGCTGTTTTTCGCTCTGCTGCTGAACCGCTCTTTGAGAGGCCTCAAAATATACCGGTCCGCTTTGTTTCTCCCCGTCATCATCTCGGCGGTTATTGTTTCGATGATCTGGAATATGGTCTACAGCACGGAATCGGGGCTAATGAACGGCATTCTCGGCCTGCTCCATCTGGATTCCTGGAAACAAAACTGGCTGGGCAGCGAGCGCTGGGGCATGCTGTCCGTAAGCATCACCTATCTCTGGCAAAACTACGGCTTCTACATGGTAATTTTTCTGGCCGGCCTGCAAAATATTCCCGAAGAGATCCGGGAAGCGTCCGCTATGGACGGAGCGACCGGCTGGAGACGGTTCTGGCATATCACCCTGCCGATGCTGAAGGAAACGATCTGGGTGACTCTGATCTTCTCGATCAGCAACAGCTTCCGGGTATTCGATCTCATCTACGTGATGACTGCCGGCGGGCCTGCCCATAATACCGAAGTCATGACGATTTACATGTATACCAACGCCTTCAACAATATGAATTTCGGGCTCGGAAGCGCCGTTTCCATCCTGATTCTACTATTCAGCCTGATCGCTATTTATGCGGCCAAATTGACAACCAGCCGAAACGATTAAGCACCGCAAGCCGCGTAAAAGGAGGAGCAGCCATGCAAACATCACGGGGCAAGAAAACCATCATTCATCTGTTTTTAGCGGTGCTCTGCATCATTAATATCATTCCGATCGTCTGGATGGTTGTCGGTTCGTTCAAGACCGAGGAGGACTTCGCAACCAACCCGATGGGACTGCCCAAGTATTGGAACTTCAGCAATTATACCGAAGCCTGGAAAGTGGCGCATCTTGGCACTTATTTCTGGAACAGTGTACTCGTGACGGCGGGAGCGATTGTGCTTACCGTGCTTCTGGGGGCGCTGACCTCTTTCTTCCTGTCCAGATTCCGATTCCGGGTGCGGGGATGGCTTTACAGCCTGTTCATTATCGGGATGACGATTCCCATCCACACCACGCTCGTCCCTATTTTTATTCTGATGAAAAAGGTTGGGCTGCTCAATACCCATCTCTCTCTCATTCTCCCGTATACGGCGTTTCACCTGTCGATTACGATCTTCATTCTTGTGGGTTTTATGAAAATATTCCCGAAGGATATCGAGGAATCCGCCATTATGGACGGGGCCGGCATCTACCGGATCTTCTGGTCGATCATCCTGCCGATGACCAAGCCTGCGCTGGCCACGGTTATTATCATTAATTTCATTTATAATTGGAATGAATTCCTGTTTGCTCTCGTTCTGATCAATAAAGCGGCTCTGAAGACGCTGCCTCTGGGCCTCGCCAATTTCGCCGGCACGGAGACCCGGTTCCAGACGCTTCAGATGGCGGCCTTGAGCATGGCGTTGATCCCGCTTCTCGTCTTTTACCTGGCCATGGAGAAGCAGCTTGTGCAGGGTATGACGGCGGGCGCCGTCAAAGGATAACACACCGGCGCTCATCCGCTTCCGGAGGGATCGGATCTTCGCAGGGCGCCGTTTCACCGTTTCTCCGGATTCAAATGCCGCCTCCCGCACTCTTCTCCTTGCAGAAATTGGCCGCTTGTTATGTCAGCTTTCCTCCCAGGATTCCTTTATAATAGAAGGAACAGGACTTCCGATAGAGTACTCAGGAGTATGCAGACACCCGGGGGGAATGAAACCATATGAAATCAGGCGCAATCCGATTCCTCAATATCAGCTTGCGAAAAAAATCAGTGGCGATCTTCATTATGCTGGTCACCCTGCCCTCTCTGCTGATCGGCTATGTGATTCTGAGCCGGTATGAGACGATACTGCGGCAGCAGTTCATCGACTCGATGGAGAAGAACCTGAATACCATCGAGATGAATCTGACGGAGAAAATCAAGGCGATTGAAGATATCTCGGACTATATGATTTATCAGGAAAATTTCCGCAGCTTTCTGGAGGCCAAGCCCACTCCCGGCAATATGGAGCAAATCTACAAGGACAAAACGGCGATCGAAGGCTTCTTCGCGTTCCAGATCATGTCCAAGCAGTACATCAAATCGATTTCGCTGCAGGGCGTAGGCGGCAACGAGCTGCAGATGGGCGAACCGGTCAAAGGCCTCGAGCAGCCATGGAGCGACTTGGCGAAAGCCAACCGGGGCGGAATCGTATGGACGGATTCCTATTCGCTGGAGAGCGGCTGGACCGGCAGCAAACGGGTCATCTCCATGTTCCGCGTTATTAATTCCTTCGAGAAGCCGTCCAACCAGGTCGGCCAGGTGATCGTGCGTCTGAACGAAACGGAATTCACCGATTTATTGACAACGCCGGTTCCCAAGGATCAGGGCTCGATATTTATCGTCCGCCCCGACGGCAGCGTCCTGCTGCATCCGGACGAGAAGCTGGTCGGCCATCCTTACCCGGACAGCAGCATGCTTCAGGAAATCGTGAACAAGCGGAGCAGCGTGTTCGCCTTGCAGGAGGAAGGCACCTCCTATGTCGTATTTAACCAGCATATGAAATCCACGGGCTGGAATATTGTCGCGATGGTCAAGGATGAGACGATCGTGGAGAAAACCAAGGCCATCAAAGCATCCTTGCAGATTTTGATTCTTGTGATCCTGATTCTCGGCCTGCTTGCCTTAATCGGCTTCGAGCTGGCGATCATCCGTCCGATCCTCGAGCTGAAGAAAGAGACGCACCGGCTCAAGCACGGAGACTTCTCGGCCCAGGTCGAGGTGCGTTCACGCGATGAGATCGGCGAGCTCGGCAGGCAGTTCAACAATATGGTCACCACGATTAAAGATCTCATCGACAAGAAATATAAGCTGGAGATCCGGCAGAAGGAATCCGATCTGCGGATCCTGCAGAGCCAGATGGATCCGCATTTTCTGTACAACACGCTCGATACGATCCGCTGGACGGCGCGTCTGGAGCAGGCGCCTGAGACCAGTCAATTAATCGAGACCTTGTCCCGGTTTTTCCGGATGGGCATGGACAGCGGGAAGCATCATACGACGCTCGCCGGTGAAATGGAATTTGTCCGGGCCTATCTGAATTTGCAGCAGAAGCGGATGGGCAGCAAGCTGCGGTTCTCCCTCTTTATGGAAGCATCCTTAGAGGACGCAGTGGTGCTCAAGAAGGTTATTCAACCTCTGGTGGAGAATAGCATCAAGCACGGCTTCAAACGGCAGGCCGGAAAAATCGACGTTCGCGCCTATCAGGACGGAGCGGATTTGATTATCGACGTGACCGACTCGGGGATCGGGTTTTCCAAGGAAAAAAGACTTCTGATTCACCGGGCTCTGGAGGAGAGGACCGGCGATGAAAGCGTGCTGGATCACGCCATCAGCAACATTCATGAACGGATTCAGCTTGTGAACGGCAGCGGCTACGGAGTTGAGCTTCCCATGGAGCAGTCCATTACGGGAGCATGCGTAAGGTTAAGAATACCTCTTTGGATGAACGAAAAGGAGGAGGAAGCATGACCATTCGAATGCTAATCGTTGATGATGAACCGATCATTTGCCAAGGCCTGAGACAAACCATTCCTTGGGATTCGATCGGCGTGGAAGTGGCGGGAGAAGCCTATGACGGCGTAGAGGCCCTGCAATTCGTATCGGGGCAGCCTGTCGATCTGGTGCTCACGGATATTAACATGGATGGAATGGACGGACTTGAATTAGCCAAGGAGCTGAAGGAAAGATGGCCGCAGATCCGCATCATTATCGTCAGCGGCTATGATGATTTTGAATATGCGCGCCGCGCCCTGCGTCTTGGGATCGAGGATTATTTGCTGAAGCCCGTCAACATTGATGAGCTGATGGCGATGGTCCAGAGAATCGGCATGGAAATCTCGCTTGATGCGGAGCGGGAAAAAAAGCGCGAGCGCGAAAGCTGGTTAAAGTGGATGATCCAGCTTGTTCAAGGCGGAGCCGCTATACGGAAGGACGCCGATACGCCGCCATTGGCCGCATACGGCCAGTCGTCCTACCGGTTTATCGCCAGCCAGCTGGAGGATTATGCCGAATGGACCAGCCATTCGTCGGAGGAGTCGCAGCAATCCGCGCGGATCGGTTGGGAAAGTACCGTTCATGCGGCGCTGAAACCCTTCGATCAGGAAGTCATTTCCTTCTTCCATCATCCGAACCTGCTGCTTTCGCTGTGCATCGGCTCCCGCCAGGTGAGCCCGCTGGATTTGTCTGCCGCCTTATCGGCAGCGCAGAACATGGCACCGCCGGTCCCCCGCCTTTATTTTGGCGTGTCGCCGGCTTTTTCCCAATTGGACGAGGCTTATGCCCGCAGTATAGAGGCCACCACGGCCCTGCAGCTTGCTGCAGTTCCGGAATGCCCCTCCATCCAGTTTCATAATGAAGAGCAAATTTCCGGGCGGAGCCCTCTGCCGTTCTCTCCGTTCGAGCTGGAGAAGCAGCTGGTCCACGTGCTCTTTCATGGAGGCTATGAGGAACTGGATGACATCATCGGGAGCATCATGCAGCAGTTTCGCGAGAGGGGCTATCTGCTGAAGGAAATATTGCAGGCTTTCAAGGAATTGAGCATTATCCTGCATCGCAGACTGCATACGAACGGCATGGATTTGTCGGAGCGCACCGATCCGTTCAATTCGGGCGAAATCGATCTGTTGACGCACAACTCCTACCGCGCCATGGAATCGCTGCTCCGCAAAGAGCTTTGGTCCCTGCATGCGATGATTCATTCCTCCCTGGCCAACAAGAACCACTGGATCGCCGAACGCGTCAACAAGCATATTGATTCCAGCTACCATACGGATTTGAAGGCCTCTGAGCTGGCCGCCCTGCTCAAAATAACGCCGAATTATTTCAGCATCCTGTTCAAACAAAATTTCGGCAAAGGGTTCGCGGAGTATCTGAATGAGGTACGCATCGAACGGGCCAAAGCAAGTCTGGTCGGAACCGACGAGCGGGTATTCGAGATCGCCGAGAAAGTCGGCTACAAGGAGTACAAATACTTCTGCTCGATCTTCAAATCGCATACCGGAATCACGCCGACGCAGTACCGGAAGCTTGCCAAAACAGGTTCGTCAGCGGGAAAGGATTGAGCGCTCTACATGTCACACCCATCATTGACCAACATACGTTCCCTGGGCTTTATAAAAGCGTTCAACTTTTTCATCTATGGGGCGATCTCCGTCTACAGCACTTTTTTTCCGCTTTATTTGAAGGAAACCGGCATGTCCAACTTTACGGTTGGCCTGCTGCTCGCCGGAGGCCCGTTCATCTCCCTCCTCTCCAACCCCTTCTGGGGATATTGGAGCGACCGGCTGGAGAATGCCAGGCGCGTTCTGCTCATGCTGCTGATCGGCAATGCCGTGGTCATGCAGATCGTCTTTTCTCTGAACGCGGGCTATCTTATCTTTACGTTCATGCTGCTCTATTTTTTCTTCCAGAGCCCGTTGTTCTCGCAAAGCAACAGCCTCAATCTCGATGTGGCCGACAAGACAGGCCTTAAGTTCGGCAGCTTCCGTCTGTGGGGTTCCCTCGGGTGGGCCGTTATGGCGGTGGCGACAGGACCGGTCATCGAGCGACTTGGCATTCATCAGCTGTGGATCGTGTACGGGGTGATGATGCTCATCTCCATCGCCCTGGCCTTGAAGCTGCCCCGCGGAGGCAAAACGGGCAGCCGTAAAGGAGCCCCGGTCGGTTATGGTCAAATATGGGCCAACAAACCGTTTATCATGTTCCTTGTCATCGGCGTTCTCATTTCGATTCCAAACTCCATGAACAACACATTTGTTTCGATCTATATCTCCGATCTGGGAGGCAAAAACTCTCTGATCGGCTGGTCCGCTTTTCTGTCATCCATCTTCGAGATTCCGGTTTACCTGCTATTTGACCGGTATTTGCGCAAAAGTCAACGAACGATGATTTTCTGTCTGGCCGTTGTCAGTCTGCTTTACGCGCTGCGCTGGTTTCTGATGTCGGTGGCGGAAACCCCTTATCAGATCATCTTCATTCAGGCCCTGCACTGTCTTACTTTTGCAGGTTATTATTATGTAGGCACGCAATTGACCGCCCTGCTCGTTCCGAAGGAATACCGGGCCTCGGGTCAAGCGGTATACGCCCTCAGCTGGGGAGGGCTGTCCGGGATCGTAGCGGGCGTCACCGGGGGCTGGATATTCCAGAATCTTGGCGCGCATGCGATGTACCGGATAAGCGCCGGGACGGCTTTGCTGGGCGTGGCGGGTTTTGCTCTCATGTACATGTTCATCATGAAAACCAGCCGCAAGAACCTGGAGGCACAGGGCTATAGCAGTGAAGGATGAAGGCTGAAGGCTAAACAAACCAGGCGGAGATTTATCTCCTTTTATCTCCTTGAACTTTCCAGCAGAAGAATGTAAGATTATAACACTAGCATGAAACGGTGCGTTACTGGCGTAAACATGGATAACCATGAGGGAGCGCACCGACAAACAGCCGTACGCCTGGGCAAAGTACTTGATTCTCTTCAGATCGGGTGCTTTTTTTGTTTTATACCAGACAAACGAGAGGCCGGTGTACGGGAATGAAGATGGCATTTATTTTATTTGACGGAATGACGACGCTGGATTTTAGCGGTTTTTACGAAGCTGTAACCTGGTTGGGCATTTTGGGAGTCAAAGAAGCGGTGTCATGGGATTTTTGTTCGACGAAGGCGGAAATCACGGATGATCGGGGATTAACCATAAAAATCCCGCATGTCTATCCGGATCTCTCCGGATATGATCTGATTTTTATCCCCGGCGGATTTTCTACAAGGCAGCTTAGGCATGACCCCGATTTTGTCTCGTGGGTGAAAACTGCACGCGATGTGGAGATTAAGGCGTCTGGTTTCTTGACTGATAAACGGGCTACGACGAACCCTTCTGCATATGACCTGCTTGCCCCTTATTGCTCAGAGGTCGTAAAGTCCCGCGTTGTCAGGGATGGCAATGTGTTCACGGGCGGCGGCGTCTCCGCATCCCTTGATCTTGGCTTGTTCCTCGTCGATTCATTAAGCACTCCGGAGGTCGCCCGGCAGGTTCAGGAAAAAATGGATTATCCCTATTATCGCCCCGGCCGGATGAGTGAATAGCAGACGGAATAGCCGGAATATCCGCAGCGGCCATTGCTTTTGACCGCAAAATGCGGGAATATATCAGATATGCCCCCTGTTGGCAGCGTCTTCACAGCGGGCAGGATCTAACAGGAAAGCAATCATTTTACCTAGGGAGGATATTAACTTGCTGTACGAACTGCGTATCTATTCCGTTCATGCCGGGAAGATGGAAGCCATGAATGCCCGTTTCGCCAACCACACCCTTGGAATTTTCAAACGCCTTGGAATGAAGGTTTATGACTTCTGGGTCGATCAGGAAGGACACTCCAAGCTGTATTACATCATGGAATACAACGATATGGACGAGCGGAACCGCCAGTGGGATGTATTCGGCCAGGATCCGGAATGGCTGGAAGTGAAACAGAAGTCGGAAGCGGACGGGCCGATTGTCGAACAAGTGGAAAAAGTCTTCATGCAGCGTGCGGGATATTTCCAGCGCTAAGCGGGGATGTTCCCTTGAACAACAAGAGAAACTGTGCATTTCTGCATGTGTATCAGGCCTTCGTGAAGCTGTTTCCCCTCCATCTGCCGCTCGCGTCTGGCGCACTTAAAATCAGCCTGTTGAGAAGGTTCCCAACAGGCTGTTTAGTTATATTATTTTCCATTAATAGCAGTTTGAGTCTGAAAGGGAGTCAGCGGAATTCCATCCGTATTGAATATAGAGCCGTCATCAGCCACATAGTTTAATTCGCTCGTATCTGTGCTAAAGAGCTTGAACTGTCCTGTTGAATCCTCGTAGAGCTCTTCCTTTACCGGGAGGCCGGTATCCTGATCGAGAAACTCAATGAGCTGCATATTGGCCTGCGTCGTGTCACTGATATAGGACTGATAGCTTTGCATAACCTTATTCAGGATTTTCCCGTCCGGTGCTTGCTCGGAGCCGACGGATGTCCAACTGCTGTCCTTGTAAAAGTCCTTTAGGGCACTAAAATTCAGGTTACCTAGATCGTATTTTTTAAATATATCCGGTTTGTCGGCCCTCTTAATTATTTTCCCGTTCACCGGATTCCCGCTCAGATCCCTTTGAACAATAATCAGATCGTTGCCGCCGTTGACATAGTAGGTGCTCTGATAGCGCAGCAGCTGATGATCTGCCGAATATTCCTTGGTATCCGACCTGTTATCCTTGGTTTCCGGGTTGTACCAACGTTCGGTCGTGATATTTTGGCTGCCGTCGGTTCTCGAGTATACGTCCTTGCTGTATTGGATCGTTCCCTGTGCGGCGACCGGTGCATCCGACGCATCCGCAGGCGCTGGCACTGAAATCAACGCACCCTTCTGAACCGCGTCACTGTTGTTTGCCGCAAATGCGGTAATGGTGCCAAGGCTTCCGATGATAAGAGCCGACGCCAGGACGGTCCCGACTATTTTTTTGTTTTTACCTGCTGCCTGAAATTTCATGTTTTTTACCTCCGCTATTGGTTTTTGTAGGCAGGAATGCGCGAGTTCCAGCTTACATCTCCATTGTAGAAAAACAATCTCTCATAAGTATCGGTAAGTTGTAAATTAGTTGCATACCCCCGGAAGTAAGATCCTCACAATAGTGCCCTCATTCAGACAGCTTCTGATCTCGATCCTTCCCTCATGGAGCCTGACGATCTCCGCGCATATGGCAAGCCCCAACCCCGCGCTGTTGTTTGTCCGCGAATGGGCTTTATCCACCATGAAAAACGGCTCGAACACCTTCGGTATATCCTGTTCCGGTATGCCAATCCCCACGTCCTCTACCTCTATTGCATAGTGGACTTCCTCCGTCATGAACCCTCTGAAATAAATGATGCCCCCGGCTCCTGAAGCTTTTATCGCATTGTCGATTAAGTTGGTGAAGAGGATTTTGATCAGGTCTCTTTCAATAAGCAGCTTTGCAGGCTCAACCGATAGTGAAAGTTCAATATTTGATTGTTCCAGATGTGGTTTTAGAATCTGCTCCGTCTCCTCAAAAATCGGCATTATCTCTTCCATGTCCATGACCTTCTTTTTATTGCCGACGAGAACCAGGTCCATAAGCTTGAACGACAGACTTTCAAGCCGTTTTCCTTCGCTGTAAATATAGTTTAAGGCCATGTAAAAAACTTCTTCGTTATATTTAGTCGTTCTCAAAAAGTCTGCATAGCCTATAATCGAGGTAAGCGGCGTCTTCAATTCATGCGTCAGATAGTGAATAAAATGTTCCCTGTTCTTGGCGGCATCCTCCAGTTCCTCGACTTTTTCTTCTACGGCAACGGCCATCTGGTTAAAATTCTCCGAAAGCAAGCCAATCTCATCATTCGATAAAACGCCGACACGGTGTGAATAGTGGCCGGAAGCTATAGTCTGTGCGGACTTTGTGAGCATGCGGACCGAGCGTGTGAGAAACCAAATCAGCACATAAAGGCCAGCGGCCAAAATAACGGTAATGACAATGTTGATCTTTACAAAATTTCTGATCTGAGCCGTCTTATCCTGATAAATGCCTGTAATATCCCGAATGTAGGCGAGCTTAAAATCGTCCCCGCTCAATTGGAGCCCGCTTGTAACGAATAAATAGCTCTTCTGGCCAACATCCCGGATGATATAGGTTCTGCTTGCGGAATCCCGTATCTCAAGCTCATTCCTCGGGCCGGCTACGATTTGGGTGAAATCGGTAAAAACCGTTTGATTCTGTTCATCCCATACTTCAATGGACACGTTGTCGGTGTCAAAAGACTTCAGATATTTTTGAGTGTTATTTTTAATAAAATCATCTGCATTGTTTTTTGCCAAATGTAACAGCTGATTCAAACTATTAATATACGACCAGTCCGTCTCAATCTGAACGTGCAGAATATGCTGCTCCGACAAGGTTCTGTCGATCTCTCTCATCAAATTCTGATTGAAATTATGCTCGATAAGATAAAATGAAGAGGCGTTGAACAGCAGCTCAAACAGGAGGAAGGTGCCAAAAAAAACCTTCTGCCAGAGTCTCATTCATGAGCCTCCAGCCTGTAACCGTACTTGTAGACGGTTTTAATCCGCTCTTCCCATCTCAGTTTTTTTCGAATCTTCTGGACATGAATGTCGACAGTCCTCGTCTCGCCCATGTAATCGTAGCCCCAGACAAGCTCAAGGATTTTTTCTCGGGACAGGGCTTTGTTCCGGTTGTTGATAAGAAGAAGGAGCAGCTCGTATTCCTTCATTGTAAGTTCGATAACGGTGCCGTCTCGCTTTATCGTGCGCTCCTCCAGGTAGATGTCAAGGCCCGCGCATGTTATCTGATATGCTTTGCTTCCATACCGGCGAAGCACGACTTCTATTCTGGCCAACAGCTCCATTGCTTCAAAGGGCTTTACAATGTAATCGTCCGCCCCCATCTTGAGTCCTCTTACTTTATCAGCAAGGCTGTTCCGCGCAGTCAGAAATATGACCGGAACTCCGCTGCGGCTGAACCGGGGCATCAGCTCGTAACCCTCCATGTCGGGAAGGGAGATGTCCAGTAAAATTAATTGCGGAGAAAAACCCGAGAGAACGCTTTGAGCATCTTGTCCGTTATAGGCTTGTTTGCACTCGTAGCCCGCAACCTCCAGATTCAGTTTAATGAGGTCGGAAATGGCCTGATCGTCTTCTATAATCAATATGTTCTCCAATATGCTGCGCCTCCGCTCTATCCGCTGAATATACACTCTAGTTGTTGCAGAAGTTTGTGAGAGTTGTAAAAAAGTATGCAAAAAAATACACCCCTTGGAATAGATGTCGAATGAACCGGAGAGTTATTCAACGTCTGTCCTATGAGGTGCATTTCATATTACCTGGGCGGGTTATTGCAATGCCCCTTTGCCTGCCGTTAGGAGGCTGGGCTGATTCATCCAAGAAATACCCGTTGAACGAGCCAGATTCCGCCCAGCATGAACGCAAGCGACGAGCCGGCAATAACGGTCCGCCTTGAAAATTTCCAGCGGTGCAGCATCATAAGCAGCGGCAGCAGAATGGCGACCAGCGTTACCTGAACGGCTTCAATGCCGAGGTTGAAGCTGATCAGATCCACAGCCAGCTGTCTTCGCGGAAGATCCATTTCCTTCAGAATATCGGCAAAGCCCATTCCATGAATCAAGCCGAAGAAGAACGTCAGCACCCAGCGGTGACTGACCTGTTTGCGGATAATATTATCTAACGCGACAAAGCAGATGCTGAGCGCAATCGCAGGCTCGACAATGCTTGGAGATACATTAATAATTCCCAATACCGTAAGCGTCAGCGTAATGCTGTGAGCGATCGTAAATGCAGTGATCATGGCCGCATATTGCTTGAACTTCTGCCTTGCGATGAGCAGTGAAAACAGGAACAGGAGATGATCGTATCCGGATAATATATGGTTAATCCCCAGTGTAAAGAATGAATACCAGCCTGACATGACTTCCGATGGGCCAGATTCCTCTTCCTGCGGCTTGTCCGTTTGCCCGCTGCCGCTGTTTTGCTGGACCAGCGCATCCTGCTGCAGACCTGCATAGTCTTTCTCGGTCAACTGCATGCTCCAATCCCGGTATTTGCCGGATAGAGCCGATGTGCTTTTTTGGCTGCCGTAGTTAATCGTAACTAAATTAACATAGTTGGTGACGGAATCGTTCACGTACAGATTATCTGTCAAGGAAATGGGCTCGGATGCGGTTGCGGGCGGAAAGACAACCTTCAGGATCGCATTGGCGGCACTCCCTTTTTGTTCCATATCAAAGCTTTCTATTTGGGTCCAATCTTTGATTTCATTGTTAATTTGCAGCTTTAAATTTTCCTTGTACAATACCGTAAGCCCGTCTTTAATTGCAGCAAATTCTTCCTCTTCAAGCTTGCCGTTCTTATTCGTATCCCCGCCGGCCAGCTCGATCACAGACAGCTCATCCAGGGCATAGGTCATTTCGATATTCGATTTGGTCAAATTCAACGTCGTGTAGCCGGCGCTGTATGCGTGGGCATCCACCTGGTGTTCAATGGGTATCAGAAGAAGGGCCAACACGGCCACAATGCAAATGGAAAATCGCACAGCGGTGTTTATACGGAACATTGTATATCCTCCCTGTAAAGATAACAGGACGCCGTTCATAAGAACGGCATCCTTGTTAACCTATTACGATAAGACGCTTATTTGCTCAAAAGATTAAAGATGACTTGAGCGGCTTCACCGCGTGTAGTGATTCCAGCAGGCTGGAATACGCCTTCTTCGCGTCCGCCAACCAGGCCAAGCGCCGCTGCTTCTTTAATATAAGCTGCTGCCCATGACGAGAATTTAGCTTGATCCTTAAAGCTGATGCTTCCGTCTACCGACGGTTTGCCATGCAGCTTCTCGTATCCGCGCATAAGCATCGTTACCATTTCCTCACGCGTAATTTTTGCGTTGGCTCCGAATTGCGTTGCGCTCGTTCCTTGAACGATTCCCGCTTTCACGGCTGCGGCAACTGCATCCGCATACCAGTCTCCGCTTTTCACGTCTGTGAATTTCACAGTGCTTTGCTCTGTAAGCTCCAAGGCTCTTACCAGCATCGCTGTGAACTCGGCGCGTGTCACGCTGCGTTGAGGTTCAAACGTCGTGCCGCTCGTACCGTTGAGAATTTGTTTCGATACCAGGTCGTTAATTGCTGCTGCTGCCCAATATCCGGCAGGAACGTCTTTAAATTGATTCGTCGTGCTACCATTGCCGCCAGTTGAAGGCGTTCCGGTTGAAGGTGTTCCAGTCGACGGTGTATCAGTCGACGGTGTTCCGGTCGATGGTGTATCTGTCGATGGTGTTCCGGTCGATGGCGTATCTGTCGATGGTGTACCTGTTGATGGTGTGCCGGTTGACGGTGTACCTGTCGATGGTGTTCCGGTTGATGGTGTACCTGTCGACGGTGTACCGGTTGACGGTGTACCTGTCGATGGTGTTCCTGTCGAACCGAATACAGTGATCTTGCTTGTTGCTTTGAAGCTGCCATCAGCCGTCGTCACTGTGATTGTAGCCGCTCCTGATGCTTTGGCAGTCACTTTACCATTTGAATCTACAGCAGCAACCGAAGTGCTGCTTGATGTCCAGCTCACCGCTTTGTTCGCTGCATCCTCGGGTTTTACAGTTGCAGTCAGTTGAGCCGAAGCTCCTTCCTGCAAATCAAGAGCAGTTTTGTCCAGTTCAACTCCGGTTACAGGAACGGTGGTGGTTTCAGCCGTTACTTTAACCGCGCTTGTTGCTTCGAAACTGCCGTTTGTTGTCGTTACCTTGATCGTGGCTGTTCCTGCCGATACTGCCGTTACTTTACCCGTCGAATCTACCGTGGCAACCGATGCGTTGCTTGTGCTCCAGCTCACCGATTTGTTCGTAGCGTTCGTTGGTTGTACCGTTGCGGTCAGGTTTGCTGTGTCGCCTTCTGTTAAATTCAGCGTGGTTTTATCCAGCACAACTCCGGTTACCGGAACGGTTGTAGTTCCAGCGGTTACTGTCACCGCGCTTGTTGCTTCGAAACTGCCATTCGTTGTCGTTACCTTAATCGTGGCTGTTCCTGCCGATACTGCCGTTACTTTACCCGTCAAATCTACCGTGGCAACCGATGCGTTGCTTGTGCTCCAGCTCACCGATTTGTTCGTAGCATTCGTTGGTTGTACCGTTGCGGTCAGGTTTGCTGTGTCACCTTCCGTTAGATTGAGCGTGGTTTTATCCAGCACAACTCCGGTTACCGGAACGGTTGTAGTTCCAGCGGTTACTGTCACCGCGCTTGTTGCTTCGAAACTGCCGTTTGTTGTCGTTACCTTAATCGTGGCTGTTCCTGCTGATACTGCCGTTACTTTACCCGTCGAATCTACCGTGGCAACCGATGCGTTGCTTGTGCTCCAGCTCACCGATTTGTTCGTAGCGTTCGTTGGTTGTACCGTTGCAGTCAGGTTTGCTGTGTCACCTTCTGTTAAATTGAGCGTGGTTTTATCCAGCACAACTCCGGTGGTTGGAACTCCGACCGTAACATCAGCCTTACTCACTTCCACAGTGGATGCTACCTCACTATGTTTGTTTAGGGTAGTAAGAGCAGACTCTCCAAGATCTAAAGTTGCTGTTACAGGATTTTGCTTATCTACAAGCTCAAAAGAAAGCTTGATGATATCCTTATACGTGTCATAGACTTCAAAGCGGATTGCTTCATCAAGTTCAGCCTTGATGTTTACCACTCCAGGGCTCACTTCTGTAGCGGCGAAATCACCAGTATCTGGTGTTACCAGTTCCGCACCTACATACTTGATTTTTGTGCTGTCGTAATTGAATGTAGTATCCAGTTTCTGTACTGCGGTAGCATTGCTCATTGCGTAGTAATAATCAACATTTGCAGTTGCATCGTCTTGTTGATTTGCTTTAGCGTACACTTTTACTTTCTCTGGCTCTTTAACCAAACCATAAGTATCAAGCTTTTCCAATGTATCCGACCGGAAAGTGTCAACCGTAATGCTGGTCGGGGTAACGCTGATGGAGGAGAAGGTTGGTGTATGAAGCTGCATTCTGACTTCGGAATATACTTCCGGTGTTGTTTGCAATTCATAATACTTACTTCCGCTCGCCGAGTTCGCTGTAATGTAGGTTGAACCCGTAGGGTTAACATCTCTTCCTTGACTGTCGACAAGCTGTCTTCCTTGAAGATTGTCACCATTCATAACAAATGTTCTAACATAAGAGTGATCATGACCCATAAAGATCATGTCTACATCCAGTTTATCGAAGAATGGAAACAGAGCTTGTCTTAAGCCGGTAATTGCTGTCTCCGTTGAGTGTGGACCAGCTCCATAGATATCATGGTGAAACGTTACGATTCTCCATTTGGTGTCTGGAACTGCAGCCACTGTGTCTTCCATGAATTTGCCATGCTCGGCACCGTTCATATTGTTGGTATTCAATACCATGAACAAGGTATCGCCATAGGTGTAGTAGTAATCACCGCTAGCATTGGTCGCGCCCAGCGTTGATTCATTAGGAACATTAAAGTGATATTTGTAATTCACATTGGTGTCGTGGTTACCAACAGCTGTTGCCATAGGCAGGTTTCTAAGAACCGCAGGACTTTCAAATGCGTCATACTGCGCTTCGCTGCTGTTAGTTTCAATTTGGTCCCCTGCAGACATGATAAAGCTGAAGTTGGGGAATTTGCTGACCGCTTGGTTCAGCGTATTTAACCATCCGGCCGTATCATTGGGCAGACTGCCCGAAGCGCCAAGTTGTGGATCTCCTACAAACATGATGGTGTAGTTTGTAGGATCTTGAGTGGCATAATCGTAAACCGGGCTCCAGTTGGCATCGTTGCCGTCACCTACACGGTATACATATTGAGTTTTTGGAGCGAGGTTGATAGCCGTTGCCTTATTGGAATAATAGACTACTCCTGTAACTGTCGCTGCTGTAGTTGCCGTTCCTGTTACTGTCACAGCGTTGGCAGTAGGAAAGTCAGTTCCAGTCATATCTGATTTCCTGGCCATCTGAACAATACTGGCAGCCGGTTGACCGGGTGTATACCACGTAAAATTCAGTTTTGTCTCATCTGCACCAGTATTAAGCGCAATGTCCTTGACAGAGTAAGGGACTGCATCAGCTTGGACGACGTTTACCGGACTAAGCTTGTTATTAAAGCCCGGGATTCTCGACGGGAGCAGAGATATGACAAGCAGCAATGACAGAGCCATTATACTAATCTTGTATACTCTTTGCTCCTTCTGACTGAATCTCTTCAACATTAAAAAAATCACCTCTTAAATAATGTTTGCCCGGGATGTCTCCCCCATAAGAGCAACTGCATCAATATAGCCTAAGTTTGTAAAATGAAATGTTCAATTACATGAAAATTGTGTAAATGTGGCAACATTTTGACTTAACCTCGTTTGCAGGAATTGATTTTACAAATAGGCTTTCATAATGAACCAGACCAATCCAAAAAGCGCAATTGCTGTAAGGATTCCCGGAATTACCCGTTGGAGCTTGCGTAAATAATAGATTACGAGATAAAGGATCAGCGCAATAATTATCAAACCGACTTCAATACCCGCATTATAGGCTACTAGAGAAGAGACAGAATGTCCGCCGTCCTCTTTCATCCCTGACAATACCCCAGCAAACCCGAACCCGTGGATTAAACCAAAAAGGCCAGCCAGCCATATATGATACTTCATATTCTTGTTGAACAGGGTGTTCAATGCCACATATAGAACACTCAGAGGGATGACAGATTCGACGAAGCTGTCAGGCAATGACACAACGTGCAAGCCAGCCAAGATCAGGGTTAAAGAATGCGCTGCGGCAAACACAGCCACAACCGCAAGGGTCTGCTTTATCGTTTTGCTTCCTATAATAAGAGCCAATAGGAGCAAAATAGCTTCAACAGCGGTTAACCAATGCTCCAGACCAATCATGAAAAAATGCTGGATCGCATATTGGAAGCTCATTTGACCTACTTGAAGCTCCCGGAGTTCGTTCACGATCACGGCTTCCTGCTTCAAATTTCCAAGGTTTATCGACACATAGTTAACATGCCATTGATCACTTTCAAAAACCAGATCATAATCCAAAACAAAAGCCTTCGGGATATTCCTTACCGGGTACGACAGCTCCGCTTCGGCAAATGGTTGAACCTCGTTCTCCTTCTCTATGTGAGAAAGCTTGGTCAGCTTTCCCTTAAGCGGCAAATCATCTGCATATAATTGGATTTTGGAAAGCATATAAGCTTCTACTGATTCCCGCGAATTATTGACGAAACGGTCCAAAACTTCTGGAGCTGTTGAGGCTATATCAGGATCATCCGGAGCCGTCGCTGCTCTCAGATCGTACATATCTATCTTCAATACATATTTAATGGCGCCATTTTCAAATGTAATATCCGAATAGGCTAAGCTGTTATTGTCATGGGCCAATGTAACCTGCGCCCACAAACCAAACAGAGCTAACGATGCTGCAACCAACAGAATCCATCTTGTCATCATCTTCATGTCCTCCTGAATAACTCTCTTAAGAAAATCACACCTCTTAAATACTATCATCTAAATCTAATCAACTGAAAAGAGATGCATTGTGTTGTTTATGTAAAGCAAGTCCAAAGAACAGGCTTTATTGGTATAATCAATCGTACTGATTTGGGTCACAAACTTCATGGAGGTTAAGATATGTTTGCATCAAAAAAAGTCAGAGTCATTCTTTTCATTGCTATATTGCTGCTCATATCCGGATCAATGTATGCTTTCAATCAATCTCCCGAGCCAAAGTATAATGATCAAGGCAGTTCATCTAACAAAAAATATGAAAAAGCAAAAGTATTGAAGATTGTCAGCGAAAATTTACAAAAGGATCCGGAAAGAGGAAATTTCTATACCGGTTCCCAGGAGATAGAGCTTAAAATTCTGTCCGGTGAGCATAAAGGTGAAGTTCATACCATTACAAACAATGTGAGTGTATATCTAAACGTTATTGCTAAAAAAGGGCAGACCCTGATTGTAAACATTGACACTGCTGACCCCACGTACTATTTGATAACGGTTTACAGTTATTATCGGGCACCTATTATGTATGGGATGGCTTTGCTGTTCTTCGGGGTTTTGTGGTGGATTGGCGGAAAGAAAGGCTTGATGTCGGTTCTGGGCATCATATTCACTTTTGCTTGCGTAGTATATTTATTTATCCCGATGTTATATAGAGGCTATTCTCCGGTTCTTGCATCCGTGTTGGTCGTTATCCTTGCCACTTGTATCACATTGCTGTTATTGAACGGTTGGAGTTCGAGATCGTTGGCAGCTATATTAGGCACCATTAGCGGAGTGGCGATTTCGGGGATTATTGCTTATATTGCCGGAAATTTAGCCCATATTTCAGGCTATAATACCGCAGAGGTCGAAGTCTTGGTCGTCGTTGCCGATGAGACCGGACTCCAACTCGGAGGGCTGCTGTTCGCAGGAATACTACTCTCCTCCCTTGGCGCCATTATTGATGTAGGCATCTCCATTGCCGCATCCATTTATGAAGTTTATACGACGGATCCTAAGCTGAGCAAGCAAGCATTGTTTAAATCAGGTATTAATGTGGGCCGCGACATGATGGGCACAATGGCGAATACTTTGATCCTTGCCCTTACAGGAACGACCCTCGCTTCGCTCATGATCTTATATGCGATTAAAGCGCCCCTTACCCAGTTGCTTAATATGAATATGGTAACCATAGAAGTGATTCAAGGAATAACCGGTTGCTTTGGCGTTGTATTGACCGTACCCATTGTCGCTTTTATTTCCTCAAGAATTATTCCTAATTTCGAGAAGAAGACTGCTATCAATCAGGAGTTAGGAAAATCGCCAGTAACCCGTGTCTCTTGAAGTATGAGACTGGAACAGAGCGGCTGTTTCAGCCCGTTATTTCCCGTGCGGGGTTTCAAAAGCTATTCTAAATTCAAAAAAGAAGCGTTGGCACCATACTGGCCAACGCTTCTTCATTATTTTACTATTGAAAAGATTTACTTATGAAACACTTCTCCCAATTTCTGGGTATTTGCTCTTTTGAATATCTGTTCCGCAGTCACCTGTCATCCCCTAACTCACCCAATAAACACAACGGCCCCATCCCGCTCCAGCGCCTTCGGCAGCTCTGCCGCAAGACGTTCAATCCGGACAAGGATTTGTCCGCGGCGCTCTCCGCTCAGCTCCTGCTCGGCCCACTGCTTCAAGCGCTCCAGCTCATCCTGCACGGCAGGCAGGTCCTCTTTGGTAATATCTATGCCGGATGAGAAGACAGGCACCCACTGCAGCCCGAGCGCCTTCACGGCAGGCTCCCAGCATTCCTGGAAAAAAGCCTCGGTAGCGACCGGCACGTTAAAGAAACGCTCGAATTCATTTTCAGGCTCAGGTATAAAAGCGCTAATGGACATTATGGTTTCCCCCTAAACAGAACATTGAATGTATGATCCGGAAATTCCGTCCTCAGCTGGTTCAGACTGTTCTCCACGGCGCTTCTGAGCGCAGGCGTATCGCCATCCAGCCGGAAAACGAATTGACGGATCGATTTGATCTCCTCAAGTGACGGCACCTCCGCTGAACCATGGGCAGTGGGACGGGTAGCGACCGCTTTGGTTTGCATATTCAATATGCGGTTGCGGGTCTTCGCCAGGATTTGTTTATCGGCGAACTGCTGCGGCGTCTGGGCCGGCAGGCCGGTCCTTGGATTGATAATATCCAGCCCCTTGGCTGTCTTGTCTTCAATGAAAATACCCTTATCCAAATCGATTCCATCGAACTCGCCGACCGGGTTGCCCCGTTGGTCGACAATTTCGACCTCATGATACGATTTCCCTGCCGCTGCGGTTGTATCGTCCTTCTCTTCGTCGGATTTATTTTCACCGTTGCCTTTATCCTGCTCAGGATCATCGGTTTTATGGCCTCCGGTACCGTCTTTCTTCGGAGGTTGTTCCGGTTCATGCCCGTCAGGCTTCCGCCGCTTGAGCTTGTCGAGGATGCGTTGTATCGGCTTGCGCCCTTTCTTCGCCGCCCATTCGAGGGCTTTGCCAAACGGTATCCGGCTGAGCAGGATGGCCAGACCTGCGGCGATGGCATTCTCCGGCGTCAGCAGCCGCTTGGGATCGCGGATATCGCTGGCAATCTCATGTCCGCTACCGGCAATGCCGGGGATCGTCAGCGCAATGCCGAGCGCCGGCCAGAACTCGAAGAACAGCAGGGACAGCGCAAGCGCCCCCAGTATAATCGCGCCTTTCTCGAATCCACTCAGACGGTCCCACCAGTTCTGCAGGGAATCGAACAGACAGGCGAAGCAGGCATCACCCGAGCCTCCCGAAGCATACGCCTCCATTCCTGCCCACAACCCCGCTGCAAGCAGCACCACTGCAAGCCCCGCCGCCGCTCCGAGGAATATTTTCATCCGTTCCCGGACCCGGTCTTCTCTGCCTGACGCTTCCTCATTACCATAGCGTAAAATAAAGCCAAGCTCCCGCCGCTCTCGGTAAAATCCCATCAAATAGGCAAACCTGCCGTTCCTGCGGAAGAGCGCTTCGCCCATATTCCATATTTCGGAGAATGGGTTGATGATGGACTCCCGCGCAAGCAGCGGGAGCTTGCTCCGTACCTGGTTAAGCGTCCAATAATCGGCGACCAGCGAACCTGCCAGCATCAGCAGAAATACGTCCTTCGTCTTATAGCCGCTGCCAGTCCAATCGTGGATATGCAGCAACCAGGCGGGCAGCCCGTTTTGTCCATTATAGGCGGCATGATCCAGGATCGCCCATAGCAGAAGCAGCCCGGGAAACACGAAAATCCACTTGTTCAGCCGGGTCCGGAGACGGTAGGCAATGCCGCAGCCGAGAGCGATCATGGCCGTATGTACGGGATGGCTGACCGTCATCATGGATGGCAGGAAGCTCTCCTCGAAGCGTCCCGGAAACAGCGTCCAGAAATCCCAATGGATCGTCTCCCCGCCGAACATGGTATAGCTGTAGCCGTAAGTGTCCGAGATGATCCCGGAGTTGGCCCAGCGGCGGGACAGCTCCTCCACAAGCTGAAACCCCGTGCCGGATGCGGCTCCAATCAGCGTATAATCGCTCAGGCTGAGGGCCGAGGCACGCCGCGAGAATAGCAAAAAGACTCCCAGTGGAATCAGCTTCCACGCTTCCTCCACGACCGGTGTCAGAACCGCCATCGACCAGGTGTCCGAGGTTCGCCCTCCGATAACCGCATGAACAGCATTGACCGTAAGGGCCGTAAACGGCACCACGAAGAGGGCACCCGCCATTACGAACGCAGCAGCCGGTTTCCATGGCAGCGTTTTGCCCCGGCACAAGACCCAGAACTGCAGCAGTACATAAAAAGACCATAAATACTGGACCGTCATCTTGCGGGATTCTTCGAAAAAAATCAGGCTGAGCAGAAGCACGGCCAGCGAAATCCACGAAAAAACCGTATACGCCGTACGGATCAAGGGATACCTCGCGATCCAGCCTTTACATAACCGGTAAACCGCCTCCAGCCAATCCCGGATTCCGGTGCGGATTTGCCAGATGGTATTCGTTATACTCTCCTCCCTTCGCAGCAGCTTATGCCCACTATTGTATGCTTTTTTGCAATACGGCCAAGCCAATATGAGCAAATACTAATGATTACCCCAATTGAATGGAAGGTAAAAGAAAGGCAGCAAAAAATAAGACCTCATTCCTGATTGGAATGTGGCCTCTCGTTCTTTAGCCGGATAGTATCATCCGTCAAGCCCAGGGTTCCCCGCCCAGGACTTGCTTCAGCTCAGGCTTAACCGTGTCGATACTCTGCAAAAACCAGGCTGTACGGCTCAGCGCCCGCAGCAGCTGCATCTGGCGACAGCCGCAGCAGGTACACATCGATTTGCTCCAATACAGCTCTCGCCTGCTCCTGCGATAGCTGATGGGTCAATCCATGACCGGGCAGATAGCCGAATTTAGAAAGCAGCTCAATATTCACGTTTACGCCTGTGAGGATTTGGACATGACTGATCAGAACATCGTCGAGAGACGGCGAAGCAGCAGCCGGGAGCTTCCCGTCCACCTTCAGGCAGTAAGCCCGCAGCATGGCATTAACAGCCATCACCGCAACCGTCAGGCTTTGCTCCGCCATTCCGTTATTCCAGAAAATGAGCGCGCTCTCCATATATCGCCGGGAGGTGTCATGCCAGTATTGAGGATTCAACAACAAGCTGTGGGACAATACGGACGATTCATCCAGTCGCTCTGCCATGCCAGCCTCTTTTCGAAATCGGAAAAAGTAAGATTATTCCGTCATGTCCTGTCATTATACATCATTTTATTACCGTATAGTAGTTGTTTACCCAAAAAACTTATTATCGGTATGTTATGAAGCTTTCTATATTTCACTACACTTTTAGCAGAAGAGAGGTGTAGTCATTATGTCGGAAACCCTTAAGCTGGTAGGCGCGAGAATCCGGGACATTCGAAAATCCAAAGGATTATCCCAGGAGGCTCTGGCCGAATTGGCCGGGTTTAATTCCAGCTATATCGGGTTTATTGAAAGAGCGGAACGAAATATCTCCATTCTTAATCTCGAGAAAATCGCAGTGGCGCTCCATGTTGGCGTTTCTGATTTATTCTCCTATGTCCGGGAATACGAGGATCTTGCGGAAAGCGAGTCCCGCCTCAAGGAGATTTTATCCATGCTGAAAAATCGCGATTCGCGCGATCTCAATACGGCCAAAAATGTACTGCTGGAGATTTTCGAGCGTTATGATCATAAAGGCTGAGGCGTAGCGGATACCGCCATCCTTTGGCGCATTTGACGAAAAGCTTATCCTTCCTGCAACGTTAGAAACGACAAATCCCCCCGCCCTGTCGATCATGGGCTGAGGGGATTTTCTTATTTGTTTGCTCTTTGTTCGAATGCCATTTCTACCGGGCATCACGTTCTATTTTGCTTCTCGTGGAATGCCTGAGCATCATTTTGTAGGGGATAATCATTTTGACCGGAAGGGGATATTGATTTTCCATATAATCCAGCAGCAGCTTGGCGGCAAACATGCCCATTTCAAGCTTGGGCACATGAATGGTCGATAAAGGCGGCGAGGTGAATTCCGAAATTTCAATATTATCGACGCCAAAAAAAGCGATATCATCCGGAATTTTGAGCTCGCGTTCCGTGGCGGCGCGCATCGCGGCAATGGCCATCATATCGCTCGCGGCAAAAATAGCGGTCGGCGTATGCGCGCTATTCTCAAACGCCTGCTTCGTCAGCTCATAGCTCAAGGAAACATCCCATTTCACATCGATAACCCAGTTATCGTGGACCGTCAGACCCGCCTCCTGCATCGCGCTCCGATAGCCGAGGAAACGCTTCTCATCGCGGAAATTATCGTCGAGCTCCGCTCCCCCGATATACGCAATTTGCCGGTGGCCCTGCTCAATCAGATGGTTGACGGCTTCCTTCGCTGCGGCGGCGCGGTCGTAGCTGACAACCGGCACATCCTTATCCGATATATCCACCCCGACAATATTCCGCACATTGGCCTTGATCCATTGATAAGCCTCTCCGTCGATACGCTCGACCACAAGCATGCCGTCGATCCGATGCTCCTTCACAAGCGACTTCAGCTGCTCGATATCCGACTGCTTCTCAATGCTGTATACAAATTCAAGACGCATTCCCGCTTCGGTAAGCGCCTTCTCAATTCCTTCCAAAATAACCGAGAAATACGGATTATTATACTTGTTCTGAGGCATCGCCACAACGCAGCCAATATGATACGTGCCTTTGGGCTCATTTTTCTTTACCTTGGCTGGCCGGGATGTTTTGTAACCAATTTGTTCAGCGGTTTCCCATATTTTTTTGCGTGTCTCATCGCTGACCGAACGGTTCGTATCGTTCTTCATAACCCGCGAAACGGTTGAAATGGATACACCTACCCGCTCCGCGATATCTTTCAGTTTAGCCATTCTCCCATTCCTCTTTTCACAAAACCATATCTAATAGAACCGAGCCCGGACTTTGTTGGGGCAATTATTAGTCGCCCAACAAAAATTTGCGGCAAATCTAATTTTATAGTTCTTGCCGTAGTAAGTCAAGAAATTAAAGGGCCGTCCCAAGTGAAAATACGGTTAATGCCGTCTTCCATACGGAAAAATACAGGACAAGCGCGATCACGCTTGTCCTGTATTTGGCTTATACGAATGCCTGGTTTCAACGCTGCTGCACTATTGCAGTTTCGAAGCCAAATCCTTAAGCGCCGCCTGAAGGTCGCCTTCGCCCGAGAGCGGAAGCTTCAGGGCTTGCTCGCCGTAAGTCCATACAAGATCGGTTTTCTTGGTGGTGAATGGCGAAACAATGCCATACTGTTGAGCATCGAGGAAGATTTTGTTGGCTTCACCTACGGTTTGAACATAAGCATCCGCTGCCGCTTTGTTGGCCGGAATGGAATAGCCCTGTTTTGCAAGCTCAGTCTGTCCGTCAGGACCGGCAAGCCAGGCAAGCAATTTGTAGGCAGCCTCTTCATGCTTGGTGCTCGAGCTGATCGCAAGTCCGGCGGGCTGAACAACGGTTTGGTTTGTCTTGAATTTAGGCAAATACGAGATGCCGTAATCGATTTTGGCTTCCTGGTAGTTGGTGGTGTTCCAGCTGCCGCCCGGATTCATCGCGACCTTGCCGGTCGTGAGCGTCAGGTTTACATCGCCGCCCATTCCTTCGATTTGGGCAGGTGTGGTGTTGATCTTCTTGTTCTTGGTCAGATCGATGAAGAAATTCAATACTTCCTGGGCTTCAGGCGTATCAAGCGCAAGCGTATCGTCGTCATTGACCAGCTTGGCTCCATTCGACCACAATTCAGGCTCCAGGAACCAGTCCATGGAGGAGCCGGGGGACAAGGACAAGCCCCACTGCACGATGTTTTTGGCGTCAAAGCCGGGGTCGTCAGCGCTTTTGCCGTTTTTGTCCAGCGTCATCTTGGTCGCGATATCGACAATCTCATCCCAGGTCGGCTCCAGGGTAGGAACAGCCGCACCCTTCGGATTTGTTTTGGGATCCGCGAACAGCGCCTTGTTGTAGTACCATACAATAACGTTGGCATCAATCGGGAGCGATACCTGCTTGTCCTGATACTTATGCAGGCCAAGCAGGCTGTCATCGATATTGCTAAGATCGAATGAGTTCTCGGACAGCAGGCCGTCCAATTCTTTGAAAATTCCGAGGTCAGCATATTTATCAATATACGCATAGCTTGTTTTCAAGACATCCGGAAGCGTTCCGCCCGCAGCGTTGGCCGTCAGACCATCCCAATAGCTGGCCCAGTCCTTGCCTTCGAGCTTGACGGTGATGTTCGGATTGGCTGCCGTGAATTTATCCAGCAGCTCCTGCGTACGCTGCAGCTCCTCGGCTGTTCCCCACTGGGAGTAAGTGATCGTTACGGGCTCATCGGATGGGGCATTGCTGCTCCCGCCCGTTTCAGGATTATTGGCCGAATTTGTTTCGCCGCCGGTGTTATTGCTTTTTCCGCATCCCGTTATGATAATTGCCATCGTTAACACCAGAATCATGGCGCTGAACAACCATTTGCTCTTCGTTTTCATAGTCAGTTCCCCTTTAACATAATGTAGAAAACAAGCAGAAGCCTAACAGGAGCTATCCCTTGGAGCCCGTAAGCACCACCCCCTCAACGATATACCGTTGCGCGAAGAAGTAGAGCAGGCCGATCGGGATGATGCTTATGAAGGCTCCGGCGGCGAGCGCCGGGAAATCCTGGCTGGTCTGTCCGATCAAGAGCTGCAGCCCCACACTGAGCGTGAACATTTCGCTGTTCTTGATATACAGGAACGGACCGAGAAAATCGAGCCAGGAGTTGACGAAAGCGAAGATGATCGTCGTAATGATGATCGGTTTGGATAAGGGCATGATGACTCTGGCATAGACAGTCCATCGATTGCCGCCGTCGAGATAAGTCGCCTCATCCAGCTCCTGCGGTATCGTCAGGAAAAACTGCCGGAACAAGAAAATATAATACGCTCCCCCCAGCCAGGCGGGGACGATCAGCGGCAGCCAGGTATCGATCCAGCCCAGCTTCGCGAATAAAACATACGAAGGAATCATCATGATGGAAGGCGGAATCATCAAGGTGATCAGTACAATCGGAAACAGCCTGTCCCGGTATTTTGTCCGGAATCTTGAGAATCCATAAGCGACTATGGAACTGGAGATGACAGCCCCCGCCGCGACGAAGATCGATATTGTGAACGAATTCTGAATCCACTTCCACATCAAGGGCTGTATGGCGAATAATCGCTCGAACGCTTCGAAGGTAAACTGCTCCGGCAGCAGTGCGGGAGGAACCTTGTACGTCTCGGCTTTGGTCTTCATCATGGTTGAGAGCATCCAGGCCAGAGGCCCCGCAAACAGCAGGAAGACCGCGCACAACAGGAAGTATTTTAAAGCGGTTCCAGCAGCGCCGCTCTTGTGTCTACCATTCATAGTTGTTCCCCCCTATTTCTCACCCTCGTAATAAACAAACCGGTTGGATAATTTCATCAGCACCAAGGTGACCAATGCGATAACGGCAAACAGGAAAATAGACTGCGACATCGCCATGCTGAACTTCAGATCCGTAAAGGCCGATTTATAAATGTTGTACACGAACGTGTACGAAGCGTAATTTGGTCCGCCCTTGGACAGCAGCAGGGCCTCTGTAAACATTTGAAAATTGTACATGGTCTGAATAATGATGACGAACAGAATGGACGGGCTGATCATGGGAAGCGTAATGGCGAAAAACTTGCGCACTCTGTCCGCTCCGTCAATTTCGGCCGCTTCATACAGATGACTCGGAACATTCTTGAGCGCCGCCAGGAAAATCAGCACGCCGCTTCCGGATATCCATACCTGCAGCAAAATGATGACCGGTTTAATCGTATGCTCTCCGCCAAGCCAATCGATCTTGTCAATTCCAAGAAGGCCAAGCCCGGCATTGAGTATGCCGAATTCCGAGTTGAACACCAGCCTCCAGATAATGACCGTCGCCACGATCGGCACAAGCGTAGGCAGGTAATAAAATGTACGGAATATGGCAATACCTTTAACGTTGAAATTAAGCAGCATCGCCAGCAGCAGCATGCCCGCCGTCACAATCGGCACACCCAGCACGACGAAATACAGCGTATTAAAGAGACTTTTCATAAAGATCGGATCGTCGATCATATGAACGAAATTATCGAAGCCGATAAAATTGTAATGGACCGCGCCAGGAAGCTTGGCATCCGTGAACGCATAGAAGATTGAGGTTCCGAACGGAATCAGGAAAAAGGTGATGAAGCCGATAATCCACGGCATAATAAACAAGAAAAATAACAATGTGTCATATTTCCTCAACCTATTCATCATGACACCCCTTAATTGGATAGCTCATCCAAATATACATACCGTTCTTCCAGTATGGATTTCTCTGCGGCCAAGGCAATCATCAAGGCGTTTCTGCCCACTTGCCCTGTCGCAAACGGCTGCTTGCCCTCTGTGATGCATTTGATAAAATCAATCCGCTGGGTCTGGCCGCCGGTATGGCCGCCCATGATGGAGTCCGAGGTCACATCCATATCCAGATGCTCTCTTGTAAAATCCGCTCCGCCCACGATGTCGATCGCCTTGTCGTTCCTCGCCACCATCTGTCCGCCATTCTCTCCGATCAGGCCGATCTCAAGCCCTTCACCCATCAGATTTCTTGGTTTCAAATACATGCAGAGGCCTAAATTCGCTTTGCTTCCGTTATCGTAATCCACCGTAATGAATGCATGATCGACAATGGACGTATCGGAAATCGTCTTGGCGGGATAATGGCTGTAGGAGTTGGTGATCAGATTCTCCTGTCCCTGCTTCATGACATGCTGCCCGCCTGACGCGAATACGCGGACGGGGTTAGCCTTGATCATCCAGTTGAAAATATCGAAATGATGGCAATCCTTCTCGACGATGGCTCCGCCCGACTTGCTCTTGTCATAGAACCAGTCCGTCGGTGGAAAAGGATCGCGGAATTCCTTGCACCACATCAGCTTCACATCGCCAAGGCGTCCATTCTCCACTTCCTTCGCCATCCGGCGGTACAGGTTGGAGTAGCGGTAGACGAGACCGATCTGCAGGATCCGCTCATGCTTCTCTGCAGCTTCAATGATCGCATCGCAATCCTCCAGCGTATGAGCGACAGGCTTTTCCAGGAAAACATGCTTGCCCGCCTCCAGAAAGGCGACCGCCACCTCTCTGTGCTTATAGTTAGGGACGCTGATGACGACCGCATCCAGATCCTCTTTATCCAGCAGCTCGCGGTAATCCGTGCAGATGACCGGCTTGCTGTTCGCAAGCTCCGCCAGCGTTCGGGCTACATTCGCTTCGTTCATATCGCATATGTACCGGACCTCGCATTCGTCCAGCAGATCAAAGCCGATGCAGTGGTGCGAGCCCATATCTCCGACACCAATAAATGCCATTCTTATCTTTCCCATGCGTGCACACTCCGTTGTCATGAATTTTGCGCCAATTTATACTGCTAGTTTGATGTCAGGTAAGCTAACCAACTCTTAAGCATGTTATGATAGTAATGCAAATTTACGTTATTGTCAAACATTTTTGGCTATAAATTATTTATATTTGCGGCAATTTTCTTGATAACGGCCTTCTAAGCGCAGTAAAGCCCTGATTATGACTATTTTTTGTCCCCTACAAAATGAAGGCGATTTCAACTGAGTAGTCCCGAAAAACAAACATGCATTTATTTGCCGCAAATTGTTTTGCATGTCATTCTCTTGTCAGATTAGGGTGCGCTTCGGGTAAAAGCTTAAAATAGCAGGCTGGGCTTTCATGCAAGCATAGCTGGCAAAGCAAACAGGGCTATCCTTCAGCCGGATGAACGGCTTTTTGGAATAACCCTGTGCATCTATGAGTCTGGTGAAAAAGATGGATTTCGCATGCGAAACTATTTTCCGATATACGTGTGGGATGTTATAAGCGGGCTAACCGCTTGCCACTTGTTGAAACAACTGCTGCAGCAGCCTGATTAATTTGAACGATAACAAATGACAGGCAGTACATACGCCTATCCATTTCCCTTATTTCGGGGGAGAGGAAACTACCTGTACCGTCACACTGGGCAGCAAAGTTTCTTCTTCTTAACCTCATTATTCGATAAAGCTCTTCAATGAAGGCGCTTTGCGGAACTTCGTATGCTGCTCGAAAGCATAAGCCAGCCTGATCAGCACCGGCTCCTCATAGGCCCGTGCCGAGAAAGTGACCCCGAACGGCGGACCTGCCTGCGTGTAGCCGGCCGGAACGACGATTGACGGATATCCCGCGCGGGAAGTGATTCTGGAGCCGAAATCAGCGGGAAACAGCAGCGCGTCCAATTGATGCTCCCGCATCGTCGCATCGATCCCCTCATCCTTGCAGAGCCTGAGGTCTGTCGTACGATCCCGGATGTACCGGGCTTCGGTCAAGGTGCCCGAGGTCGTGTATTCCGTATCGATAAGCGTCTTCTGACCGTATTTCAACGTTTCCATAGGGTGTTGATTATTGAATTCGATAATATCCTTCAACGTGCGCATCGGAGCGTGAGGGCCAAGCTTGGCCAGATACGCATTTAGAGAAGCTTTGAATTCATTGAGAATCACCGTGGAATAGACGATGCTCCTCGCCGTCTTAATATCCGCCGGATCCACGATAACCGCACCCAAATCCTTCATAATCTCCACCGCACTGTTGAAGATACCGAGCTGCTCGTCCGTCAATTCCTCAAAATAATAATCCCGGGGAATGCCGATTCTCGCGCCTTTCAGCCCGTCTTTATCCAGAAAAGCCGTATAATCCGCGTGCTGCCTGCCAATCCCCCCGCCCATTGCCGCATCCTCTGCATCGAATCCGATAATTCCCTGCAGCAGCAGTACGGCGTCCTTCACCGTTCGGGCCATAGGCCCGGCGGTATCCTGAGAATTGGACAATGGAAGTATTCCGGTTCGGCTGATCAGCCCCACGGTGGGTTTGATCCCGACCGTTGAGCTCAGATTGCCTGGATTCAGAATCGAACCGGACGTCTCCGTCCCGATCGACGCCGCGCAGAAATTCGCCGCTACCGCAACACCCGAGCCGGCGCTGGAGCCGCCGGTCGGCGTGGAGATATTGTAGGGATTGAGCACTTGACCGCCGCGCGAGCTGTAACCGGACGGCATCCCTTCTGTCATCATATTGGCGAACTCCGTCATGTTGGCTTTGCCCAGTATGATGGCTCCCGCTTCCCGGAGCTTCTTCACGATGAAGGCATCCTCCGCGGCATAGGAATTCGCCAGGGCAAGCGAGCCGGCGCTCGTATGCATTTTGTCCCCTGTATTGATGTTATCCTTCAATAAGATGGGAATGCCATGCAGCGGCCCGCGGGATTCGCCTCTTAGCCGCTCCGCATCCAGGGCATCCGCGATGAACAGGGCGTCGGGATTAATCTCCAGCACGGAATTCAGCGTCAAGCCATTCTTGTCATGATCCGCGATCCTGTTCATGTAGAGAAGCACCAGCTGCCTTGAGGTCAACTCACCGGATGCCAGCGCCGCCTGAATATCCGCAACGGTCGCTTCAATGATCTCAAATCCCATTTTCGTCACCCTCTCCTGCCAATAACAAATTGGCCTTCTGCTATCATTATATCCGCTCCTGATAATATTTCCCTGACAACCTCCGTCAGCTTCCGGCATTGTTTCAGGATCCGGACAGAAGAAGCCATCATTCCCATTTTGTGATTGAACGAAACGTAATCCGCTGGAAAAGGAAATGCAGCTGTCATGTCGAATTTAAACGAACTATGATGAAGAATCGACGCAAGCCTATGCTGAAATTTGCAGCTGTTATCCTTCTATCTCTCGCCGTTCTTATTGGCCTGAGATTGCTGTGGTCCTACGCGCTCAGCACGCCGGAGCATCCCCGCGCGGAACAAGGCGTGCTAGATTTGCGCGGCTGGGACTTCGGGAATTCCAGTCCAATCACGCTGGACGGCGAATGGGAGTTTTACCCTGATGCCTTAATCACACATACAGACCCTCAGCGCCAATTCGACGGCAAGCGCTCATTCGTGCAGGTGCCGGGCGATTGGAGCGAGGCTTTTCCTCAAGACGGCCACTCGTCGTTCGGCTACGGAACGTACAGGCTGCGTATTCTGGTCGATCCCCTGGATCAGCCTTATGAAATCTCGGTTCCGGAAATCCAGACCTCGTCCCAGGTGGAGATCAATGGCCAGGAGGCGACAGAATTCGGCAAGCTGGCGGCGCGGGCAGAAGACTACAAGCCGATGGGAGTCGCTAATTACACCGTATCTTACGAGGCTGGCAATCAGGAAAGCATCGAACTGCTTATACGGGCAGCCAACTTCGATAACCCGACTCATGGAGGGATCGTCAGATCCATCCGCTTCGGCTCGCAGGCCGCTATAGACTCAGAGCACTGGTACTCCATCGGATTCCAGCTTGTGACCTTTGTCATTTTGCTGCTGCATGGTTTGTATGCCCTCATTCTGTTTGTGTTCAACATCCGCCAGAAGGCATTTCTCGTTTTTTTCATGATGCTTGTCACCGTTGGTATTTCCATTATCGCCGACCATGATTTGCTGCTGCTCACCTGGTTCCCTGTTAATTACACTTGGGCTTTGAAAATCAGGCTGCTCTCGTATATGTGGCTCTCCTTCTACCTGCTGCTGATGGGCAGGAGTTTCTCCGGGAATACCGGAAGGGGCAAGCTGTTCTATGCGTACATAACCGTACTTGGCCTTTATTCGGCGAGTCTTGTACCCATGTCTGCACCGTACGTTTATTACACAACCGATGCCAGAATATTTGCCGTCCTTTATATTTTTCCAGTGGTCTGGTTCTTCTGCCTGATCGGACGCATGGTAATCCATAATCATAAGGACGCCGTGTTTCTCCTGTTCGCCGCGGCCAGCATCTTATCCAGTGTCATCTGGGGTTCAATCGTCCATGAAGGCACGTCCAACAGCATTTATTACCCGATCGATATCATTGCCGCCATTGTCGGGTTCTCGGCCTACTGGTTCAAGCGGTATTTCCGCAATACTGCGGAGAACATCAAGCTTAATGAGCAATTGCAGGCGGCGAACAAGCTCAAGGATCAGTTTCTTGCCAATACGTCGCATGAGCTGCGAACCCCGCTGCATGGCATTATCAACATCGCCCAGACCGTCATAACCAACGAGAAGCATGCCATAGGCGAAAAAAGCTTCAGGGATATGGAACTGCTCGTTACCATCAGCCGCCGGATGTCGCGGATGCTTAACGATCTGCTGGACGTCGTCCGGCTGCAGGATAAGCAGATCGTCATCGAGCCGGAGCCGCTCTGCATCCAGTCGGTCACTTCCGGCGTCATCGACATGCTCGAATTCATGACCGAGGGCACGCCCGTCCGGTTGAAGCTGGACATTCCGGAATCCATGCCTTTCGTTCTGGCCGATGAGAGCAGACTTATACAAATTCTGTTCAATCTGCTGCATAACGCGATCAAATACACCGATGAAGGAATGATTTCCATAACGTCCGAGGTGATAGACGGCCAGGCTATAATCCATGTCAGCGACACCGGGTCCGGCATGGATGAGGAGACCCAGGAACGTATATTTCTGCCCTACGAGCAGGGACAGCAGGGAATAAGCGGCGGCGGCATCGGGCTTGGCTTAAGTATTTGCAGGCAGCTTGTTGAGCTGCTTGGCGGAGAGCTGACGGTCCGGTCCACCCCCGGAGAAGGCTCCGTGTTCAGCTTCACGCTTCCATTGGCCGCGAATTCGAATATCGCGTCTTCCCGGCAAAGGTCCGTTCAAGGAAATATCGAGTATGAGGAAGCGGCCGTCCGGCTGCTCATCCCGGAAGCTGCAGCGTCGGCAGAATCAGCCGTCATGAAGGACGCGCTTCCTGCTGCGCTGCGTACCTCCGCTGCCGGGAATCTGAACATTCTCGTGGTGGATGACGATCCGGTCAACCTGAAGGTGCTGGTCCGCATCTTCTCCTCGGATCCTTATCATATCCGGACCGTTATGTCCGGCCAGGAAGCACTGGACCTGCTCGGAACCGAGCAGTGGGACCTGCTGATCGCCGACGTCATGATGCCGCATATGTCCGGCTATGAGCTGACGCGCACTGTACGGGAGCGCTTCACGATATCGGAGCTGCCGATTCTGCTCCTGACCGCGCGCAACCAGCCGGAGGACATCTATGCCGGCTTCCTGTCGGGAGCCAACGATTACGTTGCCAAGCCCGTTGATTCGCTGGAGCTCAAATACCGCGTCTGGTCGCTCACGACATTGAAGCAGTCGATCAATGAGAGTCTGCGTATGGAGGCCGCGTACCTGCAGGCGCAGATTCATCCTCATTTTCTGTTCAATACATTGAATTCAATCATGGCCTTAAGCGAAATCGACACCGAGAAAATGCGCAGGCTTGGAGATGCCTTTATCTCGTATTTGCGGATCGGCATTGACTCTCTGAATGCAGAGCAGCTGGTCATGCTTTCCCATGAGCTGGAGCTTGTCCGCGCTTATCTGTATATCGAGCAGGAGCGTTTCGGAGAGAAATTGTCCGTAGTGTGGGAGGTTGAGCCGGATATTGACCTGCTCCTGCCGCCGCTCACGGTGCAGCCATTGGTCGAGAATGCCGTCCAGCATGGACTGCGCCGAAGCAGCCGAAACGGCACCGTGCACATCCGGATCACCCGCCAGGCGGGCTCCGTACTCTTCGAGATCAAGGATGACGGCAGGGGCATGGACGAAGAAGAGGTCAATAGGCTGCTTGATCACGATAGAAGGCCTAAGGGCGGGATCGGGCTGTTGAATACAAACCGGCGGTTGACCCAGCGGTATGGTCAGGGGTTGGAGATTCAGAGCCAGTTAGGTTTGGGGACGACGGTGTCGTTTGTGATTCCGGAACGTGGGACGGAAGACCTGTAGAAAACCGGACTGCGCAGGGGGGGCGTCTTACGGTATGCGCATGTGGTGCAAGGTATCGCTTCTGTTGGTTATGTGATTGTCGGGGGGATAGAGTTTATTGTCATTTCACCTTAGATGAACAAAGGCAGCCCTTCTCTAAAAGGGCTGCCTTTGTTAAATTATAAATTCTTTTCAAAAAAATATGCTCTTATCAAATATCACCCTACTCTTTTAATTTATATTTAAAATCAAAAGTTCTAGCTTTTGCATTCAAAGGCTCTAGAATATCTTGCTTTCTTAATTTTTGAAAAGCCTTCTTAACTTTATTTACATCTTCCTCACCACTAATATTGCGAACATCCTTATTTGTTATAAAAACCCCTGGATTATCTTTTAAATAACTTCAAGGGTGGCCAATCTTTGATGTTTTATAGTTACTAATAGAGCATTGTCCAATTCTTTAATCTCTGGAGCCACCAATCCAACTTTTCTAAGTTCATTTCTCGCAGTATCCAAGCCCTCACCTATATCATGGTTTAAAGGGTTAGGTAAATTATGTAATAATCTTACAATAGTGGGATTACGAGAATATCTTTCATCATAAATATTTTCAACTGTCATAAATCCTGGTAGTTTACCAGGACTTTGAATTTCAATTCTATTATCGTAAATTTTGATGTGTATATCATATCATCGTTCAAGCTATAATCCCTATGAATCACAGCATTCACTACTATTTCCTTAATTGCCTCTGTAGGATAAGTAAGTTTTTTAAGTCTTCCAGCAACATAATAACTAGAATCTGAAAGTATTTCACTTATCTTTTCCAAAATATCATGTACTTGATTTTCAACTGTTCCTTTAATTGTTTCTGGTTTTCCATCTAGTTGTTCTCTCTTGTATTCTGTTCCAGAAGTTCTCAACCGATAGATTTTTATTGCGCATCTAGTATCAAGTGTCGCTTGTGGCTCTTCATCAAATAATAAAACACCTGCTGCATTAGGAAAAAATTGATCATCCTTTTTAGATAAAAGTCTCTGTTTTCTAAGAAATGATCTACGATCCAGATTGGATTCAATTCTATTCATGTAGTCAATAAGATGAGGGCTATCTTCAATATCTTCGATGTCAATATAATCAATCGGTTGTTTTTCATACGAATAAGCTCCCTTAGTATAACTAAGGGATGTTATCCGTTCTCCCTTTATTTCTTTTTTTTGTGCATTTATACGAATAAAACACTTCCCTTGTGCAGTATAGTGTATTTTGGGACTCTTAGGAATTGATATATGAAGAACCAGACCTAAGTCACCAAAATCAATAAATTCGATTAATACATTTTCCACAGATGGTTGCGTTTCTTCAAGTAAGGTATGAATTATGTCATTAGCATCTTCCTGCTTATCAAATCCAATTATTCTTTCTCCTGACACTTTTTCGTCTTCCATACCTACATATAAATCTCCACCGTCGGTGTTAGCAAATGATACAAAAGTTTCCTGTAACGTTGAAGGCCTTATTCTATAACTCTTAACATCATTAAAGTGATCCTCTTTTAGAGAAAGTAATCTTTTTCTTTCACCTTTCTCGTGAATTCTTTTTATCATATACCCTCCAAAACTAATAAAGTTTTTGTTATTCTGACCCTAATTACTTCCATAAATATATCCTAATTTAATATAACAGCCCTTCTCTTAAAAGTCATTCCGATTTTAGAAATTCTTGTAATAAATTGTCGATTCTTTGTGCATCCAATATTCAACCCCTGTTGAGCAAAGTCAAACGATATTACTCACACCTTACTTTTCTCGCCAGCGAAAGTGCCGATCGGCAGACGTCGAGAAAACAATCAAGCTGCTTGCCAAAATCATTACGCTCGTTATACCCGGAATTCGGATCGGACAAGCGGCGTTACAATGCTATTCAATACTTATTATTTTGCCTGACAGGAAGCCCCGTCCAGCTCCCCCAGCAGCAGCATGAAGCACTTCCTGCTGTTTGTATTATTATAGGGAAAATGAAGCATAATGGATAACATGGTATTAGATTACATATAAACCAGTTACTCGTCTATTCCCAGAACATACGAAGCTCCGCTGCCGGTTTTTCCGATGGTGACGTGGGCGATCTCCTCGCAGTTGAGGCTTTCTGACTTGACCACGCAGTCATTGTTGATGTTCTGCGTCGGTTCGATAAATAACAAGAAATTATTAAATACTTCATTGTTCGGGCGCTTTTCCGTCTCCAGATATGATTTGACCGCGCCATCATATTCGACAATAAGCGCCTATGACAATTTTCCGGTAAAGCTGATCAGGATGCTGTGCGGGAGTGCTGAAAATGCTGGACTTTAAACTTATCTGTGAGCATTGCTGGTATTCAATCTCTTTAACTGTGCACGAAGGCGCAGGTCTTTATGCCTTATAGCAAATTCGCTTATTTTCGCCAGCAAATATCTGCAAAAATCACTTCTTTCTTATTTGACAATTTTCGTAATTTCCCTTTCGGGAAGGATCCTCACTGATTATTAATCGCTGGTTAAGCACCGGCCCCCCCGGCGTTCAACTGGTTCAAGCATTTGCCCCATGTGTAAACAAAAGTAAATCAATCCGCAAGAAGCAAAGGAGATCTGTACTTATGACAATTGAACAACGTTTGCAGGGAAAAGTAGCTGTTATTACTGGCGGAGGCTCCGGTATCGGCAAAGGTGCGGCCTTGAAGCTCGCCAAGCATGGCGCCGTGGTCTGCATGCTGGACCGGACTCGGGAGAACGCCAATAAAGTCAAGAAACAGATCGAATCGATGGGCGGCCGGGCGGAGGTATTTGAGACGGATGTTTCCGTACCCGAGATGGTGGAGAAAGGGATGCGGCAGGCGGCGGAGAAGTTCGGCAAAATCGATATTGTATTCGCCAATGCCGGCATTAACGGCAAATGGGCGGCGCTGGAGGAGCTCAGCGTGGACGATTGGGATCAGACTCTCTCGATCAATCTCCGGGGCACCTTTCTGACCTTGAAATACGCTGTGCCCTACCTGAAGAAAAACGGCGGCGGCAGCATCATTATTACCAGCTCCGTCAATGGCAACCGGATCTTCTCCAACACTGGCGCAACCGCCTACAGCTCCAGCAAAGCGGGCCAGGTGGCCATGATGAAGATGACCGCGCTTGAGCTTGGCCCATCCCGCATTCGCGTCAACGCGATCTGCCCGGGGGCTATCGACACGAATATTAACGACAATACCGATATCTCGCCTACGCTGGATGATGTCAAGATGGAGGTGGAGTTCCCTGAAGGCAGCCAGCCGCTGGAAGGTCATGCAGGGAGCATTGAGCAGTGCGGGGATCTGGTGCTGTTCCTGGCCTCGGACGAGTCTTCCCATATCAGCGGTACGGAGATTTATATCGACGGGGCGGAATCGCTGATTCGGGGATAGTGATAATTAATTGAGTACCGTGTAGAGGCTGATGTGAGATCGGTCGGCAAGGTTATCTGCTGCTGAACAGGTTGTTGCTAATGCCGGAATTGAAGGTTGGATGAGACGGGTAGCAGTGGTAAGTGAGAAAGCGGGATAACCCGTCTTTCTCAGACGAAAAAGGGATACCGCGGCACAGCCGCAGTATCCCTTTTCCCATATTAACCCTATAAGCTCCGTCCGGCATCAGCCGGACCGGAATCACTTAGTCGATGAAATTCAATTCTTTCAGCGTCCGCTCCAAAATCAGTGCCGCTTCAGCGCGGGTTGCTTTGTTTGCAGGAGCGAAAGCGCCTTTCGTGTCGCCTTGCATGATGCCTTTGTCCGCGAGCAGCGCCGCTTGTGCAGACGCCCAATCCGGAATGGAGGCGCCATCGGTGAACTTGCTCAGCGAAGCCGCATTGCCTGCAGCATTGGCTTTATCGACCATTTCCATTGCGCGGGCGATCATTACGGCCATCTCTGCACGGGTAATATTCGCAGTTGGCGCGAATTTGCCCGGCTCCATGCCGTTGACCAGTCCGGCTTTAACCGCCGCTTCTGTCGCTCCTGCATACCATGCATCCGAAGCAACATCCTCGAACGCAGCCGAGCCTTTGCCCATTGTCAGCCCCAGGCTGCGAACGAGCAGGGAAGTGAATTCCGCTCTGGTGATGGCGTTGTTTGGTGCAAAATGAGTGTCGTCCATACCTTTGACAATCAGCTTGGACGCCATGTCCTCAATCTCATTCTTGGCCCAGTGTCCATTCAAATCAGCGAAGCTCTTGCTGTATTTGATGACGGTGTAGGTGCTGTTGCCCGGACGTTTCATTTCAACCGCCGGTTTGCCGTTCAGCGTCGTTCCGACATTCGGTACGAATACGAGCTCGCCGCTAACCGGGTCAACCATAACAGCCGTTCCGCCCTTCAAATCCGTTGAGGCCGGCAGATAAATGATGCGGGATACATAGGTGGTGCCAAAATCGTTCCGCTCTTCTTCTTCATTGCCCGTAACCAGTACAACCTCGAATTCCAGAGAAGTGCTGTTGACCAGCTGCGCTCCCATGGAATTTGCTTTACTGGTCAGCGCGGCAAGGGCAGCATCGCTTAATGGTGCAATGGATACGCGGACGCTCACATTGCCGAGCGCGCCGGCTTCGGACAGATTAAGAACATTCAGCGGCAGGTTATAGGCTGCTGCTCCTGTCTCAATTCTGATCGTCATTTGTCCGGCTTTGTCGTTCCCAACATTCAGCGCTTCCGCAGGCAGCGTAATTTCCGTTGCTCCGCTCAGATCCTGCATGTTGATGACCAGCTCCGCCTGCTTGCCTGTTCCTGCTGCCGTGAATGCAGCCGTAAGGGCAGCTTGCAGATCCTCTGCCTTAACCGTTACCTGATTGATCGCTTGACCTGCTTCATTCGTTCCTTTGGTCACCTGCAGGGCAGCTTTAGGCAATTCAGTCGTTCCTGCAGCCGGCTCTTCCGTTACAGGAGGTGTTGGTGGCGGGTAATAACCTCCGTTTCCTTCTGTCGGCTTCGCCTGCTCCGTAATACGGCCATCGACCACTGGGGAGATGGTTCCGCCAAGCGAAGTCATGTACTGGATGAAGATTTCATAATCCGGATAGCCCAGATCCTCATGATACGCGCCTTCTTCAATCGCTTTGGCGAAGGATGCATATCCGTCTCCTCCAAGAGCGACAAAGCTGTTCGTTGCCAAACGGTACGTTTTCGTCAGATCAACCGCGGTGTAGCCCGATTCTGTCTTGATTTGCAAATCAAAAACCTTGCTTCCTGCGGCCTGGCTCGGATCCCATTTGAAGCGCATGCCCGCCACCTGCGGGAATTTGCCCGGCAGATCGCCCAGCTTCGCGCCGCTGACTCCATTCTCCAGCCCGTCCTTCAGTTCTTGGCCCGTTACATCAAGCACATACAAGGTGTTGCCGAAAGGCATAACCGTACGCAAATCGCCCATCGTAATATCGCCGAGTTTAATTGAAGTACGGATACCGCCGCCGTTCATGATGGCCACATCGGCATTTTTGAGTTCTTTCGCCCGGGCCAGCATGCCGTCTGCAATGAAGTTCCCCAGATTGGTTTCCTTCGCGCGGACATCATTGCGTTCGCCGTTCAAAACGACAGTCGTCTTGCCGATAACCTGCTTCTTCAGATCTTCAAGATCCGCATTGTAAGGAGCGAGCATGTTTTTGGCAGCCTCGTCCTCCGTTACGGTTGCGTCAACTGTCATCAGACCGCCTTTAAGCAGATTTTCACCCGTCATGACTACGCCCTGATCATCAAAAGCCAGATCGACGCGGCCAAGGAATTTGCCCCACTCGTTCGCCTGCACGATAACCGTTGGCGCTGCATGCTCACCTTGTACGACAACTGGTTTATCCAACTGCGTATGGGTATGTCCGCCAACGATCAAATCGATGCCCTCGACAGCCTGAGCCAGATCTCTGTCACGGTTGTAGCCCAGATGGGACAAGGCGAAGATAACATCAATGCCTTGCTCTTTAAGAGCGGCAACCGTATCCCTGGCAGACTTGGTTGCATCGTTGAACACAACATCCTTGCCGGGACTTGAGGTTTCCTTGGTGTCCTCGGTTGTTAAGCCGAATACGCCAACCTTATGACCGCTCACATTCAGAATGATATAAGGATATACGCCTGCGTTATCCGTTGATTTCTTTGCGCTGGCGTCAATCGTTGCCGGCGCTTTGAGGAGTGGACTGATGTTGGCATCCTTGCTGAAATCAATATTCGATGTGAGCAGCGGGAAATTGGCTTTGCTCACGAAATCCTTCAGAGTATCTGTGCCGGCATCAAATTCATGATTGCCGAAGGTCATGGCGTCATAGCCCATGTAATTCATGAAGGACAGATCCGCTTGACCAAACCATTTGGTGAAATACAGATCGCCGGAGAATACATCGCCCGCGTCGAACAGCAGGCTGTCGCCGCCTTCACTGCGCACCTGGTTCACAAGCGTTGCGCGTCTGGCAACGTCCGCCAGATGGGCATGCGTATCGTTCGTATGCATAACGGTCAGGTTCCAGAAACCGTCGCTCACCGTCACTGTCGCTTCGGCAACGCCGTAACCGTCAGCGCTAAGCGCGGTAATGACGGCCGTGCCTTCTTTGGAGCCCGGTTTTACAAATCCGTTCGCATCCACTTCCGCAATGCTTGAATTAGAGGAGGTCCAGGTTACCGTCGACGCGCTATCGCCGACTGGCGTTACAGCAGCAGTCAGCTGCGTGCCTTCTCCGCCCGGCACAAATGTAAGCTCGGACTTGTCCAGCGTTACCTTGGTCACGTTCAATTGAAGAACAGCCACCGTTCCGCCTACTTCATTCGCGACCAGCAGAAGCGGAAGATCTGTAGGGCTTTCCGTAGCCGGAATGAATTCCAGACCTTCAGGGCCGGCATCCGTTTCGATCCCCTTGGAGAAGTCGCGCGTATTGAGGTAATTGGCGAAAACAGGCTTCGTCGGGTCCGTCACATCGTAGGTCATGATGCCGCCGACGCGCTCAAGTCCCACGAAGGCGAAGGCTTTGCTGCCCACTTGGCCAACAGACACATACTCCGGTTCAGGACCTTTTTTAGGGCTTCTGTCATCCATATCGGTCTTGCTGTTGCTTGCGTTGAAATTATCCGGAACGCGCTGTCCGGTGATTTTCTCGAAATCGCTGCCGCTGTCAAAGACTTGCATCATGTTAGTTGTATCCCAGATGGAGAACGAACGTCCACCATACAAATAAACACCGTCATTGCCCATGTCGCTGACGACTTCAACGTCATCGTATTTGTCTTCTCCATCGAGGAATTTTGCTGCGGCTGAGTCAGGATTCAGACCGTCTTTGATATCCTCAATTTTCGTTACATTTGTTCTGGTTAGCTCATCAGCGTCGACTGGCCATTCTGTGGCATCCCCTTCATTCGCTGTGAACAGGTATTGCTTGCCGTTCGCACTGTAGGTGGCAATGCCGTCAGGCATATACATGCCCGAGAAAGGCACGTTCTCCAGGTTGATCTCGCCATCCTCCACCAAATCCAGAGCGTTCTTGGGATCATTAAGATTCTTAAGTCCCAGACCTTTAATGGAATCGACCGTTTTACCGGCGATGTCTATCGTTGCAATGGCGTTGCCTTCCTGCAAGGAGACATAGGCTTTGGTCTCGTCCGCCGAGAGTGCGATATATTCCGGCTCCAGATCGAAGATTGCATCTTCTTTTGTTCCGCTGCCGGTGATTTGGCCGTCTGGGCCGGATTCGCCCCGAATGTGCACGTTGTTGTCAATCACTGCCGGGTTGTTGAACCCCACTTGCGTCGACACACCCGTTGTTGTGTCCACAATCGTCACGCTGCCATTCGGATCGTCAGGTGCATTGCGGGGTTCAGCTTCATCCGCCGTCATCAGGTATTTACCGTTGGTTGTATACTTCACCATATCCGGCTGTACGCCCGCTGGGTAGCTGGTCAGCAAATTCCCGTCATAATCAAGCACAAGAATCTTGCCCGGCTTCATGGAATCAGCTTCCTGAATCGCTACCGCCACACGCTTGGTCGCGGTGTTTACATCTACACTGGTCAAATCGCCATATTCGAACCCATCTACTTCCGAGAGATTCTTGACGAGAACCGATTTCTCTTTTGTCAGTTCCTCATCGTTCGTAAGGGCCACAATATCCAGGCTTGGCGGCGTACTGGAGCCGTTGACGACATACATTTTGCCATTGTCTTTATTATATTTCACAATCTCGGCTACGCCGCCGTCTTCGTTCGATTCTCCAACTTGGTATTCGCCGATCTTCTCAACGCTCAGCTTGTCCTCAATTGCAGGAGCCGGAGCCGCATTAACCACAAGCGGGAGTTCTTTCTCGATGGTAACCGGCGATTCTGCGCTGTCAGTTACCTTGATCGTTACCGAAGCCGTACCCGCTTCGCCAGGCGTACCCGTAATGCTGCCATTCGAAGGGTTGATGCTCAGGCCGGAAGGTAATCCGGCCGCAGCGTAATGATAAGGGATCGTGCCTCCATATACAGCTGTCGTTACGGAATACGCTGTATACGGCGAACCGGCATTTGCTTCCGGAAGTGATAACGCCGTGAATACGAGCGGTGATATGCCCCAGGCATTATCGGCGCTGCTGCGCGGGCCTTTGGCCGTGATGGTTGCTTCATTAGCTTTATCATAATTAACCTGCTCGAAATCGATGTTGTTGTGATCCGAGTCGGTAAAGTTAATCCGGCGGAGGGCAATTTTCTTGGACGTTCCTCCCGCATCTCCGCTTGGATGCTCCATTTCAAAGCCATCAATCTGGCTGTTGGAATCATTGCTTCCCGTCCCTATCATATCCACATAACCGGAGGGCTTTGCTTCAAAAGGATTCTTGGCAGTAAGCGGAGAATTATCGCTCATGAGAGCAACCTTCATGCCCTTATTGTTAAGAAAACGGTCAAACATCAAATCTTGTTTATCGGTAATATCAAGCTTCGCCTCAGCAGAGCCTGTGTTCTTGGCTTTAATCAAATAAGAAGAATGTGCCGGAATCGCACCCGTAAGATCAAGCACTTCCCAATTGCCTGTTATGCCGCCAGCCGTGTCGCTTTTATCGGTGGTGCCAGAAATTCCATTATCGGCATACTGCAGCGACCAGCCCTCCAGGGAAACAGGACTGTTTGTCGGATTATAAAGCTCGACAAAACCATTTGAAACCACGATTTCGTCATCCAATTCACGCCCGCCGCCATAAATCTGATTGATAATGACGTGAGGCACAGTAACATCATAAGTACCTGCTGCAGTATAAGGCGTCCCTACGATCGGACCTTCTGCAGCCATGGCAGCGGCGCCAGCGAATACGGAACCGGCAAGCATTTCGGCTGCTAGCAGTAGCGAAAGTAATTTCTTCCCTCTTTGTTTCAAAAGACTATCACTCCCCATTTATATTTAATAATCCCATTTATTGTAGTAGTCTTTTGTTAACGCAGCCGCCCTTCTTTTTTTAAGGTTTTGTAAAAATACATGAAAGATGAAGTTGATAGAATAATAAGGAGCAGGCAAAACTAAGAAGGAGTTGTTATCATCATCCGGCGGCAGCATTAGCTTCTTCATCAAAAATATCAAAAAAAGGTAGGATATATTTTATACTCCCATGTATTTCAAGAAGCAGCGGTTATCGCCATCCGGCGGCGCAGCAGGCTTCTTCCCTCAGACCTTTTTGTAAAGGTCAAACTTATAAATGCTATCTAGCGCACAAAAAACGCCAGGATGCTCACCCTGACGTTTCTTCCGGATCTATCCTATTGGCTATTACTCGTTGGGATAAACCATAACCTTCAAGCTGCCGCTCTTGTTATGTATCGCACGCTCCATCGCATCCCGCGCCTCTGCAAGCGGATAGCGGTCCGTAATAAGCGATTTGGCGTCGATCATGCCGGATGCGAGAAATCCGATCCCCATCGGGTATGTATTCGCATAGCGGAACACGCCGTAAATATCAATCTCATTGTGGCGGTTTAGTTCGTTTCTTCCCTTAGACCTAATAGACATATGTACAGACGTGAAACTCATACATGCTATAAAGTCAACAAAACCGGCCCCTGGCATATGTGATGCCTCAAGGCCGGTTGAACGAAAGTCTTATTGGATGCGAATATATCTATCGGCATTATTGAAGCAGATATCCTGGACCAGCTTCCCGATAAAAGCATAATCGCGCGGCAGCTCGCCGTCTTCGATCCATGTGCCAAGCAGGTTGCACAGCACCCTGCGGAAATATTCATGTCTCGTGAACGACAGGAAGCTTCTGGAGTCGGTCAGCATGCCCACGAAAGTACTGATCAGCCCGACATTCGAAAGCACCTTCATCTGCTGGAGCATGCCGTCCTTCTGGTCATGATACCACCAGCCTGAGCCGAGCTGGATTTTGCCCCTTACGCCAGGCGACTGAAAGTTGCCGATAGCGGAAGCAATCGCTTCGTACTGCGCGGAATACAGCGTATAGACAATCGTTTGCGGCAGCTCGCCGCTGCTATCAAGCTTACCCAGAAACCCGTTAAGCGACCTTGCCAGCTGAAAATCCAGTATCGAATCGTAGCCGGTATCCTTGCCAAGCTGCGCGAACATTCTGGCATTATTATTGCGTATCGCTCCGATATGAAGCTGCATCGTCCAGCCATGCTGGTTATACAACCGACCAAGCTGTACAAGCGTGTAGGTCTGGTATTGAATAACTTCATCCTGCGATACCGCCTCGCCCTGCAAAGCCCTCTGGAAGATCGCCGCCGCTTCACGCTCGTCAGGCAGCGTAAACGGAAGCATCTCGAAGCCATGATCCGACATGCGGCAGCCATGACTATGAAAATAATCGACCCTTGAAGCGACTGCTTCCAGGAACTGATCATACTGCGTAATCGGAAGATGTGTAACCCCGCTCAGCCGGTTCACGTAATCCGCAAATCCGCTGTCCCCAACATTCAGAATACGGTCAGGACGGAAGGTTGGCGCAACAGCCGTTTCAATCGCGCTATCGCTGCGGATCTGCTGATGATCCGCCAGCTCGTCGATGGGATCATCGGTGGTGCAGACGACTCTGACATCGAACCGTTTCAGAATCCCGTTCGCCCGCATATCCTCATCCTGCAGACGCTCATTGCACCGGTTCCAGATATCGCGAGCATTATCGCCCGTCAGCAGCTCGTCTATGCCGAAATAACGGCTGAGCTCCAGATGCGTCCAGTGGTAAAGCGGATTGCCGACAGTATCCGGCACCGAACGGGCCCAGACCATGAATTTGTCCTCGTCTGGAGCATCTCCGGTAATGAGGCGTTCCTCCACGCCCAGCCAGCGGAGCGCTCTCCACTTGTAATGATCGCCTCCGAGCCAGATCTCGGCCATATTGCGGTATTTCTTATTGACAGCGATTTCATTCGGACTCAAATGACTGTGAAAATCATAAATCGGCATATCCTTTGCATAATCGTGGTACAGCGTCTTTGCGCTCTTGCTCTGAAGCAGCCAATCCTCATGAATAAATGACATCGTAGACCTCCTAAAGTTAATATCCGCATTAAAGAATCCGCTTCCATACTACCATACTTGTATGGTAGTATGGAAGCATTAACTTACAATCCAGGGAGGTGAACCCATGACTTTTACGATGAAGCCTCAAACTACCTCCACCCGCGATGCCGTAAGCCATGCGCTGAGGGAGCAAATTATGATGCTGGAGCTTGTTCCCGGCACCGGTATTTCGGAGAAGGAAATTTCCCTTAAATTCAATGTCAGCCGGACGCCGATTCGTGAAAGCTTCGTGCGTCTGGCCCAGGAGGGACTGCTGGAGATCCTCCCCCAGCGCGGCACCTTCGTCTCGCTGATCGATCTTGAGCTTGTGGAGGAAGCGCGGTTTATGCGCGAGCAGCTGGAGCGCGCCGTCATCCGGCTGGCCTGCTCGGACAGCTTTCCGGATGAACAGCTGAAGGCGCTGCAGAAGAATCTCACCAAGCAGCAGGCCTGTATCGACAAGCAGGATTACCGCACCATGTTCGAGCTTGACGAGGCCTTTCACCGCACCATCTTCGAAGGCTGCAGGAAAAGCAACACCTGGGCGGTTATCCAGCAAATCAACATCCATTTGAACCGCAGCCGCATGCTGCGTTTGGCTGCCGACCATCACTGGGATCACCTCTACGAGCAGCATCTGCATATGGTAGAGGCCATCCAGGAGCATGATGCCGACCGGGCCGAGAGGATCATGAAGGATCACTTGAGTCTCACAATTGCCGATCAGGCGCTGCTGAAAGAGAAATTCCCATCCTATTTCAAATGAACGGAGGCTAATCTGTACGATGAAAATGGTATTCCGCTGGTTCGGCGAAGGCAATGATACCGTCCCGCTCCATTATATCAAGCAAATTCCGGGGACAGAGGGCATTGTATGGGCGCTGCATGACGTCCCTGCAGGTGAAGAATGGCCCATGGAAGGCATTATGAAGGTCAAGGAGGCAGCCGATGCGGCCGGTCTGCATATCAAGGTCGTGGAGAGCGTTAATATTCACGAGGATATCAAACTCGGATTGCCGAGCCGCGATATGTATATCGCGAATTATAAGAAAACCATCGCCAAGCTGGCACAGGTCGGCGTTGAGGTGATTTGCTACAACTTCATGCCGATATTTGATTGGCTGCGCACCGATCTGCACAAGCAGACGGCTGACGGCTCTACGGCGCTGTTCTATGAGAAAAGCAGGATCGACAACATCAACCCCTTCGAGTTGGTCAAGCGGATCAATGAGAATTCGGCCTTTACCATGCCGGGCTGGGAGCCAGAGCGGCTGCAGTATTTGACAGGATTGTTCGAAGCCTACAGGTACGTAACAGAGGAGAACCTGTGGGATAACGCCAAGTACTTCCTGGACGAAATCATACCTTTCGCCGCCGAGCATAACATCCGGATGGCCATTCACCCGGATGATCCGCCGTGGCCGATCTTTGGACTGCCGCGAATTATTACAAGCCGGGACAATCTGCGCCGCTACCTTAAGCTGCACGACAGCTACTATAATGGCTTGACACTGTGCAGCGGTTCGCTTGGGGCCAATCCGGACAATGATATCATCGCCATGATCCACGAATTTGCCGACCGTATTCCGTTCGCGCATATCCGCAACGTGCGCGTATTCGAGAACGGCGATTTCATCGAAACCTCGCACCGCACCCAGGATGGGACCGTGGATATTGCAGGTGTGGTGCAGGCCTATCACGAAAATAATTATGAGGGCTACTGCCGTCCTGATCACGGCCGGCACCTCTGGGACGAGCAATGCAGACCCGGTTACGGTCTGTACGACCGTGCGCTCGGCATCATGTATCTATGGGGCTTATGGGACGCATACGTCAAGAGCGCTTCCAGCCAAAAACAGGAAAAGGAGATCTACTCATGAACCAATTACCTATTCACCCCTCCCTGCAGGGAAAAGTCGTCGTCGTAACAGGCGGAGCCGGCGTATTATGCCGGGTTCTGGCGCTTGAGCTGGGCCGTCAGGGAGCGCGGGTTGCCGTGCTGAACCGGACGCTGTCAAGCGGGGAAGCCGTTGCCGCGGAGATTGCGGCCGCCGGAGGGGAAGCGATCGCCCTCTCCTGCGATGTGACCGACAGCGACAGCGTCCGGCAGGCCGCCGAGGCTGTACAGCAGCAGCTGGGATCATGCGATATTCTGATCAACGGCGCAGGCGGCAATCAGCCGGCGGCCATCACGACGAATGAGCTGTTTAATCCCGAGGACGTGGACGCACCCGGCGTGACTTCTTTCTTTGACTTGAGCGTAACGGGTTTCCGCAGCGTGCTTGATCTGAATTTTATCGGCAGCCTCATTCCGACACAAGCCTTCGCCCGCCAGATGCTTGGCAAGCAGGGTGCGACGGTTATCAATATCTCATCCATGAGCGCATTCTCGCCGATGACCAAGGTTCCCGCCTACAGCGCCGCCAAAGCGGCAATCAACAACTTTACCGAGTGGCTGGCGGTCCATCTGGCGGAATCCGGCATCCGCGTGAATGCGATCGCCCCCGGCTTCTTCCTGACCAAGCAGAATGAGAAGCTGCTCACGAATGAGGACGGTTCATTGACTCCCCGCTCCCACAAAATCATCTCCCATACGCCGATGCGCCGCTTCGGCAAGCCCGAGGATCTGCTCGGCACGCTGCTCTGGCTGACGGATGAAAGCATGTCCGGCTTTATTACCGGAACTACCATTCCTGTCGACGGCGGATTCATGGCTTATTCCGGAGTATGATCCATTTCAACGAATGCCATAATTTCACTCATCATAAATGTAATGGCCGATTCATCTGCTGATGGATCAGCCATTACCGAAACGGGCGCTTGCCGCCCGTTTTTCTTTTTGCCTGCCTCCCCGCCCGATTCTCGACGGAGGCATCCAAACATGCTATTGTGGAGTAAGCACGCATAAGTTCCTTGAGGAGCGAAAGACACAAGCTGTCAAGGGATTATGCGCTCAATAAAATCGGAGGCGAGCATTACGGACTACATTATTTTGGATATTGAATTCAACGGGCGGAAATTCGCCAGCGACAAGCCGATGGAGGTAATCGAAATCGGCGCGGTGCGGCTTACTGCGGATTACCGGCAGGTGGATGAATTTTCTGCGCTGATCAAGCCCGTCTACTTCTCCAAGCTGAACAGCTTTATCAAGGGAAAGACCGGCATTCCCCAAGAAGATATCGATGCGGCCTCAGGCTTCCGGACGGTAATTGCCGACTTTATCCGCTGGCTGGACCGCAGCGAAACGTATATGCTCCTTACCTGGGGCGGCGAGGATTTGAAACGGATTATATACGATACGCGCATGCACAAGCTGGATGATTCCTATTGGATGAAGGCGCTGGCCTTCGATCTGCTGAAGGGTTTCCTGAGAGATCAGAAGCTCACCAATGACGTCAGCGTCGAAGCCGCGCTGGCACAGCTGGGCATTACCCCCGAAGGCTCGGCGCACCGCGCCCTTGATGATGCCCGTATGACCGCAGAGGTATTCCGGGCGGTTGCCCCAAGGCTGGACTTCTCCCAGGCCCAGCACTTCAAGGATGTCTATTCCAATGCCAAGGAACGGCGTATGGTCAAGAACGCGGTCCGCACCATGCAAGCGCAGCGGGTGGTTCCCCAATGGGAGCTGATCGTCGAGCATTTTCTGAAAGACAAGGTAACCTTGACCGATCCGCGTAAGGCTGCCGAGCTCGAGGCCTATTTTGGTACCGTGGTTGAAAGTCAGCAGCCTCAGAAGCAGAAACCCGCAGCTCCAGCCGGTGAGACCAACCCGCCTTCCGCCGAATCCTCCAGCAATGATGCTGGCAAGCAAGAATAATCAACGGCTCCAGGCATGATAAAGCACACCAGATCCCGACTGTTGTTACTCAGCAACAGTTTTTTGGCGTTTTATGAGGGATATTCTATTCACTCTGATTCAGCGCAACAAGTGCGCGGCGGTATTTGTCCAGCCGATCGTGATCCTCCTGCGTCGGCGAAGCAATCCGGCCCAGATTCATATTATCGCTAATATCCAGGATCTTGACTCTCGAAGCCAACGGATTCACCCTTATCCGATCGATAAAGGCATCATAGGTTTCGCCATCTCTTCTGGTCAGGCAATCCACAGCCTGAACGATCTCGTCCGGGAAGCCCTCCCCGGCAAGATGAGTTAGCGTATAAACAGTATCCTCCACCAGATCATGCAGCACAGCCACGATCCGCTCATCCTCCCCCTTTGCCGACTGCATCACCCGAAGCGGATGCAGAATATAAGGCTCTCCGCCCTTGTCCGTTTGGCCGTCATGCCCCTGTGCGGCAAGAATGATCGCTTTGGTCAGAATATCCATAGCCGTTCCCTCCTTATGTAAAGCGAGCTGAAGGTACGATCATCAATAAGCTTCGTAACCTCCAAATTACTTGAACCAAATGCCGCCGAACGGAACAATTTCCCGCAGCAGCCGCTTGACCAGACTATCCTGGCCGATGAACTGCTCCAGGCCCGCATCCGGCCAGCCGACCTGCAGCAGAACCTTGCCGGTTCCGGTCATTTTCCACTGGTAGCTCATATGCTGGCTGGCCAAATGGTTGCCGTACACGCTTAGATCGATCCCGACATGGCTTGGAAAAGCGATCAATGCGCGGCTGTCGATAAAAGAAGGCGTAACCGGATCCAGCTCCATCTCGATCACGGGGCCGCAGGAAATAAGTCCGATTGCGCCATGGCCTTGAAACTTCATGCGCATAATATCTTTGGTGGCCACGACATTCTTGAAGCTCTGCAGCACGCTCTTCATCTCGATGCCTTCTGTATAAAACAACAGATGGCGAAAATCAAACAGCAAGCTGCTGTCGCCGTCAAGCTCCATGCAGTGCAGCATATAACCGCCCGGCAAGCCGAGAATAAGGCTGGACGGCCCGGACAGCTTTGATTTGATGAGCTTCTTCTTCCGGTAAATTCCCTGCATATTCATAAACTTGTCTTCACGCTGACGCGAGAGGCCCTGAAACGCCGCAATCTGCTGGGGGTGAAGCACATGAACGGCATCCCCTTCGCGGAGCTGCAGTTCTACCGCTGATTGCTGGCTGGCAGCCGCGCCCCCCATACGAGATATGATTTCCATCCGCGCCCCCTCTTAAGCTTGTCTGCTTCGCAGCAGCAGCCGCAGCAATCTGCCCGAGAGGAAGTAGAGCGCCAGCAAGCCGATACCGGAATAAATAAAGAGCCATATGCGTCTGGATTTGGCGGTCCGCGCTTCTTCCGAAGCCTGAAGGGAAATAACGGCCTGCGAGAGCTCGTCATTGCGTTTGGCGAGATTCTCATTCTGCTCCATCAGCTTCACATTCTCCTCATGCAGCCGTTCCTCCGCCTGGCGGTACTGCTCGATGGTTTCCTGTGACTGTTTCGTAACCTCATCGAGCTGCGTCTTCGTGCTGTCATACTGCTCGCGCAGCTCATCCACCTCGTCCGGCAGCTGAAAAATCCCTTTCACATTCTCCATAAAGCCGGCATACGCAACATTCGAGACAGCGCATGCCAGCAGAACGGCACAGCATAGCGACAAGCCCCATTTCACAATGCCCACACGGAAGACCTCCCTTCCAACGCTTTCGCAAAACCATGACAAGCGAAACAGCAATACCGTCTATCAATCTCACAATCTCTCAGATAAACTTGTAAAATCTGACTATAGTCTATTACGCATATACAGCTGTATTTGTTTCAGACCCACCCAAAATTCGACAGCATGCGAAATGGCGGTTTTACAAAACATTACCCTTTATGCCCGATTTCGCCACCCGCCAGATGAAAAACAGGTCAAGAAAAAACGGTTAATGCCTGTCCTTTGACGACAGATCAAGGTTCTTCGCTGCTATAAGGTCAAAAAAAAGATGAAACCTGCCCGGATACACCGGACTTGTTTCACCTTTAGACAAGAAATATCAGGATTCCAGCACAGCACGCGGAATGTTCGTCCGATAGACGGCTTTATTCTCCAGCCCTCTGATCATCGGCGTCCATGGCTCCGTCTCCGGCGTCGTATCGAGCGCATCCTCAACCATCTGCAGCTTGGCATCCAGAGCGTCGATATGGTGGAGCGCAACCGCCTCTGCCGTCTGGGGCTGAACGGGACTGCCCCACTCTCCCAGATTGTGATGGGACAGGACCAGATGCTGGAGAGCCAGAACGCGGTCGGAGTCGAGCGCAATTCCCTTCAGGATAGCCGCTTCCGTAATCCAGCTGGATGCCATCGAGATATGGCCCATAAGCTTCCCCCGTACGCTGTAATCGGAGACGATGCCAAGCTGCGCAATCATCTCCTCGGGCTTGGCGATATCATGCAGAATGATGCCGGCGAGCAGCAGATCGGGATTCAGGAACGGGCGCTGCTTGCAGATAAACTCTCCTAATTCGAGCATTCGAACCATATGATAGGCAAGTCCGGCGAAATAGGCGTGATGATGCGTCTTGGCCGCCGGATAATGCATCAGTTTCTCTTCCACTTTGGCAATACAGAAGGCGACAATGGTTTTGATCTCCGGGTCCCCGATGCTCTCCATAGCCTGCTTGATGGTATAAACCAGATCAATCGGCCGGATCGGCGCCGAACGGATAAAATCGGTGATATTCACGCCGTCATCAGGCTCTGTTTTGCGGATGCGCGAGATCTTGATCTGCAGCCTCTCCCGGTACGTCAGAACGGTGCCCTGCACCTTGACCAGCCCCATCGGGAAGAAGGTTTCCTTGTCCGTGCCGGTGACATCCCAGTACTTGGCCGGCATTTGGCCGCTGGAGTCGCAAAGCACAATATCAAAATAATCCTTGGGGGGCGTGCCGTTCGTCTGCTTGACCTCCAGCTCCTTCAGCAAATAGAAGCCGACAAACTCGTCTTGCGAATTCAGTTCTTTAATAAGCGTCATATCAGGCAAGTCCTCCTAAAGCTTCCTTCGGCTGCTTCGCCTTGTCCCTGGCTTTACGTATGGCAGAATAAGAGACAAGAGAGCATCCGTAGGAATGGTTAGGGTTATTATACTATGAAAGTCTATCCAGCCGGGGAAAAAAGTGCTGCAGCCGCCTTCCCATTCCGCATTGCGGCTCAGGCAGAACCGTCCCGTTCCAGCAAATGCTTCGCCGTGAAGATATCGGTTATGAGAATATTGGCATATTTGCCGCGCAGCGCTCCGTATATGCCGTCCACTTTGCTTGGACCGCCTGCGACAAGAATCGATTTCTCCTTGATCTGGAGCTGCTCCAGGTCGATTCCGATCGTCCGCTCATTCAGTTCCTCCGAGCAGAGTGTGCCTGCCTGATCAATATAACGGGAACATATATCGCCTGCGCCCTTCTCTCCGATCAGACGAAGGTCAGACTCGGTAAAATAATTGGCCTGGATCAGCACCGAATCCTCGGTTGGCGCGCCAACCGTGACGATGGCGATATTCGCCTGCTTGCCCAGCTCCAGTATATTGCGGATATGCCGGTCCTGCTCAATGGTCTGCTTCACCACGGGGTGGTCGACAATAGCAGGCAGCGGAATAAAATACGGGGCCGTATGAAAGGCCTGGCCGAACAGGCTGACGATTTCATACGCATAGGTCTGGGTCTGCGAATGGCTGACGCCTCCGTTCAATTGAACAACCTTCACATTCCGTACATGCTTGTCCTTCAGATTGAGCGCGACCTCATACAGCGTTGTGCCCCATGTAGTGCCGATCACATCCCCGTCCTTGATGATGGAATCCAGATATTCCGCCGCTGCTTCCCCCAGATATTTCTTGACGATGGCATCATCATAACGCGGTACGGACACAAGCACCGCCTTCTCGACGCCGAAGGATTTCTCCAGCTGCCTGGCCATAGAATCATGGCTTTCCAGCGGGTCCACAATGCGGATCTGCACAAGCCCCTCTTCCTTGGCCTGCTGCAGGAAGCGGCTTACGGTCGGCCGGGAAACTCCGAACTGCCGGGCTATTTCCTGCTGGCTGTAGTCCAATTGATAGTACATTCTCGCCGCATCAAGCATTTTGCCCCTTTTATCCTGCAATCGTTCTTCAGTCACTGCACCTCAACTCTTCCTCTATTGTTCTCTACAGAAGACCGGTGAACAGGCCTTGCTCGCCTAAGTGGAGCTGTCTTTTTGACCGCTGCTGCTTCCACCTGCTCCGCCAGTCCATCACCGGCCGCTATTCTTTATTTTCGCCTCCATTGGCACCGCTTGGCGCCGCCCGTTACCGCTTGGCCGAATCAAACACCTCGCCCGCGGCCTTCGGAGCCTGCGAGGACTTGGAGAACAGCACCAGGGCGATCAATGTCACCACATAAGGGAATACTTTCAGAATGACAGGCGGGAATACGGACAAGGCCGGTATAACCTGCGACACATTCGCTACCGTGCTGGCAAAACCGAAGAACAGCGCAGCCGCAAGGATGCCGAGCGGACGCCACTGCCCGAATATTAAAGCCGCCAGGGACAAGAAGCCAAGCCCCGCAACCGTTCCGGTGAACTCGCCTGCGATTGTCACCAGCAGGACCGCTCCGCCAAGTCCCGAGAATGCGCCCGAGATCATCACGCCCATATAGCGAATCCTTCTCACGTTGATGCCTGCAGCCTCCGCGGCCTGCGGATATTCCCCGCAGGCTCTGAGCCTGAGCCCAAACGCCGTTTTCTTCAATACAAAACCGCCGAGCAGAACCAGCAGCAGGATCAGCCAGGTGGTGGGATAGGTCTTGGTAAACAACAAATCGCCGATAACCGGTATTTTGGACAACAGGGGCACATTAAACGGCTGGAATCCGCTTGTAATGCGGATATTGCCGCTTCCGGTTATATTCCTGGCGAGGAAAACCGTGAGCGCCCCGGCGATCATATTGATGGCTGTTCCGCTGATGACCTGATTCGCGCTCAGGTGAATGCTGGCGAAGGCATGCAGCAGAGAGAACAGCACACCGGCCGCCAGTGCCGCAGCCAGACCCACCCAGATCGCGGCAACCGGATGATCCGGCCATGCGGTCTGCAGCTTGAAAATCACGAAGGCGCCCATAAACGAGCCGATGACCATCAGCCCTTCAAGGCCGATATTGACAATCCCGCTCCGCTCGCTGAACAAGCCGCCCAAGGCCGTAATCAGAAGGGGGATCGTAAACATAATCGCATAGGGAAAAATTTGTTCAATCGTGGTCCACATCGTTTATCCCCCTTCCTTTCTTTCCAGCTTCCGTTCATCGGCAGGCGCGCGGCGCCTTGCCTTCAGCCAGCTGATCAGCCGGTCCATCAGCACGCTCGTCGCCGCAAAATAGATAATGATGGCGATGATGGAATCCGCGATCTCCGGCGGAATCTCCGTCATCGCGTTCATGAAGCCTCTTCCCGAATACAGCAGACCGAAGAAGAGGGCTGACACGAGCACGCCGACAGGGGAGTTCGCGCCTAAAAGAGCAACCGCAATGCCGTCATACCCCTGCGTGGGCAGAACCCCGATTTGAATATTCGAGCTGTTGCCCGCATACTGCGCAACCCCGCCAAGTCCGGCCAATCCGCCGGAGATGACCATGGACAAAATAATGCTCCGTTTAACCGGCATCCCGCCATATTCAGCCGCATGCCGGTTGAAGCCAACGGCTTTCAATTCGTAGCCAAGCGTAGTTTTATTGATGATAAAGGAAATGACGATCACGACGATGACAGCAAGAAACAGACCCAGGTTCACATAGGAACCGCCGAACATATCGGAGAGAAATGGCGCCTGCAGGGATGCATGCGCTGGCAGAGGCCTTGATTCCGTCTCCAGAAATTCCGCCTTCAAGTAGTAAGGCACGGCATAATAAATGGTCCAATAGGCGATCCAGTTCATCATAATGGTCGAGACTACCTCATGTACATTGAACCGCGCCTTCAACAAGCCGGGAATAAACGCCCAGCAGGCTCCGCCCAGGAATCCGGCGATAATCATGAGCAGCAGCAGCAGCGGTCTTGAGACATCGAGATTCAATCCGACAGCCGTCGCGCAAAAGCCTCCGAACAGCATCTGTCCGGCCGCTCCAATATTGAACAGGCCTGTCCGGAAGGCAAAGGCAACCGACAATCCCGTAAAAATCAGCGGCGTTCCCGTAGCAAGCGTATTCCCGATCCGCTCCGGGTTCTTCAGTCCGCCTTCGAACAGGAATCTGTAGCCTTCCATCGGCTGATGTCCGGTCAGGATCATCAGCAGCGCGCCTGCCAATAAGCCGAACAGAACGGCCAGCAGGGATATGATGATTTTTCTCACTGGTCATCCCCTTCTTTCCAGCCTGCCATCATCAGCCCGATTTCATTCTCATTGGACTCCTCCGGCTTCACGATACCCATCAGCTCACCGTTATACAGAACGGCGACCCGGTCCGAGACATTCATAATTTCATCCAGCTCCAGAGAGATGAGCAGAACGGCTCTTCCCTTATCCCGGTGCTCAATCAATCGTTTGTGGATATATTCAATGGAGCCGACATCCAGCCCCCGTGTAGGCTGTACGGCAATCAGCAGCGAAGGATTACGTTCAATCTCCCGCCCGATAATCGCTTTCTGCTGATTCCCGCCGGAGAGCGAGCGGGTCAGGGAGAGAGGGCCCTTGCCGGACCGGACATCGTAACTTGTAAGGACGCTAGCAGCATATTTGCGGATGGCGGTCTTGTTCATAATTCCCCCGCGGGAGTATGGAGCATCATTGTATATCTCCAGAATCATATTCTCCTCCAGCGTATAATCGAGAATCAGTCCCCGCTTCTGCCGGTCCTCCGGAATATGGCCGATTCCGCTGTGGATCCGCTCCCGGATTGTCCGGTTCGTAACATCCTGCCCTTGAACCGTGATCGTCCCGCCGCGCACCTTGCGTAGTCCCGTAATGGCTTCCACCAGCTCGGTTTGGCCGTTCCCCTCGACCCCGGCAATGCCCACAATTTCACCGGCACGCACCTCCAGCGAGAAATCCTTTAACGCCTGACTGTTCTTGTTATTATAAACAGAGAGATCCTCAAGCTTCAGCAGGACATCACCTGGAGTACTCGCTTCTTTCTCCACCTGGAAGCTCACATTGCGCCCGACCATCATCTCTGCCATCTTCAATTCGCTGGTCGAGCGGACATCAACCGTCCCGACCGTCCGGCCCCTGCGGATTACCGTACAGCGGTGGGCCACGGCTTTGATTTCCTTCAATTTATGCGTGATCAGAATGATCGACTTGTCCTCTGCAATGAGATTCAGCATAATCCGGCCCAGCTCCTGGATTTCCTGCGGCGTCAAAACCGCCGTCGGCTCGTCCAGAATCAATACATCCGCATCGCGATAAAGCATCTTGAGTATTTCCACCCGCTGCTGCATGCCAACCGAAATATCCTCGACCCGCGCATGCGGATCAACGTTCAGCCCATACTGCTTTGACAGCTGCTCGATCCGGCGGGCAGCTTTGGCAATGTTCAGCACGAAGCCCCTGGAGGGCTCATTGCCCAATATAATATTCTCGGTTACCGTAAAATTGCCGACTAGCTTGAAATGCTGATGCACCATACCGATGCCCAGCCTGTTCGCCACATTGGGGCTTGTGATCTTCGCATTCTTGCCATTAACCGTGATCGTCCCGCGATCCGCCTGATACATGCCGAACAGAATGCCCATGAGCGTGGATTTCCCCGCCCCATTCTCGCCAAGCAGCGCATGAATTTCGCCCCTCTTGAGCTGCAGCGTAATATCGTCATTGGCTACCACGCCAGGGAACTCTTTACGGATATTGATCATTTCCACGACAAAATCCATACCGCACGACTCCTTTCCTAAAATTACACGTAAATGCAACGAAGCGGCGTAATTCCGTTAATTCGAAGAGCGTCAAGAAGAAACCCAAATTTTATACCTTCTGATCGTTTGAAAAATGCTTCTTCCCTCAAAGATAGCAGAAAAGATCAGGTTTGAAACTTAAACAGGCTAAATAATTTAAAAAGAGACGGAGTTTCCCGTCTCTTTTCCGGTCTATTGGGCAAATGCGGCCATTACTTGATTAAGCTGCCCTGCTCGGCCGCTACTGTAATTTCTCCGCTTTTCAGTTTGTCCGTTACCTCGCCGACCTTCGCAATCGTGTCGTCGCTTAGATTCGGGTTCTCAGCCGGAAGCCCTACACCGTCGTTTTTGATATCGAGGGTCAAGGTTTGTCCACCCGGGAATGTTCCTTCCTTCTCCGCTTTGACCATGTCATAGGAGGCTTGGTCAATCTTCTTCATGGCAGAAGTCAGGATGACCGATTTCTCCCCTTCATAGACGCCATCGGCAAACTGATCCACGTCTACTCCGACAACCCATACGTCAGACCCGGCTTTGACACGGGTCTTCGCTTCGTTAATGGCGCCCACGCCAACACCACCGGCAGCGGCAAAGATGACTTTAACGCCACGGTCATACATCTGTGCAGCCAGCTGGCCGCCGGCAGCTACGTCGTCGAAGCTCCCTTGATAAACCACATTCTCCGGCTTGATCGTCAGCTTGGTGCCCAGATTGTCGTTGGCATATTTGACGCCCTGCTGGAAGCCCCAGTTGAATTTCTGTACAGACGGAATCTCCATTCCGCCAATAAAGCCCGCTTCCGCTTCCTTGAGCTGCAGCGCTGTTGCCACGCCGGCAATAAATCCGGACTCATGCTCCGCAAAGAAGATCGACACGGTATTCTCCTTCACTACCGGAGTCGGATCCTCAGCCGTATGCGGCGTTCCGTCGACGATGACGAATTTGGCATCCTTATACTTGTCCTGAGCGGCAAAGATCGCCGTTTCAAATTTAAAGCCCGGCGCCACGATAAATTTGTAGCCCGCATCGTAGAGATTGCCCATTTCCTTCAAATAATCCGCTTCCGTTGTTCCCGTTGGCCGCAAATATTTGGTTTCCAGTCCGAACTCGTCGCCTCCGCGCAAAATTCCTTCCCAGGAACCCTGGTTAAACGATTTATCGTCAATCGTACCGGCGTCCGTTACCATGCCTACCTTAAATCCAGCCGGCTCGGCCGCGTTCCCGCCATTGCCTGCATTTGTTCCCGCGTTTGTATCCGTGCCGCCCCCGTTATTGCCGTTTCCGCATCCGGCCGCAAAGGCAGCCACTATCATAACCAGAACCAAAGTAAATAAACTTTTTTTCATTGTCTCTACTCCCCATCTCATAATTTTCACGGGCCTTGCTCTTTATTCTTCTCTAATCTCCCTTCCCCCATAATTGAACAATTGTAAAATCGCGAATTTGCCATTTGTTTGATCTGTATTAAATATAAAACTCATCACACTATTTGTAAACTAATATTACATATAAAATTTATTTTTCACTGTCGAATTTGAAGAAATTTAGGCGGGACAAATCGTATCTGTTTTAGCCTCTTGAGAACTCGATGCATAAATATGACATGTAAGTAACATTTTATTCACCATATCATTTACCTAATAGAGGATAAATAAGGAAAATTACGGTTTGATTATGAATACCCCCGAAAGCCATGACGAATAAACGTTTGCCGGTTCGACAAACGCAAATGTCATAGGATGGCAGCCTGCACAGGCAGACGCACGAAACCGTGAGGCTACTGTTTTTTATAATAATCCAGCAGCTCCGAGGTTACTTCAACCAGCCTTTCGTGCAGGGAGCGCGGTTCCACGATCCGGACTGACCGCCCATAAAGCATGAGCAGATGCGGTACCATCCCGAGCGCTTTCTCTTCCATCCTCACATGGACATGGCGCTCCGAACGGTCGACGAGCATATGCCCGAACAGCCAATGATCGCATAAATCATTAATGGATTGCTCCATCCCTTCGATCCGGACGGAAACCAGATTTTCCGCATGCCCGGAGCGGGGAAGCAGATCCTGAAGAAGAAAGGCGCGCGCAGAAAAATCCTCCGGACGCTCGAACACAGCTCCGGTCCGGGAAATGCCGTGGATCCGGTCCACCCGGAAGCTGCGGACCGCCTGGCGGAGATGGCAGTAGCCGACGATATACCATTTGCCTTTCCACAGGACAAGGCCGTAAGGATCAATCGATCGCGGTTCAGGCTGCTTGCCGTGCGATTTCCTGTAAAGCATCAGCAGCGTAAAGCCGCCTGCCGCTGAGAGCTCAAGCTCCTGCAGCACGGATTCCAGCAAACCATTGTAGGGCGTGCTGATCACATCTATTCCGGCTTCATGGCGGTTGATCAGATTCAACTGGTCCTCGTTGGTATACTTTTTCAGCTTCGCCACTGCGCTTGTCAGCGACTCGCCAAACGGATACCCCGCCTCCTGCGCGAAGATCGCCGCATGGATGAGGGCTTTCTGCTCATTCATGTCAAAAAGCAGCGGAGCCTCATTGAATTCGGTGAGCAGGCTGTAGCCGCCGTTGTGCCCCGAATCCGAGATGATGGGAACTCCGCTTGCGCATAGAGCATCAATATAACGATAGATGGTGCGTATATGGATTTCCAGCTTTTCCGCGAGCTCCCTGGCCGTAATCCGCTTCTTTGTTTTGAGCAGCCACAGGATGGATAGCATATTGTCGGCTTTTGACACGATTAATTCCCTCCCTAAATCCCTCCTGAGGAGGGACCCCAAGGGCCCCGGCCCTCTGGACACCCGGAATGGCATAACGTCTGTGTTACAGAGAATCGCTTGTTAGCTGCTGCCTGCATGGATCGTTTTCGTCCCTTGCGGGACACACTTCCATTTACCGCTCCCGTGCCGCCTGGTGGACTTCGTCCCATCATAACGTTGGCGGGAATGAGATGCGTTTTTTGAACCCTTATTGTGTGGATAAAGTTTACGGTTTGATTTTCCTTAACGGAAAATGGAAACCTTAAAGGCTGATACATGGATAACTATAGTATATGGTATCCCGGAAGAGACGTAAATTGCGGTAATACCATGCTCACCGATCGGGTGTTCAAGAGATATTAATCAGAATGGGGAACATGAAATCCAACTAGCTGACCAGCCCTCTTAGATAGGGGATAAGCAGTTGGCTGAGCTCCTCCCGCTGAAGGCCAATCTCCAGGATCGCCTTGATATATCCGAATTTATCGCCTATGTCATACCGGCTGCCCTGCAGTTCAAGGGCAATTAATCCTTGGCTATCCCGGCGGGAAACCGTATTCGGCGCAATTTCTTTGCTGCTGCAATATGCATTCAACGCATCCGTGAGCTGGTATTCCCCGCCTGCACCTTTCTCTGTTTTCTCAAGAATATCAAAGATGGAGGGCTCCAGAATGTACCGGCCCATAATAGCCATATTGGAAGGCGCTTGATGAATCGCCGGTTTCTCTATAAGTCCCATTACTTCATGAACGCCTCCCCATTTGGGGACCGAATCGATAATCCCATATTTGTTCACTTCAGCATCTGTCACATGCTTGACGCCGATGACAGGTTTGCCGAACTCTTCATACACATGCACCATCTGCTTTAATGCAGGCGGTTCGGATACCATAATATCATCGCCCAGCAGAACCGCGAATGGCTCATCGCCAATGAACTGCCGCGCACAGAGAATCGCATGGCCAAGACCAAGCGGCTCCCTTTGACGAATGTAATGAATGGTTGCCATGTCGCTTATCGCCTGCACTTCGCCGAGCAGCGTAAGCTTGCCCTTCTCGAGCAAAGACTGCTCCAGTTCAACCGATTTGTCAAAATGATCCTCAATCGATTTCTTATTGCGACCCGTTACGATAATAATGCTTTCGATGCCGGATTGAACAGCTTCTTCGACAATGTATTGAATCGCCGGTTTATCTACGATGGGCAGCATTTCTTTGGGCTGCGCTTTGGTGGCCGGCAGGAATCGCGTTCCGAGACCTGCGGCTGGAATAACGGCTTTTCGTATGGCGGTCATAGGATGATCACTCCCGAAGCGTATTTTGCGACGAACGATGTTGATTGCCGAATGCCCAATACCGGGTGCCGATATAATTAATACCGACACTGAAGACGGTTGCGGCAATCTTGCATACCAGCAGTGAGAAAGGTGTATAAGCATGTAAAATCATCAGCAGCACGGTTGTCGCAGCGAGTGCAGCCAGATTCACTGCCGCAAACCGTACAGCCTGGCCTGACGCTTTCTTGTTCTTGTGAAACGTCCAGCTCCTGTTCATATAATAGCTGTTCAGAACTCCGCAGCTGTAGGAAATGACTTGCGCAGGCACAGCAGAGACACCAAGTACGGTCAATGCCGTGAACAGCGCAAGATCAATACCTGTATTAATGATCCCAACCGACCCGAATTTAACGACAGTTATGAACCTGGAGAAAATGATTCGCCGCATTAAGCATCACCCGCTTTAGCTGCTGCAGCCGGTACTGGATTTCTTCCTGCTCCTGTCCCCAGCGATCGGAACATCCACAGCAGGACGAATAGATTTACGATTGCCATCCAAACACCGGTCCCGTAATTGACGTTGTCATCCAGAACGATGATCAGGTTCATCAGAACCGTCAATGTGAGCAGCCCTGCGGGCAGCGTCCACTTCTTATCCTTCAATAGCACCAGCAAGGTAAACACAAGGGCAGGAATGCTGTAGCGTTCATGAATTTCAGTAGGAAGCATGAAGAATGCCAGGCATAGAGACGCTGAAGCTTTCAGAAGGACAGTGATGCTTTCTTCCCGAGAACGATAGATATAAAGACATATTCCGACCACCGCGAGGAATAATAACAGAAATCCAAAATTCCGCATGGTAATGCCGATTGCCATGTACTCCGTATCAGGGGTATTCGGATCGGTCCCCATGACATAAAACCAAATATTCATGGCATTCATCGTTGCAGATGTATAGAAGCCTACGGCATCTGTATAGGCTTGGCTGATCATTTTCCCCAAACTGCCGGCTGCGCCAAAATAGCCCAGTGTCGCGATCCATGGACAAACGAAGCCTGCAGCCCACATCAGAAGCGGACGGAATTTCCGATCCTTCGCAAGACCAGTCAGGAGCCATATCCCAATGACCGGAAATACGGTTATGGCTTGGAACTTGGTCAGCATCGCCAAAGCAAATATTATCCCGCTCATGAAAGGTCGCCGAGGCAGCCAGATAACGGCAAACAGCATCAGCATACTATGCAGGATATCGACTTGTCCCCAAACTGCGCTGTCGGTCATCAAGGCCGGATTGAGCGCGAAGAGCACGATAGTGAAAGAGCGCCAATTATAATTGCCCACACTTGAAGCAAGCTTTATCACAAGCGCAATGGCTGCCAGATCAATAAGAATAAGAAGAGATTTAAAGGAAACCGAACCCGCATTGGCGGAGATACCAAGTGCATGAAGCAAATCACCATACAGACCCATAATCCATAGAAACAGCGGCGGATAGTTAATTTGGCCGTTTGCTGCGAAGGCGCCGCCCAGTCCGAGTTCCCGGACCGACTCCATCCACTGTATGAACAATCTTTGATCGGATATAAAACCCGGATACTGCTCTGCCAGTGCAAGTCTTACCGCTGCTGCGCACAGGACGAGCAGAATAACGAATCCGGCAAACTTGCGCTTGTCCGCAATGCTTTCCAATTCAAGCGGATCATTCATAACGGCTTTTCCCGCTGGCCGGCGGGCCAGTCCTGACTGGCAATCCCGTAGCTGTCGCGGACGATATATAACGGCCTTCCTTTGGTCTCATCGTATATCCGCCCAATGTACTCCCCCAGTACGCCAAGCATTAACAGGATGAAACCATTAAAGATGAGCAGAACGCCAATGATGGAAGGCCAGCCTCTCATCGTCACATCCGTAAAGAAAGCCATGTAAAGCACATAAATGAAGTAGAGGAAACCTGACCCCGACAGCATGGCACCCAAGTATCCTGCCAATTTAAGCGGTTTGAAGGAGAAGGATGTAATCCCGTCCAGGCTGAGTTTGATCATTCGTTTCAGCGGATATTTGGTTTCACCTGCAGTCCGTTCATCCCTCTCATATTCCAGTGCGGTTTGGCGAAAGCCAACCCAGCTGACCAAGCCTCTCACAAAACGGTTATTCTCAGGCAGCCGCCTCAGCTCATTCACCACACGCCGGTCCATCAGGCGAAAATCGCCGGTATCGACGGGTATCGGCACATCAGTAGAAGCCTTGAGCACCCGGTAGAACAGGCTAGCAGACCATTTCTTGAATTTAGACTCGCCATTGCGCTTCGTTCTTTTCGCATAGACAACCTCGAAACCATCCTGCCATTTTGCGATCATTTCCAGTATCAGCTCCGGGGGATCCTGCAGATCGGCGTCAATAATAATAACCGCGTCTCCTGCGGCATAGTCCATACCGGCTGTGATTGCGATCTGATGTCCAAAGTTGCGGGAGAAATCGATTAGCTTAATAGTAGGGTCCCAGTAATTGTGCTCGCGAATGATCTCTGCGCTGCGGTCCCTGCTGCCGTCATTGATGAAGATAAGCTCATACGTTTCTCCTGCCCTGTTCATCACAGACTTCAGTCTTAGGCAGGTCTCCTGTATGACAGCTTCCTCGTTATACATCGGGACAATAACGGAATAGCGGATTTTGCTCTTCATTCTATTCTCCTCCTAAACTGTATTGGCTATGTCCATTTCCCACAGGCATAGTTAATTCAAAGAAACTTCATACAGCGTCTCGCCTCCGCCGCGGGAACCTGAATCATTAGCATCATTAGCCGTCGTGCCCGCTATCTGCTGATTTGATCCTGTACCCGTACTCTGCCATTCCGAGGACGGTATTTCGGTTCCGTTCTCCTGGATCCACTGCAGTACCTCCGAGTTTCCGCCGCGGCCGCCTACGATGAAATATTTCAGCTTGCCGGATTGAACAAGCGACTTCACTTCATTCATAGACAAGACCGGATCAGAGCCGGAGAACCCGCCCGTTATAATGATCTTCTCGCCGGAGTCGATAATATAAGGAGCAGCCGTTGTATAGCTTGTCGTTGCAAACAAGTAAGTCTCACCCGTATTATGAGTCTGCAAATATTGCAGAGACGTTTCGTCCAGGGTCGAAGTTTGCCCGAAGCCTCCGGCGGCATTCATTCCTCCGCCCATTTTTCCATCCGCGGCTATGCCTCCAGGCATTCCGGCTCTATTCGCTTTGCCTGGTCCTGCTTGCGGAAGCATACTGTCCTGTCCATACGCAATTGGTGTTGCAGCCCAGTACAGCGGGCCAACGAGCAGCATGAATAATCCAATCAATGCCGCCGGACGTGCAGCGCGCTCCACACGCTTCATTACAATCAGAAGAATTGAAGCAAAGAGGCTGCCTGCCAGCACCAATATCGACCAGCCGATTCCGATCGTATCGTCATAAGGATGCATAATGTACAGCTCGAAGCTCGCTGTAGCCGGGATTCCAGCCGGCAGCAGCCATGCGGTCCAGCCAGTTGATTGACGATATAGATTGACCAGCTCCTTCCAGCCTGCCCCTGCAAGAGCCGCGATCGGTGCAGCCAGCATGATTAAGTAATACTGATGAAAAAATCCGGCTACGCTGAAGAATCCCATCGCCGGAACAAGCCAGGCGAGCCAGAACATAGCTTCTTTGTGCTGCTGTGTAAAATGGCGTCTGCGCAGATTAGCAAACAATCCGATGCAGGCGAACGCCACGAATGGAAGAAGCCAGCTTGCTTGACCGGACAATCCGGATTGGAACAACCGCAGAGGTCCAGCCGGACCTGTCCCGAATCTGGATCCTCCCTGGCTGCCGCCGCCGAATCCGCCGCCTGCAGCCTGCCCTTGCCCGAAGCCTCCGCCGTCTTCACCGGGAGAAGATCCTCCCTGCGTGCCATTGCTTCCATCTGCTTGGCCTTGCTGCGGCGATTGAGCCGCATCGCTGCCGCTTGCTTCGACGTTCTGCTGGCCCCGTCCCCCTGAACCATCGCGCTGCATGCCGCCGCTTCCCGTCATTTCGCCGCCAATCTGTCCGCCGGCTTGAGTGCCATCGCCGCCACCCATCTGTTGGTCGCCTTGTGCATCGCCCGTCTGTCCACTGCCTTGGTCACCGCTGTCTTGTGAGCCGCTGTCTAGTGATCCGCCGTCCATCATTCCGCCGCCTTGTGGGCCGGCACCGCCGCCGCCCATCATTCCGCCGCCTTGTAGGCCGGCACCGCCGCCGCCCATCATTCCGCCGCCTTGTGGGCTGCCTCCGCCTCCTCCGCCGCCTTGTTCACCGGTTAGACGGGAAACGCCATTGTAGCCAAACGCAAGCTCCATTACGGAATTCGTTTGACTGCTGCCGACATAAGGCCTGCTGCCAGCCGGCACAGCATCAACGATCAAAGCCCAAGACATCGAGATAAGCAGCATAAGCGCACTGGCTCCGGCCAAGACGCCCAGCTTCTTTTTCCAGTTGATTTTCCAGGCTATGAGCGTGATGAAGAAGAAAGCCGGCAGGACCATAAAGGCCTGCATCATCTTCATATTGAAGGCCAGGCCGATCATCGCAAAAGCACCGATCAGGCTCCATATCCGATTGTTCCTGATACCACTTAACAGCAGCCATGCTGCGATGAGTAAAGCAAACACGAGCATACTATCGATATTATTGGTACGGCTTACCGATGCGACCACAGGTGTGCTCGCCATGACGAGGGCGCTGATCCTGGCAGCCGCCAGTCCGAAGGGCTGTTTAACCAGCTTGTACATCAGAATGACGGAACCTGCGCCTGATAGCGCCTGAGGCAGAATGACGCTCCAGCCGTGAAGACCAAAGATATACGCGCTTAGTGTTTGAATCCAGAATGTCAGAGGCGGTTTATCCACCGATACGAAGCCTGCTGTATCAAGCGATACAAAGAAAAAGTTATGAAAATTTTGCAGCATGCTTGCGACTGCAGTCGTATAGTAGGTGTTCGCATACTGATCATTCCATATTCCGTAGACATTCAAGAATAAAGCCAACAGGACAATTAAAGTTAAAGGAATATCCAAACGAAATTTAGATGTTATGTTCATTAGTACGAGTTCACTCCCTGAATTCACGATTTGCTCCTATAATCTGTTTGGTCCAAAGGATCGTGATCCCGGTTATCTTCCCCCTTGGCTTGCTCTCATTATGCCTTCCCTAACTGAAGTCTGCATGAATGATCGCTGAATGTTCGCTGAATGCTCTTTTGCTGCTCGATAACGGAGCCATCCGCATTCAGACAAAATTCAGCAAGTTAGGCCATAATAGAAGAAATAACGGACGGCGTTCAGGAGGTTAGCAAGATGAAAGCAATTAAAGGGGTCAAAATATTGCTTGTAGACGATGAAGCGCATATACTGCAATTTCTGGAAATGGGATTGATAAATGAAGGGTATGAAGTCAAGACAGCTCCTGACGGCCATGCTGCCCTGGAATCTCTGGAGAAATTCGCCCCGCATGTCATCATATTGGATGTGATGATGCCGGGTATGGATGGCTTCGAGGTCTGTAAGCGAATCAAGGAAACAGCTGATCATACCGCTGTCATTATGCTAACCGCCAAGGACGACGTCAGAGACAGGGTCAAAGGCCTAACGCTGGGTGCAGATGATTACCTGGTTAAACCGTTTAACTTTGAAGAGCTGTTGGCCCGAATCGGAGCGCGCTTGCGCAATCAATTTCCCGATTTGCTTGGTGAAGTGGTTCACGGCCCCTTCCAGATTGACGACCGGAGGAAAGAAATCAAGTACCGGGAAGAACCGCTTGCCTTATCGCCTACGGAATATGAGCTGCTCAAGTTCATGGTACTGAATCATGGAATTGTGCTTAGTAAAACGATGATTTTGGATCGCGTGTGGGGTTATGATTTTGGCGGGGAAGAAAATATCGTGGAAGTTTATATCCGTTCGCTTCGGGACAAGCTGCGCGACAAGGAGCATCGGCTTATTCGCACGCTCAGAGGCGCGGGCTATCGGGTGGATTTGATATGATCGCCAAATTTAAGCGGTACTCCAATAAACTGGCCTCTTCCCGCTCGCTCCGGTCCCAGCTATTGACCCGTTCCCTGTTCATATTGGCTGCGCTGCTAATGCTCATCGGCTTCCTGCAATTTCTGTTGACCAAGGATCTGCTCTACCGCAGCAAAGCCGACTCCATGCATGCTCAGATCATGATGCTGCCCAAGGATTTAATTAGCCGTTTTATGGACAGGAACGATGACCCGAGCCGCCCCGGTCAAAGCTCGAATATGGATAGAAATGACATGCCGCTGAATAATCGTCCTTTATTCTTGATGCCCGGCACTTCCATTGTCATTGTCAATCAAGACGGTACCGTGACTGATGCCGGAGCAGACAATGGAATTCCCGCTCCGCAGCTGAGTTTGGAAGATCTTCAATCGCTTGCCCGGGACGGCTTCAGAGGTGAAGGGAGACGAACCGATTATAAACTGGTTCGGGATGCGAACGGTAATGAGCAGCTTGTCATCGCAGGTCATCTGGGATTGCCAAGCAACCCGGATTCGGAAGATTATATTCAGATGGGTACGGAGACGGCTCCCATTACGAGGACATTAATGCAGCAGCTGCTAACCTTTATTTTTTTATCCCTGTTAGCACTGGCCGGCGGTTTGGCGCTATATGCGCCTGTGCTGAGGCGCACACTGATTCCGCTGTCCAGGATGATCAGCACGGTAGAGCAGATAGATTCCGGCAAGCTTGACCAGCGGCTGCCTCAAAACCAGGGCCAGCAGGAAATCGACCGTTTATCCCGTTCTTTTAACAGTATGCTGGGGCGGCTGGAGACCTCATTCGAAGCGGAGAAGGAAGCGAAGGAACGGATGAGACAGTTTATAGCGGATGCTTCCCATGAGCTTCGCACGCCATTAACGTCTATCCACGGCTTTCTTGAAGTGCTGCTCCGCGGCGCGGCAGCCAATCCCGAGCAGCTTAACGGTGCGTTAACCAGCATGCATGGTGAATCCAAACGGATTAATAAGCTCGTCGAGGACCTGCTCGTTCTGGCGAAATTCGATCAGGATTCCCGGATTCATACCGAGGACATCTCGTTGACCGAGCTTATCCGGGAGATGCAGCCTCAGCTTCGAATGCTTGCGGGGGACCGTGAGGTGCGTTACGTATTGACAGAGGAAATTCGCGGGAAATATGATTCGGACAAGATGAAGCAGGTTATTCTGAATCTATTCCAGAATGCCGTTCAGCATACGGATCCGCAGGCAGGCAGCATCATAATCCGGTTGATTCATGAGGGTGAACGTACCAGGTTGTCCATTCGGGATAACGGTGTCGGCATTGATGAGGATCATCTTTCAAGGCTGTTTGAGAGGTTCTACCGCAGCGATCATTCGAGGGCGCGCAAATACGGCGGAGCGGGTCTCGGGCTCTCCATCTCGCAATCCATTGTGGAGGCGCACGGCGGGGAAATAACCGTACGCAGCCGCATCGGTCATGGATCCGAATTTGATGTTATTTTTCCGGTCATCCAGCAGTAAAGCAGATGCTGCGGGAAGATTCCAAGCCTTTTATTATAAAGTAAGGTTCTTGACCCGGATTGAAGTCAAGAACCTGTGATGCAGGCCGGGTAATGACAAGTTGATATTGCCCGGTCGCAGCGGGTTAACCCCCGCGGTATGCTTTAATCCTTAATCGGAGCCAAGCTTTTTAAGCGCTTTGGTCGCCGGTCCTTCGATAACCTCTCCGTCATAGGAGAATCTTGAGCCGTGGCAGGGGCAATCCCAGCTTCGGTCGCCATTGTTCCAATCCAGCTCACAGCCCATATGGGTGCAGGTTGTATCAACCAGATGAAGTATCCCGTCAGGATCCTTGTAGGCGCCTGCGCGCTTTCCATTGAACGATACGACTCCGCCTTCCCCCTGCGCGAGCTCTTCGACATGCTTATGCACCATTTCCAGCTTTCCGGCGATCAAGTACTTGGCCACGTTCGCATTCTCCGATATCACGTTCTTCATGCTGGCACGGGCGTGAAAACGCTGAGGCGTATACAGCTCCAGATAGGGATTGCCGCGCCCGACGATGCTGTCGCTCAGCATCATCGCCGCAGCCGTTCCGCCGGTCATTCCCCATTTGCCAAAGCCGCTGGCAAGCTGGACATTAGGCATGCCCGAGGTGACAGCTCCCACATACGGCACCTTGTCGAGAGTCAACAAATCCTGGGCGGACCAGCGGTACGGTATCGAGGCCACGTTGAAATGCCTTACCGCATAATCCCGCAATGCCTCATAATACTGTATTGTGCACAGACCCTGTCCCGTCTTGTGGTTTTCCCCGCCGATCAGAACCAGCTTCTCACCATTCATCGTAGACGCCGTACGGATTGAGCGCTTCGGATCGTCGGCGCTCAGATACATGCCCTCCGGGAATGGTTCCTCATCCGCCATGCGTACTCCAAGTACATAGGAACGCTGGGCATGCAGCCGGGCAAAATAAAAACCATGCCGGTCGATAAACGGATAATGCGAGCAAACGACCACATGGGATGCTTTCACCCGATGCCCGTCCTTGGTGATAACAACAGGCTCCTCTCCATTCTCCACATCCACCGCCGTGGTATGCTCATAAATGCGTCCCCCTGACTCTGTGATACGGGGAAGCAGCGCGCTCAAGTACTGCAGGGGGTGGAACTGCGCCTGATTATGCATCACAACGGCGCCATGGGTCGGCACATCGAGCGGTATTTTGTCGATATAGCCGCCGGGAATATCCAGCTTGGCATAAGCCTCGGCTTCGTCATGCAGCTTGGTCAGCGTATCGACCGTTTGCGCATAGAGGTATGCATCCTGCTCGGAATAGCCGCAATCTATGTCCAGCGACTTGATCGTATGCCTGACAAAATCGAGAGCGTCGCGGTTGGCTTCATAATATAATCTGGCCTGATCCTCGCCCAGATCCTTGATCAATTGGGCGTAAATCAGATCATGCTGGGCGGTCAGCTTGGCTGTCGTATGCCCGGTGGTTCCCCCAAGAAGGGAATCCGCTTCAAGCAGCACCACGTTGACGCCTGCCTCAGCTAAGCGGTAAGCGGTCGTTATTCCTGCGATTCCCCCGCCTATAACGACGGTATCCGTCGATGTATCTTCTTCCAGCCTCGGGTAATCGGGAAGCTGTACGGAATGGCGCCAATACGATTCGGGTAGCTGCGGCAGCTCTCTTAACGGCTGGTTTGTAATTAACATCTGTCATCACTCCGGTCTATGGGCAGCCCCACTCTATTGTTCGCGGATAGGGTTTACAGATTTAACCTCTTTTATGTAAAGATGGCGGATATTGCGATGAAATCAGCCTCTCCTTAAGGTATAATGAAACAAATCGTGTTTATGCAAAGGAGAGAATGAACCATGTCTGAGTTTGACTGGATTCGCAATATTTATTGTGTGGGGCGCAATTATTCCCTTCACGCCAAGGAGCTGGGCAATGATGTGCCGAAAGAGCCCATCCTCTTCTCCAAACCCACGCATGCCCTTCGACCGGCCCATGGAACGACTGGGCTGCCCGGCCATATCGGCATTATCGATTATGAAGCCGAGCTGGTGCTCCGGATCTCTTCGGCTTACGACCCAGACAAGCCTGTTGGCGAGCTAATTGACGGTATCGCCCTTGGCATCGACTGGACGGCAAGAGACGTGCAGTCCCGTTTAAAAGCCAACCAGCATCCCTGGCTGCTGGCCAAAGGCTTTAAAGGCTCCGCTATTCTTTCCGAATTCCACAGCGTCTCCAGTCTGGAGCAAATCGCAGCTCTGCGCTTCAGTCTCCATATCAATGGACAAGCCGTCCAAACGGGCAACCCGAATGACATGACCTTCTCTGTGGAACAATTGGTTACCTATATCGGCAGCACCTATGGACTGGATGCGGGGGATATTATTTATACCGGCACGCCGGCCGGCGTCAGCGCTATCCATGATGGGGATTCGGTGGAGCTGAGGCTCACTGGATTGGACTCTGCTGCTGCAGGCGGGGAGCAAACCTTAGGCTCCTTTGAAGTTAAATTTCTAAACCAGTAAACTGTTAATCAGATGTAAAGAAAAGATCTTAATCCCATGATTAATTCGTGATATTAAATAAATATGAAGAGTGCGGCTCAAAGGTTTGCACAACGGACAAGTAGGGTAATATAGAAGCGTGCTTACATAATGAAAGGAGAGGAATTGCTATGAGCGTTATCTACACTGCGCATGTCACATCACGCGGAGGCCGGGAAGGCGTTGTCCGCTCCTCTGATGGTCATTTGAATTTGAAAACCACTCAGCCCAAGGAAGGTGCTGAAGGAACGAATCCGGAGCAGCTGTTTGCAGCCGGATATTCGGCCTGCTACCACAGCGCGCTGAAAGCCATTGCCAAGGGCAAAGGAATCGAAACGGAAAAATCGGAGGTTACCGCAACTGTCCAGCTTCATAAGGACGATGACGGCTTCAAGATCTCCGCCGTTCTTGCCGTGACTGTTCCGGGTCTCGACGAGAAGCAGACGATGGAGCTTGCGGAAGCGGCGCATCAAATGTGCCCTTACTCCAAGGCTACACGCGGCAATATTGATGTGGAGCTTAAAGTTGGAGCGGCACAAGCCTGATCTTATACGCGGCAGCTGACAAAAGGCTGTATCCTCAAGCGGGTAATCGACCCGCCAGAGGATACAGCCTTTCTTTTGAGCTTACAGCAGTAATACCGCATGTTATATCGTCAGCCCTGCAGCAGAACGCTTTTCCGCAGAAGGTTCCCTTATAACGACACCACCGCTCCGGCTATCCTGTCATGTCCGGGATAATTTCCTGCCTCGGTGCTCCACAGGCTGCTGCGGCTCCTCTTTCTGCGGAAACTGCAGCTCATAGAGCTGTTTGTATCGGCCGCCCTGCTCCAGCAGCGATTGATGCGTGCCCACCTCGACGACCTTTCCTTTGTCCAGGACATAGATCCGGTCTGCCCGCTGAATGGTTGATAAGCGATGGGCAATAACAAGCGACGTGCGGTTCTCCAGCAGATGCTCCAGCGCGTCCTGAATGGCCTTCTCCGATTCCGTATCAAGCGAGGAGGTCGCTTCATCGAGAATAATGAGCCGGGGATCCTTCAGAATTGCCCGGGCGATGGACAATCGCTGCTTCTGGCCGCCGGAGAGCTTCACTCCCCGTTCCCCGATTTGCGATTCATAGCCCTGCGGGAACGACATGATGAAATCATGGGCGTTAGCGGCGCGTGCAGCCGCTTCGATCTGGGCCGGTGTCGCTTCCGGCTTCCCGTACACCATGTTGTCTCGAATGCTCCCGTTCAGCAGAACGATATCCTGGGAAACAATTCCCATTTGCCGCCGCAGCGAGCTCAGGCTAAGCTGTGTCAGCGGATGCCCGTCAATAGTGATGCTCCCATGCTGCGGATCGTAGAAACGGGTGATCAGATGGGTGATGGTGGATTTGCCCGCTCCCGAGGAACCGACGATGGCGGTAACTTTGCCGGGCAGCAGCTCGAAGTTAAAATGCTCCAGCACCTTTGGACCTGTTTGGTAGGCAAAGCTTACATCATCGAACAGGACATGGCCGTGAACGCGGTCAAGCTCCCGGGCATGATCACTCTCCACCACCTGGGACTTCGTCTCGAGGATTTCCACTATCCGCTCGTAAGCTGCCGCCGATTGCTGAATGGTATTCAGCGTCCGGCTGAAGCGGCGGACCGGATTTTGCAGGAGCCGCAGATAAGCGAGAAAAGCAACGACGTTCCCTACGGTCAAAGCCCCGTCCATCGTTTGCTTGGCCCCATAAATCAGGACGGCCGCCATCCCGACGAAGTTGATCATATCGATAATCGGCTCATAGACCGAACGCAGCTTCACGGCGGCCAGATTCGCCCCCATATTCGCCTGTGTACGAACGGCGAAGCGCTCCGTTTCGTAGTCCTCCGTGGAGAAGGCCTTCATCAGCCGAATGGAGGACAGGGTATCCTGCAGATGATTGGTCACCTCGGCAACCGACTCCTGAATCCGTTTGGATGCGGCGCGAATCCGTTTGGAGAAGAACCGCGTCGTCAGAATCATCACAGGGAAGGTAATCATAATGATGACGGTCAGCTGCCAATCCACCCACAGCATATAGGCAAGAACAGCCACAAAGGTGAACAAATCCGTTACGATCGACATCATGCCGGACGATACCAGCTGCTGCAGCATCCCTACGTCGCTGGTTACGCGCGACATCAGATCGCCGGTCCGGCTGCGGTCGAAGAAGCCGACATCCAGCGATTGCAAATGCCGGTACAGCTGCTGACGCAAATCAAGTACGGCCTTCTGGCCGATAGAAGCCATCGCCATGCCGCTCGAATAATTAAAGATTCCCTGCAGGATTGCGGCAGCCAGGATACCCAATGCAATCCATACCAGCGTCATATAATGCTTGCCGGGAATAACGTGGTCAATGGTATACTGCGTAATCTGCGGAATCACAAAAGCCAGCAGGGAAACGGCCAGGATCGAGAAGAAGGCCACAAGGATAAGCCCACGCTGACCGCGAATATGGAAAAACATCCGTTTATACATGCTCCAGATGCTGCCGGGATTCGGTTTGGCAGGCTGCATGCTTATTCGTCGTCTTGCTAAATTGTCCATTCTTTCCATCACTCCGTATCGGCGGGCCCGGCATCTGTCGCGCCAGAGTCCAGATAAGCTTTTAACAGATTATTCATATCCGCAACCATTCCGGCAAGCTCTTGCTGCCTCGCCTCACTGCCGGCTGCGGATCGTTCCGCTCTCATCAACTGCCGCAGCACTTCATACGATTCTATACTTAGACCCAGCTTTCTGCGGAACCGCTCATGCCGGTGCAGATCCTCTTCTTCTCCCCTGTGCCGCTCTCCTCTTTCGCCTTCCCGGCCCTTGCCGCATGCGCCCCGCTCCGGCTCGGGGCTTTCGCTGAGCATCGTGCGGCCTTCCTCCGTAATCCGGTACACCTTCTTGCCACCGCTCTCCGCCGCCGCGATCAGCTCGCGGTCCTCAAGCATCTGAAGAGTAGGATAAATCGATCCTGCACTCGGAATATACAAGCCGCCGGATTGCTCCTCCAGAGCTTTCATCATCTGATAGCCGTGCATCGGCTCCTTCGTAAGCAGCTGGAGCAGCGCATATTTGACGCCCCCCCGGCCAAAATACCGTTTGGAGCTGCGGAAACGGCCTTCGCCGCCATCCTCCCTGCCTCCACGCCCCTCATGCTCTTCGTATCTCCTGCCCCTATGTTCAAAAAAATGATTAAACCGCTCATTCCGCATCGTTCAATCTCTCCCTTGTTAGCGAATACGATATATCGTAATATAAAAATAAACGATATATCGTATTGTGTCAATAACGACATTAATTACAATGCTGGCCGGCAGACGGGTAGAGTTCGTTCACCTTCTCTGGTAAATTATAGTTAGAAAGCGGTTCATGATGATCTGCTGCACAACAAACTGACAGAAAGCTCACGGATTTTTCATAGATCGCTCAAAAGGAGGCGTTTATTTGTCCCATTCTTCAGAATTTAACTTCCTTGCCGCACCACTTGCCGGACAGGCTCTGGCGCCATCCGGCTCCAATCTGGTGCTTGCCGAGTGGACAGCTTCAGGCACTTCGCCTGACATGACCGAGCGGCAGCTCATCGCTCCGCTCCATCTGCATCATTACGACGATGAAGCGTGGTACATCCTTGAAGGCACGCTCGGCTTCCAGATTGGCGATGCGGCGATTGAGGCCTCCGCCAATGACGCTGTCGTGGTCCCGCGGGGGACAGCGCACACTTATTGGAATCCGAAACCGGAGCCTGCCCGGTACCTCATTATCATGACCGTGCAGATTAGTGGGCTGATTGATGCCATCCACGCTGCAGACAAGCGGGATCCGGAATCCATGAAGCAGCTATTCGAACGGTTCGGTTCCGAATTGCTTGAGTAGGACGGGTCGCAGATACGGCAGCATGTATTTGGAGTGGGAGCAGCAATTATACGAGGAGGGCTATGATGAAGCATGATTTGAGCGGGATGAAAACGCCTGGGGGAGTAAGAATGCTTGAGCAGGTGCGCAAGATCTGCAAGGCGCTGCCTGAGGTCGCCGAGTTGATCGATGGGCATGGGCATACGACGTTCAAGGTAGCCAACAAATCGTTTATCATCATGAGCGACTATGGGATCACCTTCAAGTCGGATCTGGAGAATCAGGAGATTCTGATCCAGCAGGAGCGTTTCACGAGGCCTCCCTATATCGGCCATCACGGCTGGGTATCCATCAGCAATCCCGAGGACTGGGAAGAGATGGGCATTCAGTTGAAGGAAGCTTATTTGCGCGCTGCGCCCAAGCGGCTGTTCAAGCAAGTGATGGAAGAGGAATCGATATAACCTTCTGTGAGTCATGATGGGCTGAACGATATATCTATGAAAACGACTGGCTGCATGGTTAAATTTGATTCAGGAGGTGTCGACGATGAAAAAGGCGCTTATTTTGGGCGGAACACGATTTTTCGGCAAAAAGTTAGTGGAACAGTTGATCCATGATCAGGTCGACCTGACCATCGTAACAAGAGGGCTTACTCCCGATTCATTCGGAAGCTCGGTGAAGCGGCTCCAGGCTGATCGTACAGACCCGGCCGCTCTGCGCGCTGTACTGGGTACCTCGGATTATGATGTTGTTTACGACAACATTTGCTTCACGCCGCAAGAGGCGGAGGAAGCTGTGAATTTGTTTGCCGGGCGCACAGGAAGATATATCGTAACTTCATCGCTAAGTGTGTATCCGTTCGGAGAACCCGGAAAAAAAGAGAGTGATTTTGACCCCTACACCTATCCTATTCCGGAGCCCTATCCTGCGAACGCGGACTATGCTGAAGGAAAACGGCTGGTTGAAGCGGTATTGCTGCAAAAAGCGCCGTGTCCGGTGGCGGCTGTACGTTTCCCCATTGTTTTGGGACATGATGATTACACGCGGCGGCTGCATTTTCACATTGAGCATGTTGAGCAGGGGTTGCCCGTCGGAATACCAAACCTGAATGCGCAAATGTCGTTCATCAACTCGGATGAGGCTGCCTCCTTTCTCGCCTGGCTTGGCCGTTCCGATCTGGAAGGGCCGGTCAACGCCTGCTCGCACGGGGAGCTGTCCCCTGGACAAATCATGACGCTTATATCGCAGGCTGCGGGCAAAGAGGCGAATATCCTGAGCGAGACTGATAACATGCATATGTCGCCCTTTGGCATTCCCCAGCCCTGGTATATGGACACGGCCAAAGCCGAGGCTGCCGGCTTTTCGTTCCAGCAGCTCCGCGGCTGGATGCCGAATTTGATCCGGGAGATTGCTGCCGGGCAGGCAAAATAGACAAAAAATAACCGGCCAGACACATTAACCCTGTGTTTAGACCGGTTATTTCTCCTATATTTACCGGCGCTGCCGGACCGTCATCCATTCCGTTTAAACCTTCGCGGCCTGCCCTACCTCAGTCAAACGTTTCTTGGCTTCCTCATAGACATCATCCGCAAGCGGACCCTGATGGGCAAAACGCAGATTCTCCTTCAGATGCTCCGGATTCTTGGTGCCTACAATCGTTGTCGAGAGCTGCGGGTGGGACAAAGTAAAACGCAGCAGGAAGCCTGTCCGGCTCTCTCCTTCTTCGAGAAGCTCGTCCAGCTTCGCCGCTTCCCATGCCGACCAGCGGTCCTGGGAACCGCGTCCTGCTCCAGGCTCGCCCTGTCCTACGCCGCCGCGTATAATAATGCCCGCGCCAGCTTTCCCTGCCTTGGCAATAAGATTCTCATGCTCACGCTCCAGGGCGGAATATGGAATCTGGAAGGTGTCGAACGCACCGGTATCTATGTAGGCCGGGAGATGGGGCAAATAGGATGAAATGCCGATCCAGCGGACTTTGCCCGAGGCCTGGATTTCCTTCAATGCCTCGACGAGTCCGCCTTCTTCCGTCTGCTCCACTGTCGGCCCGTGCAGCTGCAGCAGATCGACATAGTCTGTTTTCATCCGTTTCAGGCTGGTCTCAATATTATGAAGGATATTATCGCGTGTCCAGACATGAGGCGTCTCGTCGTGATCACCCTTGTCCACCAAGGTGCATCCGCATTTGGTTGCAAGGAAATACTCATTCCGGCGATGGCTGATATACTTGCCGATCAGCTCCTCGCTTCTGCCGTAATCGTATGCGGTATCAATGAAGTTAATGCCGGCGTCCAGCACAGCGTTCAGAATACGCTCGGAATCCTCATCGGCTACGGGGCGCCCGTTCCATACCCGGGGACCGCGAATCTCCATGGCTCCAAAACCAAGCTTTGTCACCTGCAGGCCCGTCCGGCCAAGCAATGCTTTTTCCATTTTCGGTATTCCTCCTTTGATTCGGATCTTGAATACCCTTACATTATACCCTTGTCCAAGTGCCATGAACAATCCTTGTCCGGATTATCCCGGAATAAGCCCCTTTTTCCGACTGAGGAAAAGGGGCTTTCAGATGCGTCTTACGGGTCATCGCATCGCGAAAATCGTTCAACATGGATAACACATCAAGCGCATGAATGGATGAATAGCTGTCTTATCCGCTCTGCTGATTCAGGGCCGGCAGATGCCGTCCTGACCCGCCGCTGCTTACAATTGCTCGTATTCCAGAAAAGGATCCGCGATTTCAATCCTGTACGCTGCGGCATCCCCCGCTCCCACATAGAGATCCGCCAAGCCGCCTTCCCTGCGCACCAGACCGCCGCTGAAGATGACATCGGCAAGATCGGGGCGCTTGGCGGGGCCTGCGGGGAAGCTCCCCCGCCGGGCAATGATTTTCATCGGTGTCTTCTCCAGGGTGTCAGGGTTGAAGGCGAAGGTCATGGCATAGTAATGGCGGCTGCCATCCTCCTCATCGAAGGAGGCGATATGACCGAGTACACCGACAAGGCCATTGTCCAGCACATGCGCCTCATTGGCTCCGCCCCACTGCGTACCGGCAAACTGATCCTCGAATACGGGAGCCTCGCCGATCAGATAAGCGGTTACATCTTCGAGCCGGCCGACTTTGACGAAGCCGATCTGTCCTCTGCCGCCTTTGTAGCCCTGAGGACGGGTCAGCACGCCGATTTCTCCATCCGCAAGCTCGATCAGACGAATATCCTTCATATGGTATGGACCGCTGAGAAAATGCTGCAGGCCGGCGATATCCGCACCGCGATAGAATTCCGTCACCCAAGCCACGATGCAGTGCGGATGCAGCGGATCGGCAATAACCCTTACGCCGCCGAAGATCAGTTCCCCTTTGATTCGTGTAAAGAAGGGATCCTGCAGCTCATAAACCGGATAATCCGGATGGGGCTTCCAGACCTCGCCTTCCTTGCGAAAAAAAATAACCTCCGAAAATTCCGTGCTGCGTCCTTCCACTCGCCCTGCGATAACGAGATTTTCCCGGTCGGCAAAAGCAGCCGATATGTTATACACATCCCGGCCCTCGATACCTTCGAAGCGGATCCGCTCTCCGCCCGTTGCAGGCTCTTGATTCTCAAATTGCTGCAGCAGGTCCCTGCAGGTTTGAACCTTCGTTTGTTGTAGCAGCATACGTCCCGTCCCTCCGTAACCGTTCACGATTAACCGAGATGCTACTTTCGATGATGAATCCATTGATCAAGCGTTCTATACCCTCTTCATTGTTACACTCAGGCGGCTGGGCAATGGCCGCTGGATTGCAGAAAAATGGAGGCGCATCCTCACTGGGCAGGCAGTGCTTTCCATCAGAAATATTCGATGCTTTATCATATACCCGAATGGGTTCTGTCGTTCCGATCTTTTATCGGCAGCATGCTTATGAAATGTCTCTCGTATGCTCCAGCAGAAGGGGACCGCATCGCGACTAGCTCTCTATTGCCGCAATCTTCTGTTGTTCCATTAACTCTTGCTCCGCCCTGGCCTTCTCCTCGGCCTCCGTTAATTTAGCATGCAAGGCCTCATCCTTCCGTCCTGCAGCTTCAAGAGCAGATAGATAGGCATGAACCCCGGAGCGTATGATCGGATCTTCAAAATTACCATTAATATCCTCCTTCAGCATATTAATGGCCTGCTCGTAATCATGCCGGTTGTAATAAATTTGGCCCAGAGCCAGCCTCATCGTCGGGGTAACAATAAACTCATTGCCCTGAAGCTGTCCTTCCGGAAGCGATTTGAGGCGTTCGATCCGGTCCAGCACTTCCTGATACAAGGCAAAGGAGTGATCCCACTTGGCGTTTGCCGCCTGTTCATCCGTCTGCTTCCCGTTCATCCCGGACAAATAATACTCCATCATCCCCGCTTCATAGAAATACATATCCCACGGGAACCTGTCCAGACCTTCGTCGATCGTCTTCAAGGCACGGTCATTGTCTCCTATGCTTTTGTAATATTGGTATTCTTCTCTCAATAACTTATAGTCGTAAGGAGAATAGGATTTTAACTGAGTGATCAGCCGTCCCTGCTCCTGCCGGTACTGCTCATCCCGGGTTGAGTTGAACGCCTGCTTCATCCAGTCTATCTTGAGCAGCGTATAATCGGGATGCTCCGGTGAAATCGCAATCGCCCGGTCGATGTAGGTGAGCAGCTCATTAAGCGGCTTCCTCTCTGCGACTGCCATATTCAAGGAATGATCAAAGCTTGCGCGTGCCTCGTATTCCCTGTACGCCCCGATGAATAGAACAAGCGCAAGCAAAGAAATCGAGGAGGGAAAGACCCATCGCCAATTGACCTTTTGAAATGCTTGCCACGCCGGTATGAGAAATGTCTTGTGATAAGGTGCCAGCATGGCGCCCAGGCACAGGAACACAAGTGCGGAAAGAAACATGAAGCTCATATCGAAGTCGATTACACTATGCGCCAGAATGGACAGGGAAATGATGAAGAAATAAAATCCGCCGCCGCCGCGAAGCCCGGGATTTCTGATATAGGACCGGATAAACAGACCGTAAACGGTAATCAGGAATCCGAGCAGAACGAGGAGCCCCAGCCAGCCGATTTCAACCATGGTTTGTAATAAATAGCTGTGCGTCTGCTGGCTGCCATACGGATTGTTTTGATATTTCTGGTAAAGCGCTGCCCAGGCACCGCCTCCGCCGCCCAGGATCGGATACTCAGCCGAGATTTTGAATGAATCTCTGTAGAAGGTCTCGCGCTCCAGGACGCTGTGCTGCTGCAAATTGATATTTTCCAGGCGGTTCGCAATACTCACAGGCAGCAAGCTTCTGATTCCGCTGCTTGTAAGAACAAGAGTGACGGCCAATGTCCCCAGGATGATGAAGAGCGCAGGTACAGCGGCAATAGACAGCCTGGACTTTTCCAATCCGGTGGTTTTGGCTTCTAGAAAGCCGGATAACCGCGGGTGAATGAAAACAATCAGTGCTGCAAGTACCACAGAAATGCCCAGAACGAAGCTCCAGCCGTTTAAGGGGAGAGGATTCCAGAGGGACATGGTCTTCCCAAGCTCGGAGGCGGGCTCCAGTATAGCCGAGATATCGGTGCCTATTCGCGTCACATGGCTCAGGATCACGAAAGAAAACAGAACAGCCAGAACCATATAAATCAAATAAAGCAGCTGCCTGCCTATTTTCAGAAAAGGAAGAATGAACAAGACGATGACTGGCAGCAGAACAAGCGCCGCCCGGGAGTAAGTCAGCATGAGTGACAACCAGATCGGGACAAGCATGAAACTATGTATTGCCCGCAGGTACCACTGCCTGGTATGGATAGCTGAGAACAGGCCGCCCAGGAAAAGAGCGGTCAGAAATGCGGCATAGGAATTGGAATACTGAAAAACCGAGGTCAGACGGTAAGAGGTATCGGCCAGCCACAGTGCATTGGGATAATACACCTGTCCGAACCAATTCATGAATCCATAGATGACAATCGTGCAGCCGGATATTTGAATGGCCGCTTCCATGATGTTCCTGTGAAGCTTATTTTGCATCATATACAGACCGACGATAAAGAAAGCCGCGGTCATAAATTCAAGCTGAACCATCAGCTTCGCATTATGGGCGGAAGCCGCCTGGAAGGAAGACAGCACATACATAAGCGGGAGCATGAGCACTCCCAGAGACAACAGAAACCTGTAGTCATCCAGTCTCCAATTGTAGAGAAAGCGAATGCCGAGAAGAAAGACGATGACGGACGAATACATCAGGAATTCAAACAGGGGAGCTTCAAAATTCAATACGGCTCCGTTAAACAGCGCGTACCTGAATGGAAAAATAAACAGGAAAAGCGTTACCGCCGCTACGATCGCCCACTGAATGAGCGAAGTATTCGATGCCTCTTTTTCATGGACGCGAGGAAGTGTCTTTTTTTTCGTATTCAATTTCGTGAAGCTCCTTTACGACTGCGGATTTTTACTCATCTATCATTTATAAATTCCAGTTTTCATAATTCGCATAACATTTCCAAATATATGGACGAGAAAAAAAGAAAAAAGTTACAATTTTGGGTGATTTAATTTTTAATGAAATGAAGAGCAGAGGATGCATCAAGGAAGATCTTCCCCTTTGAAGCGAAGGAAAACGACAAAAAAGCCGGCGCCTGATTTCCCGGACACCAGCCTTATATTCACGTCATTGATAATAAGTTCTCTTAAGCTTTCACAGCATTCAGCCAGGCCTTGGCGATCAACGCACTCCCCGCAGGCGATGGGTGAACGCCGTCCGGCGCCCAATAAGCGGGGCCTGTTTGTGTACCCGCTTGAGCGAACAACCCGTCGAGCGGAACATACAGGGCTTGGAACTCGTTGGCGAGCTTGCGGACCACTTGAATCTTCGGGTCCAAATCCTCTCTCCAGGTCTTCTGGGCCTCGTTGACCGGAAGCACGAACGGCTCTACCAGGATCAGTTTGACATTCAGCTGCTCCTTCGCCTGCTTGATCAGTTTGCGGTAGGTGGTCTCATATTCCTCCGCGCTCGTCGGAATGCCCCTATCATACCGGCGCCAGGTATCGTTGATCCCGATATAGATCGACAACCAGGTCGGCTTCAGTTCCAGGCAATCCCGCTCCCACCTGCGTTCCAGATCAACCACGCGATCGCCTCCGATACCGCGGTTAAGGAAGCGGACCTGTTTCTCCGGGTGCTTGCTGGTAAACAGCGCTGTGGCAATATTGGCGTAGCCGCTGCCCAGACTATACCCATCCTCACGGTTGCGTCCTGCATCGGTAATGCTGTCCCCCTGAAACAGCACAACTGCATTGTTTTCGATTAATGTCATCAATAACACCTCCAGTTAACTATTATACATGCGATAATCCGCAGCGGGATAGGGGGATTTCAGCCGACCTTATGGGCCTTCTGCCTATACGGAAGCCGACTCCAGCAAGGAATTTCCGGCTTCCAGCACACGTTTCCCGCTCTACAGCTGGTCCAGCAAGTAATAACCTTACTGCAGACGCGCTCTCCCCGTTCACACCGCTCTCCGCCGACTCCAGCAAGGAATTTCCGGCTTCCAGCCCACCATTCCCGCTCTACAGCTGCTCCAGCAAGGAATAACCTTACTGCAGGCGCGCTCTCCCCGTTTACCCGCTCTCCGCCGACTCCAGCAAGGAATTTCCGGCTTCCAGCCCACCATTCCCGCTCCTGCAGCAGCTCCTGTATGGAGAAACTTTAAGCAGGCTGCAAAAGCGTGTAAACCGGCAGGCTTTTCAACACGGCGGCTTCGATAAACTCGTAACCTGCTGATGGACGCGCACAGAAGCGAGTAATGTTAACGCGCCCCGTCAGTGTCGGACTTCAGCCGCACAAGCGAAGCTTTCTTCGTCAGCAGCATTCCATTTGAAAAAGACGGCTGCCCGCAAACCGCCGGACAGCCGCCTTCTCATAAATCCCTACTGCGCAAATCCAAAATACTGCTGCGCGTTATTGTAGCAAATATCCTGCACAATGGTTCCAAGCAGCTCCCGGTCATGGGGAGCTTCGCCCTTCTCCACCCAGTCGCCGAGCATGTCGCACAGCAGCCTGCGGAAATACTCATGGCGCGTGTACGACAGGAAGCTGCGCGAATCCGTCAGCATGCCGACAAAACGGCTCAGCAAGCCAATGTTCGCGAGCGTGTTCATCTGCACCAGCATGCCGTCCTTAGTGTCGTTATACCACCAGGCGGAGCCAAGCTGCATTTTACCCGCAACGCCGCCGCCCTGAAAGCTGCCCATTACAGTAGCCAGCACCGGATAATTCACCGGATCGAGGGAGTACAGAATCGTCTTGGGCAGAGCATCAGCCGAGTTCAGAGCGTCCAGCAGTCTGGTCAGGGGATACGCAACCTGGCTGTCGTTGATGGAATCGTAGCCTGTATCCGGCCCCAGCTTGCCGAACATAAGGCTGTTATTGTTGCGGGAAGCGTTAATATGAAGCTGCATGGCCCAACCGAGCTTGTTGTACTGCCGGCCCAGGAACAGGAGCGTATGCGTCTTGTATTTTTGCTCCTCCAGGAGGCTCACTTCCGCGCCTTGCAGCGCTTTGGCGAAAATCTCCGCGGCTTCCTCTTCCGTCGTATCCGCATATGGCACATAATCGAGCGCATGATCCGATACCCTGCAGCCAACCGAATCGAAGAACTGTATCCGCGATTCGAGCGCGGAGAGCAATTCCCCGTAGCTGCCGATCGGCTGCCCTGCAGCCTCGCTCAGTCTGGCAATCCACGGCCTGAAGGTGGCGCGGTTAATCTCCAGACTTTTGTCCGGGCGGAAGGACGGCAGCACGACCGTATCGAAGCTGCTGTCCTCCTTCAGCTTGATATGGTATTCAAGCGAATCCGCCGGGTCATCCGTCGTACAGATCACCTTCACCTTGGAGCGTGTGATCAAGTCGCGGGCGCCGTAACCCCCTCCGGTCAGCAGCGCGTTCGCTTTCTCCCAGATCGCTTCCGCATTGCCCGTATTAATAAGCTCTTCAATGCCGAAGAACCGTCTAAGCTCAAGATGCGACCATTGATAAAGCGGATTACCGAGTGTTACCGGCACCGTAGCCGCCCAGGCGTCGAATTTGCTCCGATCGTCGGCATCTCCCGTAATCAGCTGCTCCTCGACCCCGTTGCTTCTCAAAGCGCGCCACTTGTAATGATCTCCGGACAGCCATACATCGGTAATATTGCGGAACGTCTTATTCTCGTATATTTCCTGCGGGCTCAAATGACAGTGGTAATCAATGATCGGCATATCCTTGGCAAAGCTGTGGTAAAGGTCGATTGCCGTTTCACTGTTCAGTAGAAAATTGTCATCCATAAACGGTTTCATTTTACCTGCTCCCTTCCCTTACGGTTGTCCTAGAACTTGACAAGATCGCTCACTCGAACCGGCAATCCGGTGCGTATGGAACGGTTGGCGGCAATCCCCGTCAGAATGGACATCGCGCCGTCCCGATGATCCGCGGCACGATTGAACTTATCCGGCACCGGCTCGCCAAATACATCATTGAGCAGCACAGGATCGCCGCCGCCATGGCCGCCTTCGCCTTCATCCACCTTCACGGTATATGGGGCGTCGAACATGGGATAAACGGTGATCGATATCCCTTCCACGGCACCCTCCTGGGACTTTTCCCCGCCCGAATTGACATAGGATTTCTCGACAATGGTCATCTCCAGCCGTCCTCTGGTTCCGTTGAATGCGATGCGGTAGCCTTCCCAAGGCAGATAAGCATTCAAGGAATACGTCAGAATCGCGCCGCTGTTGTATTTCACAAGCACGCCCATCGTATCCTCAATGGAAATTCCGTCGCCGAAGACGCTCTGATCGCGGCGGTAGCCGTCTTCATGCTCGGCATCCAGATACATCGCCTTCAGATGCTTATTTTTGTCGAGTTGGAGGGCGAACGGGTCATTCTCGGCGATCGGATTGCCCGTCGCGCGCTCATAGAATTCCGTCACGCCGCGGTTCTCGGCATTCTCACGGCCATAGAACATCAGATCGCCATATGCGAAAACAGACTTCGGTTCCGAGCCGATCCAGAAATTGACCAGATCGAAGTGATGCGTCGATTTGTGCACCAGGAGTCCGCCGCTGTTGCGCTTGTCCCGGTGCCAGCGGCGGAAATAATCCGCGCCGTGCTGGGTGTTCAGCAGCCATTCAAAATGGATCGAATTCACGCGGCCGATAGCCCCCTCCATAATAAGCTCGCGCGCTTTCGTATGATGCGGCGCATAGCGGTAGTTGAAGGTGACTCTGATTTTGCGGCCTGTGCGTTTGACGGCATCGAGAATTTCCTGAAGCTTGTTTTCATCCACTGTCATCGGCTTCTCGGTCACAATATCGCAGCCGAGCTCCATGGCCCGGATAATATATTTGTGATGCGTGCGGTCGACCGTCGTAACAATAACCGCGTCCGGACGCTCCTGCTCGATCATCTCTTCGAATTCGTCGGCGCGGTAGGTCCGCACTTCGGGATGATCATATTTGTCCACAAGCAGCTTATTCGCGTAAGCCATGCGGGTTTCGTTAATATCGCAGAAGGCTGTCAGCTCCGAAGTTGCCCGGTAATGCTCGGCAAGCGCTCCATAGAAGAATTCCGCTCTTCCGCCAGTGCCGACTAATACATATTTTTTACGTTGTGCCATTTTGCCACCGCTTTCATGCAAGATTTGAATGAGTTCGTCACAGCTAACTTTAGCGCAAATAAAACGATTTTTCACCGCAGTTTATGTATAAGCCACCCCTAACCCCGCTTTTATTGCTATAATATCATGAAGAAACATAGACGGGCGGTGAGCGAGACGAATGAATGCCTCCACACGAACCAGCTTTCAGGATCCATCCGGCGGATGGGATATCGATAATTTAAAACGCAAAGGGCATTTCTCGATGACCGCGAACCACTTCCACCCTTATTATGAGCTGTATTATTTATGTGAGGGCGAGCGAATGTACTTCGTAAAGGACCGCGCTTACCGGGTGAAGGCGGGGGATATGGTATTTATAGACCGGCAGGTGCTGCACAAAACCTCCGATACCGGAGTGCCCGACCACGAAAGAATTGTGATCAATTATCAGCATGAATGGCTGGAGCAGGCCTACCCTCATGATGCCGCCATACTGGTGGAGCCTTTTAGACGCGAATATCCCGTTGTCACCCTGCCGGCCCAGCAGCTTCCCGAGCTCAAGCGGGTCATTGCCGAAATCATAAACGAAATGCGGCTGCAGGAAACGGGATGCGCCATCCGCCTGCGCCACGCCATTATCGAACTGCTGCTGATTGCCGTCCGTGCAAAAAGCGGCGATCACGGCCAGCCTGCGCCCGCTGACGATGGTTCGCCCATGCATATACGAATGATCAAGGTAGTCCAGTTTCTCAATGAGCATTATGCGGGGCCGCTGTCTTTAACAGACGTAGCGAAGCAGTTCGCCATCAGCTCCTATTATCTGAGCCGCACCTTCAAATCCGCGACAGGATTTGCTTTCAGCGAATATATCAACCTGCTGCGCTTGAAGGAGTCCCAGCGGCTGCTTCGCGAAACGGATCTGAAAATCACGGATATCGCGCTTCGAACCGGCTTCGATAATTTCTCGCATTTCGGCAAAGCCTTCAAGAAAATGGCCGGGCTCTCGCCCCGCGCCTACCGCAGCGGCAGCCGGATGAACGCGATGCGGCAGCAGGTCTAGTGAGGCATAGGATAAAAACCCTTCCGGGTTAATGGGCTGCCGAGCGTATCCGATCCACGCTTGATTATTTGCCGTCAACATGCATCAGACGAAGCCCTGACGCTCCCGCCGGTACGCCCCGGGTGCCTGTCCGGTCTGCTTGCGGAATACGCGGATAAAATAATTATAATCCGGTATGCCGACCTTGCCGGCGATGACCGGCACAGAGTCGCGGGTCTGGACAAGCAGCTTCTTCGCTTCCTCCACACGAAGATAATGGAGGTATTTCATCGGGCTCATCCCGGTGTGCTTCTTCAGACAGCGGGTTATGTAATCAAAATGATAGGACAGCGCGGCCTCGAGGGCGCCTGAGGAGAAGGGCTGTTCAATGCTGCGGCGCAGAAACTTCTCCGCCTCCCGGCTGATCTCCAGCGACTTGGACGGCTGCTGCCCGGCAGCCACAATCGATTGCAGCTGGGTAAACAGCCTGGCCAGATAAGAATGCAGCTGAAGCGCGCCGAACAGCTGCAGACTGCGATGCAAGTCCAGCATTGCCTGAAGCGTGGGAATAAGAGGCAGCAGATCGAGGCCCTCTGCGAATTTCGGAATAAACATGTAATGCGCCGTTGGCTCCGTATCTGTATCCGTATCTTTACGCCGGATCGAGAACCAGGGGATATCATCGGCCTTTACCGTAATCGCCGGTCCCTTATGGACAAAGTGCAGCCAATAGATCTCCGTATCCTCCTCGCACGGCCGGTACCCAACATGCGTCCTGCCTGCCTCCAGCACCAGCATTCCGCCCGTTTTGATCGCGTATTCCACCCCGTCCTCAGCCATATACATCGTTCCCTTGGCCACAATCAGCATATCGTACACCTGGAAGGTCCGTTCAAAATGGCTGTCTCCCGGCTTCCAGACCGTATGGCCAATCGTCATAAACTGCGGAATTGGCGGTATTAACAGCTGCAGGCAATCCATGCCCATAACCTCCCCTCAAGCTCCTGCCGCTTCTATTCCTAACGATCCTGTTCAAGCTTGAAAACGTTCCGTTCAAAGTTATTATACGCTATATCCGGCAGTTAGAAGGAACTTGCTGCCGCCATCCTTCGACGGCAGGGAACGCTTATGCAGCCTATCCTTGCCCATTGTTCCAAAAAGTCGATATCGTCCTATTGAAATCGCTTACGTCCCTATACGCAAACAGAGCGGATGCGATAGATTAAAGCTGAAAGCCGCTTTTTTCACCAGCATTTACGCCATGTATACCGGTTAACGCCATTAAACGTAAAGGGGTTGTTTGTATCATGCGGTTCCGACAGGTCCATCTTGATTTCCATACGTCCGAAATGATCCCCGGCATCGGCAAATCCTTTGACAAAAAACAGTTCCAGCAGATGCTCCAAAAGGGTCATGTCGATTCCATCACGGTATTCTCCAAATGTCATCATGGCTGGGCGTACCACCCTTCGGAGGCCAACGAGACCCATCCCGGCCTCTCCTTCGATCTGCTTGGCTCCATGATCGAGGCAGCCCATGAGATCAACGTGAACACACCCGTCTATATCTCAGCCGGACTTGACGAGAAGCTTGCGCGGCGTCATCCCGAGTGGCTGATCCGCAGCAGGGACGACCAGACGCAGTGGGTCAAGGGATTCATGTTGCCGGGCTATCACGAATTCTGCATGAATACGCCCTATCTGGACGTGCTGCTGAAGCAGATTGAGGAAGTGGCCACCCGGTATGATGCCGATGGCATCTTCCTGGATATTGTGGGCGTTCGCAAATGTTACTGCCAAGCCTGTGTCGCCGACATTCGCGCCCAAGGTCTCGATCCCCGCGACGAAAACGTGATTCTGGCCTATGGCGAAACGGTTTATGCCCATTACACGGAATCCGTCAAACGCGTCATTCATGCCATCAAGCCGGATATGCCGATCTTCCATAATGGGGGCCATATCCAGCGGGGCCGCCGTGATTTGGCACATATGAATACCCATCTGGAGCTGGAATCGCTGCCGACGGGCGGCTGGGGCTATGACCACTTCCCGCTCTCCGCCCGCTATGCCCAGACGCTTGGCATGCCTTATCTCGGTATGACAGGCAAATTCCACACCTCATGGGGAGAATTCGGCGGCTACAAGCATCCCAATGCGCTGCGCTACGAGGTTGCGCTCAATCTTGCCAACGGAGCGCGCTGCTCCATCGGCGACCAGCTTCATCCGGAAGGCTTGATGGATGAGGCCACCTATTCCTTGATTGGAGCCGCGTATTCCGAAGCCGAAGCCAAGGAGGCCTGGTGCGTCAATGCCACAGCCGTTGCCGATGTGGCGCTGCTCTCCGAGGAGGCTGCCGCCAATGAGCATACCGGCCGGAATAAAACCTCCGATGTCGGCGCTGTGCGCATGCTTCTGGAAGGCAAGCTGCTGTTTGACGTTATCGACCAGGAGGCGAATTTCGGTGCCTATCGGGTCATCATTCTCCCCGACCATATACGCCTTGCGGAAGGGGAGGCATTGACGGCCAAATTGGAGGCCTATCTGGCCCAAGGAGGCAAGCTGCTCGCAACCGGCGAGAGCGGGCTGCGGAAGGCCAGCAGCGCCAACCTGACGGAGCCAGACGACGGCTTTGTGCTTGATTTGGGCGCTTCCTGGCTGGGCGAGAACCCGTATAAACCGGATTATTTCCGTCCGCACTTCGAGCTGCCCGCACTCGGCTCCGCCGCATATATTTTCTATTCGCAGGGGCAGAGTATAGCTCTGAGCAGCGGAGGAACGGAGCTTGGACACCGGGAGGATCCTTATTTCAACCGCGATGTATTCACGTTCTGCTCCCATCAGCATACGCCAAACAGCGGCAGCATCGCCGGTCCGGGCATGACTGAAAACAAGAACGGCATTTATCTGGCCTGGAATGTGTTCGAGGATTACGCGACCAAAGGCAGCCTGATCCTGAAGGAGACGGTGCTGTGGGCCTTGCGCCGGCTGCTCCCTGACATCACGCTGCGCACCAGCCTGCCGGCGCAGGGAGTGGTGACGCTGCAGCATCAGCCGGCGCAGGCGCGTTATGTCAATCATCTTCTCTATGCTTCACCCGTGAAACGCGGGGATGGCGTTGAGGTCATCGAAGATATTATTCCGCTTCATGATGTGGAGGTTGCGCTGAATCTGCCGGAAGCCGCGAAGCGCGTTTATCTGGCCCCACAAGGCACCAAGCTGCCGTTCCAGCAAAATGAAACGATCATCGCCTATACGGTCCCACGTCTGGAATGCCATCAAATGGTGGTCATCGAGACGTAAAAGTCCGGCGAAGAAGACAGCTTGCGCATGGAAGGAGAGCGCCTGCGCTTCTCAGACTATTTCCGCTTTCCGCTCTCCTGCGACTAGTCGGGCTTTTGAATCTTAAGCAATATTTCTGCCATGTACAAAAAAAAGCGAGCGCCTGCGCTTCAGACTCTTTCCGCTTTCCGCTCTCCGGCGGTTAGTCGGGCTTTTGTATCTTAAGCAATATTTCTGCCATGCACAAAGAAGCCGGAAGCGCTCAGGTCATCGCTTCCGGCTTCTTTTCAATAGCTATGCTTTCAGACAATCCATATGCAGATTCTATATCTGCCTCAATAGCGCGATCTGCTTTTGCAGCTCTTTAATTTCCTGCATCAGCTTTTTCTGCTGCAGCTCATTCTCCGGCTCCGCCTCGTTCATCAATCGGACCAGGCGGAGCTCAAGCTGTCCGCACTCATTCGCGCGTTCCTGCCCATCCGTATTAAGCGGATGAGTCCGGCTGCGGGACGCGTATTCCTCATATGTCCCGGGAAACAGCTCCGGAGCTTGATTATTGTCCATCAGGATCAGCCGGTTCGCCGTCTTGCGGATCAAATACCGGTCATGCGTAACGAGCAGCAGCGCTCCGGGATACTGCTGCAGCGCCTCCTCCACACGCTCCCGGGTGTCGATATCCAGATAGTTGGTCGGTTCATCCAGAACCAGCAGATTGGCGCGGCCAAAGTACAGCTTCAGGAAGGCCACCCGGCATTTCTCACCCATGCTCAGACCGGCGATTTTCTTGAAGACCTCCTCGCGCTTGAACATAAAGCAGCCAAGAATGGTCCGCGCCTGCGACTGCGTCATATCGGGAAGGGAAAGCAAGCTCCCGAGGATGGTCTCCTCCTCATCCAGATTGCCAAGCTCCTGGGCAAAATAACCGATTCTGGTCTGTGGATGCAGACGCACGGCCCCGGAAGTCGGCGGCAGCAGGCCAGCCGCCAGCTTCAGCAGCGTGGATTTGCCTGCGCCGTTAGGCCCCAGAATGGCAATCCGGTCGCCGCGGTTCACCGACAGCTGGAGGTGCCGGAATATCTCGGGCGTTCCCTCATACGCAAAGCCCGCATTCTCGAGCCGAAGCAGAGTCGATGCTGCGAATCCCGCGTCCTCCAGCCGCATGCTCAAGCGGGCCGATTCGCGCGGCTTCTGCACCCCTTCCTGTTCCAGCTTATCGAGCGCGGATTCCTTGGCGTGCATGCGGGAGACGTTCTTCTTCGCCTTCGACCGGTAGAAATCATTCTGGCCCGCAGCCTTATGCGATTGCTGAAACCACTCCGAGTAGCGGCGGATACTCTCGAGAAGCTTCTCCTTCTCCTGCTGCTGCTTCGCATACAGAGTTTCCTGCGTCCGCAGCTCCAGATCCTTCTGCTTGCGGTAATCGGTGTACCCGCCGGAATAACGACGGCAGCCGTGACGGGACAGCTCCATCACAGCCGTTGCCGTTTGGTCTATAAAAGCGCGGTCGTGCGATACATACAGCACGGTGCCCGGATAGGACCGCACCCACTCCTCCAGCCAGCCGAGCATCTCCGCATCCAGATGGTTAGTCGGCTCATCCAGCACAATAAACTCAGGCTCCCGGACCATCAGCGCCGCCAGCTGCGCTCTTGTTTTCTGCCCGCTGCTCAGCTGGCAGAACGGCAGCTTCCACAGCGCCGGATCCAGTTTCAGCTGCTGCAGGCATTTCTCCGTCTTCACTTCCCAGCCGTACCCGTCCAGCTGCATATATCTGTCGTACGCTCGGCTGTACTGGTCCATAACGTCAGATTCTTTGTCTCCGGTACTTAAGCGCGTCTGCAGGTCGTGTAATGTGCGCTTAAGATTATATAGCTCGGTCGAGCCAAACTGGACAAATTCCAGTGTGGACAGTTCATCCCCCTGCTCCACCAGCTGATCGATCGAGCCCCAATCCGTTAGCGGAAGCATGCGGTGAATATCCCCGCCCGTCAGATGGATCCGGCCAAACAAGCCCTGGAGCAGCGTAGTCTTCCCGATGCCGTTGCTGCCGAACAGAGCCACCCGCTCGCTCTTCCTGATTTCCAATTCAATATCTTCAAACAGCGGTTCCCCGCCATATTCATGTTTTAGTCCAGACGCCTTGACGATATACATAGTCATTCCCCCGATCCCAAATGGAAACACAAAAAACCGCGGCCAGCAGCTCGCGGTCTTATACGTGTCCGGGGGAAGCAGAGGAACAGCATGAACCATGCCGCTAATATGCCTGAACGCTAGCTGAAGCGCCTGAAATAGACACCTCTGACAGCGTCAAGCATTTCGCAGTCCATCCGTACCCTGCTTCATATAAAAGGAGTACCCCCGCGTTGACACACGTATCCCAGACCGGTTCGCGCTACAGGCGAACGCTGCTTGCACATTGACAAGTTATCTTGGGATTCATGTGATTAATTCATCGGCGTGGGTCCTCCGTAAGGTCATTGGAATATTGGAACGGTTCCATTATATATCGATTAACAGCATCAATTCAAGCCGCATCAGGGAAAATGGCCGAATTCAGCAGACCGCTTACAGGATTCTGTCATACTGCTTCGGAAGCAGTCCCTTCCATTCGCCGCCGGTAGCGCGAATTGCATGCGCCGCCCAATACGGGTCGTTCAGCATTCCCCGTCCAACCGCGACCAGATCCGCATCTCCATTTGCCACTGCCGCAAGCGCAAGCTCCGGATCGTCCAATATGCCAACCGCGATAACCGGCACGCCCAGCGCTTCCTTGAATTTTCGTGCAAGCGGCAGATGGTAACCTGGATAATTGCCCGGCTTGAGCTTGCCGACAGGGCCATCCCCGCCGCTGCTCACGTGAAAGATATCCACACCCGCATCAAGATAACGGCGTGCCATCTCAAGCGCATATTCGACGCCGTATCCTCCATCCATATATTCAATTGCCGATATTCGCATGATGAGCGGCATGTCGGACGGCATTTGAGCCTTAACCGCCTGCAGCACTTCAACACCGAACAGAGCACGGTCCTGTCCGTATTTATCATCGCGATTGTTAATCGACGGCGAGTGGAACTGATGAATCAGATAGCCATGTGCCCCATGCACCTCAATCGTGTCCACGCCCGCCTCCACTGCCCGTCTGGCGGCATCTCCGAATTTGACAACCATGGCTTCCGTTTCTTCAGTCGTCAGCGCATGCGGCTGCTTGAAGGTTTCACTAAAACGAATGGCAGAAGGACCGACCGGCACTTCCGCATCCCCTGCCTTACGTCCTGCATGGGCGATTTGAATGCCGGCTTTGGCGCCGAAACGGTGTATGCCCTCAATAACGCGGGCAAACGCCGGCACATGCTCATCCGACCATATGCCAAGATCATAATCGCTTATCCGTCCGTCCGGTTCCACATCCGTCATTTCTATGATGATCAGCCCGGTACCCCCTACAGCACGGGAAGTATAATGCACATCATGCCACTCATTCGGCTTGCCGTCCTTGGCGCTGACGGAATACTGACACATCGGAGGCATGACAATCCGGTTGCGGAGGGTCAGGCCTTTAATTGAGAAAGTTTGATTTAATCTGGACAAGGTTGTTTCCTCCTCTACAATATTACTTTAAGTTACTTTATAATCTATAGAGTATTATAACCCTTCATCTTTCCAATTGAATAGTGGGAGCATTATTTTATTTTACCAGGATATATGTGAATTTATAAATTTTATCATGCATCGACCTAAGCAGAATATCCCGATGAATGTTCATCGGGATAAAATCTTGCGGTCACAACCACACCGTTATTGGGTATTGCAGCAGTGCAAATGTCAGAGCGCGATTGAAACGCAAAGCAGATATTTAATGGTATAAATCAATCACCGTACATTATATTCTCCTTGAATGGGAGGAGATTCTTTTATGCAAGGCCAGACGGGCGAGAATGAGGAAGAAGCTGATCGTGATGGCGATATCCGCCACATTCATGCTTCCTCCCCCTTTTCCGAGCGAGATAAAATCCGTCACCTTGCCGAATACCGCCCGATCAATAGCATTACCCAGCGCTCCGCCAACCATTAGCCCTGTAATCAGCTCCAGCATCACGCCGCGCAGCTCCCCTTGACGCCGGTAGTAAAGCACGGCCGCAGCAAGGACCACCGCAACAATGACAAAATAACGGCCAAAGCCCTGAAAGGAGCTCATGGCTGCACCGGTGTTTTCGTAATGAATAAATCGCAGGACGCCTGGCCAAATGGAAATCGTCTCCCCCACTTCCATCGACATGCGGATAAGGCCTTTTGATATTTGATCAATAAGGATAACCACTATAGAAATGATATAAAATAGCATTCGTTCATCTCCATTTCACTTACCTGTCATGACTGATTCCTTCGAAGAGCGGCATCTATCATGCAGGAAACCAGAATTCCAATACTGTAGCGGAGCAAATCCACAGCCAGGAACCCTTTTCCCAGTATCAACGAGCCCGCAAGCGTGCTCCTTATACCATTGATCCAATCCGCCTGATAGAGCTGGCTGAACTCAATGGCAAAGCTAAATATCAAGCTCACCCCGAATGCCCAGAATAAGCGCTTGTGGACCCATAAGAAACGAACGCCAAAATAGATCATACCCGCCCAAAGTGCATCTCCGAAGTGCTCGGACACAAAACCGGGCAGCGTTTCGGAATATGCTCTGGAACCGAAGCCCAGCACCATAACGATAAATACCGCCATGATATAATACATTCTTGCCTTCATGGCCTCCACCAACTATTTTCAAATGACTGTCCGCGCCAGCCTCTACAGCTCAATCCAGAATCTCCTGATGATATTCCCATTCGCTTCGGTGAACTCCGATTCAAATATGCCGCCATTTTTGAGAATGGTTTTCTCGGAGCCGATATTCCCTTGGTCGCAAACAACCAGCACCCGGTTCAGGCCAAGCTCTCTGGTTCTGATCAGGGATTTGGCCAATAAAGCTCCGGCGTAACCCTTGCGCCTCTCGGAAGGACGGATGCCATAACCAATATTCCCGCCGCTTTCGGATAATTTCTGATTCAGCCGGTGGCGGATATTGACTGCGCCAACAAGCTTATCCGCTTCATTGATCAGCCAATAGGTAGAGTGGGGCACCCAGCTCTCTCTTGTCAGCTTGTCCTCGCTATCTTCCGCATACAAGAATGCAACATATGCCTCAAAATCAGAGGGATCCCTCTCAATCACCCAGGGCACCATGTCCTCACCGCTCTCAAGCCAGTCCTCATGAAAATCCATATATAAATCGCGGTACTCCAGGGATGGTTCGACCAGTCTAACTTGGTTTATCATAAATGCGCCTCCCATAATGGATCATGGTCTGTTCTATTGCATATGCATGTTGCGAATCAGGAGGTCCCGATAGGTATATGATAGTGCTAGCATGAATGCTTGCCAGCGATGCTCTTCATATTGAATTTAATTTACCATAAAAGCCGGGATGGCAGCAAACATATGTGCTTATTTATGTTCCAATAATATCCATTTACAGAATCAGTCTGCTGCGAAATAAATCCGCGATGACGGCATTGACATTGACGCGGCGTAAAGGTGTACATTTAGAAATGTCAGGAGGCGAAGGCATGGAATATACCGTACAGAAGCTTGGCAGGCTTGCTGGAATCAGCACAAGGACGCTCCGCTATTACGATCAGATCGGCATTCTCAAGCCGGCCCGGATCAATTCGTCCGGTTACCGGATCTACGGTCAGGCGGAGGTCGACCGGCTGCAGCAAATTTTGTTTTTCAGAGAGCTTGGGTTCCCGCTGGAACGGGTCAGGGAGGTCGTGACCGCTCCATCCTTCGACAGTGCCGAGGCGCTCCGGACGCATTACGCACAGCTCCTTGACAGACGCAGGCAGCTTGATACGCTCATCGCCAATGTGGAACAAACCATTTCAGCGGCAGAAGGGAGAACGACCATGACCGATCAGCAGAAATTTGAAGGCTTCAAACAGAAGATGGTTGAAGACAATGAAGACAAATACGGAGAAGAGATTCGCCGGAAATACGGAAACGAGGCAATCGACAAGTCCAATCAGAAATTTATGAACATGACGCAGGAGGAGCATGCCGAGGTGACCCGCCTGGCGGAAGAATTAACGGTCACACTCGCAGAAGCATTCAAAGAGGGCGATCCGGCGGGCGGGCTCGCCCAGAAGGCGGCCGACCTGCACAAACAGTGGCTCACCTTTTATTGGAGCAATTACAGCAAGGAAGCCCATGCCGGGCTCGCGCAAATGTACGTCGACGACGAGCGGTTCAAGGCCCATTATGACGCCGCTCAGCCGGGAACGGCAGAATTTCTGAGAGATGCGATTCACATCTACACCGGTGCGGGAAAATAAAAAATAATCAAAACCCCATCCCCCGGCATGGCCGCGTGGACGGGGTTTTGATCCTCACAAGCGCAGCAAGCGGCGTACGGCCCGTTGGTGGAGGGCCGCAGCCCAAGCCGCGCTGCCCATGATAGGCCGCTATGGGAAAGCTGTCAGGAAGGATTCGGCTGAACGCCTTCCTCCTGCGCCAGATACCTCTGCAGCATATTCAGCTCCCGGTACAGCTGGAGCAGCTCGGACTCCTTCCCCTGGATGAGCCGGGACAGCTCGTCGATTTTCATCACGATATCGGCGATATCCTTCTCCTTCACCGACAAGCTGCTGCTGAAGCATCCAAATGACTGCTTCGCCCACCGCTCCGCCGAGCCCCGGCCATCCTTGCGGTAAATGGTTGTGAACGCATCAAAAACCGCGTTGATCACCTGGCGGCGCTCGAAGCTCAGAACCCCCAACCCGTTCTTGGCATGCGCCACCGCCTGCATAAGCTGAAAATCATTCAGCTTGCCATGCGCGACCTCACCCCGGTCAATCTCTCCTATTAAATCCGGATAAACGGATTGAAACAGCTCCGCCTCCAGGATCATTTCTTCCATTGTGATTAAGGACCGATCCTGCATTCCACCACATCCCTTATCATTTTAAAGTCCTCTATATACAATTCGTATCAAATTTCTATTTAAGTCGCTTTCCCATACCCGGTCCGCAGGTTTGCGTAGAAAAAAAACGCCTGAATGGAACCATATGCCTCTGAAACGAAGCATAAGATCTATCCGGACGTTTTTGATTAGATCGTCTTCCTGTTTAATTAAACTCCATAATCCGTTAATGAATCCTTATAATAAATACTGGCCAGCTTGGATGTATTGCTCTCCGATACCGTTGAAGCCAGCCCGATGCCAAGCCGCGCGTTCTCCGGATGATTCGTGTCGGGAATCTGGACGGCCATACCTTCAGGCTCCCTGAAGGTGAGTGTGTAGCCTGCCTTGGTCAGCTGCTTGTCGCTGACAATGCCGTTATTCAGGTTAACACTGGTAATGTACGTGTTGCCGTTCGGATAGATAGAAGTGGTCGAGTTGTACGAATTTCCCTCCAAGAGGTACAAAGTGCTTCCGAAGGAGGTGAAGCCCTGGAATGTGCCAAGACCGGACGGCTGGGCAATATCCGCAAGAGCTGTGTAATTCCCTGCTTTCACCTGAGCCAGGCTGTACACGCCATAGCGGAAAGAACCGTCCTCACGATAACGCATGGTCAAATACCCGTGGGTCATATCGATACTGACTGTTGTGCGGTCTGCGCCCGGTACGAGCTCGAACTTCGTCAAAGAAGAGGAAGCTGAGGTCAGCACCTGACCGTTCACGAATTGAAACCGTGCCAGCTTGGAGCCCCATCCGGATGTTCCATCGCTGAGCGCATCAACCTCTGTCCACAAATACGAAGCGGAACCCACCGGCTCAACACCGATTTGAACACCATGCCCAAATCCCTTCAAGAACATATATCCTTCTACATTCCCTGACAAGTCCAGCTTCGTCACGCATAAATCGCCATTCAATGCCCGGTTGGCGCCAGATACAGGAGCAGATTCCCCAGGCAGCTGCTGGCCTCCCGCCATGTGCTGGACCGTGAAGATTTTCTTATTGGTATTGTCAAAAGCAAACGACTGCAGGACGGTATTATTGTGCAAAGCCTTCGAGCGAATGAGCTGCGTGGAAGGGTCCGTTAGATCAAACCTTTGCGAGACGGGTACAGCTGCCTGCGTATAACTTTCGAACGTGATGGCCGCGAGCAGAATGAACAGCAGAGCTCCGGCCCATTTGGCCATCGGACTGCGCATGCATATTTTCATCATTTTCATCTCCTCCTTACTCTACTTATCCCGAATCAGACTATCGTCATTCCCTCTTTTACCCGAACCTCCTTTTATTATGCATCTGCACTGACGGGCAGTACTTATAAAATACTGACGATGATCGTCCCAGTCAACCGCTCCGGGTATTAATTTTCTCTAAACAGGTCCTTCTAAAAAAATAAACACAGCCTGTTCCCGTTGCAGGAGACAAGCCGCGCTCGTATGTAAACCCCGGGAGTGGCCCAGGTTCAAATATTATCCGTCGCTAATGCGCTTAGCGCCTTGACGGCTTCTTTGATGTCCGTATCATGCCGGGTAGGGGAGCCTGTCTGCCCGCCGTACCAATAAAGAATAAGAACATTCTTCACTTCATAAATGGCCGGGATTTGCATATCAAATTTCGCTTTTTGCTGATTGAAATCCGTGAGTCCCTCTTCGCGCTTCTTCTCGGTGGGGAATAAATAGAAGGAAACCGATTCGTCATTCTCCAGCTTGTAGGTAGTAGCTTTCAGGCCTTTCAGCACAAAATGATTCTTTGTCCCGTCCTCATTCAGCAGCATTATCCCTTTGTCCGCGAATACGGTCTTTAGATCATCCAGATTGAGATCCGCCTCGGTGGTGCAGGCTGTCGCCACAGCCAATATCATGAGCAGCGCAAGAACGATTCGTTTCATTTTCCACTCCCCCTTTGTTCATAGTAACGGATAACAGGAGAGCTGCCAAATTATACTAAAAATCCGGCTGAGCCCAAGACTTGGCGCACAGGAGTTTCCAGCTGATTATCATGACTAAACGTGTTGAACAACCCCAGCAGCCGATAAACGGATTTCAATGCCGCTGGGATCCAGAACAACAACCGTCCCATCCCCGTGATGCGCCACAGGAACTCCTTCTTCCTGCAAGCGTCCAAGGACAGCAGAAAGCGCAGCCTGGTCCGGCAGACCGATCACATAATAGGCGAGTCCCGCCGCATCCTTGGGTGTTAGCGGAGCTCCCACGCCAGCCCAGGTATTGAGTCCGATATGATGATGATAGCCGCCGGCGGATATAAACAAAGCCGCATTGCCCATCCGCGCCATAACAGCAAACCCGAGCACATCGATATAAAAACGCTCAGCCGCGGCCAAATCGGATACATGCAGATGGATATGCCCGACCGTGGTCCCTGCGGGCAGACCGTTCCAGGGATCATCGCCCGCCTCCGCAAGCAGGCCGTCCCAATCGATCGGATCAACCGCCATGATATAATGGCCTGCAGCGTCGCGCTGCCATTCTTCCCGCGAACGGTCGCGATAGATCTCAATGCCGTTATTGTCGGGATCCGCAATGTAGAGAGCCTCGCTCACAAGATGGTCGGATTGGCCGATGTGAATGCCTGCACGGATGAGATTGCGCAAGGATAATCCCAGCGATTTGCGGTCCGGCAGCAGGATGGCAAAATGGTACAAGCCCGCTCCTGATCTTCTGGGGCGCTGAACGGCTCCTTTTATTTCCTCCAGGAGCAGCATGGGAGCCGCGCCCTCCACGGAAAGCTCGGCCGTTCCGTTCTCTTCCTTGATCAGCTTTAATCCCACTACATCCTGATAGAACCCGATTGAGCGTTTCAGATCGCTGACCCTCAGCTTGACAAGCTTGATGCCCGTTTCCGGGTGAATCGCGTTCGACATTACAATCACCTCTTTCGCGTTTTTCTCATATTGCGCTTATTTGGAATCGCAGGTTGATGATTATCAGAATATCTGATATAGTTGTAACTATAATTGTTACAGGTTACTTTTGTCAAATACTTTATTGCTCCCGTATCCCCGTTGACATTTCATGTCCGTTGTTAGACGATGATAGAGGACGAAATGAGGTGCTTCTTATGGCAATCAGCAGCCGGCTCGCTGTGGCGGTGCATATATTAGTATTAATCGAAACGCATGAGGGTAAGCGGATCACATCCGACTATATTGCAAGCAGCGTCAATACGAACCCCGTTGTCGTAAGACGGCTTATGGGCGTATTGAACAAAGCGGGCATCATTGCCACAACGCCGGGCATTCCCGGCGCCACCCTGTTAAGGCCAGCCAAGGACATCAGTCTGGCTGATGTATACTGCGCGGTGGAGCATTCCAGTCAGGAAGGGCTGTTCTCCCTGCATGAGAATCCTAATCCCAACTGCCCGGTAGGAAACAATATTGAACATGCTTTAGAGGACACCTTCGGCAGAGCGCAGATTGCCCTGGAATCGGAGCTTGCTGCTGTGACGATCGCAGACATCGCTTCAGAATGTGCAAAAATGTCTTTGAATCAGCAGCAGCCGTAGCTTCAATCCAGCTGCAGAATGATTGATCTCCCCCTTTTCATGAAGGGGGCTTTTTACTGTGGGAAAACACAAAATTTAATTTCTGTTGACAAGCGTTTTTTTCTAATGATAGAATCGAAAAAAATAATTCCAATCTTATCAATCGGAATTAAGGTTATTTGCCATTACACTCGGGGGGAATTATTCATGTACAGAAAAATCTCGTATCCAAAATGGTTGGCCGCTGCCGTTTTATCCATGTCATTATTATTGGCGGTTCCGCTAAGCTCTGCCGCAGCCGGGGCTGCTGCCAGCCCTCTTGCTCCAGCTGTTGACCAGACCGGTAATTATTCATTATTTCTGCAGGAGAAATTCGATCTGACGATTGGAGATTCAACGACGAAGGGTGAATTGCTTCAAGATCTCGCCCTGATTTTGAACTACAAGCCCACAGCTGACGCTGTCACCTTCAGCGACTTGAGCCCATCCAGCCCGTATTATGAAGCTGCAGCTGCGCTTAGCCAGCAAGGAATTGTGAGCGGCCCGGCCATTCATCCGGATGAACCGATCGGTGGTTTCCAGGCCGTATTCATCGCTTTGAAAGCAGCCGGATTAAAGGAGTTGGCCTATACCTATCCGGAAGCGAAGACCGCTGCCGCGCTGAACAAGCTTCATTTGAAGCCGGATGCTTTCCAGTCAGAAACCGCTGCACAGGAAATCGCTGCTGCTGTGGACACCGGTCTCGTGGCACCTTCGCTTTATGGCGAGCTCAAGCCCGGCGCACTGGCATCGAAGACATTCCTTGAACAGCTTCTGGGTCAAGTGCTGGTAAGCAAGGGCCTCTATGAGCACTATATTGGCCTGACCGGCGATTCGGATATTTATGCGAAGCTGATTGACGCTTACTCGACCTCCGATGTAATTGAGGCTCCCGAACTGGAAACGATCGTTAACGGTGCGCTGGAGAAGGGTCTCGTAACGGGCTATAATCTGAAGGACTCCCGTTACGATCCGAATTTCATTGACTCGCTGACGATTACATACGGCCACTCCGATATTCAGCATGCGGTGCAGCTGATCGGACTGCTGCGCAGCGAAGGACTGCAGGCCAAGGTCCAGTTCGAGCCTAAAACCTCCGCCTTCGTTCATTTGCTGGAATGGGGCGAGCCTGCGCCGGATCACGATAACCACTACAAGAAGCTGGAAAACGGCAACTATATCGCATCCGCCAAGGAATATGATATTTCGTTCGAATTCGCAACAGCCGCCGACAAGCAGCGCTTCCAGCCAGTCGTGCTTGCTTATGCCAAGAAAGACAGTGACGACGAGCCTGGACTGATTGCCGCTTCCTGGTGGCAGCCGCTCTATTATACCCAAACCAAGCTGAAAGATTACGATCTCATCACCAACAACAAAATTACCGGCAGCGGCTTCTATTACGCGCAATCCTTCTCCCTGAACGAGCAGTCCGCAGCGATTGTCCAAGGATTCAAGGCGATTGATCCGGCCATTGACATCACCACCTCGACCTTCTGGGTGGACAGACCGTTCTACAGCTACCTGAAGGGTGACGATTTTAAATAAACATTCTCCTGTAAGAAGAAATGGCAGAAACCGTCCTTTGGCGGTAAAGTTAGTTTCTTCCCTCAGAACATAAGCAAAGTATGATGGAATTTCATACTTTCTTAAATTTCAATAAAACAAGGCATCCCGTCACTGCCCACCCGGCAGCGGCGGGATGTTTGTTTTTATTTCCTCCACAATCATCAGGCAGGCCATCCCGATCCTGTGTTAAGATAAAATGATGACGCCCTTGTTGCTAAGCTATCTGGAATAGATGAAGCCTTAAGAAGGAGTATGAACAGCATGAATCATCACAAAATATGGACCAGGGATTTCGTGGCCATCTGCCTCAGCAGCTTTTTTATTTTTTTGAATTTCTACATGCTTGCAACCACGCTGCCCCAGTATGTGTCGGAGCGCCTGTCCGCAAGCGGCCAGCAGATGGGGCTGGTCATTACCGTATATGTTCTTGCGGCCGTTATTATGCGGCCTCTCGCCGGCCAGTGGGTGGACCGCTACGGCAAGATTGCCGCTGTTCTTTCGCTCGCTTTATTTTTCGCAAGCACCCTGCTGTATCCCGCTATCCACAGCCTGCTTCTTCTGCTCGTGCTCAGAGCCATCCATGGCGGAAGCTATGGCATGTCCTCCACCATGACCGGGGCGATGGCTGCAGAGCTGATTCCCGCAGCACGCAAAGGGGAAGGCATCGGGTACTTCAGCATGTTCATGAGCCTGGCGATGGTTATCGGACCATTCCTTGGGCTGACACTGGTTCATCAGGCCAATTACACGGTGCTTTTCATCGTGTGCATCTGTCTGACCGCCTTCTCGCTGCTTTTCGGATTCCTGACGAAGGAAGCTCCGAAGGAGGCGTCAGTCAAGAACAAGCCCTTCAGCTTGAGCTGGTCCTCCATTGTGGAAGCCAAGGCGCTGCCGGTATCGCTTGCGGGATTCGTCCTTGCGTTCTCATACAGCTCTCTGACTTCTTTCATTTCCGTCTTTGCCAAAGAAATCGATCTGACCGAGGTCGCGAGTTACTTTTTCGTCGTCTTTGCCGTTATGATTGTGCTTCCCCGCCCCATTATCGGCAAAATATTCGACCGCTACGGCGAGCATGTGCTGGCTTATCCCGGCATTGCCTTGTTCGTTATCGGCATGCTGATCCTGGGCAGTGCGCATTCTCCGGCCGTCTTCCTGTTATCGGGAGCTGTAATCGGGCTTGGCCACGGCGCCATTATTCCCTGCTTCCAGACCGTGGCGCTCCGCTCGGCTCCAAGCGGCCGCAGCGGACTTGCGACGGGCACCTTCTTCCTCATGTTCGACCTGGGCTACGGGATCGGTTCCTATGTCCTTGGCGTGGTTGCCCAGCATACCCATTATGAAACCATGTACCACATTGCCGGACTTCTGGTTATTCTGTCGGGCGTTGTCTACTATGTGCTTCACCACCGTGTACAGTCCAGAACACAGCTTGGCAAAGCGGTCTGATACTTAATCCCTTTAAAAAACAGCAATGAAGAAGAAACGGCAGCCGCCTTCCTTTTTGTGGCGCAGTAAGTTGCTTCCCTCAATAATACAAGCAAGTACAGGTCAAATTTTATGCTTTCTTATCATTCAAAAAAGGCCATCCTTTGCAGGATGGCCTTGTCTTTGTAAAACATGCTTGGAAAATGTTTCTGCCCGAGGCTGGCTCAGTCAGAACCCTTAAACAACCGGAAACCATCCAGGTACGTTAATAAGCATGTTCCATAATGCGTCCGGTATGGTCAGGTCTTTTTGAGCCGTTCTGGGCAGGGTCGTTCTAATCTCGTTTTCTTGATCGTTCAGAACCTTTTCAACCCATTTCGGTTCCATAATGATGGCATGCGCTAAAGCTAATAGAGGTACCCCGGCGTTCAGCGCCTTATTAACATCTTCCGGTGAAGATAATTCGCCAACCCCGATTACGGGTACACGGCTGCCTGCCCGTTCCTGGATGAGCAGAACACGTGATTTCGTATCCGTCTCATCCCGCATTGATCCATCCCAAAAACCTCTTACGGAGACATGAATGTAGTCCAGCTTCTGCTGTGCCAGAACGTCAACTAACTGAAGCGTGTCTTCCATGGTTATACCCGGGTTTTCTCTTTCTTCAGGCGACAATCTATATCCGACAATGAACGGATTTTTCGCATTTACAGCAACTGCCTGTTTTACGCTCTCGATTATGGCAAGAGGAAATGTCATTCTTTTTTCAATCGTACCTCCCCACTTATCAGACCGGCGGTTGGAATGAGGGGAGAAGAATTGCTGAACCAGGTACGTATTTGAGCCTTGAATCTCCACGCCGTCAAAACCTGCTTCGATTGCTCTGCGGGTTGCTTCCCCAAAGGCTTTAATCATATCCTTGATATTTTCTTCCGTCATTTCTCTTGGAACAACCGAACCTGGACGTTCTGAGGCTGCAGCGCTTGGGCTTATCGGCTGTTTGCCGCCTGTAAGCTCAGGCGAGGCCATTCTCCCCGCATGGTAAATCTGTAAAATCGCTTTAGCCCCCTGTCCTTGAATCGTACTTGACAGTTTTTTCAATCCAGGTATTAAAGAGTCATCATATACGCCAATTTCATTAATAAAAGCCTTCCCTTCTGGCGAAACATGGCTGCTCGCTGTAATGACCGCACCTACTCCGCCTGAACGCACACGATAATAATCCAATTCTTGCTCTGACACGCCTCCATCCTCAAGAGAGGAAGAGTTTGTCATTGGCGCCATTAATACGCGGTTCTTAAGCTGTACTCCCGAAGGGAAAGTAAATGGTTCAACTATGGGTTTATAAGCCGGATTCATGTTTTGTTGTCTCCTTTTCGATAAATTAGTTCTGATCGGATGTTGGAGCCTCCCCATCAGATGCCTCTGTTTCACAAATCAAGTTAAATCTTGCAAACTCCGTCCCCGCAGAGGCCGCCCTCGGAATCGCCATCTGGACCTGAGTCAAGCATCTGCAAAGGATGTTCTTCTCTCCACACTTGTTCAAGCAGCTCCAGGAACACGCCGCTTGGCCGTACTCCGGAAACAGCATACTTATCATTGATGATATAGAAAGGCGTGCCTGTAATCCCTAGCCCGGATCCATGCTGCCGCTCTTTCTTTACCGTATCCTTGTATTTATCGCTGGACAGCATATCAAGAACCTCTTGGGCATCAAGACCGCTCTCGCCCGCAAGCCTGGCAAGTGTTTCGTGATCGCCGATATCCAGCGAATCGGTAAAATAGGCTTTATAAACCTGAGCCATCCACTCTCCTGCTTTACCCTGTTCCTGCGCATAAACGGCCACGCGGAGAGCATCTGACGTATTTGATGGAATCAATGTGTCGAGATTATAGGTAAGGCCAACATCTTTGCCCATCTTGACCACCGTTTTATTTCCTTCTCTCACATAATCAGTGGACATCCCTCCGCCATGAATTTCGGCTGTCCAGGTGTAATAATCTTTGCCGGTGTTGCTCGGAGCATTCGGGAACAGCTGGAACGGTCTGTAGACGAGTTCGACTTCAGCCTTATGTTCAAATTGTTCTAGGGCTGTTTCCAAATTTGTTTTGCCTATATAGCACAACGGGCACATGATATCTGACCAGACCTCTATTTTCATCATTCCTTCGCCTCTCTCCTGTGATTTGGAATAACTCTACATGTATGAATGCTGCCGATTCATTTAATCAACAGTCATCGATTAATTAACAACAATTGATTAATTAACATGTATTGATTTATATTATAAAGAGTCGCAACAAAATCTCAATCGTTAAAAAACCGGCTTTTGTCAACTAATCAACATATGATTTGTTTTTGTTCATAATCATCGAAGGACGGTGATCCAACCATCATGCCTAAAGTAGACAGAAGAATAATGAAAACGAGGGAAGCCATCAATAACGCTCTAATTGAGTTGATGTCCGAGAAGAGCTTCGAAAACATTACGATCAACGACATCTCGGAAAAAGCGAATCTTAACAGGGGGACACTTTATCTTCACTATACGGACAAATATGATTTGCTCGACAAATGTATAAAGGATCATTTGAGTCATATGCTGGAGTTTTGCACGTTATCGAAGCCTGGCGAGGAAAAATTGGATGTTATCAATTCCCCGCTGCCGATGTTTCAATATTTTGAAAAACATTATTTATTCTATTCCTCCATGCTGAGCAATAAAGGTATAACTTGTTTTCAGGAGCAGTTGATCCTGATGGTCAAAAATGGAATTACCGAGCGATTGAATACCGGGGAAGTTAACCATGGGGATAACAAAGAGGTTGTCATTCAATATATGGCATCTGCTTTCGTCGGAGTCGTGGAATGGTGGATTAAAAATAAAATGCCGCTCTCTCCGGAAATGATGGCGCAGCAATTATGGGACATCTTCAAAAAAAATTTTTCCCAGTTAGTGAGTGCCGTCCCCCAAAACGGGCAGTTGACTTGACCAGCGTTAACCTTGACTATGTAAGGTCTACAGCTCTTATAAGCCATACAAATAATCCCGCCTGATGACGGGATTATTTGTGCTTGTTCCTTGTATGTCGTACAGCTTACAGATTCCTCTCCAACAATACCCCCAGTTGTTCTGCCAAGACCTGATGCGGGATTGGCTTTTCATTCATAAACCACCATTCCACTACCCCTACGTAAGCCGATGCAACAAACCTGACAAAAGCATCCTCATGTAATCCCTGGTTTTTCCCTTTGGTTACATCCACCTCATTCCTGAACTGCTCGACAAGAAAGTCAAGAAACCGGGTACGAAAATAAGGAGCTCCTTTACTCGCTAACATCATCGAAAAGAATAAATAATTTCGTTCAAAATATTCGGTCCAGAGCGGTGACCCGCTTATAAAATCCATATCAGCTGCCGCTGTGCACTTTTTCCGGAGTTCATTGATATGTGTCTCTATAAGCTTATCGAGCAAATCATATTTATCCAAATAATGAAGGTAGATGGTCCCGCGACTCACATCTGCCCTGTCGGAGATATCCTGTATCGTAATGGCATCAAAATTTTTCTCGGACATCAGTTCAATAACCGCTTTTTTTAACGCTTCTTGCGTTTTGAGAATTCTTCTATCCACTTTAGACATTAAAGGACCACCAGACTTTCTGAAAATAATAAACAATACTTAAGCGATTGTTCACTAATTGACAAATCACGCTCATCTAACAATTGCATGCTTTTTGTATCCGTTTATAATTATAGACAGATGTTCATTAATACATCAAGGTTTATTATTGGATTACCGTTTAATTATGAAGAAAGGAGAAAGCCTGTTGGAGAGCGAACCCGCAATTTATTAATCATCGTAACGCAGCAGAAACTAAAAAGGAGATGTTAAAATGACCGTTTTAAACAAACCTCTATCCGGTAAAATCGCATTCGTAACGGGCGGATCCCGCAGCATTGGCGCGGCGATTGTAAGGAGACTTGCAAGCGAAGGGGCATCCGTAGCCTTCACCTATGTCAGCGCGCAAAATAAAGCGGAAGAACTGGTTCGGGAAATTCAGGAAGACGGCGGCACCGCCTTGGCCGTTCGTGCCGACAGCGCCAATGTCGATGCTGTAAAAGGCGCGGTCGCGGAAACGATCAACGTATTGGGCGCCATCGATATTGTGGTGAACAATGCAGGCATCGCCAATGTGAAGCCCTACGATGAGGTTACGATCGAAGAATTCGACCAGATGGCGGCCGTAAATTTCAGGGCGGTGTTCGTGGCGATCCAAGCCGCAGGGCCGCAAATGAAAGAAGGAGGCCGCATTATTAATATTGGCAGTATTAATGCCTCCTGGAATCCCATCCCCGGAAACAGCCTGTACGCTGCAAACAAGGCCGCTGTGGCCGGATTGACGCGCGGTCTGGCCCGTGATCTGGCTCCAAAAGGCGTTACGGTAAATAATATTCAACCGGGACCGGTCGACACGGATATGAACCCGGCAGATGGCCCTTACGCATCGCTCGCCAAAGGGATGATTTCGCTGGGGCGGTACGGCAAAGCTTCCGAAATCGCAAGTATGGTCGCTTATCTCGCCTCGCCCGAAGCCAGTTTCATTACAGGGGCGACCATCAATGTCGATGGCGGTGTCGTAATCTAAAGGCGGATCGAAGACTTTAACGAATAAGCTTGCCGGTATTATTGTAAAATAACATGAAAACCTGACTATATCATAAAAAGAAACGAATGGGTCAAGACCCCATTTGGTGTACAGTAAAAAGCAAGCTGGCGCCTGGTACTTAACCGGTGCCAGCTTCATTTTCTTTGCACCTTCTGTGATGGTAAAACAGGAAGCAATCTCAATTCTGACGTATAATTGCTATACAAGAAGAAACGGCTTCGCTGTCCTTCGGAGGTGCAGCAAGAAAAATGCACCCCCTAGAATTCATCGGATCCCTCGGGGGTTTTATCCAATGTCTATTCTAAAGGGTGCACTTCACACAAGTGGGGGGAGGTTCTTTTGGCATAAACGATATAGCTCCAGGCGGGAGCTAAAAAATCATCAAACAGCCTTGTGTTCAATATCATTAAATATTAATAGGACAGATGTTTTTTAGTTGCCACCAGCTAAGGCGTTATTGCATGCGCGGCCGGATTTTCCAAGCGGTATAGTGGACGCCGAGGCTTTGCTCCTGAATGAACGCATTGGGCGTACAAAAATCAAGCTGCAGCGATGCGCCCAGCGCAATCGGACCGAGCGGACAATGCGGCGCTACAGCCACATCGTAGGCTTCCGCCATACCGGCATCAGCCTGACACATCGCTTTGGTTAAACGATTGTCATTTCGCAACGTGTTCCAGCAGCTCAGCCGTAATGTCTGCGAGGCGAGCCGCCGACCCGGGTGAGAACAGACTGCTTCGAACACTAAGTTCAGTGTACATATTAAATGCGCTGAGCGGTTCCTTGGGTGGATCGTCAAGGAGGCGGACGATCGGAGGTACGACATCGGCAGCAGGTTTGGCCAGCGCCTTCTGCTTTTCGATATATGCCGCCGTCGGAGCATCGAACTCGCCGGCGAAGCTCGTCGAAGTCGTTCCCGGGTGGAACAGCACATACCTGACCGGGCCCTCGCCATGGCGTTTGGCGAAGGTGACCCCGAGCAGATCATTGAACCGCCCGGTCATGAACATCGCTTTCACACCATCGTATTGCCGGGCGCTCTGCAGATCTTCCCAATCTATCGGTGTTTCGTGGCCTGGACCGGACACGTTTACGATAACCGGGTTATCCGCTCCCTCGAGGGCGCCGAGAAGCCCGTAGCTAAAGAGAACGCGACTCAGATAGAAAAGCGCAAAGTTGTCTTCGAATCCTTCGGAGGTCACTGACCGGTACGTCCGGAAATAACGAGCGCACATAACAAGGCCGTCTATTTGGGGATAGGCCTCGATTACTTCGCTGACGGTTCGCTTGGTGCTCGACACCAGACTGAGATTATCTGCCGGGACGAAGGCTGCGCTTCCTGGCGCACTGGACGCCTCCTGGATGAGCCGGTCACCCTTCTTCGGGTCCGTTCCGATCACTATGACATGGTCTCCCCTCCAAAACAGCGCGCGGGCGACGGCTGCACCGATACCATCTGTTCCACCTGTAATCACATAGGTCTTTGTCATGCCATATCTCCTTTTACCTGCGATAACTTTTGCACGTAAATAGTATAATATAAGGTGATTTCCAATAAAATTGAATCATTTTGATGTTATCATTCAATAATTTTGAATAAAGGAGTGCTCAAAAATGGAAATACGTCACCTTTTTACATTTCGCACCGTTGCCTCGACATTGAATTTCTCCCGGGCAGCAGAGGCGCTCAATTATGTGCCTTCTAATGTAACCATGCAAATTCAAGCTTTGGAAGAGGAACCCATGTCATGACCCAGATGCTGCGGCATAAGGATAAATGGTTGTCGCCTGCGATAGAAGCTTTCATTGATGTGGTTAAGGATGTTTTTGAACCGGCACCTGGCTCTCCCCAAAGCTAGCCGTTACAACTACCGTAAATGACGAACACGTTCAAATGAATGAGTTCAAACCAAGCGGAGGCATAGTGCGTTGAAGGATGAAGCGCGTATACATACAGATTGATTAGAGAACTACTATAACGTTCAAACTAAAATTTCAGTAATATGGAGTATGATCAAATGCCTTTCATTGCTTTGGACATAATATTCATACTTGCGGCATGGCGCTGGGGAGATTGGAGACATTGGCAAAGATATCATTCGACCATTTTGTATTTCTTGCTTGGAGACGTTATTTATATGGTGCTGACAAGCAATTATCCGCTATGGCAGCATCAGCCCTGGCCGCCAATTCATTTTTATTTAGGTGTCGAACTATGCTGTTTGGTGTGCTTTGCATCTACCGCGCTGATATACCTTGGTTTATTCCCAAACGGGGTCGATAAGTCAATATTATGGATTGCATTTTGGGTAATCGTTTATTCGTTAATCGAGGTATTTTATTTGTTTTGTGGGGCGATTAAACATTTTAACGGTTGGACCATGCTTTATTCCGTTTTATTCAATATGATCATGTTCCCGTTGCTTCGATTACATTTTTCCCGGCCATTACTAGCGTACACGATCTCCATACCGCTTGCTATTGCAATACTGGTCATATTCAGGGTTCCGATTAAATGATGATTGGGAGCGACCCATGCTGACCTGAGAGCAGCGCACGGATAGCCTCCACGATCGAGGTCACCGGCAACCAGCAAGCGAACGACGAACCCTGATTTGACCAATAAATGGAAAGCAGACCGATTTGAAATAGATATCGGTCTGTTTTTTACACAGGAATGGAAGAAATCACACGGTTATATCTGGCCAATCGCAATTTTTATATCTGTGAAGCGTCTAAGCAAAGTACAAAGGCAACTTTTGCTTCCAATCGGCCGCCAGGGGGCTGACCGTTGGGTGTCGTGGGTTGAGGACGGGCATACCAGGCGCGGGCTCGTTGTCAGTCTTCGATTGCCTGATAGACTGTGGTCCAGAAGTCGTGGATAAGATGCACGGAATCCGCAGTGGACATCCCGACCTGGGTGAGCAGGATTCCGGTGAGCTGATTGACCGGGTCGGCGTAGGTCGAGGTGCCGGTACCGCCGTCCCAGCCGAACTGGCCGATGGGCGCGTAGTTGCCGCGGTAGGTGCGCACCGCCATCCCAAAGCCCCAGCCGCCGTGAGACGCATGGCCGATGTTCCTGTACATGGTGTCCCGGGCAGCTTGTTGCTCGGGCGTGAGGCGATTAGTGGTCATCAGCTCGACGGCGGTCCGGGACAAGATCCGTTCGCTCCCGTGCACACCGTGATTCAGCAGCATCTGGAAGTAGGCGTGATAGTCGTCGACGCTGGAGACCAGCCCACCGCCGCCGCCCTGAAACACTGGAGGCTGGCTGAACCTTCCGCCTACCGCCTCGTCCCACATGAGGAATTCTCCGGTCTGTGGGTCGGGCCCGTAAAGGGGCGGTAGCCGGTCGATCTTGCTGGCGGGCACATGGAAACCGGTGTCCTTCATCCCCAGCGGATCGAGAATGCGCTCACGCAGGAACGTCTCCAACGGTTTGCCGGTGACCCTGGCGACAAGCACGCCCACTACCTCGTTGCTGAGGTCGTACTGCCACCGTTCTCCGGGCTGATACGATAGCGGCAGCTCGCCAAGGCGGCGCATCCACTCATCTGGATCAGGCGCCGGCCCGGATGCCACGCTGTAGTCGGTCCGCTCGAAGGTCGCGGCCCTGATCGGGGACTGCATCAACGCGAAATCTACTCCGAGCCCAAACGTGGAAGTCAGCAGGTCCCGTACGGTGATCGGCCGCCGCGCCGGCACGGTGTCCTCCAGCGGGCCGTCGGCCCGTTTCAGCACCCGACGGTCGGCGAGTTCGGGCAGCCACGGATCTACCGGGTCATCCAGCCGCAGCCGGCACTCATCGAGCAGGACCATCGCCGCCGCCATCGTGACCGGCTTGGACGTCGACGCCATCCGGAAGATCGTGTCCCGGCGCATCGGCGCGCCACCATCATGGCGCATCGTCCCGATCGCTTCGACATGCGTCTCACCGCCCCGGCTGACCAGGGCGACCAGCCCGGGAATCTTCCCGGACTCGACATGCCGTGCCAGCACCTCGCGCATTCTGCGCAGCCCTGTTTCGGAGAAGCCAGCAACATCCTTCATATTTTCTGACGAACTGAAATTTTCTGTTGTAATCTTTTTCATTTGATTTCCCTCTCTTTCCTTTTTAACAGCCCTATTGTTTTAAACTATAAATTCTCTTTTGTTACTCATGCTTTAAAGCCCTTTGTCAACAAGGTGTATTCGATGCATTATAAAATCTGAATATTGGCAATATTCTGGGTAATCAGAATCGAGATATGTCCTGCAGCTTCCTTCTTTACCTATTTCACACCCGCTTTTTAAACGCCCTCATCGCAAAGATATAGGCCACGAGCATAATTCCGATGCACCACGCAAGCGCGACCCATATGTCATTGCCCACTGGCTGACCTGACAGCAGCGCACGAATGGCTTCCACAATCGAGGTCACCGGCTGGTTATCGGCAAAGGCGCGGACGACCTTCGGCATCGACTCGGTCGGCACAAACGCCGAGCTGATAAACGGCAGGAAGATAAGCGGGTAGGAAAAGGCGCTTGCACCTTCCACCGTTTTTGCGGTCAGTCCGGCAATTGCTGCGACCCAAGTTAAGGCCAGCGTAAACAGCGCGAGTATGCCGGCTACGGCAAGCCATGATCCTATCCCCGCCGGCGAACGAAAGCCCATAACGAGCGCTACGAGAATGATGACGACAACCGAGATGGCATTGGATACCAGCGAGGTCAGCACATGCCCCCAAAGCAAGGCGGAACGTGAAATCGGCATGGTGTGAAACCGCTCAATGATGCCCCGCTGCTTATCCAAAAACAGGCGGTAAGCCGTATAGGCTATCCCGCTTGCAATCGCAATCAGCAGGATACCGGGCAACAGGTAGTTCACATAGTTATCCGTACCGGTTTGAATGGCGCCGCCAAGCACATAGACGAACAGCAGCATCATCGCAATCGGCGTGATGCAGACCGTGATGATGGTGTCCATGCTGCGGAAAATATGGCGCATGGAACGCCCGAGCATCACACTAATATCGGTGAAGAAATGATTTTTTGACGCCTCCATTTACATGGCCTCCTTCTTGCCGACGATGGAGAGGAATATCTCTTCCAATGTCGGCTGTTTTTCAACATACTCCACCTTTGCGGAGGGGAACAGCTTTTTCAGCTCCGCGAGCGTGCCGTTTGCGATAATCTTACCCTCGTGCAGAATGGCAATTCGGTCGGCAAGCTGCTCAGCTTCCTCTAAATATTGCGTGGTCAGGAAAACCGTCGTGCCCCCGCCGGCAAGCTCCTTGACAATCTTCCAAACCTCGATGCGCGCCTCGGGGTCAAGCCCCGTCGTCGGCTCGTCGAGGAAAAGGATCGACGGTTTTCCCACAAGGCTCAAGGCGATGTCGAGCCTGCGGCGCATCCCGCCCGAATACGTAGACGCCCTGCGGTCGGCAGCGTCTGTCAAGCCGAGGCGTTGAAGCAAGTCGTCCGCAACCTGACGCGGATTTTTGAGGTATCGCAGCTTGGCAATCATGGTCAGATTTTCCCGTCCGGTCAACATTTCGTCCACGGCGGCAAATTGCCCGGTCAGACTGATTGCCTGCCGCACATTGTCGGGTTTGGACGCAACATCGAATCCGTTTACGGTGGCGGTTCCGCTGTCTGGCTTGAGCAGCGTGGTGAGGATTTTGACAACCGTGGTCTTGCCCGCCCCGTTGGAGCCGAGGAGGGCGAAAATACTGCCCTTTTCCACCTCGAAATCTACGCCCTTTAGGACTTGAAGCTGCTTGTAGGATTTTTGCAGTCCTTTCACTTGAATGGATGTGGTTGGCATATTTTCCCCTCCTTATCGAACGGTAACCTTGGACAAATCGGCATCCATGCCTTTAAGGGCGGCATAGGTCAGCTTATCCATGACTGCGCCGTCAAAGCAAATGGTTTTGATAACACGGTAATATCTTTTAGACCAGGAAGACGTTGGAAAAGATACGTTCTTGAGTGTTGCGCCCTTAAACGAAACTTCGTTCAGTGCCGACTTGTCAAACTTGACACCGATAAAGGTTTGCCCGTCAAAACACAGCCCTCCCAGATCGGAAGAATTGAACTCCACGCCGTCAAAGATACAGTTTTCAAAAATTGTTTTACTGAGGTAGGTCGCGTCCAGCTTGACGTCGGTCAGTTTTACGCCTGTAAATTTGGCTCCGACAAGCCACGACTTGCTGAAATTGGTTCGTACAAGGATCGTCTTATTGAAGCTTGCATTTGCCAGGTCAAGGGCAGATAGGCTGCAGTCCGTCAGGTTCGCGCCGTCAAAATTGGCTTCACGCACGTCGCTGCCCTTAAACGAACTGCCTGTCAAGTCTGCGCCTGCAAAGTCGGATCCGTGCATCGCGCTGCCTTTAAACTGTCCTTTATGGGCCGTAACGCCTGCAAAGTCGCTTTTCGCCAGGTTGCTTCCGTTAAAGTTGGTCACCACCTGCCGCTCGAGCGAGCGGGAGAG
>NZ_JBWDNQ010000049.1:0-4260 GCF_056269285.1 Paenibacillus sp. JT31N11
TGCGAATAAGCGAGCATTCGTGAGAAAACTTAATCGTACCGAGGGAGTTCAATGATGGCAGCGGCGAACCAGTCCTTTAAGGGGGCTGGTTTTTTCAATACATAAGATAAGGAATGTGTTGAAACTGTCGTTACGCTAACGGGCAGGGATAGTTCCAATATGTGCATTATGTTTCCCCCATTTCCTATGGATTTTACCGCTGGCATCGTTACGGTGGGGCAGTAGATAAGGACACTTTACTTATTAAGTACCTTGCTATACAATGTACTTAATAAATAAAGGCAAAGATGGTGGTTATGCCATGGAAATTGATAAAGAGGTTTTGAAGGGATACATAGACACAATACTTCTCAGCCTTCTAAGGGAAAAACCGGTTTATGGGTATGAGTTGGCTAGAACGGCATTTGACCGTAGTGAGGGCACTTTTGAATTAAAAGAAGGAACGCTTTATTTATCTCTGAAGCGCTTGGAAAAGAACAAGTTGGTAACATCATATTGGGAAGATTCAGATAGTGGTGGAGGCAGAAGGAAATATTATGAGTTAACAGAAGCTGGGGATTTACGCTTGAGAGAAAAAAAAGCGGAGTGGATATTTATGCGGTCATTAATAAATCAGTTCATGGAGGGTATTGAAGAATGAATGAAATTTATCAGACTCTAAGCCCAAAAAGTAGAAAACTAATTAATCAGCATATCGATAGAATTTGCAACAAAATGAATGAATCTCCTAAAGAAGTGGAAGAATTCCGGGAAGAGATGATCATCAACTTAACAAGCAGCGTTGGATATTGGATCTCAAAAGGCTTAGATCAAACAGACGCAGTTAATAAAGCTTTAAAGAGCTTTGGTGAGCCTCAAGAAATTGAAATCGAACTGAAGGAACTATATAGAATCAAGAAAGTGTTTTCCAGTAATATACTGAAGAGTTCAATCGCTATGTTATTGCTAGGGGTCATTATATTAGGCTGGTTTTCATATTGGAATAAATCTCATAGTTTTGATAGTGGTATGAAAGTATTTGAAATCGTGCAACAGGAATTAGGCACAACTGATAATCCAATCAATGAACAAATGAAAGAAAAATTAGAACAGAGAATAAACAAGAGTATTAGTATTTCAGGAGTTGTCCTTCGAATAGAAGATCTGAGCAAGCGCAAGCCAAATCAGAAATACCCAAACCCAATACAATACAAATACCCAGAAAATCTAAAACTGGACAATCTAAATAATATTCCTCATACAAACAACATCTTCACATACATTGTTCCAAGTGAATTTCAGATTCAGGTTCCGGGTACAAATAATACTATTATCACAGATTTGGGCATTAAGTTGTTTAATAATACGACGTTCATGATAGGTATTACCTTACTGTTTGGGTATTGGATATTGTTTGCAATATGGGCTAGCATGAATATTTATTACAAAGGTCATGGAAAAACGGTATGGGTGTTCTTGTTTCTATTGTCAAATATCCTTGGCTATGGGGCTTACTTATTAATGATAAAACTTCGTTCACGATTCATTTAAAGAAGTGGGTCAAACTGCAACTTTTCGTCTGAAATTGAAAGAATTAGTTTGCTGGACGCAGAGATAAGGATTTGGAAATAGCAGGCACAACCGTTCTTTTTAAGAAAGGGTGAAATAACTGGATTCAGGTGGTGCTTAAACATGGATTTTCCCGAAAGGATCAGTATTCTAAAAACGTTCGAAGTAGACTGTTATAGGATCTGTTATTACTTACTTCAATGTGAAAAATTAGCTTCGCAGGCTGCTACAAATGTTATGCGTGAATTGTATTTACACGATACATTTTATTTACAGGATCTTGAGACAAAAAAAATGACGTTAAAAAAAACCTCGATCAAACACGCTCTTGAACTATATAAATGCTATTTGAACCGAATGTTAGTCTAGACCTTGAAAAATTTCTAATTGAATGCCTGACGACAAGAACATGAATAGATGGTTATATTCTGCTGGCAATATGGCAGATGTTGAACTCCCTCGGTAAAATGTAATTTTTTTTCGGCTGAATCTCTTTAGAGCACGAAGAATCTCCGGTATATTAAGGGGGAACCAGTTCATGTGGTATAAATGGATATTTATTATTTGCTTAATTTGCCTCACTATAGGCTGCGGAAATCAAAAGATAACGGACCTTGTTACTCAAGAATCGCCACCAGTAGTTGAAAAAAAGCAGAATTTCATTTTGATTGAGAACAATAATGACGGAATGTCCCGTAGGCATTTAGAATACGATTCGCAGGAAATTGGAAAATTGGTAGTTGATCCAGATTATTACAATCAGCATGATTTTCAACGTGGCGAAGTAATTTATTATAAAATGCCTGCTATTGATAAGCGCAAAGTTACGCGTGCAGATCCACCTGTAAACAATATTTCAAGAGTAATCGCTCTGCCTGGAGAAGTTATACAAATAAAAAAAGGCGTAATTTATATTAATGAAAAAAAATTAGATACTTTTTATGGGAAAGCTCTACAATGGGGACTGGACGAAGAGGAGCTTGCTGAGGTAACTAAGAAAGATGGGTCGTGTAACAAAGCATGTCAAGAGACCATGAAAAGTTATTTTGACATGGATTTAAAGAAGATTACTGTTCCAAATAACCAACTCTACGTCCTTGGTGATACATGGTCAAGAAGTATTGACAGCCAAGTCTTTGGTCTATTGCCCATTGCTAATGTGAAAGGTAAGGTTTTGGGATATGAAAAAATATAAAGTCACTATTAAGTGATTCAGTTGGATGTGTTTCAGTTGCATGCTGCAGACTTTAAAGTTAGTATTGTTCCGATATAATAATTCTCGTTAAGCTAAAGGGATACGTTAGTGAGGAGCTTGCCGCGAGGCAGCTCCTCTTTCGTTTATTGGAAGCTATCGTAACTTAGCAGCCGTTCTGTAAGGGTAGTTGAAATAGTTTAGAATTGTGTGGAGGTCAGACAGACGTAATAATAGAAAAGAGGGAAACAAAGTCATCCAAAAAAGGGAGGCAGGAGAACGTGTCGAACATGGATAAGGAGAAACAGGCTCAGGAGAAAGCAAAAACGGTGTATGAAACAGGCGAGATCATAACGACGAAAGTGTACAAGGTCAGCCCGGAGCAGAAAGAGGAACTCGATCGTCTGTCAGCTGAGAGGCTCGAAAAGTTACGCGAGGAGGCAATACCGAAGATCCGCGAGCGGTACGAGCAGCTGGTCAAGCTCCGGCAGCAACAGCCGATGGCCGACGACGGTCGCAAGCCTCCGGGGGATTAAGCTAACGGGTACGATAGCGCAACAACCAGGTCATTAAAGTAACGGGTACGATAGCTTACACCTATGATGAAGCTGCCGGCAAGATTGGCAGCTTCATTACGTTAACGGGCAGATTAGCAGAGAGAAATTTCCATCCAGTTCCGTTATAACATTTAATTTATGAACCTCGTCTATAACAAATAGAGGGGGAATTAGACCATGCGTTTAAAATTAATATTTTTGATTTCCGTTGTTGTACTGTTGCTTTCTGCTTGCGGGGTGAAACCAGATAATAATACACAAAACACTGGAGAAGGAACCTCGACAACTGCTTCGTCAACCAAGGATAAAGGTTTCATAGGGTATGTCGTTAAAATCGACGGAGACCGTATCCTTGTGGTTTCCCCCGATGTTAAAGATTACAGCTCCACAGGAGGGCAAAATAATTTTTATCCCGCGATTTGGTTTGGTGAAGCGCCATCTAATATTGAGGTCGGAATGAAGGTGGAGGCTTGGGCAAAGGGAGGAGCGATTAACGATTCGTACCCTGGTCAAGGCTCAGCCGAGTGTGTTTCCGTAATTACGGATTCTCATGCAGAAGGAGCTGAGTTGTCTGACGCGGAAGCCGTTAAAAAGGCGATTTCCTCGCTTGAAATCGAAGAATCTCATTTTGCTGTGGTCAAAGAAGTTCAGTTTGACCCGTCTGCTTCCGTATGGACAGTTTATGTGCTAAACGAAAATCGTGATGATGTCATACCAATTAAGGTGTCCGATAAGTGATTGAGCTAACGGGTACGATAGAAACACATGTTGGAGCAGCTTGCCAACGCCAGCTGCTCCCTTTTTGGGCTCAACTAATAGGCAGATTACGCTAATACGATCGGGCAGGATCGCACCGCACGGCCGACCAATGCCTTACGTTGTGGACTCGCTTATTTTGTATCACGGTGCACCGTGCTGCCATCGTAACACCTTCTTTTAAATTTGCTGTTACATAAGTTTGCC
>NZ_JBWDNQ010000030.1:0-44754 GCF_056269285.1 Paenibacillus sp. JT31N11
TGGATGATGGGATTTAAAGGGCTATGACCCGTTGCGTACTCCCATCGTACCGAGGCGCTCGTTTTTTTGCAAAGCGGTAATTTAACGCTCTACAGGAATGCTATCGTGCCCCTCTTATTATGAGGTCAGCCAGTTTTTACTGGTTGACCTCTTTTTATGAAATAGGCGTAATAAACGGTAGCCGGGGTTGAACGATCGTGTCTCTGGAAACACATCCCGCTGCTAAAACTGTTCACCCCCTACTTGTAAAAACCATGTTTTGGCTGGTTGGGACTTTAGATCTCGCATCACTTACGATGCTGTGGAACTGCAAGCAGATGTCATAGGGGTTACTGGCAATTATACAATCTGAGAGGATGAATAAGATGAATCCCGTCATTGGCCTGGATATTTCAAAAGGGTAAAGCCTAGGTCAAGCCTTCACTTTTTCTAATCCGTCTTCATAAGAAATTTGGATAGCAATTTCGCCATACTGCCTGCTCAGCAAAAGGAACAAATCCCGCTCACGGATACCGGCGGGATCGAGTCCTCTGAAGCTTCTCGATTTTCGTTATAAATCCACATGCTCCACTTTGCGAATCGATAAGTAAGCAATGAAAAAACCGACAATCCCGAGCATGATGGGTACCGCGATTATGGAACTCAGGGTTGAACCGCCAGAATTAAGTATAGCGACGATGAGAATGGATGATACAATGGTGGTCGACACCGACTTTTTGCGCATACCGAAAAACAAAGGAATTAGCGCCATTCCAGCGGTAGCTGCTGCATTGGTCACAAGTCGAAGCGCTTGATCCGCCACGATATCGGTCGTCAAAGAATCCTTCACGAACTGGAGCTTTTCATTGAAAAAGTAGAAACCGATAGACACAAGCAAATCGGATATGACCACTAATCCAAAAGTCAACGTGCAGACGATAAGTAGTTTAGACAAAAGCAGCTTTTTCCGGTTGATTGGGTACATAAACAGGATAGAAATCGTGTTGTTCCTGAATTCGTCCACGACGATCCTCGAAAGCAGGACGGAAGCATAAATGACAAACGTAGCTTTGACAATCGATTCAATTATAACGAGCGCCTCTGCATAGTCTTTAAAAGCAGGCTGTCCTTCGGAGATATCTGAACTGATGAGCAGGATGAACCCGAGAATAGCCAAATTGGCAATGATCGCTGTTCTGAGGATGCCGCCGAGTTTCATTTTTCTCATTTCCAATTTAATGAGATGCATCATGCTGGCCGCCTCCTTTGATTAATTGCAAGAAATAATCCTCGAGCGAGTGGCTCTTCTTGTTGAAGGAATCTACGGATACTCCGTTCATGATTAAAGCCTTCGCCATCTCACTTTGGGGAATTTTCAGGTCATAGATTTTGATGACGCTGCTTCCCTCAATGATCCGGAAATTCGTCACATTTAATCCATTCTCAAGTATGAAAGTGGCTTTCGTGATGTCCGGAGTATGCAGTTCCATATATTCCGTCTGTCTTCCTCGAATCGTGTCCATCGATACCTCTTCCAACAGCTTCCCTTCACGTATGACACCGATCGTGTCTGCAATCTGCTCCATCTCCCCCAGAATGTGACTTGAGATGAGCAGGGTAATGCCATACTGCCGGCTCAGCAAAAGGAATAAATCCCGCAGCTCACGGATACCGACGGGATCGAGTCCGTTGATCGGTTCATCCAGTATGAGCAGCTCGGGTTTCGTCGATATGGCACGCGCGATACCCAGCCGCTGCTTCATGCCAAGGGAAAACTCTTTAACCCGCTTACGCTCGACATTCTTCAATTTCACCAATTCCAGCGCATCATGGATGGCATTCTTGTTATAATAACCCATGTACTCGCAATGAAGCTCTAAGTTCTCCTGAGCCGTAAATTTCTCATAAAAGATGGGATTTTCTATGATGCTGCCCATTCTTTTCAATACCTCGTACGAAGTGGGCGTCAATTTCTCCCCCAAGATTTCGATTTCACCGCTTGTTGGCTTCACAAGATTCGTCATCATCTTCATCACAGTCGTTTTTCCTGCGCCGTTAGGGCCGAGAAAACCATAAATTTCACCCTGCCGGATGTTCATGCTCACTCCCTTAACGACCTCCATCCCGCGGTAGTTTTTCGTCAACTGATGTGTTCGAAGTATATACTTCATGGTACACTTCCTTCCCCTGTGCTATGTATCTCATTTTATCCGGGGGCTCTGTCTTTTCTATTAATCGATTCTTACGAAAATCTTACTTCTGAGACGTATCGCGAAACAATTCACTCAGCTTTGCAAACCGCAAGGTAAACACCGTCCGTTCATAGGGACTGCTGTTCACATCAATGAAGCCTTCCAGCTGTTCTGTCAGCCGCTTGGCGATGGTTAGCCCCAGACCGCTCCCCTCCGTCGATGAATTCCGGGAATCCTCAAGCGTATACAAACGTTCGAAAATCCGGTCCCTCTCCGTTTCACGTATTCCTTTGCCTTTATCCCATATACCTATATAAGCATGGGTGTTATCATGATGCAGCGTTAGTCCGATAATGCCGCCTTCATACCCGTACCGGATGGCGTTCGACAACAAGTTGTCCAGGATTCGGCTCAGCGCCTCTTCATCAGCGTAAATGAAGATCGGTGCTTCAGGAATCTCGATAGACACTTCAATTCCTTTGCCCTCAAAAATATCGTAATAACTCAGCATATTTTTCCTGCAAACCTCGTTTAGATGAACTCTTCTCCGGTTTATCAGCCAGTCACCGGATTCCAGCTTCGCTAAATCGAAAAACTTGTTTATGAGGCCCGACACTTCCACCGTTTTCAGCTGCGCCTTGGACAATAGAACGTCTCTCTCCTCGGTGGATAGATTACGACTATAGCGGATCGTCTCGATATAGCCGAGAACGACTGATAGCGGTGTCCTCAGGTCGTGTGAAACATTGGAAAGCATTCTTCTCATCGATAGTTTCGTCCGGGCACTGTCCGAGATCATCTCATGATTGTACGCAAGCAACCGGTTTACCCCGATCAGGAATTCCCTTAACTCCTGATCGGCCGTGACGAGCAGCAGCCGTTCATTCGTCCGATCGGAAATGATGCCGTAAAGCTTACCGCATATGTATCGGAGGTTGGTGCTTCGTTCCTTCTTCGCTTTGTATTGCATAACATTCATAAACAACGATAGGAGAAAAATTATGCACAAGAAGATTGTCATTTCACTGATCCCCCAGCTTATAGCCGATTCCCCACAATGTTTTAATGTACCGAGGGGAGGATGGATCAACTTCGATCTTCTCCCTTAGCCGTCGCATATGCACGTTAATTACGTTCTCGTCTCCGTAGTATTCTTCATTCCAAATTTGCTCGTAAATTTGCGCCTTCGTGTAAACCCGGCTCGGATGGATCGCAAACAACCGCAAAATTTGAAACTCCTTCGCAGTCAATTTGATTTTCTCACCATTCTTCATCACAGAGAAATTGTCCGGATCGATAATAAGATCGAAAATCTTTATTGTACGAGCCTCGCTCAAGACATTCGTTTCGGAGGATATCTTAGATCGCCGAATGGCCGCTTTCACTCTCGCCGTCAATTCGATCAGAGAGAATGGCTTGGCCAAATAGTCGTCTGCTCCGAAACCGAGCCCCAGTGCTTTGTCCACATCTCCGTCTTTCGCCGACACGATCAAGACGGGAATCCAGCTCTTAAGCCTTATCTGCTGCAATAAATCCATCCCGTTTATGCCCGGCAGCATTAGATCGAGAATAATCAAATCAAATATTTCCTGAGAAAAAAACCGTTTGGCTTGTTCCCCATCGATAGCTATCACAACCTGATACCCCTCCATTGTCAAGTGCTTGGATACAATCTCTCTTAAGTACCGGTCGTCTTCTACAAGCAATAAGGTCTCTGCCACCGTAACACCTCCTAAATTAGAAATTATAAATGACACTACAATCTTCGAAAATAAACTAAAAAATCCTAGCAAAGTTAATCTTAAAAGAAGTTTATATTCACATGTAAAAAAATTATATTTTCCTTCATATGGCACCTTCATGTTGCCATTAAAAGGTTTTTATCAATTGACGGAGTGCGACACCTGGTCCATAAAGATTCGTGAGCAGACTTCCAGCCTAGACATTTACGAGGTAAAGATTGATGAAGCTGCGGATGGCTTCAGCCCGTACTTCATCTATGACCTCGGCGAAGTCATGTCCCTTTGGGAAGAACTCTCGCAGGAGACCATTCCCGTTTTCATTCGAGCCCCGTTGCCAAGAAGAATAGGGATCTGCGAATTAGACCTTGACGCCATGAACGTTCTCTGGGAAGGCTTAGCAAGCAAACTCTTTTCCGCGATCCGTTGTGGCGGTCTTAAACGTGGCTGGCGGATATTGAATGGCGACCACGCCAAAAGCAATCTCCATCGGGTGGGCGGTCCGGTCCGGCAACTTCACGGCTACGTACAGCGAATCTTGCTTAGCTGCTCCTTTGTTTTGTGTTGTTTCATTATTAAACTATCGTGCCCAGTTAGCTCAAGCTTAGTGGACGGGTGTCCTCCCTGTCACATCAATAGAAATAAAGGAGCAGTGAGGCCACTGATCGGTCCCGCGGCAACGTTGTTTATGAAGTTTCGCTTCTTATTATAACTGTATTGATAATTGGTTTGGCGGGTTAAATGAAGGTGGGGGGAATTGGAGAATTTCTTCGTTAGATAAATTATAAAAATAGCTTCAACTCAAAGAACACGATAGTTTAGGTAGTGTATCACGGCACCTGCTCCTCCACTATCGTGCCAGTTAGCTCAGTGTTTATTAATTAACCTATAAGCAAATATTAAAATTCCAATGATTAAGAAAAACAAAACAAAAAAGTTATCATTGAAACTCGGGTATTCTGGTTGAAATTAGTATTTGTACCATGTGACGCGTAACCAGCCACAATAAACGAATTAGAAATATTAGCCATACATCTTTCAATAGTATAGATTAATCCACTTGAAATCATAAATATTGCCCCCAATACCTTGTATGGATGATTGATCACATATTCCAGCTCCTTATTCCATATTTATAATATTCTCCCTATTCAAAATAAGCCCATTAACATCGAGGAACCTCTGGGGTCGTAAGGGTTCCAAGAAAATATAAATTGAAGCCAATAGGACAAAAATCACGAAAATGATATAATTGGGTACTTCTTTATAAGCCAAGAAACCTATATATTTCCAAATTTACAATGAACTACTTGCAATTGTAACATATACAGAACCAAACGGCTGCATAAAAAGCACTTTCGCGAGAGGTACTGCCGATGCCGGAGGAGACAAAGATGAAATCATACAGGGGCGAGAAGCCACTGCTTAAATGAGCATCATGAACTTCACGATGGTTCCCCAGAAGCGCTGACCGCCATTCAGACGCGACGTGCTAACCAAAATACGGATAATCGTCCCTACCACCGCATCCCCCTGGTCTAAAAACAACAAGTCATGCATGAAAAAAAAGCAGCGGCAGACATGGACGAAAAAAGGTCCTAGATTGCCGTTGCCCAGTTAGCTCAATAAATAATGACTTGTCAGGAGGTGTTTATTCCGCTTTACCAAACACTTAATCTTATTCGAAAATCTTTATCTGATGTAATGTAAGTTAAGTAAACTAAATATAATTCCTTAGCATTCAAATATAAACTTTCTAAGATATCTGGAACTTTACAGTAAACAGTCATGTAAACGCAGTCCACGATGAGTAAAACGAGTTGGCATTCACTGTGAAGAAAATCTTCGAATGTTTCCTGATTGATAACTTGTTTTCCAGTAGGGAAAGCTTTCAAATCCGCATGGATGATTTACTGAGATGAATCTGTTTTGATACATTTAAGCAGTGTTTCTCCATCTATAGTACAATCTGCTGGAAATAACGAAATCAACGTAAATTGCGGACCCCCGTTGACATCATCGCCCAAATATGCGGCACACTCGTCGGGAGTGTGTTATCCACCGAGATGAATCCTTTTTCCGTAACGGCTACGCCAGCTTTCTCCAGCACGAGCGACTCCATATTCGGCTTCCTGCCGGCCGCGACCAGCGTGGCGTCAACCTCGATACGACCGTTTCCGCCATTCTCCTCTTTCACGGTAATAACGGTTGCGTCTTCCCGATCTTGGGATTGTAACCTCCCCTCTATTTCCTCACGCCCTCATGTTGTCCGGGTCTACCCGTGGGTTCTCTTACTATCTTTCTGTATTTCTGGCAAGGGTGAAATCCTGCGAATAAGCAAGCATTCGTGAGAAAAGTAAATCGCACCGAGGGAGTTTAACGTTCATAATGTTTTTATCCCAATATTCCGGTCCTTCGTACTACTTCGGAAGAGCCACATCCCGCCGCGTGTATGCGCCATTAAGCAAAGGCGAGTAAGCCAGGATCGAAAAATCCTCATGGTTCTTACAATAGCTTAACAGCTCTTCATTCGCACTGACCTGTATACCAAAGTCCGCTTCCGGATCAGGATGAAGATACGTATGACGTTGTTGGATGCAGGAATATGCTGCCCAGTTATGGGAACGGCTGATCCTTATGACCTCTTGTACCCGGGAAATCCGATAATTGCTGCAATCGAGCGCCCTGACCTTCCTGGCCAGCACCCGTTGCAATCGATCCAAGTTTCTCGCCTTTCTCCGTCGTCGTCGCCGTGTTCTTCTCTTTAGTAGTGGTAGTCATCCCAACTTCCTCCCTGTATTTGCATGCAAAAAAGCCACGGAAAATAGAAAAAAACATACTTGTCGTAAGTTTAATCCATTCTCCGTGGCAGTTATGTGCCCAAATTTGATTGTTGTCCGTTTCCGGACGCTCCTTCACGTACCGAAAATAAAACGGCTGTGAAAATTTGTGTTCTTCGTAATCTACTTATTTTAGCATCATTAGCCAGTCCGCTTCAAGCGAAATGGACGAAAAGAAGGGCCGGTGGGATTCCATCGGCCCTCTTCTTACACGCCGGAAAACGCGTCTGTGCCTTAATGCATTGCATTGGCTTTGCCCAGGGTGCTCGGTCCCTACCTCCAGCCTATTCCGACATTCTGGCTCAATCCGAACAAATCACCGCTCGGCATGTCTCGTCAGCGGAAGCGAGCCCTCCGGACCCGCCGCTTGGTTTTGCAGGTTGCAGCTTGCCGGAACTTCTTGCTTCATGATATACGTTAATGCGTCACTCAGCGCTTATCCCACCTTACGCGTCACGTTATTTCCAGCAAACGATGGTCTCGCCGGATAACGCATCCGACTGCGGACCACACAAGAACATGACGATATTGGACATATCCTCCGGCTGGGCGATCTGCTGTAAACGCGAGCGGTCCTCTTGGCCAGAAACGGTACGGGTAGCGAGGAATCGGGCCGTATATGTCGGCGCCGGGGAAATACAATTGACGTTGACGTCGAACGGGCGAAGCTGCTCTGCTAAGCTGCGGGTGTATTGGGAAATGCCCATCTTCGCCGAGGCGTAAATAATGCCTTCCCGCACCGGAATGTGCCCGGCTACCGAACCCACATTGACGATTTTACCGGAACGGCGCTCGCGCATATGCAGGCCAGCGAACTTACATGCATACATCGTTGACAGCAGATTGCGTTCTACGACCGAGCGGATGTCTTCCACAGAGATATCGAGCGCGTCGTTCGGGTCCGGGCGCGGCGTATGCCGGCCGATATCGCCGCCGGCGTTATTGATTAAAATATCGAGCGATCCGAGCACCTCAATCGATTGCTTGATCAACGCCTTCACCTGCTCCGAATCGGACAGCTCCGCCGCGAGGAAACGGCTCTTAACGCCATATTGCGCAGCAATCTCCGCCGCCACGGCGCTGCCCGATACCGCCTCGTTAAAGCGAGCGGCGGCATCCTCATTTACATCATGAATAATGACGTTAGCGCCTGCCCGAGCTAAGTCAATCGCGTATTGCTTACCAAGGCCTCTGCTGGAACCGGTTACAAGAGCATTTTTACCACGTAAGTCCATTGTCGCCATCGGAATCACCTCATGGATAATTTAAATTGCAGCCTATTCAGAATAGCGCTTTCGTAAGTTCGATAAGTACGCTAGGCCCGCATCAAGCTCTTCAAGCTCGTAAGCGGCGATCTCCTCCGCCGATGCGCCCTTCTCGAACGGCGTGCGCCAATCGCCTTTCATTCTCGCATGATCCTCGACGAACCTGAGCAGGCGAGTTAATTGCAGCGCCGACCGTTGCGGGTATTCCGTCCAGAAGTCTTCCATCAGCACGCGGACATGCCGTGCTTCCAGGGCGCCGTGTTCGATCGACATCGTAACCTGCGGATTCGCTGCTTGAAAGATCCGAAGCAGTTCGGGGAAATCAATCACCCCTTGTCCAAGCGGCTTCCGTACGAGCCGGTACCCTTCCTCAGACGTGTATATAGCATATTCTTTGAGATGCACATTTTTCACGCACGGGGCTACTCGTCGGAAAAAGTCAGTCGGCTCTTCAGCTGTAGCCAGTGGATTGCCTGTGTCCAGCGTGATCCCAAACTTCTCCGAACCGATCGTTTCGCACAGCCAGAGCAGCTCCTCGGACGCGAGGTCCTGGTGGTTCTCAACAGCCAAATTCGCGCCGGCCGGGTTAGCCGATTCCATGACTTCCTGGAACGAATGTAAAATCGATTGGAGGAACCGCTTCCAGTCACCAGCCATATGTCTGCGGTCGCCGCCGAACTTGGCTCCGCCGACGACCGTTCGTACCGTCAGTGCTCCGATTCTGTCGGCCAGCTGCAGCGCTTCCTTCAGTGCCGCGGGTTCGAAGCCGCCTGCACCTACATTGATAAATAGCCCCCGCTCGCGCGCATAGTCGGCTGCCTCGTCGGCATCGCTATGCTTCAACACATCAAGGGGAATTTCTCCGCCCTGCAGCCCGTATGCTTCCACCGATTGAAGCAGCTCCTTGGCCGTAATGCGCGGCCGGCCAGCCGCTGGGGCAATGCCCATCGCATAGACTGTTCCATTTGCCGTTAGTCCGAACCTCATTCAATACACCTCCCCTAATGATTCCTTATTCTGAAGTCCAACCCCCGTCAATGACGAGTGACGACCCGGTCATAAAGCTGGATAGCTCTGACGCCAAATAAACGATGAGACCGTTTAGCTCCCCCGGCTTCCCCCAGCGCTTGAGCGGCAAGTGATTCAGGAAAAATTGGTTCGCTTCCGGATTGTTGATGACGACCTGGTTCATCTCCGTCGCAAATGGTCCCGGACAGATGGCGTTTGCAGTAATGTTATGCTCGGCCCACTCAAGCGCCATTACCTTCGTCAGCTGGATCAATCCGCCCTTGCTGGAGCAGTAAGCAGACCGTTCCGCGAGTGCAACTTGGCCGAGCATTGAGGCGATGTTAATAATGCGGCCGAACTTTTGTTTGATCATATGCGGTACGACAGCCTTGGCGCACAGGAATGGCGCCTTTAGATTAGTCGTTTGCACCAAATCCCAGCTAGATTCGTCGTAATCGAGAATCGGCTTGCGAACGTTGACGCCGGCATTGTTGATCAGGATATCCAATCGTCCGAAAGTGCCGATCACTTGGTCCACCATCGCCTGAATTTGCTCATAATCGATCACATCGACAGCAACCCCCAGCGTGTCTCGTCCCGTTTCCTTACGGATCAGTTCCGCACTTTCCTGCGCCTTCCGCTTGTCACGGCTAGTGACGGCGACACTCGCTCCGGCATTCGCCAACGCCCGGGCGAATTCCAGCCCCAACCCCTGGCTTCCGCCTGTAATAAGTGCAACCTTGCCGTCCAGCTTGAAATTAGTCATCGTTGGTATATCCTCCATTATTCATGATTGAATTTCATCGCGGGGTAACCGATTCTACCGTTCGGAATTTGTGATTACACCAGTCCAGGCTCTTTCTCGTTCAGATAACTGACCAATACCATCTCGAAAGCAATCTGCCGTCGGCTTTAACACCAAGAGCGTGCAAACGGGCGCATTTGCCGCAGCCGATAAAGGCCACACGATACGATTGGTTCATTCTCAACCCCTCTTTTTATCAACACAATGCTGTGGCGGGAACGTACACAAATCGCTCGAACCGTGCTAATACATGGCTCTTCTGCGTCGGGTGCCGATCGTATAGATAGTCGATAAAATAACCGGGGTGTTCCGAATTTCCTGCGAACATATCATAATGAAGCGGAATGACGGTATCGAAGCCGGCTGCGACCGAGAGCTCTGCCGCTTCCCGATAATTCATGTTGCCTACGATATTCTTTGCATTGCGGAACGGGTCGCGCCCGTTGATCGGTACCATACCGAGGTCTATCGATTCAGCTTGCAACGCTTCGATCAATCCGGGATATACAGTAGTGTCGCCAGCGTGATACATCGTAACGCCGTTGAGTTCCACAACATAGCCTACGAATCGGTGATCCAGCTCATCGTCGTATTCCAACTCTTCATGGGCTGAGGGCAGCGGTTTGACGCGGAATCCCGGCCCATTCCACCACTCATTCGTTCGCGCCAAGATCAGCTTCTCCGGTCGAACCCCGAATTGCAGCATCGATTCCCGGCAATATCCCGGCGCCATATAAACCGGGTCTTCGTGGGCCTCCGCTAAAGCGGAAATGGTGTCCGGATCCATATGATCCATATGGTCATGGGTAACTAAAACATAATTCGCGTTCGTCATTTGCCCCGGCTCAAGCGGTGGCTCAAATGCCCGATACACCGATGGAGTCAAATACGGATCGATGTAAATGACCGTATCTCCCCCCTTGACCGCGACGCTGCACTGGCCGAGAAACCAAATAGCGAGCATACCGAACGGTACACGGGTATCGTCGATCTCTCGGATTAGCGCTTCCCCTATACGTTTGTGTGGTTTGTCCGTCATAAGCCGATCCCCCCGTTGATGTGCAGCTCTGTGCCTGTTACTTGGCTTGATTCATCAGACAATAAGAAGACGGTTCCATACCCCATATCTTCAGGTGTTTGCATGCGGCCAGAAGGAATATGCGACGACGCCTTCTTCTGCAAATCGTCCGGGCTTATGCCCATGTTCTGATGAAGTTCAATTTCCCCCTCGGAGGCAACCCAGCCGACGGTAACCCAGTTCGAACGTATATGCTTGCTTCCATAATGGGCTGCGATGTGGCGGTTTAACGTAAGCACTGCTCCTTTGGAACAAGAGTAAGCGGCCAATTCTTTTCCGCCTTTATAGCCGTTCGTCGAGCCTATATGGACGATGGAACCACCGCCGGTTTTCAGCATCGACTGAATCGCGTACATTGAACAGAAGAAAGCGCCTTTCATATTAACGGCAAAAATCGAATCAAACATTTCCTCGGATGTATCCACCATCGAGCCCCGCGGGAAAATGCCGGCGTTGTTTACAAGACCGTCGATTCTGCCAAACCTGTTAATCGTTTCATCGATCAGCTGCTTGCACGCCGCTTCTTTGCTGATGTCCCCTTTGACAAACAACGCCTCTGCGTTATCGACATCCTTTATCTCCTGTACAACTTTGGCACCGTCTTTTTCATTCCTTCCCCCCACCACAACCGACGCACCCTCTTTGGCGCACATCAAAGCGATTCCCTTCCCGATACCCTTCGTTCCACCTGTTATGACGACCACCTTGCCGTTAAGCCGGCTTCCCATGCCGATCCCGCCTTCCAGTGCATTCGCTCCATTTATTCGCTGTTTTATCCGCTTGTCATGCCTCGATGAGATACGTATTCACAATCGAATCCAATTCGAACTTCGCCAACTCCAAAGCGCTCTTGGCCTCGAAGTCTTCAATAAACAGTTCCAGCGACAAATATCCTCTATACCCGCTTTCGTACAATAACTTAGAATCTAACATCCGATATGGATACCCACCGCCCTGTCTGAGCCGATTTCTCCACGGCTTCCAGCACCATTTGGTTGTTAAGGCCGTCCTCGAAATTAGGCGTCGGATTTTTGCCGTTGGCAATGCCGTTCATCAGTTCCGAGATCAGATTTATAAACGTATGCTCATAGCCGATAATATGGGCTGGCGGCCAATACGCTCCTGCAAAAGGATGGACTTCCTCCTGGCAATTAATGGAGCGGAAGCCCTGCGTTCCGGTCTCATCATCTGCGGAATAAAATTGCAGGGTGTTCATCTGCTCCATATCCCAACGGATCGAACCCTTCGTGCCGTTGATTTCGAAGCGGTTTCCGTTGCGGTTGCCGCCGGCAAAGCGCGTAGCTTCAAAAACCCCGACAGCTCCGTTTTCGAAGCGGGCCATAAATATAGACGCATCGTCTACGTCGACTTTCCCGAGAGCTCCGCTCTTCACACTGGCGCTTAAGCCGCCGCTCATTTCTCCGATCGGACGTTCCTTGATAAAGGTTTCCATCATTCCGTTCACTTCCTTAAACTCGCCTACCAGAAAACGGGCAAGATCAAGCGAATGAGCGGCAAGATCCCCAAGCGCGCCGGTACCGCAAACTTCTTTTTTCAAACGCCATACCAACGGGAAGTTCGGGTCTATAATCCAGTCTTGCAAGTAATTCGCTCTAATATGATAGATGCTGCCGAGTTTTCCTTCGTCGATCAGCTTCTTCGCATATTGAACGGCGGGTACAAAGCGATAGTTATGGCAAATCATGTGAATAACCCCGGCTTTGTTGACCGCCTCCAGCATTTTTTGGGCTTGCTCCACGCTCATCGCAAGCGGCTTCTCGCAGAGGATATGTTTGCCTGCTTGAGCAGCGGCAATGGCAATTTCCGCATGAGCGTTATTCGGGGCACCGATATCGATCAAATCAATATCGTCTCGTTCGATCAGCTTGCGCCAATCGGTTTCGTACGATGCCCAACCCAGCTTCTGGGCAGCCGCCTTCACAGCTCCCTCGTTGCGTCCGCAAATCGCCTGCATCACCGGAATGCCGTCGCTGTCAAAAAAGAATGGCACGTCCCTGTATGCGTGGGAATGGGCCTTGCCCATGAATTTATAGCCAATCATGCCAATCCGGATTTGTTTTTTGCTCATCGTCATATGTCCTCCTTGAATTTCTTCTTCACAGAAGCCCACTGAGCTTGGGGAACCACATCAACAACCGCTTTTATTGTCATCTTGCCAAAATCGATAGCCGGTACATCCTCGAAGGACAACCGGTTCGTCTGGAGCATGCCCAGCATGCCTGGATAATGGCTCTCGATGTCGCGAAGACGATGGATGGCAGCCGTAAAATCGCGATACGACGCATTGACGGAGCCAATGATACACTTATTTTTGATGACCATTTCCTGATACGTCAAATCGCTCGGCAAATCCAGTCGGCCGCTGCCGGGAGTAATGCCGAGAAGCGCGAGGATTCCGTTATTGTTCACCAGTGGGATCGCCTCGTAACCGAGAGGCGCATGCCCGGTGCATTCCCAAACCATATCAAAGCTTATGCCCAATTGTTTCGAGTATGCGGTTAAACCGGACAAGAATGCGTCTTCGGCGGAGGGTTCAGCTTCCCGGTAATGTGCTCCGATGCGGCAAATGATGTCCGCGTTCATGCTTGCAGAGTCAGATTTGGACCAAACGTACGTGTCAAGGCCGAGCACTCTGCATGTCAACGCCGCCAAAATGCCCAAAGGCCCGGAACCTAAAATAAGCACCGTCCGGGGCTGCCATATCATGCGCTGCTGAATCTTTAAGGTTTGCGTATATACTTTTTCCACGATGCTTTGCGGTTCGACAAAAACCCCGTACGGCAGGCACTCATCAGGAACTTTAACAACATATTTTGAATGCTCCGCTACATACTCGCACAGATAGCCGTCCGCACCTGTTATCCCCCGTTCCGTGTAACGGCCGGTTTGGCAAAAGTCTTGCTGAGCGCTGCGGCAATTGACGCACGCTTCCTCACCGCAAGGTCTCCTTACAAGGGCCGTAACCAGATCACCGCGGGATAGTCCGGACTCGGATCCGGCTTCCTCGATAACGCCCAACAGCTCGTGACCGATTACCATTTCCGATCTGCCTTCGGGGTATCTGGCAAAGTTGTCTACGATGATCTCCCGGTCCGTTCCGTCGAGTCCGACGCAAAGCACCCGAATCAAAACGTCCTGCGGACCAGTCAAATCCGGCTTCGGGATATCCGCCAACGACACTGTCGCCTGACTCTCTCCGCCGCTGATCGTAATCGCTTTCAAAATCATCACTCCCTTAATCCGAATGCCATCCCTTTATCCGTCTGCAAATCTCTGTAATGTTGCCAAAAAGACTGCCGTCTGGCAGCCTGAATGACATGGAGCGTTTGTTTTATTTGGGCCTTAAAAAGGAAGCGCTCACAAAACCGCTTAAAGACATTATCCTCCTCCCGTTGCTTTAGGTTCTATTTAAATTGTAACAGCACCTTCATCATATTATTGGGATAGCTCATTGTAAAGAAATGTATTTAATGTTTCATTACTGTTATTCAAAACGAGTCTGAAAATAACAAAGCGATCCAAATTCAGCTCTCATTGTATATCATTCGTTGGACAATCTCATCCTTTGACGGAACCGATCAAGGCTCCTTTCACAAAATGCTTTTGCAAAAACGGATAGACGATCAAAATTGGAATTGTGGATACCATAATTGCAGCCATGCGAATCGTAAATACATTCACCTGGTTTTGAAAGCCGATGGAAAGTCCCGACTGCCCGGCTGCAGCGCTCGTGTTGCTGATTAAATCATTGAGCACCAACTGCAGTTGCCACATATTCTTTTCCGTCATATAAAGGAGGGAGCTGAAGAAATCATTCCAGTATCCGACGGCGATAAACAAGGAGATCGTCGCAATAACGGCATTGGACAGCGGGAGCACGATACGGAAAAATACAGTCAAATCGCCCGCCCCATCGATCTTGGCCGCCTCCTCCAGCTCATCCGGTATGCCGCGGAAGAAGCTCAGCATGACAAAAATGTTCCATGCCCCCATTGCATTTGGCAGAATCAGCGCCCAGTAGGAATCGATCATGCCCAACCCTTTGACCAGAAGATACGTAGGGATCAGCCCGCCACTGAACAGCATCGTGAACAGAATGAGCAGCGCAAAGGTCTTCTGCCCGCGCAGCCGCTTTCTGGAGAGGGCATAGGCCGTCGTCGCGGTGAATAACGTCCCGATCAGCACGCCGCCCAAGGTCGAGATAACCGTCACCTGAAAGCCGGTCAGCAGCGAAATATTTTGCAATACCGCCTTGTAAGCGTATAACGAGAAGCCTTCAGGCTTCAGAAAAAGTCCGCCGCCCATTGTCTTTTCCGGTTCGCTTAACGAGCCCATGACGATATACCAAAACGGGTAGATCATCGCAACCATCAGCAAAATAAAAAACATATAATTCAGCACATGGAACAACCGTTCACCCTTCGATAATCCAATCAAGTCCCCACCTCCTACCAGAGCCCGTCTTGTCCGAATTTCTTCACGATTTTATTGGCCGATACGATTAAGATCATCGCAATCAAAGACTTAAATACGCCAGCCGCGGTTGCATAGCTGTAATTGGCGTCGGCAATCCCCACCCTGTAGACGTAAGTATCGATAATGTCGCCGACATCGTATACGAGCGGGCTGTACAGCAGGAAGATTTGCTGAAATCCAGCTTCCAGAATGTTGGCCAAACTGAGGATAACGAGAATGATAATAACAGGCCGAATCGCCGGAAGCGTCACATGCCACATCTGCTTCGCTTTATTCGCCCCGTCCATTCGTGAGGCCTCGTACAGCTCCGGGTTTACTCCCGACATGGCCGCCAGATAAATGATCGTTCCCCATCCTACTTCCTTGTACAGATCGCTCACCACGAGAATGGAACGGAAGTAATCCACATTGATGAGAAAATCGATCGGCTTTCCGCCGGCGCCTTTGATTATATAATTGACCAGGCCATCGACTGGGTTGAGGAAGGTAATGAGGATGCCGGAGAAAATGACCCACGACACAAAATGGGGCAAATAAATAATCGATTGCGTTATCCGTTTAAAGACCATGTTCTTTAATTCATTGAGCAGCAGGGAAAGGATGATGGGAACGGAAAAGCCCGCCGCCAGCTTATACACACTGATCACCAGCGTATTGCGCAATATCTCGTAGAAATCAGGCGAATGGAATAACTTGTTGAATTGCCCGAAACCGACCCATTCACTGCCCTTTATTCCGTTATAAATATTGTAATCCTGAAAGGCGATGACGATGCCGTACATCGGGGCGTAGCGAAAGACAAAAATCAGAAGCATGCCGGGCAATAACAGCAGATACAAGTACCTGTCGCGCAAAATGTCCTTCCACAATTTCCGTTGACTGGAAGAACCCATATTTGTCCGGGCCAAGGTTTTTGCAGAGGTTTTCATTTGGACACCTCATCTCTTCTTGAAATGGAAGAGAAGCTCCGGCCCGGAGCTTACTCTTCACCTTTTTGCCATTAAACTTTATGCAGCGACTTACTTATAAGGTGTGATGTTTTCCTCGTACCATTTGTCATACTTGGCGTATTCTTCTTCCTGGGCACTATAAAGCGTGTTCGCTTCTTCATCCACTGCTTTACCGCCAAGCTGCTGATATTGGGCTACGAATTTGTCGAATTCATCGATGCCGAGCTTGCCTGTAATGATGCCCCAGAACGTCTCGTCGCGGACTTTTTCGATATCGGTGGAGTATTTGTCCCATTGCGGACGGTTCGTTGCTTTGAATACAGCGATCTTGTCGCGCATCGGCTGGGACGTTTTAATTTTGTATTCGAACATTTCGGTTACTTCGGGCAGATTGGAAAGGTTGGACGCGTCCTTGCGCGTGATTACCCAGGAGAAATTGTCGAGTCCAAGCTTGTTGGCTTCGTCTGGCGTAACTGTTCTGTTATACATGCCGTTGTCCATTGTATAATGCTCGCCTTCCTTGCCGAACCGTAGCAAGGAGTTGACCTCCGGCGAAGCAATGACATTGAGCACCTGCACCGCGTCGTCGGCGGAGCCCGTGTCGGTCACGACCAGGTAGCACCAGCCTCTTGGGGCAGACGGAATGTCGGACTTGAATCCGTCCGGTCCCGCCACCGGATCGATTGCCATATATTCGCCGCCCGGGTTGCTTTGTTTAAAATTGATGGTTGCATTGCTTGACGGATTGAAGTTGGCGACCCAACGGTAGAACGCCCCGACCTTGCCAGAAGCATAAATTTCATCGACTTTTTCGTTTGTAATGTTCGCGGCACTGGCCATTCGGGGGTCAATAACGCCTTCTCCATACAGTTGGGCAATCTGCTGCAGAGCCGTTTTGACCTGCGGCATAGTGGCGCCGTATTTGATCGATCCGTCATCCTGCTTGATGAAAGCATCGGGATCCACCCCGTATGCGTAGAAGAACGGAGCGAGACTGCGGAAAAAGTAATCACCAGACAAGCCGTACGTGTCCTTTTTGCCGTTGCCGTCCGGGTCATCGTTCGTAAAGGCACGGAGGGTGTTAACGAATTCATCAAGCGTTTTCGGCACCTCAAGCCCTAATTTATCCAACCAATCCTTGCGAATGATTGTGGTCATGGTGCCGGCTTCTGCGACATCTCCGGGGATTTGATACAATTTACCGCTGGAATCCCAATGATAAAACAACGTATCCTTGGTATAGTAATCAATAATTTCCTTGCCGTATTTCTGCAGCGATGGAGTAAGGTCCTGAACGATGCCCGCCTGGACCCACTTCGTATATTCCTTCGTATCGCCGGTCCATAGTATATTCGGTCGGGTGTTCTTGGCGCTCATCAGTAAGTTGATCTTCGTATCTACCTCTGAAGCCGGCAGGAAGATCGGATCGATCGTCACCTGTCTGCCGAGTTTATCTGTCAGCTGCTCCTCTAAAGTCTTCTCAGCCCACGAATCCGGTGTCTTCGGGCCGCCATTCAGCGTAATGCTCAGATCTAGCGGCTTCGGCGCGGCGGTATTGGCTGTCCCGTTGTTCGCTGGCGCATTGTTGCCGCTGTTTGCGCCGTTCGAGCAAGCGGCGCCAAGCAGCATCATGCCGGCCAGCGTAAGCCCCAGCCATTTCGTTTTGATTTGTTTCTTCAACTTCAATCCCTCCTCAATATTCAACTGTTGACCAAATTTGTAATCGCCTCCAAAATGTCCGATAAGTGAAACCGATTAGTCCGGAAATATATGGTCAAAGCCTGCTTTGGTCCGCTTCAGAAGCTCCTCAGGATCACCTGCGGGCAGCTCTGGAGTCAGCACCTCTTGTGCTACCGACCCGTCATAACCGGTCTTCTTCAGTGCGGTGAGGAAGCCTTTCAAGTCTATTACGCCTTCACCTGTGTATAGGCGGTCGTTGTCTCTCAGCTCCTCAACCGGCAAATCTTTGGCATCGTTGATGTGAACATGTACAATTTGATCTGCCTTCAACTGCTCCAGTTGGGACGGTTTAAATCCGGTCGTATGGCAGTGATAAGAATCAACCAGCAGTCCGACATTGGGGAGGCCAATTGCGGCGACCATATCGAGCGTTTCCTCCACTGTCCAAATAAATGGATTCTTCCTGGACGTGCGTGCATGGTGGGCCCCAACAAATTCCAGACCAAACCGCAGCCCATATGCACCTAGAATTTCTGCACAGACACGAAGCCGATAGATGGCCTGCGCCATAAAGCGGGCGGACGGATTATCTGTGGAAGGCAGAATGTATGTGACACAGCGAGTACAGTTGAGCGCAGCCGCTGCCGCTGCTGACTCGGCGAGAGCAGGCAGCGTTTGCCTGAATTCTGCGTCTGTGCTGCGCCAATCAACCGGGAGACCGATCGCGCCGATCACAATGCCGGTTTCGGCAAGCAAGCTTGCCGCGCCCTCCGAGCCCAAAGTACCTATCAAACTTTTCGCATCAATGTCCACCGATTCGAAGCCGTATTCTGCCGCTTTACGGATAAATTCCTCATTGCTCCAAGATGATCCCAATCCGGCTCGGGTCAATCCTCTAATCATGTACTTGCCTCCTTATCGCTTCCTGTATCCATCCATTTACTCAGCTGGGGGAATCAGACCGCCAGTCAAGCCTCAACCGCAATTATTCTGATAATGAGATAACCTTGCTGCCATTAGCGGCGCTCTTCCATGCCGCTTCCGTTAGTCGGGCGATTCTTAAACCGCAGCTGGACGGTGCAGCTGCTTCACTCACCCTTCCAAGTACGAGGTCAACGAAGTCGATGTCCGGATCGCTCGAAGCTGGAAGCTCCTCTACCGACACCTCAGTAAGGGACTTTTCTCCTTCCCTCGCGACCAATATCTTATTGTTCCGGTATAAGACCGATCCTTTATCACCGTGGATCGAAACATCCTCATGCCAGCTGATGCTGGCACTGCCAACCACATTAAAGGTCGCGATTGCGCCCCCCTTGAAACGGACGGTCACGGCGGAATCGATATCGACTTCCCTGCCGTGGTTCTCAATGACTGCAGATACGCTTTCCGGCTCGAGGCCAGTTACCCAAAGCACGACATCCAGCAGATGGCTGCCCGAATCGTTTAACTGCCCGCCGCACGATAAAGCAAGGTTTTGCCTCCATGACCCGGTTGCGCCGATCAGCCATCTTTGCGCTTGATAAGCGCAGATGTAGTTGATCTTCCCCAATTCCCCCTTCTCTATCAAGTCGTGGATATAGATATAAGGGCTCATCAGGTGACGCTGGTAGGCGACAGCCAAATGCCGGTTCAGCTTCCCGGCATGTGCAATAATGCGCTCCGCATGATCGGAGCCGCTTACGAACGGCTTCTCCATGAGCACGTGGAGGCCGCCGTCAAGGCATGCCATCCCCTGTTCAAAATGCATGCTGTGAGGCGAAACAATTACAGCGGCGTCCGCGCCGGACTGGGAGATCGCCTCCCGGTAGTCCGCATAGACGGCTATGTTTGCGAGCTCAGGATAAGTTTCCTTCACTAGCCCGATTGCCGTATCGGACGGATCCGCCAAAGCGACGATTTCAGCCTCAGGCACATTCAAAAGTCTGCGGATGTGCTGCCTTCCCATACCGCCTACACCAATCATAAGAAAACGAACTTTTGCCATCGTAATGCCTCCCATAAAGAAATTTTATTCATTGCGAAAATCCAGGCCGATCCCGTTTCAAACAGAAAACGGTTTAAATAAAGCGCTTACATACCATCTTCAAAAAAAGATTGTTGTACCAAAGTAGATAAACACGCACTGTTACGAACGTTACATTATCATCATTCTGCACATCAATCTGTTTGCGTAGATTATAACACCATAGCATTTTGGTGTAAATATCATTTTTATGCAGGTGTTAACAGTCTTATTTGTTGTTTTCGACAATATTTTTAAACTGAAAATAATGTTACAATCTAAACGATTCATCAATTCGTAAAGTAAACAATACTGCAAAATTTGCACAATAGTTGACAAATATTCTTCAACTATTAAAATTAAACTATGAATCGTACAAAAGAGGGATTGGAAACTTGTGAACAAAAAAGTGACAACTTACGACATCTCCAATGAATTGGGTATCTCTAGAAACACGGTATCAAAGGCACTAAATAATCACGCGAGCATTTCGGAAGAGACCAGGAAAAAAGTCATAGAACAGGCTATTGCTATGGGTTACAACAAAATAATCCCCGGCTCCAGCGAACGACCCGCTATTTCCCGAAGTACGAAGTGCATTGCCTTCTTAACCCGAATCGACGTGAGTGCAAGCGGATATTGGATGAACCTGATGAGCGGCGTCGAAGATGTGCTCAGAGGAAGCGGTTACGACATGAAGATGTCCTTTATCAAAGATGAAGATATTATATCCCTCATGGTGCCTCCCATGCTGAACAGTACAATTGACGGATTTATCGTAGTGGGAATGGTGAACAAAGCCTACACCGAGAAATTACTGGAGCACTCCCTTCCGAAGGTTTTTATCGATTTGAATGCCGAACTGCCGCTGACCGACCTCAAAACCGATCTGGTTTTAATGGAGAGCGAAGAAAGCGTATACCAGATTACCCGCCATCTGATTGAGTCGGGGCACCGGGAGATCGGCTTTATAGGAGATATTAATTCCCGCAGCTTGTTCGAGCGTTGGATGGGATATAGCAGAGCCCTTCATGAATCGAATATTCCACAAAATCCAAATTACTGCATAACGAACACGCATTCTACCAGTTATCAATCCTTTGAAGGGATGGCCGATACACTTGGAGCGCTCGATCAGCTTCCTACCGCATTGATATGCGGTAACGACCTTATGGCGCTTCACGCCATCCGGTTCGTAAAGGAAAATGGAATGCGGGTTCCGGAGGATATCGCCATATCGGGTTTTGACCAGATGAAAGAAACGAAGCTTCTGGATATTTCGCTTACAACGGTTACGAATGATGAGTTTCAACTGGGGATGCGGGCAGCAGAGGAGTTGCTGTACCGGATGCAGCGCCCAAACAGACCTTTCGAGGTCATTCGCTTATCTACAAAGGTAAGCTTCGGGGAAAGCACGCGTACGACACGCGCCTGACGTGAATCAAACACTCAAAATCCAACCAGCGGCAATAATGAAAGTATAAAAGGACGCTTATCTATCGGAAATAGTAAGCTCGTGCTGATACTCATTGAGTGTCGGCATTTTAATTTCTTGAAAAGGAAAATATGTTGATAATCCCAGCATTCCTTTCGCGACACTCTAGAGCAAATCCTTCACCTATCTCTTCTTCGGAAGTTACTCTTCTAGTTAAACCACCTGGCTTAGATCGATTGCTGCGTTGACCTGATTGTGCCTGTAAGCCCAACTATTCCATCGGTTATTTGATGCAGCATTCGTCCCGGATGCCATTGTATCCGGCTTAGCGGAGCTTGTTCAATTGAGCGAATCACATCACGTTGCTCATGCTGCATGTCGGGCATGCCGAAGGCAGTGAACGCATTTCTGGAATCGCCATACAGCTGGGCTTCCTGGATACGAGCTATTTTGCCAGACTGTTCAAGCAGCATACTGCCAATCCCCCATACAATTCAGAGACAAACACTTGCCGTCGATGACGACATGGGCAATCGCATTCGGCTGCATGGCATAGACAACATTCGGCTCCGCTCGCGGCTCCCATCTGGAACACGTCATTTGCGGTAATGCTGGTCCCATTCAACCTTTTGCAGCAAAGCGCACATCCGCATTTCTCTAAAACGCTGATCCGGTTGTTGCTGTACCCTCCATCCGTTCCCACGGAAACTTTTATGCCGGAGAGGTCAGGGATTCGGGTGACACCTCTGCGAGAAACATATTGCTGGAGGAACAATAAGCCAGCGAGCCGCCGCGGCTGCCAATCCACCCGACCTCAGAATTATCCAATACACCTAACGAGTCTAAATAATGAATCGGCCTAAGGCCGTAATCCCTTTCCAGCGAAGCCCCGTGCGGACTGTGTGGCGCCGGATAGACCGTAACCATCGGGTCCTCCCCCTGGAATTTGACGGCAAGAGAACGGGTCCGTTCCACGGCTTCCTCCACCGTCACCCTGTACGCCGCTGGAGCACCGCTCCAATCGTACATCGTCCGGGCCATGAACCAGAGGATTTTTAAGGAAGAAGGGCATGAGCGCCTTCAAATCGGCATATCCCATTAAGAGGTGCAATCTGCCTCTGCTGTTAACCATGCGGTTGAGAGTAATCTCAGCCATCTTTCGGTGCAGGAAATTTGTTGGAAACTGTCATTTATAAATAAAGGAGATGAACACTATCGAAAAAATATCGATCAGCCTAACTCAGTTTCTTGACTTCTCGTTAAAGCCGAGTGGACCTGGGAAGGTGTCCTCGATCCGTAAAATAAAGTACAACGAATACTCTGTGGCGGCTGATTACTGGAAGGGACTTCGTGATGCTATTCCAAAATTCCATGAGCAGGGATTAACATTTGATTATTTAGAGAGCATAGCTACCAGTGCAAACGACAAGAGAAAAAGTCGTTATACCGATGCAGTAAACGCATATAAAAAGTTTCTTGGCAAAAAAGAGCTTCAATGGTTCGATCCAGGTAAATCGTTTTGGACGTTCGAGAATCTGTCGGTTAAATCCCACGCTGAATTAGGTCTGGTCATAAACGAACAACCTCATCTGGTTAAGCTTTATTTCAAGCAGGATCCGATTGATAAAAGGAGATCCAAAACAGCCTTGGCGCTTATGGTAGCATCCACCAAATCGGATACAAATACCGATGCCATGCACTCCATTCTCGATGTCAATAAAAATAAATTATATCTTGTTTCAGAAGATCAGGATGATCTGGACATCCTGCTCGCCCTAGATGGAGAAGCTGCACAGTTCATTCAGATATGGAATAGCATTTAAGGAGCAAATTCATTGTGAGCTTGCGCGCAGTCATCACATATCAAACGGCTATCATCAAGCTCGAATGTTGCGGTTTTCTCGCAATACTCCATCATTCGCTTATTTTGGAGGACCGGGTTAGGCGGCAGTGGCCCATGCCCTTCACCTCATCAACCACCGCCCAAGAAAATGCTTGGGTTTGGATATCTTCTCACCAATCGTTCGTGGGTGAGGTGTCACACTTAGCTTGACAATCCGTCAAAAATAGAAAAAGTCCAGAATTTTTCCCATAGGGCAGCTGGAGCAAGAGCGCAGCGTCCTCGTGGATAGCCTTACCGAAGAATTCGAGTAACAAGCGACGTCCGTTACGGATGCGCGGTCAGTTATATGCACACAGGCACAGGAGAAAACAGCAAATTAACTCCTGCTCAAAGAAAGTTTAACAGATTAGCCTATTCTCTTTGAACTAGGTCGGATCTGGTTACTAAGGCTTATTCCAAACAGCTCTTGGAGTGCAGCTGCAATGGGTTTTAAAAGAAAGCTAAAGAAGGATGCACAAGCCAAGTCTCTTGTGCATCCTTCTTCTGAGTGCGGCCTATTGCCATCGATCGTAAGACAAGCAGTCTGCTCTCTGCGGTCAAGCGTTTGAAATGATTCTTGACTTACCGGCACATCCCGAAAGGGTAAGCGCGTCCAGCAGGCAAATATGCTCCGCGCACCTCATGTGCAAGAACAGTAAAAGCTCATTAATCCATATACTGCTCATCTGGCTCGTGTAAAGCTGAAGCCAGGATTTTCTCTGCGACGAATTCAGGGGTATCAGCAGGAGTGGAAGAACCTTGCCGCTGCTGCTGCCGAACACCCAGAGCGTTTTTGCCAAAATCCGTTGCGGTTGAGCGCGGATAGACAGTAATCACCCGGATATTCTCTGAGGCTAATTCACCTCGTGCCGTATCGGAAAGCATGTTCAAAGCGGCTTTGGTAGCTGCATAGGCTGCCATTCCGGCAATACGCATCTTGGAGACCACCGAGCTTATATTGATGATCAGCCCTCCCCCTTGCTCTCGCATGATAGGGATCACAGCTTGCATAGCTGCCAATGGTCCAAACACATTGAGGTCCAGGGTCTTGCGGAAGTCATCAGGATTGAGGTCAGCGATCGTGCCAACGGCAGCTTGTCCTACGTTATTGATGACCACGTCCAAGCGACCAAAGTGGCTCACCGTCTCCTCAATGACTCTTTGAACTTGCTTCGGATCGCTCACGTCAGCAGGCAGAGCGTAGGCTTCACTTCCCTGGCTCTGCAATTCCTCGGCGAGATGATTAAGTGCATCGGCAGATCGAGCTACCAGTGCTAATTTAGCACCAGCAGTGGCAAAACGGCGTGCTGTGGCTAAGCCGATACCAGCGGATGCTCCAGTAATAAGAACGACCTTGTCACGAATTTCCATAATTAATGTTCCTTTCTTTGAGAAGATTGGCCAAACCGTTTATGGGAGGAATCGGTCAAGCAGGTTCCTGAAAGAATAAACGGATCATGAAGTGAGCAAAATAGATCGGCATTTCCATTCTTTTAGCGCCTCTCAAATTTAACTGTTTTGCACTTGAAACGGAAGTTCAAATAAGTTAGCATGGCATTAACTAAAAGTTTATACAACGAAGGGGTTCTATGAATGAATGAACAATTGAATACGTTTATTCAGGTGGCAGAGACGGGCAGCTTCTCCAAGGCAGCTGAAAAACTATTTGTGTCTCCAACCGCTGTGATGAAGCAAATTAATATGTTGGAAAAGCATATAGGAGTGCCTCTTTTGATTCGTACTAACCAAGGTGTTGAGCTCACCGAGGCAGGGAAATCATTTAACAAGGATGCGGCATTATTTTTGCAGAGTTTTCAAGAAGCCGTACTGCGTATACGCCAAGGTACAAAGGGAAGTCAGCATGTTATTCGTGTGGGCACCTCTATACTTAATCCCTGCAAGGTTTTGCTGGATTTGTGGAATGAAATCAGCGACCAATATCCGCAGTTTAAAATAAAAATCGTCCATTTTGAGGATGATGCTTATACTCTCCCAGCCACTTATCGTACCATTGGCAAACACTTCGATGTCATCGTAGGGCCATACCTTACAGAAGACTGGGAGGATTATCTCCGTTTACTTGAGCTGGGGAGGTACCGCTTTTGCTTTGCTGTATCTCGCAACCATCGGCTGGCTTCTAAAAAAACACTGTCTGTCAAAGATTTGTATGGAGAGAAGTTGGCTGTAGTGAAAGGTGGAAAAAATGCAGTAATTGATGGAATTCGTGATTTTTTGATAATCAACCATCCTAAAATCAAAATTAAACATGTTCCGCGCCTTTATGATATTGATGTATTCAATCGTTGCGAGCAAAGTGATACTGTCCTGCTAACATTGGATGCATGGGTAGATGTTCATCCGTCCTTAGTGACCATCCCCAGCGATTTGGATTTCACAATGCCTTATGGTTTGCTATATCCCTTACATCCATCCGAGGATTTCAATCAGTTTTTAGAAATCATACAAAAAATGCAATCTAAGTACAGTTAACCGGCACATAATGGTGCCGGTTTTTTCATTAAGGTAACCTCCCTCTATGGAAAATCACTTTGCTCTTAAATGCTCGCGTATTCTTTGAATTTGATTGTAATGCATGTATAACAGATAATTTTTTAATGGAACCGAATTGAAAATGAAGAACTATGTGGGGCTGTTAAACGTACAAGAAATCCTTACCTAGCTGGCCCTAACTTGGGTCGCGGATTGCTTGTAAAATGAATTTACCCAAAATTATTGACAGACCCAAACTTTTCTCCATAGAGGGAGGTTACTTAAAGAAAAAAATACGCATACTATTTGCAACCAAATTTTCTAGAATCAAATATAAGACTAGACCAATATTCCTTTAATTAAAATCAGCTTCAATAAAATTGTATAAGTGAGTTGATTTCGAATGTATATGCTTCTGACGATACTTGGTCATGTTTTTATAGCTTGGCGTTGGGGAGACTGGCGTAACTGGTCAAAATATCAGTCAACTTTTTTTACAACTGATTTAACTTACAACTTGCTAACATATAACTACTCTTTGTGGGAATACCAACCTACCGTAATATTTCCAAATCACACCTTAACGAATTTGACATTAATGATCATTGGTTATCCAAGCTTAATATTCATTTATTTAGGGCGTTATCCAAAAAAAAAGATGAATCAGTTTCTTTGGATTACATTTTGGATATTTTTGGAGTCCCTTTTAGAGTGGATAGCTTTACAATTAGGAGTAATCACCTACCATAATGGTTGGAATTTCTTGTGGTCAGTATTTTTTGATGTTGCAATCTACGTAATGCTTCGCCTTCACTACAAAAAACCATTATTGACATATGGATTATCAATTATTATAACGGTCGGATTTTTAATTATTTTTAAAGTACCTGTCTCTACAATGAAGTAAGCATAGGACATCTGTACAAAAATCCTTCGCCTATTTATTTTGGTTGAAAGTTTATGAATTTTTAATAAAATTCCTATCACGAGTTTATTTTTTCAAATGCTTTATTTTATTTTTTAGCTGGATAATAAATAAGACAACAAACTGATTATATGAAAAGAAAGGAAAATATCTTATGATTTCAAATACGTTATTGGAAACACGAAATCTCACAAAATCGTTTCGTGGCAGAAAAATCGTTAACAATCTAAATCTAAAAGTTATGAAAGGCGATGTGTACGGCTTTCTTGGACGAAATGGACAGGGAAAGACAACCACAATACGCATGATGACTGGCCTAATTATCCCTGATTCGGGAGATGTGATGATTAATGGGTACAACTTAAAAACGGACTTCAAACCTGCCATTTCACAAATTGGCGCTATCGTGGAATCTCCAACTTTTTATGACTATCTTTCGGGATATGAAAATCTCTCATTAATGGCAAACCTTGTACGCGGCCTTAACAAAAGCAGAATTGATGAAGTGCTGGAAATCGTCAGATTAAGAAGCCGCGCGAAAGATAAGGTCAAAACGTATTCTTTGGGTATGAAGCAGCGTTTGGGGATAGCCAATGCGCTTTTGAATCATCCCCAACTAATCATCCTTGATGAACCAACCAACGGGCTTGATCCACAAGGTATGAAAGAGATTAAAGAAATGATTGTTCAACTTTCATCTGAAGAGAACATCACCTTTTTCATATCCAGTCATTTGCTCCATGAAATGCAGCAGCTTTGCAATCGTATAGGCATTATCAATGACGGGAATCTTCTTGTTGAAGGCAATGTAAATGAATTGGTCGGCAATTCAACAGAAAACTCGTTGGAAAAGCTCTATTTTGAAGCTACAAGAGTGTGAGGTGTTAATAATAATGAAGCTATTAAAAAATGAGCTTTACAAGCTCTTTAGAACAAAAAAACTGTATATTTTTGCGGCAATCATTTTAGTTGTTCTTATTCTGAATTTGCATAACTACCAGCCCGGATCAGCAATGACAATCTGGACATTTACTTATGGACAATCTGCCCCATTGATCTTAATCAATATACTTTCTCAATTTATGATTATTTTCATTCCTATATTCATTGGTGATAGTATTACGAAAGAATATAGGCAAGGGGCATTAAAGTTATCTTTGCTGCGACCTATCACCAGAAATCAACTCTTGAGAGCAAAAATCGCTTCGCTGCTTGTATTTATAACTATTATGGTGCTTTTCTTTATCATCGCCTCTTATGCAATAGGAATCTATTTTTTGGGATGGGGCAGTGGAACAGAATATGCCGGACAATTGTACACGCCTATAGAGGGTGTATTGCTCACATTAGGCGCCAATGCTCTATTAATTTTTCCCTTTATGGCATACGGTCTGTTTGTGACTTCTATTGCCATATTATCCAGCAGCATGAGTTTAACCGTTATCAGTTCCCTGGCAGTTATGACTATTGGGCTAAATTTAAACGTCTTTGAAGAAATCGCTCCCTATTCCCTTGCGTATCACATTGCGTACTTCCATGAAAATTTCGTCCAAACTTTGAATTGGAAGCTCGCACTTCAAAGCACCGGAATTATCGCAATCTATCTGACAGCATTCTCTTTATTTACATTCTATAAATTTAAGACAAAAGAGATCTTGTATTAATATTGCAAAAAAAAATTTTTAGGAGGCGGCTGAATGTTAAGCTTGGTAAAGAATGAAATATATAAAGTTTTTCGCCTAAAAAAATTCTACCTTTTCATGGGAGTTATTTTAGCACTTCAAGCAGTAGAAATTTTTCACTATAAATTAATGCCACAAGGGAAAATTGCCTTTTCGCTCAACGGCCAATCATTTCCTCTAGATATGATTGCAAATAATTCAATTATAATGGTTATGTTTATCGCTGTACTTGCGGCGGACATGATTGCGGATGAATATAGAAATGGTACTTTCAAATTGGTGCTTTTACGTCCGGTCAATCGTATTCAGTTTATCGGTGCTAAAGCTGTGGCACTGCTGGCATCCATAATGGCTATTGTCTGCTTTACAGTAATAACCTCGTATATGATTGGGGCAATCACATTTGACTGGGGTCATCATCTTCTGTTTCAGGGTGTTCCGATTGCCAGGAATAGTATTGCTATAACGATAATATCGGCGATTGCTTCCATACTGCCAAGTGCCGGATTTGGCATGGTGGTCATATTTATTGCTTTGATAACCGAAAATATAGGTATAACCATTGGTTCAGCGTTGTCATTATTTTTTATCTCGCCTCTACTTGAGGGGTATGGAAACATAAGCAAATATTCCATCATCTATTTAATGAATACCTTTCATGAAACGTTTATAAATAGCGCTACATTGGTTCAAATATCTGCTAAGACCGGAATAATCGCAATATACATCGTATTGTTTTACGTTGGCAGCGCCATTCTTATGAAAAGAAAGGATGTGTTGCTATAATATTTAAATATAAGGAGGAAGTATTATGCAGAATACAAAAATTATAGTCGTAGATGACGAGTTGGAAATCGCCGAGCTTATAAAAGATTACCTTGAAGAGGAACAATATGATGTAATCATCAGCACCGATGGAAAAGAGTGCATAAAGCTTTTTAGAGAGTACCAGCCACAACTTATTGTTCTGGATATTATGCTTCCGGGTTTAGATGGCATGGAAGTATGCAGAACCATACGGGCTGAATCATCCATCCCTATTATCATGCTTAGTGCAAAGAAAACAGAGGTTGACAAAATTTTAGGTTTGGGTTTGGGTGCCGATGATTATGTGGTTAAGCCTTTCAGTCCGGGAGAGGTTGTAGCAAGGGTGAAAGCTCAATTAAGAAGATATAATCAACTTTCTGTACCTGCCGACAAGAGCGATGTCATGTCATTTCAAAATTTAAAATTAAACTTGAAAGCCTATTCTGTAGAATTGAACGATAAATATGTGGATTTTACCACGAAGGAATTTGAAGTCTTACGGTTCTTGGCGTTACATGCTAACCAAGTTTTAACCCGCCAGCAAATCTATGAAAATGTTTGGGGCATCAACGAGTATGGAGATTTAAACACGGTAACAATCCATATTAAGAAAATCAGGGAAAAAATAGAAGATGATATTTCATCGCCTCAATTTATTAAAACCGTTTGGGGGGTTGGCTATAAATTTGGAGGCAGCGGAAAATGAGAATTGGAATTTGGAAAAAGCTGATTATATCCTTCTTCTCCTTGTTGATTCTCCCTATGTCTGCAGTACTGGTTACTGGATTTAATACGCAAAACACTCCTGCCGTTTTGACTGTTGTCCAAATCATATTGGCTCTATTAATTCCATTTTGCATTTGCGCTCTTATTTTAGGCTGGATTATATCTTCAAGCATTTTAAAACCGCTACAAGAATTAAATTTAGCGACAAAAAAAATAATGGATGGAAATTTTGAGTTTGTATTTAATTATAAAAAAAAAGATGAAATGGGCGATTTATGTGTTGCTTTTGATTTGATGAGAAAACAATTAAAAATGTCGCTGGAAAAACAGGCAGTTCTTGAATATTCTCGCAAAGAACTGATTGCCAGTATTTCACATGACTTGCGTACTCCCATGTCCTCCATTAAAGGTTATGTGGAAGGTTTACAGGATGGTATCATACATGACAAGGAGAAATTCAACAGGTATATCACTGTCATAAAGAACAAAACAGAAAGCCTTGATAATTTGATAGAAAGCCTTTTCCAATATTCTCAACTGGACATAAATGACCAAAAAGAGGAGTTCTGTGTCCGCGATTCCAAAGTGTTGCTTGAAACCGTGATAAATCCCATTGAAATTGAATTTGCCGATCAGTCGGTATATCTAAATGTTATAAAGCCATTTCCTTCGGTACAACTTTTTGCCAATGAAAATGGTATTGCACAGGTTCTTGATAACTTAATCAGCAATGCAAAAAGGTATGTAGATAAAAATGGAACGATAACCATTGAGGCAAATGTTGACGGTGATTACTTAAAGATTTCCGTAACAGATAATGGTGCAGGCATATCTCAAGAGGATTTGTCACATGTATTTGAACATTTTTACCGTTCTGAAAAATCTCGCTCAAGAAATTATGGCGGCGCAGGGCTTGGTCTAGCCATTTGTAAAAAAGTAGTCGAAAATCAAGGCGGTAAGATATGGGCTGAAAGTATGCCCGATGTTAGAACAACGTTTTGTTTTACAATTCCACTTGCCCTGCAGCGTTACACCTGAAGAAGCATCCTGATTCAATCCCTGACTGGACAAGACGCAGCTTTTATATAACCGTTAAAGCTGCGCCTTGAAAATCGGGCTATCTTATGCCTGCCTCCGCCAGTTTCTCATCCAGTTTCGCCTTCTGGCGCAAATGGTGCCTGCTGTGCATACCAACCATCTCAAACCAATCACGCGCGTTAAGCCAGCCAAACCAGCCATGGCGAACCTTGCAAGCCGGATTCGCCTCATCTACGCAACCCGCCCAGTAGGCCAACTTCTCTAGCACCTGTTCCAGGCCAGCTATGATTTCATCCTTGCTCTCGGGGTTGCTTGTCGCGTTGGGCGGTTCCTCAAGTTTCACAGGGATATTCGGCCACTCTTTTTCGGCAAGCGCCTTCCTCCCGTCTTCCGTTTTGCCTTCAGGCTCTTCGTGTGTTGCCTTGGTGCATGTTTCAATATGCCCGATGTACTCTTTTGCCACATCGATCACGTGGATATACATTTGCCCGACCGACCATACGTCTTCATTGCATTTAAATCGCAACTGCTCTATCGAATATCTGTCCAGATTCCGCATGTACTGCTCGATAATAACCGAAGAATCGTTCAACATCCAGATCCCCTCCCGTCATTTCAGCAGCTGCGCAATCTCCAGATTGATGCTTGTATTGCCATAATCGAACACCGCGCAGCTTTCATCTTCATATATGATAGCAAGAAACAAACAATATAGCTTCAGTAAAGACTAGGGGACTCGCTGCGATTAATAGACGGATGCCATTCTGCGGTATTCCCTGGGCGACAGCCCTTCTCTTTGGCGCAACAGTCGGCTGAAGTAATGAAGATCGGCATAGCCCGTCAAACCGGCGATTTCCTCGATTGAAAGAGCGGATTCCCGCAGCAGCCGTTTAGCCTCCCTTAGACGGATCGACTGCACGTATTTATTCGGCGTAAGTCCAAATGCTGCTTTGAATAGCTTCGCCAGATAATCTTCGATCCAATTGGCACGAGTCGCCAGTGCGGCGGCGTTTGAGCAGTCACTGCCGTAATGCTGCTCGATCCATTGGCGTAGTTCTTCCAGCATTCCCTAAATGCGGCGCTTCCGTCGGCCCGGCTGATGGAACCCGCAGCAGTTCGACGAAAAAGGAGCAGCTGCGGCTGGCAAACTGCTCCAAGATGCGAGAAACAAATATTAAGATTTATGAACAACAGTTCCCCTAAAGATATAGGGGGCTGACCATTCTTTAATCTCTCCCTTTAATTCACTAGGTATATGCATGTGCGTTTCTGCTATTTGGGGTTTCAGCCAAGTAACTTCCTCAATCTCCTCTGGAAATAAAATTTTTATTTCCCCATCCACTATCCTTCCTCTAAAAGTAAAGAAAATAACGTGATGTCCACTTTCCTCAAAAAACGCTTCACTCACTGTTAAGATTTATCTAATTCAACGTCTAATCCTGTTTCTTCTTTAACTTCCCGAATAGCAGCCTGTTGTAATGTTTCGCCCTGTTCCACCGCTCCTCCAGGGAGTGTGTAGTATGAAGCTTTATCTCCTTTATTTTTTACCATCAATATATTCTCGCCAACCTCATCGTAGAGAAGTACATATGCAACATCTACTCTTTTCATATAATCCTGACCCCTTTGACGTATTAATTTCCATATAAATATTCGTCTAATGACTTTATTATCCTTCCAAATTGAAGAAGCGGCAAGCGTGAAGTCTGCCTGACATTCAAACGAAACAGTTAACATTCGACGGATTGCTTCTCCAGAAACGCTCGAATGGATGTATCCGTGCACAGTCCGATGGCCCGGCTGTATGCAGCGCGAGCCTCCTCGAATCTCTTCATCTTTTTGAACAAATGGGCGCGCAGCGCCCAATAAGGCTGATAGCTCTTAACCGCTTCTGCCGGTATTTCATTCAACAGCGCCATCCCGGATTCGGTGCCGCGCGCTTCGGCAACAGCTGCCGCGCGGCCGACAATTGCGCCGATCGTTGGAGCGATGCCCACCAGCCCCTCATACAGAAGAGCAATCTCTTCCCATTCCGTACGGTTAGTCCAGGCACGCTGGGCATGTACGGATTGAATCGCCGCTTCAAGCTGGAACCGCCCGATGCGCTTCCCTTGAGCGGCAGTGCGAAGGCAATGCTCCGCTTCCTCGATCATCCCGATCGACCAACGTGAATGATCCTGTTCGGATATTGGCACATAGCCGCCTGCCTCCTCGCGCCGCACATGGCGGCGCGCTTCGCAGTGCAGCATAAGAGCCAGCAATCCGAGCGCTTCCGGTTCCCCCGGCATGAATCTCACAATCAGCCTCCCCATGAAAATCGCTTCTTCGGCCAGTCCCTTCCGGCGCGGATCTATGCCGGCTATATCATCCCAGCCGCTTCCATAGGCTGCATAGATGGCTTCAAGCACGGCATCAAGGCGCTCCGGCCATTCATCCTTACCGGGCAAGTCGAATCTAATACCATCGCTCTTCAGCTTAGCTTTAGCCCGGGTAAGGCGCTGCCCCATCGTAGCAGGTTTAACAACAAAAGCCGAAGCAATGCGGGCCGCGTCAAGGCCAAGCACGGACTGGAGCATAAGCGGCGTGCGCACAGCAGGATCGATTCCGGGATGAGCGCAAATAAACAGCATCTTGATCCGTTCATCCGGGAAAGATGTCTCGGTTCCGGCCCATTGCTGTGCGTCTTCTGCCATTGTGATCAAAGCTTGCTCCGCACCGGTTTGCACGCGGGCATGCCGGGTGCCGTCGATCAGCCGACGCCGGGCAGCGGTGAGCAGCCATGCCTCTGGTTTGTCCGGCACTCCGGTCGCAGGCCATTTTTCCAGCGCGGCCAGAAAGGCGTCGGCAAGCGCATCCTCCGCCGCGGCCAGGTCGCGCCAACGAACAGCCAGAAATGCAACCAGACGGCCGTAGGATTCACGGGCCGTCTGTTCGATTATTTGGTGAGTTTGCATGGCGCTCATTTCGAAATCGGATGCAAGTTGGGGCGGACTTCAACCGAGCTGCCGGGACAACGTGCCGCCCATTCCAATGCGGTGTCCAAATCTGGCACGTCGATGATCATCAAACCGCCGATTTGCTCCTTGGTTTCGGTGATCGGGCCATCCTGAACCAGCAATTCACCACCCCTGAGGCTAAGCGTGGTCGCGGTCTCAGGGGGATGGAGACCTGCACCGCTTACAACAATGCCGGAATCGACAACGCTGTGACATAATGAGCCCAGCTTGCGGCATACGCCTCCTTGTGAACCGGATCGGTTCGTTTGGCGAAATCCTCTGTCGTTTCATACATTAACAATGTGTAATTCATGGTTATTGCTCCTCTCAACGTTCATAGCGGGTTGTTTCACGACGTCTTCACAATAATGACGAGTCAGATGTATGGATTTCTACATCATGTGAAAATATTATTTTTTGACGACGGGTAAAGCAACTCATAGCCATCTCAAAACCCATACTATCCAGGTAATAGCAGCCGCCGGCAACTTGACCAGTAGATTATTTTGACTTTGTTTATTCGCTTTATGCCATAGGCTGGACCACCGACCTTGAGGGTACTTTTTGCCGGATCGCTTCTTACCTTAAAAAAGACGGTGTATTTATTTTCAGTTAGTCTCACCCTATACACTTGTTGCAGAAAATAATAGGCTTGCTTTTAAAAAATGTTATTTCGATGAATCTTGGTATTCGGTATCTCTTGATGAATGTGCGCTAACATTATCGGACCGTAAACTATCAACCTATGTGAATGCGTTGGCAAAAGCGGGATTTGTAATCGAGCAAATGATTGAGCAATCTGATGATGAAATCATGCAATTGCGGGACGATAACAGCGATTTTGCAAAAAAAGCAAAGATGCTTCCGTATATCAACATCAAGCTGCATTCTGTTTATATGCGCGCACCGCAAATAGATATGCGACGATCATTATCCCTAAGCACCACGCTAAAGCGACCCAGATATCATTGCCTACCGGTTGACTTGACAATAGTGCACGGATGGTTTCTACGATAGAGGTCACCGGCTGGTTATCGGCAAAAGCGCGGACGACCTTCGGCATCGAATCGGTCGGCACAAACGCCGAGCTTATAAACGGCAGGAAGATAAGCGGATAGGAAAAGGCGCTTGCACCCTCCACCGATTTGCCGGACAATCCGGCAATCGCCGCGACCCAAGTCAAAGCCAGCGTAAACAGCACGAGTATACCGGTTACGGCGAGCCATGGCAGGACTCCTGCCGACGAGCGAAAGCCCATAATGAGCGCTACGAGGATGATGACGACAAGAGAAATAACGTTGGATACCAGCGAGGTCAGCACGTGCCCCCACAGCACGGCGGAACGCGCAATCGGCATAGAGTGGAACCGCTCAATGATGCCCCGCTGCTTATCCATAAACAGGCGGTAAGCCGTATAGGATATACCGCTTGCAATCGCAATCAGCAGGATACCGGGCAACAGGTAGTTCACATAGTTATCCGTACCGGTTTGAATGGCGCCGCCAAACACATAGACGAACAGCAGCATCATCGCTATCGGCGTGATGCAGACCGTGATGATGGTGTCCATGCTGCGGAAAATATGACGCATGGAACGTCCAAGCATCACGCTCATGTCGCTGAAAAAGTATTTATTCATGGTTACTTACCCTCCTCTTTACCGATGATTGCGAGGAAGATCTCCTCCAATGAAGGTTGTTTTTCCACATACTCCACTTTTGCGGGCGGGAACAGCTTTTTCAGTTCCTCAAGCGTTCCATTGGCAATAATCCTACCCTCATGCAAAATGGAAATTCGATCGGCAAGTTGTTCAGCCTCATCCAAATACTGAGTGGTCAGGAATACCGTTGTGCCACCGTTGGCAAGCTCCTTGACAATCTTCCAAGCCTCAATGCGTGCCTCGGGGTCAAGGCCTGTGGTCGGCTCGTCGAGGAAAATGAGCTGCGGTTTTCCGATCAGGCTCATGGCAATGTCGAGCCTGCGGCGCATACCGCCCGAATAGGTGGACACCTTGCGGTCGGCGGCGTCGTTCAAACCGAAGCGATTCAGTAAATCATCCGCGACGTGACGCGGATTTTTAAGGTGTCGCAGTTTGGCGATCATGATAAGATTTTCCCGCCCGGTCAATATCTCGTCCACGGCGGCAAATTGCCCGGTCAGACTGATCGCATGCCGCACATGGTCGGGTTTTGACGCGACGTCAAATCCGTTTACGGTGGCGGTGCCTCTGTCTGGTTTGAGCAGCGTGGTGAGGATTCTGACAATCGTCGTCTTGCCCGCGCCGTTGGAGCCAAGCAGGGCGAAAATCTCACCTCGCTTCACTTCAAAATCCACGCCCTTTAGGACTTCTGTGTCCTTGAAAGACTTTCGCAGTCCTTTCACTTCAATTGCTTTTTCCATCCCGATATCCCCCTTTTACTTTTTTTTATCCATCACCTTTTTCATGGCCTTGTTACCTTCTTGGTCAACAGATGCTTGATAGATGTCAGCGTAAGTTTTTGAATCTTTGATTAAATCGTCGCAGAAAGCCGCTACGTCACTGCCCGTCACTTCGAGCACGCCTTTCCCCAAGGCCGCGCCCTCTTCAAAAAGATCGATAATCCCCGAGAGCAAACCCGTCCCGTCGGTTAGCTCAACAGGGCCGACCTTAAAGAGATATTTCTGAATCTCTTTATAAACAATTTGATAATCTTGCGGGAGCGCCTTGACACGCGCCATGTGCGCTCGCCACTCTTTTTTGCCTTCGATGATATCTTGTATTCTCATCATTTTACCCTCCTATTTACCTAATTTTTTAGCGATATTATTGTTGAGTTGCTCGCGCCACTTGTCGCGAAAAGACTTTGCCCCTTCTTCGCCGGCCAGCGCTGAACAGAAGCCTTTGATATCGTCACCCAAAACCTCTTGGACACTCTGACCGTCCGCCGCCGTTTCTTCGAGCAGACCAAGCACACCGTCAAGAATTGGCATGAGGTTGCGACCGGAGAAATCGGAGTAGTGCCAAATGTTGGCCCAAACTTCTCCCCATGCCGCTTGATAATCAGCCGGCAGCTTTTTGACTCGCGATTCAAAAGATTTCAATTCTTTAGTCATGTCGCTGCCAGTGATCTTTTCCCAAAAATTCATGATTTTTTCTCCTTTAACTCGTTAATTTTTGATGATACGAACTCCCATTTTTCCCAGAACCTCTGCAGCTCCTCGCGCCCTGCATCGTTGATCGCGAAGAACTTTCGCGGCGGTCCCATGTCGGAGGGCTTCTTGGTGATCTCCACCAGCTTGTTTTTTTCAAGCCGGATCAGGATGGTGTACACCGTTCCCTCCACAACATCTGTAAAGCCGAGGGCGTTCAGCCGCCGCGTAATTTCGTAGCCGTAGGTTTCTTTGCGGCTTATAATTTCAAGGACACAGCCCTCAAGCGCCCCTTTGAGCATTTCCGTTAGATTTTCCAGCACAATCACCCCTTGCTATTCTGTACCACTGGTATGAAGTGATACTCACTACTGCTATAAAGTAACACGCAGTAGTTTATTTGTCAATAGTGTTTGCTCTGATACGGATTTTACATTTTCATTAATCTGCCCGTTAGCCACCCATGCCCTCTCGTGTTTCCTTTCTCAGCAAATAGTTGGAGACCATTCAAGCACAATATTAGACGAATGCGAGGAGAAGTTGTTGCGTTAATCTGCCAGTTACTTCAATAAACGAAAAAGGAGCTGCCGCGCGGCAAGCTCCTCACTAACGTAATCCGTTAGCGCAATGATCTTTGATTTTTTTATGATTCGGTTCACCGTATCTTCTAAAAGGGGAATTTGGGAGGCTCCCTCTCGGTAGCCTTGCTTTCACATCGAACGATGATCTGAACGACTCAAACCAACCGATCTCCGCGCTTCTTCACATAGTTTGCAAACAAGAAACGCCAAGGAATGACGAAGGGATATATCAGGACCAACAAGCAAGCATTTTGTTATTTTCCTGGTCATTCAACGGGAGCGGGTACTAGGGCGTTAAGGTTTTCTTCCTGATGTTTGTCCACCCCATAGAAATGAGCCGTATAATAAACACCGTTTTGCTGCCACACGTAAAACGTTTGAGTTTTGAACTTCAATTGATTGCTATCGGAATGGACAGGCTTCGTATAGATATTATCGTTATCCGCATAGGCGGTAATTCCGATCCCGTTCATCTCCAACTTGCGCAGGAACGACAGCCTTTTCACGTCCACAACAGGTGCCTTGCTTTGATAAAACTCAATACTGTCATTTAGTTCATACAGGGGAGAATTGAAAGGAACTCGATATGAATTCCACAAAACATCCGTGTCCGGTCTAAAAGGGAACTTGGTGTTCTGATCGTCAGCCTGCATCAGAGATGAATCGGAAAGTTTAAGACCATAGTCTGAGACATCAACCGGAATCTTCACTGGAAAGCCAAGAATACGCTTCGCTTCCTGCAGGTCCGTCTCGTCATATAAAGCGAATGAATTGCCCTCACCTTTATAGTTGACATGCTGAACTTGGCCCGGCGAAACAAAGGATTGCACGACTTTCGCCAGTTCATCCTGGGAAAGATCATTGCTATAGAAATTGATCGCATACATGACACCGTTATCCTGCCATACAAAGCTTTTGGCCGTTTCAGGTTTTTGCTTGGACCAGATCTTGGTAGTGGTGTACATAACACCATTGATATTGCCGATTGTCATGTCTTCTTGCCTGTCGGAAGGCGCGCGGTCCAGCGCTTGGGCATACGGGGCACCCCACAACAAATTATGCTCCAGCAGCGTGCCGTTTCCTTTGGCAGCATCCATCTCGAAATAGTGTTCGTCTTTCTGGCCAAAGTTGGATACGAAAGTGATGGAGACTGAATTAATCAAGTCCGCTTTATGTGCTTTCGCGAAACTCTCGCCCAAATTTATATTTTCCAATTGATACCGTTCAGGCATATAATCAGGTACTTTAAATTCAAACTTTGAAAAAGTGATGGCCCGGTTCAGGTTATTAAACCATTTGTACGAGGGAATCAGTCTGTTTACCTCAAATTGGGCAACCGGATTCTCTTCCTCCGGACTCTCTGCCCGGGAGGAGGCGTTTGATTCGACTTTAGCGTTGGTGAGCAAAACTGCGCCCAAGAGGAGGATCAACACAACAGCCATGGCAGACAGCTTGTATGAACCTTGTTTGAACTTCGTGATCATGGCAACTCTCCGTTTCGTTTCATTCTTGTTGTTGAAATAATAGGAAAGATGAACCCGCGGCGAAGAGCTTCGGGAAAATAAATGCGACAGCATAAGAAGTGTCATGCCGTAGGAAGAAGATCCCCGCTCGCCCAGCAACTCAAGCACAGCCGCATCGCAGGCTATTTCCCGATCGGAGGCCATTTTGCCCCGGGCCAGCCACACGAAAGGATTAAACCAATGCAGCCATACCGCTAACGTCCACAAGGAATTGAACCCTAAATCCTTGCGTTTATAATGGGCCAGTTCGTGTAAAAGAACATGCGCCAGCTGCCGGGAATCGGCGATTACAGCAAAATCCTCCGGCAAATAAATTCTCGGCTTTCTCACTCCGTAGATGCAAGGGCTGTGAAAACCGCTTATCTCATACACCGGAATGATTTGTTTGATTCCGAGTTGTTCACTGCACGCTTTAAGAACGGAAAGCACCTCTTCGTCGTCGATCGGACGGGAGTGCTTGAGTTGTTTTCTGAATCTGAGCGTCACAATCAAATAATACATCCCAAGTACGGTCAAACCTCCAAGCCATATCCATAAACCGACTTTAAGTATATTGGACCACAACTGTTTTTTCTCAACGGTAGAAGGAAGAGAAGTTGCCCCTGCTGAAACAGGTTCTTCAGGCTGCTTTGTCGATAAATTGGAAGGCAGGTTTTCTTCTGTTCGTTGCGGCAAAGACGCCTTCGTTTCGTTACCGGATGCCAAAGCAGCAGGAGAGGAAGACCCGTCATTCCCGCTCTGATTTACGGATTCGGAATGGTCGGCCGGATGGCTTTGAACGGTTGTCCATTTGTCGGCTGTAGCTTGCGGCACCAGATTAAACAAACTGATGGAACTCGACGGACCGACAGGAATAAGAAGCCTAATTAATACAAGGAACCATAAGATGTAAATGAATCTGGGTTTCAGCCGCACAAGGAACAGCTTCCGAATGCCGAGCAGCAGCAAGACGATTACCGACGATGCCAACGATGCGTGCAAGATAACGGAGAACATCGTTTTCATGACGATCATGATTTCTTCTTCTCTTCCAGCAGCTGTTGAAGCTCTTCGATATCTTTCTCCGAAAGAGTCTCTTCCTCAAGAAATTTCGCAAAAAGCATGCCTACGGCACCGTTATAAACTCTGTCCAGAAAGGATCGGTTCTCGGTTTTTAAGTAATCTTCATATGAAACCAACGGATAATAGAGATAATTCCTGCCGGACTTTTCGAAACGGATCGCATCCTTCTTGTGCAAGCGGTTCAGAAAGGTTTTGATTGTCTGATCCGACCATTGCATCTGCTCCGTCAGCTTGAGAATGATCTCATTAGCGGATAAAGGCTCTTTCTGCCAAAGAAGCTTCATGACTTCAAGTTCGGCATCGGTAATGTGAGGGGGATTATTCATAGTCTTAACCTCTTTTCAATCCCAAGCTTTTCGTTTACACCTGTAAACGATATTTAAAATTTACACATATAAAAGAATATTGTCAACCGGAGAGATATGGATAACCCGAAATTGTAGCAAAAGACATATTCTATTTCGGGTACATTACCTTGCATATTCCCAATAAAGGACAGCCGGGTTCCCCGCAAATGATCTTTAACTAACCGTTACTGCAATGAAAAAGCAGCTGATCGATGTAACCAGCTGCTGATCATCCTTCTATCTGCCAGAAAGCAAGCTCCTCCACTATCGTACCCTTAACGGAAAAATGAATGTGCATAATTCCGTAGCTTAAGATCTGTCAGCGAACGAAAGTCCCTTAGCGGCGAGTTCTTGACGGATAATATCTAACGCTTTTGGTCCCATACCATGCAACTTCAGAACCTCGGCTTCGCTGATCATCGTGAACTGTTCAAGCCGAAAGTATCCAGCTCCGGCGAGTGCTCGTTGTGCTGGTTTGCCTATCCCGGTCGGAAGGTCGTTTTCAGGTTTTGGTTCATTGATATTTGTCAACGCTATTTCTCCCTTCTCCTTAAGTAGTGATTTCCGATCTTGAATTGATGATTGTAAGTTTCTCTCTATCATAGCAGGTAATATATGTCATGAGTTCTTATCGACTGCTCCTTTTTGAAATAACGCGTTTGGGAAGGTTTTTTGAGCTGCCGTGGCAGCTCCTTCGTAAAGCTATCTATCGTGCTTCGTTAGCTGAATGCTTATTTCGAATTTGGAATTGAATATCTTGATTTGAAACATGAATAAACTTTACCAACAATGCGATTTTGTTTTCAGCATTGATGCGTTCCCAGTAAAAGTCTGCTATATCATTAATTGAATCGAATAGTGGTACTTCGAAAGGGTCGCCTTCAAATGGTTTTAGTACAGCATTCTGCTCTGAGTTGTACGTGTGAATGCAGTGACCAATGCCACTCTTAAATTTACTGTATTGATAACTATTGCGTAAGCAAACTGAAGGGTCGTTGTCGTGTGTTTTTAAAATCGACAAACTATACTGTTTAAGTTCTGTGTTTATCACGGCTGAAATTCTCGGTGTAAAGTGCGGAGCATCTGGTTCAAACTCTCGAAGCATTAACGATTGTTCAAAGGACCGGTTATGCTGCAACCCATCATAGATAGTATCAGTTTGATCACCATTCGAGACAATGTGCATGTTCACCCTATGTCGGATAGGATAATAAATAATAAGTGATGGATCTTCCATTTTGGCAGGATCAAATACTTTGTTCTTTACGCCCCATCCGTCCAGTTCAAAGACGCGGTTGCGGCTATTCACGCTTCTCCCCATAATCCAATAAACCTGTACATAATGCGACCTAGAAGGAGTCATTCCTACGATAAGCGTTCTTCCGGGATATGGGTTTTCAAACAAATCGTGTTGAACTGTTTTCATTGCTCTTGCTCCTCTCGAGTAAACATAAAGAGGTAAGGGGAAATTCCCCTTACCTCTGCCCAGGCGTACGGCCATAACCTATATGCTTCCTCATGGATCCCCATGCTTCGCCAGTCACATATAAGTTCTAAATTACTTCCAATAATAGAAATTACTGCTAGTAAAATCAATTATGACAATGGCTTAACTAGCACCAACGGAACTACGCTCTACTGTCCGTTAGCGTAGTAATAGCTACAGCCTATAAAAAAGTCGACAGCCTACTGTGTTGTTATTAAGCTCTCGTACCCGTTCGTATTATGAGGTCACCAGATCTTTCTGGTGGACCTCATTTTTATGTGGTCGTAAGATAGCGGTAGCCGGTGATCGAACGTTCGTACCCGTGGGACTTGGATCCCGAGAGCTATTCCGTTCATCCCCCTACTTGTTAAACCATGATTAGGCTGGTTGGGACAAAGATCCCGAATAACAAGCGATACTGTGGACGACAAGAAGGTTAGGGTTGCCGGTGAAAATAAGTTAAGGAGTGGTGGAATGAACCCTGTCATTGGATTGGACGTATCAAAAGGAGAAAGTCATGCACATGCTTTTTCAGATCGAGGAACGCCTTACGGAAAGACCTTTCGATTTGAGCACAATCTGGAGGGATTAGCCTCCTTCCTTCGTTATGGGTTTTACGATATAAAGTAATTCTGCGTAGTAATTAGGGTATCCTGCCCGTTCGTAACGACAGTTTCAACACATACCTTATATCTTATGTATCGAAAAAACCAGCCCCCTTAAAGGACTGGTTCACTGCAGCTAGCTATCGTCTCCGGTTTGGGCGTTTCCGTACCTCTGAAACGGTTGTCCACATTGGCCTGTTAGATTGATTAACGAATAAATTCAATTTCCGGGTGCTCCGGTGAAGGACCTTGGAGTAAATCGCCGGACATGTATCGCAAGTGTCGGTCGAAGAAAGCTATGACATAATCGCGTTGGACTGCAATTGCCTGCGCCGGATCGATGGTACCGATCGACTCTTGGATCACCGTATCGGGTAAGCCCAGCTTTTCTTTCAATTGTGGCAAAATCGCCGGGTAATCAGTAAACGTAAAATGCATGCCTTGAGGCGCGTTCAGATCAAGCTTCCAGCCGGCTGAATGCTCCCACAACGACTTCCAGTCCGGCCTCGTCAAGTGGGAATCGGGTCCTTCCTCCTTGTAATACCCTGAGCCCAACAACATGAAGGGCCGATCCAGACCTTCCGTCGCGACCGGAAGCAGAGAATCCGGCAAATAGCCTAACGTGCCGTCCATGAGTATGCCGGCATCGATGCGACTGTCATCGTGCATCGTTTGCAAGGCGGCGGCACCTCCGGCCGAATGACCGAATATGCCGATATGCGCAAGATCCATCGCTTCGCCAAGCCCATAAGGTAGCCGGCGCTGATCGGCGTCGGGATTTCCACCGGTAGAGAGTACAGCAAGCTGGTCAAGGACGAATCGAATGTCCAGCTCGCGTACGGCAAGCGACCCTATCACTGATTCCTTGCTCAGCTTTGGCAATGCCTGGATTTCGACCCTCCCGTCAGGAAATTCAACTTCGGACGCATCGTACGTATGATCAATAGTAACTACGACATAACCATGGCTGGCCAATTCCTCTGCTGCAATCGTGCCGGCCGTCCGCGGTACGCCGCTTCCTGGCGAGTACAGTACGACGGGATAGCCGCCACGGGCATTCGCGACCGGGGCAGCTATCCGACCGTGCGTCGTAATTCGCGACCAATTGATTGTCCCGGGCTTTATGCCGACGGAGGCAAGAGTCGTCTGCTCGTAGTGGGCGGCCGCTCCGGGCTGCATGTATGGGGCGAGCCGTCCGGGCTTCTGCTTGGCTGGATACCAGATGCTGATCATGAGTTCGCGCTTTTTGTCTTCCACCCACGGATCAGGCCGGCCCCGGTCAATCAGATGCAGCTCCGTCGTGCCGATCGAGTAAGGCCCGGTTGGCGCAGGCAAGCTGAACGTGACCGATGCGTTCGTGTCTTGAATCGGGACGGAAACTGACGATTCAGCATGCAAGGTCGGAACGGCTTCGGTCATTCCGCCAATCAGGAGTGCGCCTATGCTTAGATGGAGCAGAAGCTTCCGGCCCATCGCCGCACTGATTAGAATGATTTTCCATTTGGTTTTCATGCTTTTGGAACCTCCATTCGCCTATTGAGGATGACTCAATGTCCTCTTTTCTCATTCTACACGAGGCTATACTAATTCTGACTTACAATGCGGTTCCCCAAACTTACGTTTTTGTAACGATGATGGTCGCGGGACAGGTTCCCGCATTGATGTTCATTCCATAACCAAAATGAACAGAGAACTTCTGTAGCTACCGGCACTCATTGAGAAGTCTTCTCAGCTACGGAAATTGATATAGGTTCTTTGTAGTCCGGCGCTTGTATTGAAAAAGTCGCCCTCCTGTCTAGGGGACTTTTTTAGTTCTCCTTATACCAGTCTAGTAGATGCTTTTCCGGGTTGGAATGGAAAATAGGGAGGACCATAATGGTCCCCCCTTATTGAGCTCCCTCGGTACGATTAAGTTTTCTCACGAATGCTCGCTTATTCGCAGGATTTCTCCCTTGTTAGACATGTATGAAGGACGCTCGGGTGACCACTTCATAGACCTGGACAA
>NZ_JBWDNQ010000006.1:0-475523 GCF_056269285.1 Paenibacillus sp. JT31N11
CCCTGCCTCACCCAGAATACCGGCTAGTGAAATGGCATTAATCCCTTTGACAGCAAGCATAAATTTCGCAAATGGAATCCGTTCTAAAACGGCAACAATCTCCGTCTCTACCGTTTCTAGCTGCAGGCAAGCAAGATCGTACTCGTCGAGAAGTTGCTTCAAGTGAAGCTTGTAGGCATGCAAGGCCTGTTTAGATCCAACAGAACGACGAGCAAGAGAGATAAGAGTTCGGGCTTTTCGCTCACCAGCATGCCGTTTCATAAGCGATTTCCAACCTTGTATGACGTCTTGTGGCTGTAAGGTACCTATGTCATCGGGCGTAGGAAAAAGACGAAGTGTGGCCAATGAACCGGTGCACAGGATGTTTTTGAAGACTTGCCGTAGCTCCGGGAAAACCACGTCGACCCAGCGATGAATTTGGTTCTTCGCACTCACGAGTCTCGTTACGACAAAGTCGCGATTGGAGAGAAAGACACGGAGTTCTTCAAAGGCTGCTGGTGTGTTGCGAGTAACCGAGTAGTAGCCGTTCTTGACCATGTCGGCAATGACCAGAGCATCCTTTTTGTCGCTCTTGGATGGCGTATTGTCGCGGTTCTCCTTGTTCTTTTTCACCAGATGTGGATTGACGAGAACGACTTCAAATTGACGATCCGAGAGCCACTTGGATACGTTAAGCCAGTAATGTCCGGTAGGCTCCATGCCAACAATGGCCGCCGTTAAAGCATGGGCAGATTGTAGCGTCTGGATCCACCGAAGAAGGCTGTGAAAACCTTCCTCATCATTCGAGAAGGATAGGGAATGACCAAGCACAATACCGCGAAAGTTAACGGCTCGTGCAACATGGGTCTGCTGGGCGATGTCGATCCCGACGACCAGATGCTGGGCGGTAATTTTTTCAATGAGTTGATTTTGTTTGTCCTGCGATTTAAACTTCATAGTAGAGCGTCCTCCTAAGATGATGGGATTTAAAGGGCTATGACCCGTTTCGTACTCCCATCGTACCGAGGCGCTCGTTTTTTTGCAAAGCGGTAATTTAACGCTCTACAGGAATGCTATCTTGTTTCATTGTTATTGGATCTCCTTTTCTCTTCGTGAAGATTATTCAGTTATTTCTTATTGTAGTTGTTTCAGGCACTCTCGGGGCTTTAATAAGAGAACTGTTCTTCCGGAAGGAACAGTCGAAGCAATCCGGCAGGGACTGACTGAAGAAGAACATACAGATTCCTAAAATAAGGTCTGTCTCGTACTGCTGCCTTTTATGCGCTTGCAAAATATGTTAAAAGACTTCAATGAGTTGATTTTGGTTGTCCTGCGCTTTAAACTTCATAGTAGAGCGACCTCCTGGATGGGTTTTTGAGGCAATGACCTCGTACGCGATCCCATCGTAACGAGGCGCTCGTTTGTTTGCCCAGGTGAAAATCATAGCCGAATACCGCAATCTTTAAGCTGCCGCGTACCCGTGACGTGTGACCGCTGTTTGCCGCCGAAAAAAATTTATTAAACCGCATGTCGATCCGTTCGTCTTTCGTTCGTCGTCTATATAGAGGCAGGTTAAGCCGCCCGAATCGGGTGGTGCAGCAGGCTTTAGCAAAATAAGAGGAGGCATACCACGTATGCGATTTATGATGATTGTCAAAGCCACAAAGGATTCAGAAGCCGGCGTAATGCCGAGCGAAGAGCTGTTCGAAGCGATGATGCGGTATAACGAGGAACTGGTAAAGGCCGGCGTGCTGCTTGCTGCCGATGGTCTGCATCCGAGCTCAAGCGCAATCCGGATTTCTTATCCGGAGCCGGGCGGCAAGCCAAAGGTGCTGGACGGACCGTTCACCGAGGCGAAGGAGATGATTGCCGGTTACACGCTGATTGAGGTCAAATCGAGGGAAGAAGCCATTGAATGGGCGATGCGTATGCCGGATCCTCACGGCTTCGGCGAGGGACAGATCGAGCTTCGCCAAGTATTCGAGGGCCCGGACCTGACGGAAAATCCGGAGCTGCTGGCGGATCATGATGCGCTGCGTGAGGAAATGGAGAGGCGCAGCAGGCCGTGACGCACTCCGCTTCCTACCGGACAATCGATGCTGTATGGCGTATTGAATCGCCGAAGCTTATCGCGGGGTTGACCCGAATGGTGCGCGATGTGGGACTCGCCGAGGATCTCGCGCAGGATGCGCTCGTCATCGCCCTCGAACGGTGGCCGGATTCCGGAATTCCGGACAACCCCGGGGCCTGGCTGATGGCTGCTTCCAAGCGGAGGGCGATCGACTTTTTGCGGAGGAGCAAGCTGCGCGACCGGAAATATGAGGAGGTCGGACGCAGCGCCGATTTATACACAGAAGATGATCTGGAAGCTGCAATGGACGGGGAGATCGGCGACGATCTCCTGCGTCTCATTTTTATGACCTGCCATCCGGTACTGTCCCGCGAGGCTCGGATTGCTCTGACGCTTCGCCTTCTGGGCGGGCTTACAACCGATGAAATTGCACGCGCCTTCTTTGCTGCTGAACCGACCATCGCGCAGCGGATCGTCCGGGCGAAGCGGACGCTCCGGGAAGCCGGGGCTGTATTCGAAGTTCCATCCGGCAGTGAGCTCAAGGAACGTCTTGCGACGGTGCTGGAGGTCATCTATCTTCTGTTCAACGAAGGCTATGCGGCAACGTCGGGAAGCAGCTGGATACGCCCGCTGCTCTGCCAGGAAGCGCTGAGATTGGGGCGCGTCCTTGCGGAATTTGCGCCAGCGGAGCCGGAGGTTCACGGCCTGGTTGCCCTCATGGAAATTCAATCGTCGCGGTTCAAAACCCGGGTGAGCCCCACAGGCGAGCCGGTTCTGCTTATGGACCAGAACCGGGCACAGTGGGATCAACTGCTGATCCGCCGCGGCTTGGCTGCGCTCAAGCGTGCCCAGACGCTCGACCGCCCGCTCGGCCCTTATGCGCTGCAGGCAGCGATATCCGCATGCCATGCCAGAGCGCGTACTGCCGGGGAGACCGATTGGGCGCGAATTGCCGCGCTCTATGAAGCGCTGTCGCGGGTGATGCCGTCGCCGGTGGTCGAGCTGAACCGCGCGGTGGCCATTGCGATGGCGTTCGGGCCGGCATTCGGCCTTCAGCTCGTCGATGAGCTGACCTCCGAGCCGGCATTAAAGGAATACCATTTGCTGCCGAGCGTTCGGGGCGATCTCCTGGTCAAGCTGGGGCGCCGGGAGGAAGCGAGGGAAGAGTTTGAGCGCGCGGCATCGCTGACGAGAAATGAACGCGAGCGCGAGCTGCTGCTGAGGCGTGCCGCTGAATGCGAATCGGGAGGATAATGAGAGGAGGAATACATATGAGATTTATCCTGATGACGAGAGCGACCAGACACTCGGAGGCGGGTGTCCGGCCAAGCCGCGAAAGCATCGACGCAATGAACGCCTATCACGAGGAGCTGGAGAAAGCTGGCGTGCTGCTCGCTGCCGAGCGGCTGTATCCGAGCTCGAGCGGACTGCGGATGTCGTTTTCCAGGCCTGGCGGCCAACCGTCCGTAACCTCTGGGCCTTTGGCAGAGGTGAACGAGCTGGTGGCGGGATTTACGCTCATCGAAGTGAAATCCGAAGAGGAAGCGATTGAATGGGCTTTGCGTGTCCCGGATCCTCACGGCTATGGCGAGGGTGTAATCGAGCTGCGCCAGCTCTTTGACCGCCGGACACCGGCACAGGATCCGAGGATGCGTGTCCTGGAGGACGAGCTGCACAGCCAGATCGACATGCTGAAAAAAAGTTAAAACATTATTTTTCCGGTTTTGTCGATTTAACGGTTTTTCATTCGTTGTGTAGATAGGAGACGGATTTTAGCAGGTAACAACTCTTTAACTACATTAGTGAAAGCGGCTGATTACCCTGCGGTAAGAAATATTGACCCATTACATCTTGCAGAGGAGAGTCTTAAATGAACCAGGAAGTTACGGATTTTATAGAAGCGGTGAAGGAGCCGTGGCAGGGGCAGCTATGCGCCAGCCTGCGCGAGGTTGTGCACGGAGCGATTCCGGATGTTCATGAGCGGATTCAGTATAAGAAGCCCCATTTCTTGAAAAACGGCAAATATGCGGCTGTCATCTCGACGTCGAAGGACGCGGTAAGCTTCACGATCTTCAACACCGCGGAGCTTGCGCTTCCTGCAGGCTTCGACGGGCCGCCGGAGAGGAAAACGATCAAGCTGCGGCAGGGGCAAACGATCGATGCCGAGATGCTGTCCTCCCTGGTCAGCCAGGCGTCGTCGACATTATAAAATATATATTTTGATGAGCCGGTTATATGATGTGGAATCAAGATGAGCGTCAAATAGCTCCCACCTGGCGGCGGGAGCATATGCTGCTGTTGCAGCATGAACGGTTCAAGCGCTTACGGATTCCGTGCAATCAGCAGCTGACCTTTCTTACGGCCGGCTGCGCTCGCGCGATGCGCCTCCGCAATTCCCTCGGCGCTGAATGGAAAAACTCGCTCAATATGCACCTTCAGCTTTTGTTCCTGGACATTGCGCATAAGGGATGACCAATCGCTGTTGTTCGGTTCTGGGCGCACAAACTGGGCTTCGATGCCGCGAATGCGCGGATTCCCGCTGATTGACGGGGATACGAGAGATAGAATCTTTCCTCCGTCCTTCAATACCGTGTAGCTTTTCCGCTCCGTTTCTCCGCCGTCTCTCACCATATCGAGCACGATATCTACCGGGCTGACAGCTTCCGCAAAATCGGTTGTGACGTAATCGATCACCTCATCAGCCCCCAACTGCCGTACAAATTCTTGATTGTCGCCACGCGCCGTGGCAATTACGTAAGCCCCGTGCTGTTTGGCCAGTTGAACGGCAATATGACCCACAGCCCCAGCGCCTGCGTGAATCAGAATGCGCTGTCCCGGCTGCAGCTCGCCGTACTCAAACAACGACTGCCATGCGGTCAACCCGACAGCCGGTAACGCGGCGGTTTTCTCGAACGAAAGCGTAGACGGGATAACTGCGAGTCCCCTCTCATCCACTGCCACATAATCCGCATAGCCTCCGCCGGCTGCAGTCAGCCCTATGACACGGTCGCCCTGCTTCACATGCTTAACCTTCTCTCCGACTTCTCTCACCACGCCTGCGATTTCAATACCAAGAACATGCGGAAACCGGAGAGGAATGATATTCCGGAACGCCCCTGAGAGGATAAGATGGTCCCCGGAATTGACCGTCGTTACGTACATTTCCACAAGCGCCTCCGTTTCTTTCAACTCCGGCTTGGCTGTTTCCTGTTCCTGCAGAACCTCGGGAGTCCCGTAATCAACAATAACGACCGCTTTCATATTGCTTCCTCCTATCCTGATCTAACAATAGAGAATACGTCTTTATCCGATAGTCATCCATGCTCCAGTGAGCATAAATTGACCTCGGTTTTATGGAGAAGTATACTTTAGTAAAACATTTAGCCCAAGTGTAAAACTACACCTGGACCTGAATGAGGGGGGAAAGTCGTGCATGGAAACCGGAGCCCGCAGCATAAATGGCTGAAAGCCGCATTGGGAGAAATCGAAACGCTTCGTATGAAGCGCCAGCGTCAATATGCCGATCAATCCCATCCTTCGTTAAAACGATTCACGCAGCAGGAGCTGAACGACGAGGCCTGCCTGACGTATAAAAACCTGCTGGTCGGACGTTCGCACAGATTGCCGGACCGTCAAACGATGCTTCGTATTGCCGAATATCTTGAATGCACCTCCGATGAGCGCAATGATCTGCTCGCAGCTGCCGGATATCTACCGATCCTGCCCGAAATGGCGGGACGATCCCTGGAGCTTGCTCTGGAGCAGGCGCATCAATTGATGGCAAATTTATCTCTTCCGGCCATGATCGTAACCCCGACGTTGGATATCAAGGAGTTTAATGAACCATTCCGTGATTTATTTGATATCCCTTGCGATTTATTTTATGAGAACCGTATGAATCTAATCGATTTTCATTTCAATTCCGATCTTCCCATACGAGCTCGCTCCACTTACGATGCAGCATCGTTCGACCAGTGGGAATCGCATGCCATCAACGGGATACAAGCTTTCAAGAGGAACCATCTGCTTTCCCGACACGATGACTGGTATCAAAGATTGATTCGAAAATTCCATCAATACGGCGATACCGATAAGTATTGGAATATGGAGCCGAAGACTCCGGAACACCAAGAAAACTACTCCAGAATCATATTAGCCAGAACGGAAAGCGCAGGCGGGTTAGTTCCGATCCGTTACAGGCAAGTCTTTCTTTCCGCCGGCAGCAGCATGTATCCAGGAATCGGAGTTTTCCTGCCGGTTGACGAACCGGCGCGCCAAGCGTTTGCTCACTTAGGTTGTCCTGCCGTGTGATGTTTCGATTCGAAGAGGGCTGAAGCTGCTTTTTATCTTAAATTGTTCTCCAAGCGCGCGTCCGATCAGGACGCTTTTTTTTGTCGATGCTAAAATGAGCAGTCCTCACGCAGCATGGACGGGCAGTTTGCGGCCGCCCTGCAGGGGTAAAATATAATCATTAGTTGGCATGTGCGCGGACAACAATAAGAATGCAGGGGGATTGTTGCAGATGAATGAAGCCTTCGGCAGACCCGGGGAGCGTCCGACCTGGACGACAGGGGCCAAATCCGGTGTGGGTACCGCGGCAAGTCCCGAATCGCTGGTATGGTTCACTTTTTCGCAAGGGATAATGAATGAGGTTTATTATCCGCAGGTCGATACGGCAAATATAAAAGATGCGCAGTTCGTGGTGGCGGGAGATGGATTTTTCTCTGAGGAGAAGTCGGGTACCAGGCATAAAATGGAGTGGTTGGATCTGTGGGCGCCCGCTTTCCGGATTACGAACACCTGCCTCTCGAGGCGGTATGAGATTACCAAGGATGTGATCACGGATCCTTCCCGTAATACGCTGATTCAGCAGGTCCGCTTCATTCCCCTGGAGGGAAAGCTTGCGGATTATTCATTGTTCGCGTTGACCTCCCCGCATATAGGAAATCAGGGTTACCACAATGACGCGCGGATCAGCGAATATCGGGGTAATCCTCTGCTGCTGGCTTCCTGCGGCTCCATCACGCTTGCCGTTATGTGCTCCTGCGGCTTCAGCAAACGCTCGGTCGGATATGCCGGTACCTCCGGAGGCTGGCAGGATATCGCCGCAAACTATAGAATGACGAATGAGTTTGCTTCGGCCCCGGACGGCAATGTTGTGCTCACAGGACAGATCGATTTGCCGGAGGATGGGATGTTTACGCTTGTTTTCGGCTTCGGGAAGACGGAGGAGGAAGCGGCAGGCCAGGCCTATGCCACGATAGAGGCAGGCTATGAGAACTGCTACACGGCCTATGTGGATCAGTGGAAAAAACGAACGGAGTCTATTCGTAATTTATTCGCCTGTACGGGGGATGACGGGGCATTATTCCGTTCGAGCGTTCAAGTGCTGCTGAGCCACCAGGACAAGCTCCATCCCGGCGGGACGATCGCTTCGCTGTCCTTCCCATGGGGGGAGACAAGCACGGCGGACGGGCAAACGGGCGGTTACCATCTGGTATGGCCGCGGGATTTGGTACAGACGGCAACGGGCCATCTGGCGATTGACGATGTGGAGAGCGCCCGGGCGATCCTGCTCTACCTGGCCGGAATTCAGCAGGAATGCGGGGGCTGGCATCAGAACAACTGGATTGACGGACGCCCTTTCTGGGACGGCATTCAGCTGGATGAGACGGCTTTTCCGGTTATTCTCGCCTGGCGGCTGAGTGAACGAAATGCGCTGGAGGGCTTCGACCCTTGTCCGATGGTGTTCAAAGCAGCGGCTTTTCTGATCCGGCAGGGGCCGGTGACCGGGCAGGAGCGGTGGGAAGAGGACGGCGGGTATTCCCCTTCGACGCTGGCGGCCATGATTACGGCGCTGATCTGCGCTGCCGATCTGGCTGACGCCAAAGGCGAACGGGAGCATTCCGTTTATCTGACAGAGGTTGCGGATTGGTGGGCGAGCAATCTGGATGCGTGGACCTATACGACGAACAGCCTGCTCGATCCGGAGCTGCCTGCCCATTACGAGCGGCTGAACACGGTTGTGGTCGGCAATCCGGATCACGATAGTCCCCATCAAGGCAAAATCCCGATCCGCAATCTGGCGCCGGATGTGCAGAGCGAGTTCCCGGTGGATGATGTGGTGGATGCGGGATTCCTGCAGCTGGTCGATTACGGCATACGCCCGCCCCATGATCCGCATATCCTGAAATCTGTGCAGGTGGTGGATAAGGTAATTAAAGTGGAGCTGCCTGCCGGGCCGAGCTGGTACCGGTATAATCATGACGGCTACGGCGAGCATGAGAACGGTGATCCCTTCCAGGGCTACGGGGTCGGACAGGCGTGGCCCCTGCTTACGGGAGAACGGGCGCACTATGAATTGGCAGCGGGAAATAAAGCGGAGGCGGAGCGTCTGGCGCGCGCCCTTGAGGATTTCGCCGCTGGTAATAAACTGCTGCCCGAACAGCTGTGGACCCTTCCGGACATTCCGGACAAGGGACTGCACAGGGGCAAGCCGACTGGCTCCGCTATGCCGCTGGTATGGGCTCATGCGGAATATCTCAACCTGCTGCGGAGTCTGCAGGATGATCAATTATTCGACCGCGTGCCGATCGTTGCCGATCGCTATAAGGATGGGCCGCCTGCGCTGCGCAACGTCTGGCGCTTCAATCATAAGGTCAGCTCGACGAATGTGGGCGAGCCTCTGCGGATTGAGGTTCTGGCTCAGGCGCGCATTCACTGGAGCATGGATAATTGGCACACCGTACATGATGATGAGATGCGGGGCAGCGGGTTCGGGACTTATTGGTTTGATATCCCCTTATCCGCCAGCGACAAGCTGACGGGCGTGGAGTTCACTTTCTATTGGACGGACTCCCGGACCTGGGAGAACGCGGATTTTACGATATGGATCAGGCATCCTTTGGCGGAGAATCGCTAAGCCATTCTCCGCCCTGGCCCTTCATCATCAGGATGAAGCCCCTGAAAATTAGTCGACCCCCGCTGATTAATCAGCGGGGGTCATTTGTATTAGTCGCTTAGCCTGCGCCGTCAAACCGATCGATCGATTCAGCGGAGCGCATATGCGATGTATATAATAGCGTAACATTTAGTGGTCTTCGATTCACTTGCACGAAAACAACGAAAGCCCTTACCTCTCAGTCGTCCTTGCGGTTCCAATGACCGCGCCAGTTTGAATCCGTGTTCCTTAAAGCAGCCGTGATAAAAGGAATGTGTTAACTGGATGGGAGGATAACCATCTTAACTAAAACTAAATCGGGGAAAACCATGAGGTTACACTACATATAGACTTATAATATATCACATTCTATAAATAATGTCAAATTCCATTTAAATAAATTCGCTTCTCCCTGACCGCCCTGCTTCCCTCCCTGATGGATCCAACCCGTATGACATTTGTCATGCGCAAGACATTACATTCGTGAATACCTGCCGGCATCACGTCTTGGTAAGATGAAATCAACAAAGAGGCCGCAGCACAAGGCCTGTTGCAAACAAGGAATAAGGGGTGGGAATCCATGACAGCAGCCATACAGCTGGATCAGGTGACGAAGATCTATAAAGGGAAGAAAGCAGTCGACGGGTTATCCCTGACGATTGAGAAAGGCAGCGTAGTGGCGCTTCTTGGCCCTAACGGCGCAGGCAAGACAACAACGGTCTCCATGATACTTGGCCTACATCAGCCGACCAGCGGCAGCGTCAAGCTGCTCGGGGGAGACCCCCGGGACCCGCGGATCCGCGACCAGATCGGCGCTATGCTGCAGGATGTCAGCGTTATCGATAATCTGAAAGTGTATGAAACGATAGAGCTGTTCCGTCATTATTACGAGAAGCCGCTGCCGCTTGAGCAGCTGCTGCGGATTTCCGGTCTGGAGGAGGAGAAAAACAAGATGGCAACGGCGCTCTCCGGCGGACAGCAGCGCCGGCTCGGATTCGCGCTGGCTGTAGCAGGCGATCCTGAGGTGCTGTTTCTCGACGAACCGACAGTCGGGATGGATGTCTCCTCGCGCCAGCTCTTCTGGGATACGATTCGCGCCATGGCGGGAAGAGGCCGGACTATTGTGCTGACGACCCATTATCTCGAGGAAGCGGACAGTGTAGCCGACCGGATTGTGGTCATCAATAACGGGAAGCTGATCGCCGATGGCACGCCAAGCGAGATCAAGGCGGAAACAACTGGCCGTGTGATAACGTTCACTGCCGGAGCCTCCGTCACCCCGGATTCGCTGGCGGCAATGCCGGGAGTCACGGATATCCAGTGGAGCGGACGGAAGGTCAGACTGTTCAGCGGCAATACGGACCAATTGATCGCCGCCCTTGTAGAGAAACGGATCGATATGCGCGATATTGAAATTGCCAGCGGCGGACTTGAGGATGCTTTTCAGGCGCTTGTTCAGCAAACCACCCAACGATAGGAGAGATTGATAATGAAAAACACAAGTATGCAGGCGACATGGGCGCAGTGCAAAGCGGAGCTGATTCGCACGGCACGGAATAAACGGTTTGTTTTCTTCTCGGTCATCATGCCGGTAGCTTTCTTCTTTATCTTCACCAGTGCGATGGGAAGCGATACAACGGTCGGGGGTGTGGATTTCAGCTCGTACTATCTCATGTCCATGACGGTATACGGGGTGATCGGGGCAAGCCTCATGTCCTTTTCCCAGCGGATCTCCAAGGAGCGCTCTCAAGGATGGATCAGACTGCTGCATATTACCCCTCTGCCCTCATGGTCCTATATCTTCTCCAAGGTGGCGGCGCAGGCGTTCATTAATCTGATTATTATTGCCATGATGTTCATCATCGGCGGGTTTGCCAAGGGCATCGATTTATCCCCGGCCGTCTGGATCGAAAGCGGTCTGTGGATATGGATCGGCGGCTTTTCCTTCATGGCGCTTGGCACGCTGCTGGGCACGATCAAGAATGCGGATGTCGTACAGGTGATCAGCATGATCGTGTATATGGGGCTTTCGGTGCTGGGCGGTCTGTGGATGCCGACTTCCACGATGTCGGCGGAGCTGCAGAATCTGGCCCGATTCACGCCGACCTTCAGGCTTGGCCAGGGAGCCTGGAATCTGGTGGCCGGGGGTTCCCTCGACTGGAGCGGTGTGCTGATATTGGCAGCGTATGTGCTGGTATTTATGGTATTATCCTCTTATATCATTAAAAAGCGGGAAGCGGTGTAATATGAAGCGATCGACCGTGCGGCCCCGTAAAGGGCCGCCCCTTTACTTTTCATTTGTTTTTTTGTTTTACCTGGCGTTTCCGCTCACCGAGCTGTTTAGCCGTCCCGTCGGGGAGCTTGTAATCGGACTCCTTGTCCTTGCCGTATTTACGGCCCTGTATCTCTACAGCTCCAAAGTGAACCGGGGAAGGCTTATTTCTGTGTTTTTGCAGCTTATCATTATAGGGCTGTTCTGCTACCGGTATAATGCGGGCTTCATTTATATGGCCTTCTATCCGTCCCCCATCATCGGATTGATATCGTCGAGGAAGCAGATGTACGTTGGGATGGGCGCAATGGTTGCGCTGTTCCTTGCCGTGGGATTGTACTATAAGCTGTACCTGAGCGCTAATGACATGATCCAGATTGTACCTGCGATGCTGGTGATGCTCTTCCTGCCTTTTGCGCTGCGGATGGGCCAAAAATCATTTGAGCTGCGGGAAAAGCTCAATCTGGCGAACGAGGAGATTGCGCGGTTGTCCAAGAACGAGGAGCGGCAGCGGATCTCCCGCGATCTGCATGATACGCTGGGTCATACCCTGTCGCTTATCACGCTCAAGAGCGAGCTTGCGGAGAGGCTGATCGTGAAGAATCCGGAGCGCGCAGCGCAGGAGGTCAAGGATATTCACGCCACCTCGCGGGCGGCGCTGAAGCAGGTGCGGGAGCTGGTATCCGGGATGAATGCCGTAACGGTCCGGGACGAACTGGTAAACGCAAAACAAATATTGGCTGCGGCAGATATTGTGCTTGAGGTTCGCGGCGAGCTCGCGGAAAGCATGGCATCACCGCTTGCCGACAATATTCTGGGCATGTGCCTGCGCGAAGCGGTCACGAACATCGTCAAGCACAGCAAGGCGAGAACATGCACGGTGGAGTGGAGGGGGGAGCCGGATCTGCTTCATCTTAAAGTTTCCGATGACGGCCGCGGCATCGACCCCGCTGCGGGGGTCACTGACGGGAACGGGCTGAACGGCATGAAGGAGCGGCTTAAGCTGGTCGAGGGCGACTTGAGCTTCGCGCCATTCAAAGGCAGCGGCACTTCTGTAACCTTCACAGTGCCGCGGGTTACCAAATCGATGGAATAAAGGGGGTTAATAACCATGAAAGTCATTGTGGCGGAGGATCAGGCCATGCTGCGCGGGGCACTGAGCGCGCTGCTTGATCTGGAGGACGATATTGAGGTGATCGGCCAGGCGGAAAATGGCGAGCAGGCGCTCTCCATGATCGAGTCGCTTGTACCGGATCTGTGCATCCTGGACATTGAGATGCCGAAGCTGACGGGGCTCGACGTGGCCGAACGCCTGAAGGCGCAAAAGCATTCCTGCCGGGTAGTCATTCTGACGACTTTCTCGCGGGCCGGATATTTTCAGCGCGCGATGCGTGCCGGTGTACAGGGCTTTCTGCTCAAGGATTCGCCAATCGATGAGCTGGGCGCAGCGCTCCGCAGCGTCCATCAAGGCGGCCGGGCAGTCAGCCCCGAGCTTGCTATGACATTCTGGGAAGCGGAGAACCCGCTCAGCGAACGCGAGCGCGAGGTGCTGAAGCTTGCCGCGGAAGGGTTATCGGCGGTCGATATGGCAGGCAAGCTTTTTCTGACAGCCGGAACGGTACGGAACTATTTGTCGGAGGCGATCCAGAAGCTGGAGGCCAAAAACCGGATCGATGCGATCGGAATTGCCCGGAAGAATGGCTGGCTGGATTAATTAATGGCTGTATTCCACGCCGCTCGCCTGCTGCTGGTCCCAGTTCCACCAGTCCGTAGACCCCACCAGGGGAGTGTCCAGCTCGGATTCCTGTTTGAGCTTGAGCAGTTCCTTGGTCGGGCCGGTCAACACGGCGCCGTACAGCTTGACGCCATTTTTCATCAAATAGCTGTAGCGGTCCTCCAGGTTCGCTGCTTTGAATTGCGGGTTCTGCGCATTATTGCGCAGCAGCGCCTCTGTCAGCCTTCCGTGGTCAAGCAGATAACGGATCTCCCTCAAATAGGTCTGCGCGCGTCGTTCGCCTTCCGCGTTGTCTTCTATTGTATAGCTGCCCGGATTATCCTCATCTCCGTAAGGTAGCGCATCCGGAGCATAACCGAACACAAGGCCCGAGCCCAGCAGCGGATTGCTTGCGGACAGCTTGCTTTCCACTCCTGTATCGACGGCGAACCAGATGGTGTCGAGGTCGTATTTTTTGGTGATCGCGAAATATTCGTCATGTGTCAGCAAATGCCGGAACGAGACGGCAAGCTGGGAGACGGTTCCCTCCGGCAGCTTCTCCAGCGTCAGCCATCCATTCCCGCTCGAAGGTTGAGGAGCCAGGTCGGTGCCTTCTGCCGGGTACCGGAAAAAGAAGGGAAGGGCATGCTGGCCGCCTGACCAGTCATAGCGGCTCGATACCTTGGCAAAAAACCAATTTTCCCGGTAATAGCCGACGGTATTCTCGCCTCTGCCCACCTGCTCCCGGAGCTCATAATCGCTTGTGAACGTGAGCAGCGCGCTTCCGGTTGCTGAATTGCCGACCTTGATGCCAGGCTTCGTGAATGAAATGACATCGCTGGTGACCCGGATCATGGCATGGGCATCGGGACCAAACCAGCGGGTGGCGAAGAAAACATTGGAATACCCATACAAAACGGATACAAGGAAAATGGCAGCAAGCGTTGTAAAGGTGATCGAAACCACCGAGAACCGGCTCTGCCACTTGCTGCGGCGGATGATGTTAGATTGGATGTCAATGGGCATGCCGCCATGTTCCGGCTTTTCCGATTCGCCGGGAGGCGGTCCCAGCAGCAGCAGCTCCAGTTGGCCGGCTAAGGTCTCGTTTTGTTCCAGCTCACTACGCAGAAGATTGACTTCCTCCCCTGTAAGCTCCCCCCGCAAATAAGCCGCGATCCTGCTGTTCAATTGTTCATCGGATGGCTGGGTCATCGTTATCCTTCCTCCATAACTGACGTAATTTTTGTCTGCCGCGGTAGATCGATATCTTGACATCGGCCAGCGGGATACCCAGAACCTGGGCGATTTCATCATAGGTAAGCTGATGATAGTAAAGCAGCAGCAGCGACTGATGCTGTTTATGCGGAAGCTCCCGGGCAAGAGTCTCGAATTGCTCATGCAATTCCTGCTCAAGCATTCTGCTCTCGGGATCGCTGTCTGGCGGACCAGCGGCTTCAGGCTGCATAACCAGGGGAAGCTCGCGGCCTCGGGCTTTTTTGCGGTGCCAATCGATGAAAGCGTGATACGCTACCTTGAACAGCCATGGGCGGACCTTGCCTCCGGTATAGGAATCCAGAAATCGGAAAGCGCGAAAATAAGTTTCCTGGGTGAGATCCTCAGCGGTCTGCCTGTCTCCCGATAGTTTATATAGATAAAGGTAAATGTCATTCATATGCTGGCGGTATAAATCATCCAAGCCCGCTGTCACAAGTGCTTTCCTCCTTACACCACTGCTTGATGCTTCACTTAGTACCACGTTAGCAAGATCATAAAAGTTACACAAGCAACAAACGGCTGTCGACATCCTTTGGCGGCGCTGCAGGTTTCTTCCCTCAGAAATAGACTGGACAAAAAGGGCTGACAGCCGCCGTTGCGTTTTCGATTGGTGTTGGTATAATATTAGGTATTGCCTTAATAAATTAAGTGTTGCCTAATTAATCGGCTGAAGAGGAGTGGAGATATGCTCGAATGGATGTTGAGACAAGTAATGGCTGAGCGGGGCATTTGGTCCGGAGCGGCACTGGGTCGTCTTTTGCATGAAAAAACAGGCTACCGTCTGTCCGCGCCTTCCATCAGCGCTTTGCTGACGGCAGCTCCGAAACAGATGAAGGCTGACACGCTTGATGCGTTGTGTACAGCGCTGGAATGCAAGCCGAATGACCTTTGGGTGCACACCCCCAATCATCAAATGAGAGGAGCTTAAAGCATGAGCATCAAAGCAATCCTGCCGTTCGGCGATCCGATCCTGCGCAAGAAGTCCAAACCCGTCGAGGAGATCACGCCCAGGATTATCAAGCTGCTGGAGGATATGGCAGAGACGCTGCACGACTCCGATGGACGGGCAGGCCTGGCTGCTCCGCAGGTGGGAATTCTACGCCGGGTCGTGGTGATGGACTGTGGTGAGGGGTTGATTGAGCTGATCAATCCGGAAATCATCCGTGCAAGCGGCGAACAGACCGGGCCTGAGGCCTGCCTCTCCTACCCTGGATATGCGGGGATTGTTAAACGGGCACAAACCGTAGCGGTGCGGACATTGAACAGGGCCGGAGAACAAGTGGTGATCGAGGGAGAAGGATTCCTTGCCAGATGCATCCAGCATGAGGTGGATCATCTGGATGGTATTTTATTTATCGATCATGTAACGGAGGATACGCTGTTCCACGAGGTTATGGATCAGCGCATCAGCGTGATGGAGGTCAAGCGGATCGCCAACCGGCCAGTTTGATTTTACTAAAGCAGCTTCATCAGGGTTCGGTGAAACCGGCAGGCTGCGCATGCGGAATCCTCTTTCGCATCCAGCTTACAATAGGAAAGCCTTGGGACCCATTTGTCCCAAGGCTTTTTTGAATCCGTCAGAAGCAGAAAGGGCTTTCAATTTCTTCCGGATCGTATGTATGTTTTTATACAGAAATCAGTCAACATCATAACATACGGTTTCGAAACAGTCTATATTTTTATCGGCATTTTGTTTACGATAGTCCGGAAGCATTCGGGCTTGAGCAGATTTTCCGAGATACTGCAGCAGCTCTTCCCGGGCTCGAGGACAGACTCAAGAGAGGGAGTGGAGCATCATGTCGCAAAGCAGCGGCGGACACATTAGCCAGGCGGATTTGGAGGAGCATATCAGGGAGATTGGAGGAAACCGGTATCGTCTAAACGGCATTAGCCGGATCAGTGATGGGGGCGCGCAGAAAGCGGTCTACAAGCTGAATTGTACGGAAGGACTGTGCTTGATTCTGTTTGTTTGGGACCTGTCGGCGAATTATTTTGAACGGGATTTGCGGGAGGGAGGGGTAACGGATACGTCTTACGGGGCACTCCAATTCGAGACCAATACTCGTCTGCTGAGCCAAATTGGCGTTCGCGTGCCCGCGGTTCGTTATATCAACAGGGAGAGGAGACGCTACCCTTTCGATTATGCCATTGTCGAATATGTTTCCGGCATGAATCTGGAGGCCTGTGAAGAGGCAACGGCGGATGTGAGGGATGGAATTTATGGAGAGCTGGCAGAGATGCTCCAAGCCATGCACGGCAGCTGCGGCAAGGCGTGGGGAAAGGCGCAGCCCGGCGGAGAAGCGCATCATCAAGCACCGGCTAATCCCTGCCATAAACAGATATATGACCATGCACTTAGGGAGCTTGCTTTCACGGTGCCGCGTGTTCAACAAAGCGAATGGAATGAGCATCAGATTTTGAAGCATCTTGAACATCTGATGACCGGTATTCAGCCGCGTGAGCAGTATGGCTTTATCCATGGTGAACTGGGCCCCGATCATGTGCTGGTGAATGAAAGGAATGAGCCGTATCTCATCGATATTGAGGGCGCCGAATATTTTGATATCGAGCATGAGCATAGCTTCATGCAGTTTCGCTTCGGCGCGCAGTATGAACGGTACCTGCAGCGGAGCGGGCTTGATCCCAACCGGATGCGTTTCTACAAATTCCATCATCACCTCTCCTGTACGGCCGGTGGCTTGAAGCTGCTGGAACGGGGATTCCCCAACGTCAAACTGGCCGGATTGATTTACGAGAGCAATCGGCAGAGCGTGCTGGAGATGATGAAGTCCGGGTAAAATTGCTCCCTGAAATCTCCAATGCTACAATGAAAAGAAAAGTCGGATGGAGCACGGATTATGATTCGTACGTTAGTCATCACGAAGGACAAACAGCTGATTGAGCATACGCCGCTTCTTGAGATCGACCGTGAGCAGGCAAAATGGATCTGGGTTGATTTTTGCAAGCCTACGGAGGAGGAAGTGGAGCTGCTCGACAGCTATTTTCATTTTCACCCTCTGGCGATTGAAGACTGCCTCATGCACCTGCAGCGTCCGAAGCTGGATCATTACGATAATGTCCATTTCTTCGTTCTGCATGCGATGGAGGAGCAGGGCCGGAGGCCGGTGGAAGTGGATATGTTCGTCGGTCCAGGCTTTGTGGTCACCTTCCATTGGAAGCCGCTGCAGGAGATGGAAGAAGCCTGGTCCAAGTTCCTGCGCAAGCCCCAGTTTGAAGAGCAAGGCCCCTTATATACGGCATATCTGGTGATGGATGAGCTGGTCGATCATTATTTTCCGGCCGTGGAGGCGATTGAGGACCAGCTGCTGGAGTTCGAGGGGGAAGAGCTTGAGTTTAAGGTGCAGGGGAAGCTCAGCGACGTTTTTGAAATCCGCAACAAGCTGCTGAAGCTGCGCAAAACGATCGTGCCGATGCGGGATTTGTTATACCGGATTGTGAATACGCAGCGTATTGACGGGATGAGCCATTATTTGCTGTTTTTTACCGATGTTCACGATCATCTGCTGAAGCTGTCGGAGATGGTGGATTCCAACCGCGACATGACCTCCGATATGCGGGATCATTATATGTCGCTCAGCTCCAACCGGATGAACACGATCATGAAGACGTTGACCGTCATTACCACCATCTTCATGCCGCTCACCTTTATCGCCGGCGTTTATGGGATGAATTTTCAAAATATGCCCGAGCTGGACTGGCATGGCGGTTATTTTGGAGTCCTCTCTGTCATGGTTCTTCTCGGTGGCGGTATGTTCGCCTGGTTTAAGATCAAAGGATGGTTTGACTGACTTGGCAGTAGATAAATGATTTCAAAAGCATCCGTTTAGCCGCCGCAACAAGCGGGGATTAAACGGATGCTTTTTATGATGCGCATGATTCTGTACCGCACCGGGCAACCTATGCCTAGATAAATCCGGATGGGCAAAAGGAGTGAGTTATACAATGGCCAGAAGAGGCAGAAGAACGCATGTTGTACCTGGCGTAAGCCAGCAGATGAGCGCCTTTAAAGCGGAAGTGATGCGGCGCGAGGGCTATGCAGTGGACCCGAACAGGCCCGACGATGTGAAATACGAGGTTGCCAAATCGCTTGGCGTACCTATGGAGCATGGCTATAATGGCGGTTTGACCACGGAGTCTGTCGGGCATGTGGGCGGACGGATCGGCGGATCGATGGTCCGGGAATTGGTGCGGATGGCGCAGGAGCAGCTGGTGAAGGAACCGCGGCAATAATTGCCGGTGAAACGGGGCTTCGTCAGAAAAGCGGGACATCTTCTTTATGCGAGTAATATTCGGTGTGGAAAAAAACCGAATTTATTCCATAGAGACGGATGTCCTTTTTTCTGTCCTGCCGCTTCATGCGGCATTCATTTTAATTTCATATTCACCGTTTATAATAGGCCTATTCCAGTAACAAGGGGCTGCTGCGGTTATGCCGGCACATATTCTCGTCATAGAGGACGATCAATATATTCAAGAGCTGATAGCGGAGTATCTGCGCTCCCGGCAGTATGAGGTGGAGGTCGCAAGCGACGGACGGGAAGGCTGGGACAAAATTCAGCAGCAGCCCTACGATTTGGTTATTCTTGATATTATGATGCCGCGTCTCGATGGATTTACCGTTTGCAGGATGATCCGGGAGCAATCCGATATGCCCGTGATCGTGCTGACGGCGCTTGGCGAAGAGAAGGATCAGCTGCGCGCTTTCGAGATGCATGCGGATGATTATGTCGTGAAGCCATTCTCCTTCCAGGTGCTGATGAAGCGGGTGGAGGCAGTGCTGCGCCGGACCAAAAGCAAAGTGAAGCCGGGCGGGCTGTTGTTTGGCGGCCGGTTGCGGCTGGATCCGGATGCCTATAAAGTGTATGTTGACGGTCAATTAATCGATACGACAACCAAAGAGTTTGATATCTTGAGCGTGCTGCTCAGCAACGCCGGCCGGATTATGACCCGCGATATGCTGCTTGATAAAATATGGGGCTATGACTACTTCGGCGATTCCAGAATTGTCGACGCCCATATCAAAAATATCCGCAAGAAGCTGGGTGTTATCTCGGTGATTCGAACAGTCAAAGGAGTCGGATACGCATGGGAGAACGAACCGGCGGAAGAGGAAGGATGAGGCGCGGGGGCGTCACGTTTAAAATATTCACCATCACAGCGGCGCTGCTGGTCGTGTCGGCGCTGCTGATCTATTTGACGCTGTATTTCATGCTGCCCGGCTACTATAAGTCCATTAAGCAAGCCCGGCTGGATAGCGGTGTGAATGAGCTTGTTGCGGCTGTCGACGGACAGGATTACGGGGATGCCATTCCGCTGATTATAAAGTTCGGAGAGGAACATAACGCGATGCTGCGTGTGCGGGATGTGAACGGTCAAATGCTGCTGCCCGCTGATTTGATGTGGTTCATTCAAGGCAGCGGAGGCAGCATTGATTTGCCGGGCTTCCGCAAGCTGAGGCAGAATCCGGACCGATTCGTTCCGGCAAGGCCAGCGGTTGCGGCAGGTCCGAATATGCTGACGGTGAACCGGACCATTCATTTCGCCGAAAGCGCGGAGTCCTTTACGCTGTCGGTAAACGCTCCGCTCCAGCCGATTGATGAAGCTTCCGAGGTTATCCTGCGGTTCCTTCCCTACATGCTGATCGCCATCCTGCTCATTGCTGTCGGCGGAGCGGCCCTTTATTCGCGCCTGATCGCCCGTCCGCTGCTTGGCTTGAACAATGTGGCGCGCAGGCTGGCGAAGCTGGATTTCTCCGCGGCGGCGAATCCCCTGAAGTCGGGCGATGAGATTGGAGAGCTGTCCCAGAGCTTGAGCAAGCTGGCCTCCAACCTGCGCTCGACCATGGCGGAGCTGCAGGAGGCGAATGCGCAGCTGAAGGATGATATCGAACAAGAGCGTGAACAGGAGAAGAAACGGCGTGAATTCGTGGCGACGATATCGCATGAGCTGAAGACACCGATTACGGCGGTGAGCGGCCAGCTGGAGGCGATGATCGGCAATGTCGGCGCTTACCGGGACCGTGACACCTACCTGAGACAGTCCTATAAAATCATGCGCGACATGGATAAGCTGGTGCACGAGATATTGGACCTGTCCAAGCTGGAGAGCCGGGATTTTCTGCCCTTGATGCGGCAGGTCGATCTGGCTGAGCTAGTCCGCGAGTCGGTCGAAAACATCAGTTACCTGGCTGAGGTTAAGGATATGACGATTGAATGCGAGCTGCCGCAGGAAGCCGTCATTGCCGCCGATGAGCGGCTGATGGCCAAGGCCGTATCCAATATCATCGGCAATGCCGTACAATATTCCGGCGATGGCGAGCATGTTTACGTGCGTATTACGGAGATGAAGGAGCCGCAGGCCGGAGAAGCGTTCATTCCTCTGAGCTCTGCTGCTGGCAGGGGCGTAACCTCAGGGATGGGAGCAGGCATGGAGCAGGACGGGGCGGATGCGAAGGCAGGCCGGATGAAACGCCAGTATAAGCTGGAGGTCGTGAACACCGGAGCGCAGCTGGATGAAGCGAAGCTGCCCAGGCTGTTCGAGCCCTTTTATCGCGTCGAGGAATCGCGGAGCCGGGCTACGGGGGGCAGCGGTCTTGGGCTGTATATCGTCAGCAAGGTGTTCGATGCCCATGGCGCTTCCTACGGAATCGAGAATACCCCCCGAGGCGTAAAATTCAGCGTCGTACTGCAGGTGGCTTAGGACATACGTGAGATTGACAGCCATCATGCACCGTCATACCTCGCGGGGGGAGCCCCGCGAGGTGCCAAAAGTGAGAAGACATGCCCGGCCGTTTGGCGGTTACTTTGAATCTTTAAGAATTCATAAGCATTTTCCAACGATAGATTTCTATACGCGCGGATGAAGGATAGGAGCAGCGCCGTCAGTGTACCGCATCAGCCGTTTTTCTGGCCGTGGTTTATAGTTTATGTCTATAAAGTATTTAAGATTAATATATTTCATTATGCGAGCCCTTTCAGTCATAATAGAGATATGACTATTCCTGACGAGGTGAAGCGAAATGGGAAAATTGTTTGATGCGATGCTGCCGGAGCATGAGGCCTTTATCCGAAAACAGCATATGTTCTTCGTAGGCTCAGCTCCGCTGCAGGGGGACGGACATGTCAATATTTCACCAAAGGGCTACGATGTGCTGCGTATTTTCTCCCCGACCGAGGTGGCTTATCTCGACCTTACCGGAAGCGGCAATGAAACGAGCGCGCATCTGCTGGAGAACGGCAGGATTACGCTTATGTTCATAGCGGTGGAAGGTCCGCCAATGATTCTCAGGCTGTACGGAACAGGCCGCGTCATTCTTTCCGGGTCAAAGGAATGGCAGGAGAAGATCGGTCATTTTCAACTGCTTCCGGGTGCCCGCCAGATCGTATCGGTATCCGTTGAGTCGGTGAAAACCTCATGCGGCTACAGTGTTCCCTTCTTCACCTATGAAGGGGAACGAAGCACCCTGAAGCTGTGGGCGGAAAAGCAGGATGATGAGAAGCTTGCAGCTTATCACAAGGAGAAAAACACCTTCAGCATGGATGGGTTGATTACGCCGATGGGGCGAGAGGCTCAGTCATAACCATTCCTATATGATTGGAAAAGGGTACCTGCTCCAAATGAGCGGGTACCCTTCGTTTTGCATGGATCAGGCCAGCTTGAGGCGAATCACATTCCACGAGGCTTTGCCAAGCGACGCTTCTATCGAGCTGCCGGCAACAACCGCGCTGCCTTTGTTATGCGGAGTGACGTGATCCGGCCTCTCCAATGTATTGGCGGCCTTCAGGTCCTCATGCTCCAGCACGATATGCTCGATCAGGCTGAAATTACCGAAGCTGCGCAGATCGGCGGCGAGCGGCAGAGACTCGGTCAGATTGCGGTTGACCGCAAAGATCGTGACCTCGCCCTGCTCTTCATTATGGACCGCAACGGCTTCCAGATAAGGCACATCGGTATAGTCCTTGGCATCGTATTTCGGTGATTGGATCAGCGGCATAAGAGCCGTCCCCCGTCCGAAGATGCTGGCATGCATGTAAGGATAGTAGATCGTTTGCTTCCACGCCGCACCGCCATTTGCTGTCATAATGGGGGCAATGACATTGACCAGCTGGGCGATACAGGCCATTTTGACCCGGTCCGCGCGCTTGAGCATACTGATCAGCATGCAGCCGACGAGCAGCGCATCCTCATGGTTGTAGATGTCTTCGAGCTGCGGAGGAGCGACGGTCCATGGCTCGAGTTTCTTATCGGCTTCATTGGAATGATACCAGACGTTCCACTCGTCGAAGGAAAGATTGATTTTCTTCTTGCCGCGTTTCTTTGCCTGGATGTAATCCGCTGTGGAGATAACGGTATTGATGAACGAATCCATCCCCATCGACTGGGCCAGGAAGTTGGCCGAATCCTTGTCGCGGTTGCCATAATATTGATGCAGTGAAATATAATCGACATTGGCGTAACAAAGGTCAAGTACCGTAGCTTCCCATTCGGGGAAGGTAGCCATGCCAAGATTGGAGCTGCCGCAGGCGACAAGCTCAAGCGAGGGGTCGACCCATTTCATCACTTTGGCTGTCTCGTTGGCGATTCTTCCGTACTCGGCTGCTGTCTTGGCGCCGATCTGCCATGGGCCGTCCATTTCATTGCCGAGGCACCAGGTCTTGATGTTATGGGGCTGCTTGTAGCCATGCTGAATGCGCAGATCGCTCAAATAGGTCCCTGAGGGGTGATTCGAATATTCCACCAGCTGTCTGGCCTCATCAGGTCCGCGCGTACCGAGGTTGACGGCCATCATCGCTTCCGTGTCCGCCTTGCGGCACCAGTCGATAAATTCGTTCAGGCCGAACAGATTGGGTTCAACCGTCCGCCAGGCCAGCTCCAGCCGCCGCGGTCTGGATTCGACCGGACCAACCCCGTCCTCCCAATTGTAACCGGAGACGAAGTTGCCGCCCGGGTAACGGACGATCGGCACATCAATGCCTCTGACCAGCTCCATAACGTCGCTGCGAAAGCCCTGTTCGTCTGCCGATTCATGACCCGGCTCGTAGATGCCGCCATAGACGGCTCTTCCCAAATGCTCAATAAACGATCCATAGATCCGTTTGTCCACTTCACCGATCTTGAAATCCTTGTCCACTACCATTTTGGCTTTGTTTGACATGGTCATCACCTCATGTTAAATTAACAAATATATAAATCAATTAACCTGAATAGTTGCCTGCATCATTATTAAACACGAACAATAAACCCATTACAAGCTTTAATTTTCAATCTTGATGAATTAATGGTTTTGTTAATCGGGATAGAGGGAGAATGGAATGATACGCGCAAATACAGACCGCAAATGGCTGCCTTTATACGAAGCACTGGCGAGCGGGGTCCGGCTGCATATTCTGGAGCTGCTGGCCGGTCAGCCCATGAATGTGAAGGAGCTTGCATCCGCGCTGGGACTAAGCAGTGCGATCGTGACGATGCATACGAAGAAACTGGAGAAAGGGGGGCTTATCCATACCCAACTGGTCCGCAGGGGCGGGGGGACGCACAAGATCTGTTCCCTTGCCGTCAGCCGGGTGGAGCTGAATATACCGCAGATGGGCGAGAAGCAGCGCGAATATCAGGAGGTATCGGTACCGGTTGGCCATTATTCGAGATTCGAGGTCCATCCGACCTGCGGATTGGCGACACTGGACCGCATCATCGGCCAATATGACGACCCCCGTTATTTTCATGAGCCGCAGCGGATGCATGCCCGCATTCTGTGGTTCGGTAAAGGGTATGTGGAATACCGCATTCCGAATTATGTGCTCAGCAGCCAGCAGCTTGAAGAAATCGAATTTTCGCTTGAAATCGGATCGGAGGCGCCTGGCGTTCAGGCGGATTGGCCTTCGGATATCCACTTCTACCTGAACGATACGCTGCTTGGCGTATGGACCAGTCCAGGCGATTCCGGCGAGGGGCGGGGTATGCTTACGCCCTCGTGGTGGACGGTGAACCAGTATGGCTGGCTCAAAATCATACGCGTTACGAGGGAGGGGACGTATCTGGACGGCCAAAGGCTGTCGAATGTGAGGCTTGAGGATATCATTATGACCCGCAATGAATGGATGCTCAAGCTGGCTGTGCCCGAGAGCGCCGTCCATGTGGGCGGATTGACGATTTACGGGGAAGGCTTCGGCAACTACAACCAGGATATTGTGTTCCGTACTTATCTTCAAACGGGCGCAGATTAGGGGAATTTTCTTATTTGGACCGGACGGAGTATCGGTCAGTTGCAGCCGACAGTCAGAACCGCCGGTTCTTGGGGAACGATGAAACAAGGCGAACCAGGTGCCTTGAAGCCGTTGTGCGCACCGGGAAGCGCAGCAGAAAAGGAGCATAACGTCAGTTCTGACGCCATGCTCTTTCTCGTCCGTTGCAGCGGTTTCTATCGTTTGCTGTGGTCCGCAAGCTCGGCAAGCTCACGGATTTCCTCCTCTTCGAGCGCAAAACGCATCGCGTTGACATTCTCTGTTGCATGGTGAGGCTTCGATGCGCCGGGGATGGCGAATACGGTTTCGCCATGCGCATGGATGAGCCAGTTGAGCGAAATCTGGCTGGGGGAGGCTCCGTATTTGCCGGCAAGCTCGCTCAGCCGCGAAATAAGCGGCTGTGTGCGCTTCAGGGAATCCGGCTTGAAGCCGCTGGACCATTTGCGCGGGCCGCTGATCTGCTTGACGAGCTCAGGATTGCTGTGGAATTTGCCGCTCAGAATCCCCTGCTCCAGAGGGGAGTAGGCGATAATCGCCACGCCAAGCTCCTTGGCGGTCTGCATAATGCCATTGCGTTCAATGCGGCGGTCCAGCAAGCTGTATTTGACCTGATTGGATACAAGCCGCAAGCCATGCCGGCGCAGCGCCTTGTCTGCCTCCACCATCTTCGCGGCCGAGAAATTGCTGACGCCCACATGCCTGATCTTGCGCTGCTCCACGAGCTTCGCCATGGCATTCATTTCACTTGAGGCGGAAGAGAAGGAATACGGCTGGTGAACCTGATACAGATCGATAGTCCAGCCCTTTAAACGGCGCAGGCGTTCATCGATCGTCTTTCCAATGTTGCCGGCAGTCCGCATAGCCGGCCACCATTTTGTGGCGACGTGTGCGCCTTTTCCTGCATCACCGAGCGCGCTCAGCGCATCGGCCAGCATTTCCTCGGATTGTCCGCCGCCGTAAGCTTCGGCGGTATCAAACCAGTTGATGCCGCCTTCCCAGCTGATCCGCGTGATATCGCGGATGACGTTGTCCTCCAGAACAGGCCAGAACTTCCCGACGAGGCCCCGGCCCTTGCTGAACTGCCAGCAGCCCAGACCAAGCGGCGAGAGCGCAAGATCCGATCCCCCGAGCGAACGCAATATACCTTCCGCCATGAACATCCCCTGCTTTCAAAGTGGAATTTTTTTGATTGTATAGATTGTAGTCCGCAAAAGGACAGCTGCAGCCGTTTCTTCTTGAACGAACCTTATCAGCGGGTATATCCGATCGACAACTGCGCCTTGAGCGTTTCGCCTGCGGGCAGCATAAACAGCTCATCCTTGCGGTTGAACTCGGCATTCAGCGCCATCCAGGGCTCAACACAGATGAACGGTTTATCATTCACCTGCCACAGCACCACATATTTGAACACATCGCTGTAGGACATGTGCACGCGCCCGGTGCCGCCCGGACCGGGGAAGGCAATTTCGCGCTTGTCCGCATCCAACAGGGCGACGGATTCCTTGAGTCCGCCCAGATCGACGGCCCCGCGAAGGGGCTTAACCTCATTATCGTTATAATCGAGGTAACGCGTTGCATCGGTGTCATAGACAAGCGCTTTTGAGGTGCTCTTGAAATAAGGATGAAAGCCGGCATAGAACGGCATGGCGGTGTCCGAGAAGTTGCGGTAGCTCTGGCGGATATGCAGCGCGCCGTCGACCAGAGCGTAGGTAAACAGCAGCTCGAATTCAAAAGGAAACTGCTCCCGCGTGCCTTCTCCGCTCTGCAGCCTCAGTGTTACTGAGGCTTCGCCTTCCTCCGAGGTCGAGACGACCTCCCATGCGCGGTTGCGGGCCACGCCATGGTTGCGCATCGTATATGTAGCGCCATCCAGCTCGTACACGCCCTCTTCAAGCTGCCCGCAGATAGGAAACAGCACAGGATTGCCGCCGCGGATATTGGCCTCTGGATCGTTGAAGGATTCGCGGTCCAGATAGAATAGCTCCTCGCCTTTCAGCTGGCAGCTGATGGCGATGCCGCCGCGTTCCGGACATACCGTCACCGATGAGTCCGTGCCCGGTTCTTTGAGTGTATAAAGGGTGTAGACATCCTGCTTCACATCGACTTCATAGCTGCTGCTCATGTTCATGCCTCCACATCGCATTCATAGTTTAAACAAAGCATATCATATTGCGCCTGTTCACTAAAGCGAATCGGCATCCCAACCGATATTAGCAGTACCGGCTGGTATAGCGGGAGAGAGCATACAACAGAATGGAGGATGAACCGTTAATGGACATCGGAGGAATTGGAGCTTTGGTAACCGGCCAGTCGTCAAGCGCTCTGCAGCAGCAAGTTGGAATCGCTGTTCTGGGCAAAGCGCTAGATTCGCAGCAGGAGAACGCGCAGTCGCTTGTTCAGATGATGGAGCGCAGCGTACAGCCCCATCTGGGCGGAAGCATCGATATTCGCATGTAGGACGTAAAGCAGGCAGGACGAGGGGCCTTCCACCTTGAAAATTACGCTTGTTCACGAGCGGACAAGACAGGGCGGGAGGCCGATTCCAAAAATATATGACCATATCAAATCCGGTCTGTGCGCTGCTTATCTTTCTGATGGAATGAACCCTGGCTTAACCGGCAAAATAACAACCTAAGCCTTTTTTTTGAAAATACTGCTCCACTATATTGCATAATTGAATAGCAGGTGATATATTATAGCTGCAGGAGGTTATTTTTTTGCCTCGCTATTCTATAATGATGAATACCATACAATGTATCATAGGGAGCGCTGTGAATGAATGTACAGTTTAAAAAAGGCGTCCTGGATCTGTGCGTGCTCGCTCTGACCGCCTGGGAAGACCGCTATGGCTATGAGCTTGCCGTATCGATCTCCTCCAAATTCGAAGTGGCGGTGGGAAGTGTTTATCCGCTGCTCGCCAGGCTGACGCTGGAGGGATATTTCTCCACCTACCTGAAAGAGTCCACTGAGGGTCCGCCGCGCAAGTATTACAAGCTTACACCGCATGGCCATGAGCATTTGATGGATCTGATCCGGGAATGGCGGTCCTTCTCCATATCCGTGGACCAATTGATTAAGGAAGGTGTGGAACGATGATAAGAGAACAATATTTGCAGCATCTCTGGGACTTGCTTGCGCCGGTTCCCGAACCGCTGCGCCGTGAATGGATGTTTGATTATGAAGAGCATTTCCGGCAGGCTGCCGAGCATGGCCGCAGCGAGGAGGAGGCTGCCCACGAGCTGGGGGATCCGCGCCTTATAGCCAAAGAAATGCTGCTGGGATACCGTGTGGAACAGGCCGAGAGCAGAAACGGAGGCATTACCCATGTGTCTCGCGCGGTGCTTGCCGCAGTAAGTCTGGGATTTTTTAACCTCATATTCGTACTTGGCCCTTACATTGCGCTTCTAGGCGTGCTGCTGGCCTTGTGGGTATCCTCCATCGCCATCGGAATAGCCTCGTTGTATGCCATTTACGAAGGGACGATCGGCGGGACGTTCACACTGATTCAGTCCGTCTTCATCGCTATCTCGCTGCTGGCTGTAGGCATGCTGCTCGGGGCGTTCACGAAATGGCTGACCGGTGCGGTATCAAAAGGGACCCTGCAGTATCTGAAATTCAATTCGAGAATGATAAGGGTGAAAAAACAATGAGAAACTGGATCATTATTGCCTTAATTCTGCTGGTGGTCGGAATAATTGGTACGGGCGCAACGATGGGCAGGGACGGATTCTGGAATTTCGGAACGGTCGATATCGCTCAGAATCAGGCGGTTGACGGCATAGGCGCGAAGAATATTATCCTTTCAATGGAAAGTATGGATGTAACGGTCGTGAAAGGCCCGACGAATGAAATCAAGGCTTCTCTCAGCGGCAAGGTGAGCGAGAAATTTGTGAAGTCCACAAAACTGAAAGTCGTTCGGAATGGCGATACCGTTACGGTCGGTGTTGATGCGAAAAACGGATTTTCCTTTGGAGTGAGCATTTTTAACGTCAAGCTCAAGCTGGAACTGCCAGAGCAGCAGTATGATTCTCTCGCTCTGGACAGCGGCAGCGGCAATACCAGCATAACGGATTTGGCTGCACAGACATTGGATGTCGAAGCAGGTTCCGGGAATGTGAAGTTCAACCAATTGACCGTCGGCAAGCTTTCTCTCGATATAGGCAGCGGGAATTCGACAATCACCGATGTAACAGCCGACACGGCGGAGCTGGATATGCGATCCGGGGTTATCACGGTCGAGAAGCTGAAAGCCCGGGAGCTGTCGGCTGAAGCGGGGAGCGGAGATATCAAGCTGTACGATGTGGATGCCGAGCTGGAGGCGAAGACCTCAAGCGGCAACATCCGCGTGGAGCAAAGTGCAATTACCCGCCCCATGGAGCTGTCAAGCGGCAGCGGCGATGTTACCGTTAATACGGATGCAAGGCCGGAATCGGTCAGATTCAAATTCGACGGCGGATCTGGAGACCTGCGCAATCATTGGGATGGCGCAGTGCAGTCGACAGACGACGATGATGAGAAAAATGTAGTATTCGGAGATGGCGGCATTCTGGTAAGCGTCGAGACAGGATCAGGTAATTTAACGATTGGAGAACGGTAAAGATCAAGGGTTCATGCAGGACCTGAGTTGATGATTACAAACATCCGGCTGCGTTCGCTTCTGCAATTTGCGGGAGGAAATGCAGCCGGTTTTTTGACCTTGTAGAATGCCAAATTAAAATGATATATTACGACAAAATTTGACTGATATTTGTGACTATAGACCTAAATTTTTGGCTAAGAAAAGCCGATATAGAGAAAAAGAGCTTTCTTCCAGGACAGCGAAGCCCGCTGCTTCCTGGCGCCACATATATGAAGTTCGTTTGCGTATTTAATCAGGGAAACGGGAGGAAGCTTCATGCAGGATAAGGGAAAGTCGATTATCTGGCCGCTGACGATTACGATAGTGCCATTGCTGGTTTATGAGCTGCTTCGTTCGTTCCAGGGTACTGACATTTCCGTGAACGCTCCAACAGGACATTTCTACATTGTGAGCGCCATCGCCGCGCTTGCCCTCATTGTAGCGGTAGCGGTCGGCTACACCGGACATCGGCTGCGCAATATCAAGGTCGGGTTTCTGTCCCTGTCCTATGTGTCGATGGCTGAAATATTCGTTCTGCATGGCTTGTCCACTCCCGGCTTCCTGATGCATGAGCAGCATATAGCCGGAATCGCCGCACAGCTTAGCGTCATGCTGGCGGTTATGTGGCTTTGTTTGTCGGCAGCGTCTTCGGATCATCCCCTTGTCCGGCTGCTGACCAAATGGCGCCGATGGTTAATCCCCGGCTGGGTGCTGCTGCTTGCTGCCTTTACCCTGTTTACATTCCTTCGTCCCGATCTGATGGATAGGCTGATGCTCGCGAACCAGCCCTATAACTGGATTGCAGCCGGTTTGACCGGAGCGGGATGCATATGGACGATGTACCGCTACTGGCATTCATACCGGGCTGCGCGGTTTCCGCTTCAGCAGGCAATTGTATACAGCTCGGGCTGGCTGCTGGTTACCCAATATATTATCGTAACCGGAATTACATGGAAGCTCAGCTGGTGGCTCTATCACGGGCTGCTGCTGGGATCGATGATCATCATGATCGCCGGCCTGACCCGCCAATACTTCTCCAGAGGATCCTTCACCTCATCTCTGAAGGTATTGTTTCAATCGGATCCCCGCGTCTGGCTGGAAGCCTGCATGACACCGAGTGTCCGGGCGTTGATTATGGCAACTGAGGTCAGGGATGCCTACACAGCCGGCCATAATATGCGTGTTGCGCTCTATGCGCTGCGGCTGGCGGAAGAAATGGAGCTGACCACGGAACAGCTTCGCGCCATCGCACAGGGAGGCGTCGTTCATGATGTCGGCAAGCTGAAGGTGCCGGATTCCATTCTGAGCAAGCCCGGCAAGCTGCTGCCGGAAGAGCGCACAATCATTGAGCTTCATCCTGTCTCCGGCTATGACATGTGCAAACGGCTCGGCTTCCTGCAGGATGAGCTGACAGTCATCCGCTCTCATCATGAGAAATGGGATGGCACGGGTTATCCCGACCGCCTGGCGGGAAATGACATTCCGCTGCTGGCCCGCATTACGGCGGTTGCGGATGTCTATGATGCGCTCACTTCTTCCCGTTCATACCGGAGGGCCATGTCGCATGAAGACGCTATGGCGATTATCGTGAAGGACAGCGGAGTGCACTTTGATCCGAAGTGCGTCAAGGCGTGGGTTCGCCTGGCACAGGATGATGTCGACTTCTTCGAAGAGATTTCCGGCAGCGCCCGCACTCTTAAGCTCGTCAAGCAGACTTCCTGACGAAACAAGTCTGGACCTTGCAAATCAAGCATAACCAGTATAACAAGAAGAAACAGCTTAAAGACCTCCGATCCGCTTATGGAACCGGAGGTTTTTCTATAGATCGATTCTATAGTTCGCCAGGAACGGCAAAGTCGGTCATAACGCCTTTTACCCCTGTGCTGAACAGGGTGTGAATCCGGCCGACATCATTAATGGTATTAATATACGTATAAATTCCTTTTTGCAGCAGCGCTTGAACAAATTCGGGCGTATAGCGGTTTTCGTCCATTACGACAACACCGATTCCTTTCCCGCTGGCAAAGTTGACCACATCCTTCATGGAGTCCCCGTTCATATATAAAGTATAGATGTACTGCCTGAATGGATATACCCGGTTGACCGCGTCATAATTATCCTGCTTGTACAGCTGCGGAATGAATTGGCGCAGCACCTGAGCATCCACCCCGTTGGCCTCGCTGACGATCTGTTTGAACAGCTGGGTCGCTTTGGTTGAATCGGCTTCCTTCGTATCGGTGACAAGCAGTATATCGGGATGCTCCGACATGAACACACATAGCTCCTTGAAGGTCATGGGAGTGTACTGCTGCTGAATTTTCGTTGATTTGAACCGGGCTAATGTCATCGGCTCCAGGGGGCGCGCGTCCGGAATGGCTTGTCCAAGCACCATGTAGGTGCCGGCTTCCCAGTCATGCCTCAGTACCAGATGGCCATCGGAGGTTGCGGTAATATCCGTTTCAAACACGCGAAGCCCGCTGTTATAGGCCCGCTTCAGCCCCTCGATGCTGTTTGTCCCGGAATATCCGCCTATGCCTCCCAGCGCATGCGAGATCAGCGGCTCCTGATTCACCCAGTCATAAGGCATGCTTTCGATAGCGGGCTGAATCGCTACCGGGGCGGTTTCCTTCCCGGAGGCTGTATGGGAGGCTTGAATCGCTATGCCGGGAAGCACCTGGGCAAAGACGAACGGAGAAATAATCAAGGTTGTCAGTATAAAGCCGATAATACCGTAGAAGATGATTTTTTTGTTCATAGCGGGGGCTCCTCCTCAGATGTCTTATCTACCATTGGACAGATCCTCCGCCGCGCGAACCATATAGGAAAAAACTTGCTGCCATCCTCCTATGGCGGCAAAGCTGGTTTCTTCCTTCGGAAATATCAGAAAAGACAGGATAGAGTTCATGCGTTCTGATAGCTCAAGAATAGGATGTTCCCTCTTGGTCTGCCACGGTTCTACTCCTATTTTTTACGTCCGGGTCCCTATCTTGTCCGTCTATGAAGCTATTGGCATGAACGATATAATAGATGCAATAAAGCCTGCTGCTGCGAAAGGGGAACACCCGGGGTGAAAACGATATCGCTGCGTACTAAAATTCTGGTTCTTGTCGTGCTCATTACATCCATTCCGCTGACTATTGTCGGCTACGACAATTATAGAATGACCAAGAAGACGGTGCTCACGGCGATCACGGACAATGCGTTCGTCAAGGTGAAGAACAATGCGGATAATTTGGCCGAGTGGGTAAAGGCCAGAAGCACGGAAATTGAATTGATGAGCCGCACCGATATTGTCCGCTACGGGACGGATGCCGAACGCCTGAACTATTTCAGCAAGGAGACGGGTCGGGTCGATTCGGCATTTGTTACGATGGGATTTGCGGATCCGGACGGGGATCTGACGCTTTCCAGCCAGAAGCGGGTCAATATTGGGGAAGATCCCTCGTTCAAAAGAGCAATGAGCGGAGAGACGATAGTCACAGACCCCTTCCTCAGCGATTGGACCCAAAACCGGATTGTGGTCTTCCAGATTCCGGTCAATGACGAGGCGCACCGGGTAATCGGCGTCGTCTGCGCCGCTATCCTGACTGACCGGATTTACCGGGAGCATCTTAATTTTCATATAGCCGAATCGGATAATATTTTCCTGTATACCGATTCCGGAGATATTCTGGAATCACCGGATCTTGAAGCAGCAGATAAGGGCTCTGTCATGTCCAGGCCTTTTCTGTTCGGATCGCAGACCCAAGACCTCCTCGGCCGTGAGAGCGGCTACATCCAGCTGCAGGAACCGGGGGGAGATTCATTCGTTTTTTTCGCGAAGGTGCCGGGCACGACATGGCGGATTGCCATGCATGTGCCGCTGAATGAAATCGAGAAGCCGCTGGGCTCTATTCTGCTGCGGACGGTCCTGTTGATCGCGATAGCGGAAGTGGTCATGATTGTGCTGCTTTTCTTGTTCATGAACCGGATTGTGATGCGGATCAAGAAAGTTCTCAAAGCGACGGAGGCCGCTGCGGGGGGAGATTTTGACGTCAAGGCGGTCGCCGAAAACGGCGGGGACGAAATTTCGCAGCTTTCCCATTCCGTCAACGACATGCGGCTGCATCTGCGTGACATGTTCGGCCGGTTGGAGGCCATTATCAATCAGAATCAGTTCGCTTTTATCGTGCTTGACGATCAGTACCGGGTCACTTACTTCAGCAAGGCCGCCGAGCTGATGCTTGGCTATACGGCAGAGGAAGTGGTCAATAAGGCAACCGCCATCGCTTTTATTGACCCGGATGACCTGCAGGCGGAAGCGAGAAGGCTGAGCCGCAGGCTGCTCCGCAGCGTTCCCCCCGATCTGTCCGTGCTTCGCGAGCTGAGGCGGGAACAATTCACCTATGACCGGGAGTGGATATATGTCCGCAAGGACGGCGGCCGCTTCCCGGTAGCCTACAGCTCCAACGGCATCCGCGATCAGGATGGCAGATTCATCGGGGAGGCTGGCGTCGCCCGTGATATTACGATTCAGAAGCAGGCGGAGAAGGCCCGCAGCCAGCAGCTTGAAGTCATGGGGGCTGCGAAGGATCTGATCGCCACCTTCGATGAATTGGGGCGTCTCTTGTATATGAACAATGCGGGCCGGCTGCTGCTGGGCGTGGATCTGTATGCCGGCACATCGCCCAAGGAGCTTGTTCCGCAGCGTACGGTCAAGGAGCTGCTGCACGGTCTTGCGATTGCCAAGGAGCTGGGCTTTCATGAGAGCGAGGCGCTTCTGACAACGATAAAAGGAGAGAGTGTTCCCGTCTCCAAGATTGTGGTGGCGCATCGGGACAGCCGGACGGGCGATACGTTCTACTCCTGCATTGCGCGCGATATCTCCGAGCAGAAAAGAGCGCAATCCGATCTTCTGCAGGCGAAACGAGAGGCCGAGGAGGCCAATACCGCCAAGGGCAACTTCCTGGCCCGCATGAGCCATGAGATCAGGACTCCGATTGCCGGGATTATCGGGCTGACGGGCCTGCTGCAGAAGACGGAGCTGACCAGTCTTCAACAGGATTATCTGGACAAGACCCGCGCCTCATCCGAAGCGCTGCTGCGCATTATTAACGATATCCTCGACTTTGCCAAAGTGGAGGCGGGCAAAATCAAGCTGACGGAGGTGCCTTTTGATCCATGGGAAATGATCCATCGGTTCGCGGATCTGCTTGCCGTCTTCGTTGGCGGCAAGGAGCAGTTCGAGTTCATTATCGAGATGGATCAGGATATGCCCACGATGCTGGCGGGGGATTCCCTGCGGCTGGAGCAGGTTCTGCTTAACTTATGCATCAATGCGATCAAATTCACGGACCGGGGGCATGTCCGGCTGCAGCTGGAGCTGGTGAGGATAACCGAGGAAGGCCGGGCGGAGATCCGTTTTCTCGTCGAGGATACAGGAATCGGCATTTCCCGGGAACAGCTGGACAAGCTGTTCGAGCCTTTTATGCAGGTGGATGGCGCGGCGAGCCGGAAGTACGGGGGAACCGGCCTTGGACTTGTCATCGTCAAAAGCCTGGTAGGCATGATGGGCGGCTTGATTGAGGTCGACAGCAGCGAGGAAGAGGGCAGCTGCTTCTCCTTTACCCTGGAGCTGCCCGTTACGGCCGGGGCGCATGAGGAACGGTATAAAATAAGCCGCACCGGTGAGCTGTCGGCTTGGGTGGTCGAGGACTATTCGCTCATGAGCGATCACCTATGCGCCGAGCTGGAAGTAATGGGATTCTCGGCGATTGCGCACGGATCCTGGAGATCGGTGTACGAGCGTCTGCTGCGGGCCGGCATCGGCATTCTTCCCAGCGTGCTCCTGCTGGATTTTGAAATGCCGGATATGTTCGGCGAGGATACCTGGCGCACCCTCCATAGAACCGCAACGCAAAGAGGGGTTCCCACGGTTGCGCTGACAACGGCTTATGGCCGGGAGGAGCTGCTCAAGCTGCCTGAGGCAGACCGGCCCAATGCCATCATCGTGAAGCCGGCAGACCGGATCAGCCTGTACCAGTCGCTGCTCGCGGTATGCCAGCGGTCATCCGATGTATCCGTCGCGGCCCAGACAGCTTCCGCCGTGGAAATCTCGAAGCCGCCCAGCGGAACGGTCCTTCTTGCTGAAGATAATAAAATCAATCAACTCGTAGCGCTGGAGCAGCTGCGCGAGTGGGGCTTTATCGTGGAGGTCGCAGAGAATGGCCTGCAGGTGCTAAGCAAGCTGGAGGAGCAGCGATGGGATCTGGTGCTGATGGATATTCATATGCCGGAGATGGACGGGGATGAAGCGGCGCGCATTATCCGCTCGGATTCCAAATACGACCGGATGCCGATTATTGCGCTCACGGCGAATGTAATCCGGGAGGATCACGAGAGATACATGCAGCTCGGTATGAATGATGTGCTGACCAAGCCGATTCAGCCTGAAAGCATGCTGCAGATGATTGAGAAATGGCTGCTTGCAGGCAGAGAGAACCGGCTTGGCGCTGCCTCCGCAAGCAGAGAGAGCCAGCGTGAAGCATATGAACCGATTTTGGGCCATGAAGAGGAGCTTCCTTACGAGGTTCCGGGAATGGATCTGGGCGCCGCAATCAAGCGGGTGAATGGCAAAAGGGATATTCTGGGCCATATGCTCAAGCTGTTTGCCCGTGATTATGCCGAATTCGAGGTGCGGCTGCGCGAAGCGCTGCAAAGCGGGGATTATGGTCTGGCGCGAAGGATGACCCATACCTTGAAGGGAGTGGCCGGCAATTTGTCCGCGGCGGAGCTTGCGGCCATGGCCGATCAGCTGGAAATGCTGCTGAAGGCCCCTCTGGAGTCCCGCGAACCGCTGGCGATCGCTTCGGCTGCCGCATGTGTCCAAATTGTTTTGACTCCGATGATATCGGCGCTCAACCGCAAGAAATAACAATTTCGACAAATTCCCCTAACATTTTTCTAACAATCTATTGTTGACGGGTCGAACCTTATTGTATATTGGATATAACGTTGACGAAAGAAGCCATCTTCAATTTCTTTTCCATTCCGAGGTGAAATCATTGAATAAGGTACTCGTAATCGAAGATGACGTCATGATGAGCGATATGTTAGCGATGTATTTGTCGGAAGAGGGCTATTCCGTTAAGCAATCGGCCACTGGCGACTGCGGGCTCAAACTGCTGGAGTTGTATCCGCCCGATGTGGTTCTGCTCGATCTGATGCTGCCCGATTGGGACGGCATGAAGCTGTGTTCTACGATTCGACAAGCTTCGGGTGTCCCCATAATGATTGTGTCGATGAAATCCGAGGTTTCCGAACGGGTACAGGCTTTGCGCGCGGGCGCTGACGATTATTTGTGCAAGCCGTTCAGCATGCACGAATTGACTGCGCGGGTGGAAGCTTTGATCCGCAGGACGCGAATGGTGCAGGCCGTTCCCGCAAGAGCTGCCTCTCCGGAGGTCACGGAAGCAAGACTGCCGGAAGAGCAGATCCAGCTCGATGCGGACCGCCGGCTTCTGCTTGTCCGTGGAGCAATGGTCGAAACGACATTTTCCGAATTTGAGCTGATGAAATTATTTCTCGCGCATCCGGGAAAAGTGTTCAGCCGGGAGGATTTGATCAATGCGATTCGCGGATTCGATTCCTTCGTAACCGACAGGGCCATTGATGTACATATCGTCAATCTCCGCCGCAAGGTGGAGCAGAATGCCAAAGAGCCCAAATATATTCGTACAGTATGGGGTGTCGGGTATAAATATATGACGGAGTCTGACGGGTAAATTTCAAATTGTAATTGTGGCCTATTTCGCAAACCGGCGGATAAGGGCCTTTTTTGTTTATAGGGTAAAAAATAACCATACCTTTACGTAAACGTTAGGTATATAATGAGGAGAGTTGAAATGCAGAAAAAGAAATACAGCATTGAAGAGGTTACGGAACGTTTGGGCGTAACAGCGAGAACCCTTCATTATTATGAAGAAATCGGCCTCATCGGGAGGTCGAGCGGACTGGCGGAGGCCATCGTCTCTATTCCGAGGAAGAAGCAGAGGAGATGGAGCATATTTAGCGGTTGAAGAATGTCCTCGGCTGCTCGCTGCAGGAAATCCGGACGATTCTCGACGCCGAACAGCAGCTGACGGCTCTGCGGGAAACCTACCGCCAGGAAATATCGGACTCCAGCCGCTCAAGCCTTCTGGATCAGGCTGCTGTTCTGCTGAACCGGCAAATATCCCTGATCGATGAGAAGGTGAAGGGGATGCTGGAGATGAAACAACGATTTCAGGAACGGCTTCAGCGGGTAGAAGCCAAGCAGCCCGCGAAGACGAATGACTTTGCAAAGGAATGATAAGCATATGAATGACCGGAAATGGTGGATACTATCGGTAACCAGTCTGGGCGCGCTGCTCTCGGCGCTTAATTTCAGCACATTAATTATTGCTCTTCCGGATTTAATAAAGGGCATGCACGCATCCGTTCTTCAGGCCATGTGGGTTATGCTCGCCTATATGGTTGCCCAGACCGTTGCTGTGCTCATGGCAGGCAGTCTGGCCGACCGTTTTGGACGCAAGCGCATGTATATGTGGGGAATGATTATCTTTACTATCTTCTCGTTTGCTGCCGGGTTCTCGTCCAATGCTCCCATGCTGATTGTATTTCGCATTCTGCAGGGGATTGGCGGAGCCATGGTTATGGCGAACAGTACCGCTCTCGTCGCCGATGCCTTCCCCCGGGAGGAGCTCGGACGTGCGCTGGGCGTGAATATCATGGTGGTCGCCGTCGGGCAGATCATCGGCCCTGTGCTTGGCGGGTGGCTTACAACCGAGTACGGGTGGGAATGGACCTTCTGGTTCAATGTGCCTTTTGGCATAATCGCTATTGCCTGGGGCATGTGGGCTATGGGAATGAAGGATGTGAAGAGCACGGCTGCCGCGAAGAAATTCGATTTTGCCGGGTCGGTGCTGTACATGATTTTCATGACCGGCCTGCTGCTTGGACTAACCTGGGGCCCTATTCAGACCTGGAACTCCCCGGTTGTCTATATCTCTTTTCTTGCCTTCATTATCGGATTTCCGCTGTTTATCCGAACGGAGAGACGCCAGGCTTCTGCGCTGCTTCATCTGCCTTTGTTCAAAAACGTCGTGTTCTCGCTTGGCATCGTCACCGCTACACTGAATGGACTTGCACGCATGGGCGTTATGTTTATGCTGATCTTTTATTTTCAGGGCGCGCTGTCCTATGACGCGCTGATGGCCGGAATTTTGACGATTCCGCTTGCTGCAGGCATGCTCGTGGTATCGCCTGTCGGCGGCTGGCTCGGAGACCGTTTCGGCGAAACGTCGCCGGCAACGGTCGGTATTATTTTCAGCTTTGTCGGCCTGGTCGGGCTGGCGATGGATACGGGCCTTCATACGCCTTATTGGCAGCTTGCCTTCTGGATGACGCTGATGAGCATCGGCTCCGGACTCTTCAATTCGCCGAATTCCAGCAGTATTATGAATGCCGCTGGCCCCAAATTCCGCGGAGAAGCTTCCGGAATCCGCTCCATGACCGCCAATCTGGGGATGATGCTGAGCGTCGCCTTTACGATTCCGCTTGTGACCCAGAGTATTCCCCGCGAAGCCATGCTGGCAATTTTCTCGGGTACCCAGGTGGGTCTCGCCAACCCGGATCAGTCGCTTGCGGGATTCATCCACGGCCTGCATACGGTATTCTGGGTTATGGCCGCATTGATGGTCATTGCCTGCGTGCTATCGCTGATGCGGGCCGGGCGCACGGAGAAGCGTCAGGTCAAGACCGGCAGCGCCCTGCAGTAAGTTTTTGGTTTCGCAGATACAACAAAGGACAGCTGCATGTTATCCGCCTGGTCGGGAACGTGCTACTGTCCTTTTTTTTTTAGATAAGTTCAACAAACTTCCATGTAAAGCTTTGTGCCGTCATTATATTGTAAAATCGCCACGTCTCGAATCATCTCCACGGACGATATACGTTTCCATTTTTTGCGAAAGTCAAAGTTGTATTCCATCTCAAGCAATTTAATGTGAAGGAGCTCAATGTAGCTGATCTGCTCGGAAGGGTAATGAACGGGAACGGAATGTTTCTTAAAGGTAATGATTTTAGTCATTGCGGTAACCACCTCCGATCTTGAATTAAGCTTAGTATACCCCAAAATATTTAATCGCTTATAAAGGAGACATGAGGTACATGTTTGCTTTGCTAATGCCTGGCTAACAATTTATATTACCCTTTTCCTGTCGGTTTAGATCACATTAGCACTGCTTTTTTTGCGAGAAACTGGATGTTTATGGAGTTTCATGTAGAATAATGGGGAGTTCGGAGATGGGCGGACATTCGCATGAGGCACAAAAACGACAGCGCACAGGGGTCGCCGCCGAAGGCTCAGGCGTCATGAGTCACCGGATATAAAGAAGGGTAATTGACCCTATGTCATTTACATTTAAGGCGGCGAATCAGTTGTTCAGACCTGAAGCATCGGGGCGGAACTTTGAACATATTGGTGCATATTCTTGCGCTTGCGTTATGGAAGTGTTTTCGTATGGGCCTTGCTCGGGCATGATACAGCGGGATCCTTGAAAATGATGAGCGCCGCACACAAGCATATCCCGTATATGGTATTCTTTCTAATAGGTATGCGGGACGATCATCTGAAAAGAACGCTGTGTGCGCGCATGCAAATAGCGGAAGGAAGCCGCCGGTTGTACCCGACTATGGCAGGAGGAATCGCGCATGATGTTTGCCAAAGTTTTTTTTGCTAATCTGAGTCTGTTGATTGCCCTGGCCTATCTGTTTAATCTGGGGTATAAATATATTTTCCAGCACGCCTCCGTGAGGGTGAAATATGCGTTGACGGTTGCCGTGTTTATTATAGCCGGATGGCTGACGATGGTGTTCGGCGGCAGAATGGCGGGTACGGCGCTGATTGATATGCGTTTTGTACCGTTGATTATCGCTATTCTGGTGATGCCGAATCCTTATTGGATTGCTTTCATCGGGGTCGGTATCGGCGCGGGACGGCTCTTCATCGATTACGATCCCCACAGCTGGCTGGCTGCTCTTAGTATGGGCGTTATCGGGCTTGTCGGTACGGCTCTGAATATTTGGCTGAGAAAGCTGCGTTGGCGTTTTATTTGGAAAAGCGCTCTGGTTGTCGTTGTCGTAAATCTCCTGTATTCCATTAATTCAACCGTCATCATGTGCGTTTCCGATACGATGGATGCTTACGAGTACTGGCGTGAGATTGGCGGTTATGCCCTGCCGATCCGAGTGGTTTTCAGCGGCCTGCTGGTCTTTATTATCCGCGATTTTCAGAAGGAACAAATCCGTGTCGACGAGCTGCGCACGATGAATATGCTCTTAAGACGGCAGACGCGCGAGCTGCGCCAGGCCAAGCGCGAGGTGGAGGAGAAGGCGCGCGAGCTGCTGCTGGCCTCCAAATACAAGTCGGAATTTCTCGCCAATATGTCCCACGAATTGAAAACGCCGCTTAACAGCATCATTCTGCTCTCCCAGTTTATACGGGATAATGATGATGAGCGCTATGAAGGGGACGAGGTGCGGTACGCCGATCTGATTCATGGAGCCGGCAATGATTTGCTTCAGCTCATTAACGATATTCTGGATTTGTCCAAAGTCGAGGCCGGCAAGATGGATATCGTCTTTGAGCCTGTGTCCTCGCATGATCTGGTGCAGATGCTGCACCAGCAGTTTATGCCGATCGCGGATCAGAACAAAGTATCCTTCGAGCTGGACATCGCGCCAAATGTGCCGGCCAGCCTGCAAACCGATGCTCTGCGGGTGAACCAGATTCTGCGGAACCTGCTGGTCAATGCGTTCAAGTTCACCGAAGAGGGTACGGTCCGCCTGGCGGTGCGTCTGGAGGGAGGCGCTCCTTCCATCGAGCCGGGACCGCAGGGGAGAAGGCGTATCCTCAACTGGAATCCCGCCACCTGGGTGCGTCCGGCGGCGCGGCCGATTGCTCCGCAGCGGGTGTCCTTCACGGTGCACGACACCGGAATCGGCATCGAGACTGAGAAGCAGAAGGTGATCTTCGAGGCCTTCCAGCAGGAGGATGGCGCCATCAACCGCAAATACGGCGGAACGGGGCTGGGGCTCTCTATCAGTCTGCAGCTGGCCCGCCTGCTTGGGGGCTCGCTGACCTTGAAAAGCGAGAAAGGCAAGGGCAGCTCGTTCACCCTGCATATTCCCGTGCGTCCGCCTGCCCAGACCGATAAACCGCCGCAGCATTGATGGATATTACCCATTGTGGAGCGATCGCCAGAGCTGTAAAAAAAGGTCATATTTACCCCCGCTGCGCGGTCCCCAAAGGCTTGACTAATGATTTGCTTTTGCGATATATTATAAAAGTCGCGTCGCGCAAGACGGTGAATATGCTGATGTAGCTCAGGGGTAGAGCAACGCACTCGTAATGCGTAGGCCGGGGGTTCAATTCCCTTCATCAGCACCATCTCCCGTAATTACTACGTCTGTCGGTTGTTGAATGGACGAAAAGACATACGCTAGGCCAACGTTTTCCGGGCAATTATGCGGTTAAGCGTTGGTCATATACACGAAGCCTCCTGCGGTATCACGCGGGAGGCTTTTTGCTATGACGAACGGTCCACGGCAAGGTAAAACGGTCACGCGATAACGGCGGGGAAGGCGGCAGCGGCTAGGGTACATTTTGGTCAAGATCAAGCGTTCGACTTGTTTTATAGCGCTAAACGGACGGAGGGGCTACGCGGCCGAACATTAAATGATTACATAAGTTGCTGGAGCGGGTGGTTATCGTAGAAACATCCGGAGATTAATGGCGTTAGCGAATCCATTCGAGAATAACTCCGAGTTGTTTCGATGTCAGCATGCGCTACGATCCGATGTGGATGTAAGGTGATGAGATTCCTGCCATTGAGCAGTTTTAATAAAATAACTGCGAAACTGGTGTGGATGAGAGATATTTCGGTCTGCGAGAACTATAAATATAAGTACCGAGGGGGGGTTAATACGCGGTGAAATCCCCGTAATTAACGGGCTTGATTCAAAAGCAAGTCGTTGATCCGTCCCGTTCCCGACAGTTGTTGGTCCGTCAATGAACACGGCGTGTATTATCACAAGGAGGACGACGAATGAGCGTATCAATCTTGGATTATGGCGCTGTCGGTGATGGTGTTTACAATGATCGTGCTGCTTTTTCAAAGGCTATTAATGCTGTAAAACTGCAAGGCGGCGGCACCGTATTTGTCCCGGAAGGAACTTGGCACTTCGCAGATGCGCTCACAATTAACGAACCAAATATCCGATTAAGTGGGATGGGTATTAACTCTATGATCAAGGCGAAGCCAGGTTTCATAGGTACGCATGTTATCTCTACTTCATCCCAAGATACCGTCTTGGAGAATATGCGTCTAGACTTATCCGAAGGCGGTACAGTAAGTGTGAATTTAAAAAGCGGAACGAAGAATCTAAAGTTGATGAATGTTTACTTTTTCAAGGGTGTACAGAAGGTGAGTATCAACAACGGGACGGGTGTTGTAGAGGATGTAGATATCAACGGCTGCACATTCGATAACGATAACAGCCCCACAGGATACAGCATTCTGCTTGACAGGTTCGCAAACGGCAGAGGTTTAACCGTCCGTGGATGCTCCTTTATGAATGATGCTGCCGACTATATTGAAATAAACTTAGCTTCATATCCCGGAATATCCATTATTGGGAATCAGTTTTCAGACTTAACAAATGTAGCAAGCTCGGCAGGCTTTGCTATCGGTGTTGCCGATGGGCATAATGTCACAATCATAGGCAATACGTTTCATCGAATTTTTAAAGAAGCCGTTCACATAGAGGCAGGCAGTACCGCTATTTCAGTTATCGGCAATACGTTCAAAGAGTGTGGCAAGAGTGTTAGTGGGAATTCATATAAGACCATAAACATCACAGACGGCTCCAATACGGTCACTGTTTTGGGTAATACTTTTGTAAACACAGGCAGACTAGGAACAGCGATTTCTCTTGCAGCGGCTGGCGGTACAAACGGACATAAACACAGTATCTTGGCAAATATCATTGAGGGTTATGGTGTTGGCATTAATAACGGAGAACAGTCGTTATGCACCTACATTAACAACACAATAACAGACTGTAATACCGCAATAACAGTATACAAATCCAGCTCCCAAACCTTTATCGGCAATCAGATACATGGCTGTGATGATGGCATACACTTGCATGGATGGAACCTTACGTACACGGCTCCGGCAAGCAAGCTTGTGTTTGTTGCAAACGTCGTAGGCGCAGACGTAACTACACCATTCTTTATAGACGAAACTTCGCCATTCCTGATCGGCAGAATGTTGGTAGGCAATACGCGAATACCTGCAAAAGTTATCGATGCATCTACAGCGGCAGACGTAGCAACACTTAAGGCAGATGTTAATAAGGTCATCGCAGCTTTAAAAAATAGTGGTATCATCGGATAGCCACTGGATCGCTCAATCCTGTTTTATCGAAACGAAGTACGTTTTGTTCGGGACACCGAAAATTATTAGAGTTGAAATTAAACGTAGACAATGGTGTGGCCCGTTAACGGGTGGCGAGGTAGTAACTGTTGATATCGGAATATAACGAAAAAACGGCCACTCTCGGAGACTAATCCGCAGATGGCCGTTTTTTTCGTATATACGGTTATTGACCGTCCTCAGCTAGCGTAATCCATTCGCTATACTCCGGTTACTTTTCGTTATCACGTAATAGTGACAAGGCCTTGTGGCAAACGGAGATTTTCATTTAATGTATAATTTTCCATGCCCCTTATTTAGGAAGGGTATTGTGCCTGATGCTTCAACCCCGTTGTATTGGGGACGTTTTGTACACTTGAATATCCGTATCCACTCATGCAGATATCGATCAATGTTCCTATAACAATTTCATGCAAATAGTATCAAAGTACTACATATCCCTGAGTCTCTAATACCGATAATATATCATAGTGGAGAGTAGTAGATAGATACTGTGTGTTAAGGAGATGTCGATATGACAGATAGACCCCATTCTGCCGGCAAAGCAAAAGGGTGGCTGAAAAATGCGTTGACAGCGCGCACCCAAAGCTATCGTCAGGCGGAATTCTCATCTGAAGCAGAAATACAGTCATCGCTCGCCGAGCACCCGGCATCCGAAATTTCCTTGCTGGATCAGGACAAGGCAGCCCTGGACCTTGTGGTTGCGGTCGAGAATCTCTTGAATGACCGTCAGCTTATCCACTTCAAAAGCAAAGATATCGAGCAGCAGCTTGCCAATGCAAACGAAGATATCAGTCGTCTCAAAAACGACCTGATGAAGAAAGAACAGCTCATTGCCGACAGGGAGCAGGAGTTCAGATTGCTGGAGGATAAGCTGATTGCGAAGCAGATGGGCTATGACCAGCTTCTGGAGGACTACAAGGAGTTCCAGAACGCCTCCAATTCGGGTATCGATAATCTGAAGTACCAGCTGGAGAAGGAAAGAAACAAATACGCCAAGCTCCATGAGGATTCGCACCGTTTTCAGCAGGACAGTCTGCAGAGAACGAAGGAGCTGGAAGAGAAGCTCAGAGATGCGGAAGCGGAGAACCTGCAGCTGGCCAGCCAATATCAGAAGGTCACAGAAGAAAAAACGAAACTGCTGCAGTCCGTCACCGACTTTACAGCACGTATGGCCTTCTCATTATCTCCCCCGTCTGAGTGATTTTTTGTCAGCGAGAAGGGACTGAAAGGGGGAATCCACAATGGCATCCTATACGGGGAAATGGCTGGAGGTCCTATCCGTAGAGAATGGATCCGAGAGCCACTGCATTCATATACAATTAAATCTGGAACAATCCATGAATCTCAAATGGAAGCTGGATTCCTATACGGCCTATCATATCCGCGCCTTGATCGGATCCGTGGAAACGGCTAAATATAGATTGTCCTTACATAGCAATTGGAATGCCTTGAACAACCATCCTTCCGGCTCGCTTACCAAATATGACCGGGGCTCGAGTGAAAAAAGCATATTTCCCTGTTCCCGGCAATTTGCTGAGGAGCTCGCCGCTTTGCGGGAGATTCAGGACTTGTCCCAAATAAAACGATTATCTTCTTTTATCTGCACGGAGGATGTTTCCGAATGCCACGAACAAGCGGCTAATCCGAAGACGGTGCTTGAACGCTTGTCATGGAAGCCTGCATTTCCCGCACGGGCGCTGAGAATTCTGGCGGCTACGTTCGTGGTCGCAGCCTTCTTCCTGATCTTTGTTCCCGACTACCCCTCTACCAATCAGGCGGTGCTGGCCAAGGTCGATACATCGGTATTGGAAGAAAGAACGCAGCAAAGGGGAACGTCATTCACACAGCAGCTTGCCGAGGCGAGAAGCGAGCCGGTTCCGGCTCCTGCCCAGGAGGCCCTCGTCGTACCCGCGGTTGTAACTGAATCCGCTGCTGTCCCTGAGGTTAAGCTGGGCGGATTGGTCAATTTCAGCCTGCCCAAAGGCTCCGTTGCGCTTACCTTCGATGATGGGCCATCCAAGTATACCCGGGAGATTGTCGATATTCTGGAGAAGCACAAGGTCGGGGGAACGTTCTTCTTCGTGGGGACGCAGGTCAGGAAATTCCCCGAATATGTAAAATATGCCGATGACCATGGGTTTTCGATCGGCAATCATTCCATGACGCATGCGGATTTTAAGGACCTGACATCCGATAAGCGGCAGCTTGAGATTGCCCGCACCAACCAACTGCTCGAAGCGGTCACGTCAGAGCCCGTGGTGCTTTTTCGCCCGCCCTATGGAGCTACGGATGACGCGCTTTCGGAGCTTGTCGAGAAGAACGGAATGAAGATTGTTCTCTGGAACAAAGATTCCGAAGACTGGAAGGCCTCCAGCTCCCAGACGATTATGAATTATACCAGGCACACCGAGTTATCCGGTTCGATCCTGCTCCTGCATGAGTCGAAGCAAACGGTGCAGGCGCTGCCTCAACTGATCGAATATTTGCAAAAGCAAAAGCTGCAGTTCCCTAATCTGCGGTAGAGAAAAACAACAAGAAACCAGTCGGACACTAATGGTGTTTGGACTGGTTTTTGTTTATGCAGGGATGGACACGCCTGAACCTCAATAAAGAGTTTTGCCTCAACCGGTGCCATGATTCATGGTTTGAATGAACCCACAGGTTGTGCTACCATGTCGTTAGAATGGGGTGAACCGCATGGAGAAAGCCAAGATCCTGATTATTGAAGATGAAGCAGCGATTGCGGATTTGCTTGCCTATGGCTTGAACAGGGAAGGCTTCGATACGATCACCGCAAACAGCGGGGCGCATGGCTTGCGGCTGGTGGAGCAGTTCAGACCGGATCTGCTGCTGCTGGATTGGATGCTGCCGGATGTGAGCGGACTGGATGTTTGCCGCAAAGTTACGGAGACCCTCAATATTCCGATCATTATGATTACAGCCAAATCAGACATCGCCGACAAAATTGTGGGCCTTGAGTTCGGAGCGGATGATTATATTACCAAGCCGTTTGATCTGAGGGAGGTCATCGCCCGGATTCGAACGGTCCTGCGCAGATTGCCCCAGGCGGCACGCCCTTCCGGCGATCAGCCGGCATCCAGCATCCGTTTTAAAAATATCGAAATTATCAAAGAAGAGCGATTGGTAAAAAAGGATAATGAAGTGGTCGAATTGACGCCCAAGGAATTCGATCTGCTGATGACTCTGAACAATTACCGGGGCAAAATCTTCTCCAGACCGGAGCTGCTGGATGTGGTCTGGGGTTTTGATTATTTTGGAGACACCCGCACCGTCGATATCCATATCCAGCGCCTGCGCAAGAAGCTGGATATTAATGATGTGATCCTGACCGTTTTTGGCGTGGGCTACAAATTTGACAAACAGGTGGACTGACGGCGCTGCTATCCGGAGGCCGCCAACCGATCGGGGGGACAAGCCGGAATGATCCGTACAATCAGAGCCAAATTCATCATCGGCTTCTTCCTGATTTTCTGCCTCTCTTTTCTGCTGCTTAATCAGATTGTCGCGCGTGTCATCCAGACCAGCAACCAGAATATCATCACCGACGATTTGATCGGCTTGAAGAAGAACAGCAATGTCTATGTCCAGCAGGCGTTTATGATCAACCACTTTACGAACGACGATCTCTATTTTGGGCAGATGGCCGAGGAAATGGTAGGCGACCTGCAGCATGCGACCTCCAGCAATGTCACGGCCTATACAGTTGACGGCGTGCTGTTGTATTCATCCGATCAGGACGCTTTCTCAGGCGTTACGGACGATGATCTCAAGCAAGCGCTTCAGGGCAAAACGGCCTACACCATCTCCTACGAGCACGGCATTGCATCCGTTCTGTATTCGTACCCGGTCATCATCGGCGGGGTCAAGGTGGGGATTCTGCGCTTCTCCAAGGATTTTACGCTGCTCTATGAGCAAAGCGGGCATATATTGGATATCATTTTCTATATTGCTTTGGCAGTCTTCGCTGCAGCTTTCCTGTTCTCCTACATGCTCTCCCGGCATATTACGATCCCTCTGGTCAAGCTGGCCAAGGCCTCCACGGAGGTGATGAACGGGAATCTGGATATCCGCATCGCCTTTCGGCGAAAGGATGAAATCGGCCGGCTGACCGCCAATTTCAACGATATGATCGAGCAGATCAGAAGCCAGATTGCCAGAATCGAGCGGGACCGGGACCGGCTCGAGGGGTTGAACCGGCAGCGCAAGCGTTTCTTCGACAATGTCACCCATGAGCTCAAGACTCCGCTGACCTCCATTCTCGGGTATGCGGAGATCATCCGGGAGAACGGGGAGAGCGACCGCGACTTCTTCGATAAAGGAATGAACCATATTGTGGAGGAGAGCCAGCGTCTGCACGAAATGGTGCTGAGGATGCTGGAGGTATCGCAAGGACCGGCCAGCCGCGATGAATTCGCGCGCGTCGAGACAGGCCGGATTCTGCACGATGTATGCGATGCGATGGCCTTCAAGGCCAAGCGCTATAACAAGACGATTCGCTGCGACACGGAGGAGGGGCTCTTCGTACACGGACATTCGGACAGGCTCAGACAGCTCTTTATCAATCTGCTTGACAATGCGATCAAGTATGGCGACGCCCATTCGGAGATCGGAGTCAAGGCGCTGCTTGACCTCGGGACCGTCCGTTTTGCCTTCGTTAATTTCGGAGAAACGATAGACCCCGAGCATCTCGCGAGCATTTTCGAGTCCTTCTACCTGGCGGACAACAGGCCCAAGGAAGCGGGCAGCGTAGGCCTGGGCCTTGGCATTGCCAAGGCCATTGTCGAGGATCACGGGGGAAGCATCCACATCATCAGCGAGAACCGTCAAACAGGCGTCTATGTGGAAATACCTTACATAAAGGCGGAGAGGTAGCGATTATGAGCAGACGGATTGCGTTCTTGTGCGCAGCTCTTGTGCTTCTGGGCGTCCTGATGTCCGGATGCATGAGGCAGCTGCGATCCGAGACGATCATCATACCCGATACGGAAGAAGACAGCGCAGTTGACCAGGCCAGCGGGCCGTTCAAGGTCAAGACCTATTACCGGCTGCCCGCTCAGACTGGGGAGAACCAGTACAAAATCAGCTGGCTCGGCCGGGATACCGTTATCGGCGTGTTCGGGGAAGCAAGGCAGGGGCTGAGCATTGATCGTCTTGTCTCCCCTTATGGGACACCGGAGAAGCTGCGCGATGTGGGCGGGGATACCTTATTTGCCGGACTGTCGCCGGATGGCCGGTATGTATGCACGATTGCGCTTGCCGACCGCGTCTATACGATTACGCTGATATCGACGTCCGACCAGCAGGCGAAGGCTGCTGTTACGCTTACTTCCAAGCAGCTGCTGATATCGAAAAACCTGACATGGTCGGATAACGGCCGATACGTCTCGTATTTGCTTTCCGAAAATGGTCAGGGCAGCATTGGCGTAATCGATACAGACACCGGAACCGCGAAGTATTATTCACTGCCGGAGTGGAATAGAGCAGATGTCATTTACTCCATCAAGCTTTCGGATGACGGACAGCGCGTATTGATCGTCAAAGGCGAGGGCAGCCGACTCAGTTTCAGCGTCGGCGTCTGGAGCGGCAGCGGATTTGTGAGTCAATACGAGCATGAACTTGGCGGTGACAGATCGACGGTCTGGATGGGCGGCAGCAGCCAGGCCGACTGGGTCAATAAGGATCAGATCGCTTATATAGGGCCTGATGGATCTCTGTATACGTACGATCTGCGCAATGCGGCGGTAACCGTCCTGCTGGGGCGGGTAGGAAGCTTTCAGCTGTCTCCGGACCGGAAATATATCGCGTACTGGAAGGGCAAGGGTTCGACAATCAAGGATATGAGAATTTATGCGGGCAAGCTGCAGGGAAACAACATCTTGAACGAAACAGCGGTTTATCAGGGAGTCGTTCCCTTCCAGATGGCATGGAATCCGGACAACAGCGGACTTCTGATTGAAGGACAGAAAGTGTATGCGCGAGAGGCGGGCCCTGCGCAGCCTACCCAATCTGCGCCTAGTACTGTGCCCTCTGACCTGGTCCCGCTGCCCGATAATCAATCCTTTATTATCGAATTTGAATGAACCGCCCGCCAAGCGGTGGCAGCTGCAGTACCCGATGCATCTTGTTGGAGAGCCAGGAACACTTTTGGTGTTCCTGTCGGCTGTTCATCAGGATGTTTTTTTCTTAAAATCATTCAGAAAGTATACAATATGGCCTCTACTTTTCTGATATTTTTGGGGAAGAAACTAACTTTGCCGCTGAAGGACGGCGAAGCCGGTTCTTCTTATTGGAGACAAATTGTTTACAAGTCAGTGAAGTTATGTTGACATCTTCGCCTTAGACTGAAGGGGCCCGGATACGCCAAGTTCTCCGGCAGGAAAGGTGATCAACAATGAAAAAAATGATGATTATGTTGTTGGGGTTTGTCCTTCTGGTTAGTTTGGCTGCCTGCCGCAGCGGCGGCTCCGGCAGCGGGGGAACGGCTCCGGGGCAGGGATCGGCGGTAAGCGACACCGGAACAGCCGCCATCGATACCGGAACAACTGCCCCCGGGCAGGGGAAGGACGGCGATGCGCCCGGGAAAGATTCTCCCCCTGCCAAGGGAGGGAAGACGACAATCACGTTCTCGACGTTCTGGCCGGATGCCCGCTTCCAGGAAGCGAAGAAAAAGTATGAGGCGCTGCATCCGGATGTCGAGATCAAGCTTACGGATATGCCGACCGACAATGCGAATGTGGATGCGGATCTGGAGAAATACCAAACGACTATGAACACAGCCATGCTGGCAGGCAAAGGGCCGGATATGCTGGAAATGAAAGAGCTGCCTGTCGCCAGTTACGTGCAGCAGCAGCTGCTTGTCAATTTGGACACGATGATGGATCAGGATCCGTCGTTCAAGAAAGAGGATTATTTCAGCAACATTCTGGATAACGCCAAAATCGGCGGAGGGCTCTACGGTCTGCCCCTCTCCTTCTTCCTCTACGGCTTCGCCGGCGATATGGATGCCATCGCGCAGGCAGGCGTGCAGATCGACGACAAATCCTGGACCTGGAGCGATTTTGCCGCGGCTACGGAGAAGCTGGCGGAGGACGGTCCCTACAAGAACGTGCTTAACAGCACCCCGGAATATTTGCTGGCGCAGATGGTATCCGACAACTATTCCCAATTCGTCGACGCCGCCAGCCGCAAGGCGAATTTCGATTCGGCAGCTTTTATCGGACTGATGCAGCAGGTGAAGGAGATGGGCGATGACGGCATCATCGGCGAGGGGCGTCCTTATTTCTTTCCCCTCCAAATCAATTCTCCCGGGGATTATCTTACATCGCTCAGAGGATATCTCGCCAAGAATATGAAGCTGCTCATTATGCCGCATCCGCAGGATACGGCTGCCGGAGGCTATTTCATGAATTACCTTACCATCGGCATTAACGCGAAATCGCAGGTGAAGGAGCAGGCCTGGGATTTCCTGAAATTCATGATGTCGGATCAGATCACAACGCCTCCCAATACCGCGGGGTTCCCCCTCAACAAGAAGGCGTTTGCTGCAGAACTGCAGCAGTTGAAGGATGATGGGACGGCGCCAACGAACAAGGAGGGGCCGCTGGAGGGTGTGCCGGTCAAAGTCGACGATGCGCAGCTTGACCAGCTGCAGGGCTTCCTGGAAGGGGCGATTCATTCCGCATTATTCAGATCCGACCAGGTCGCGCAGTTCGTCACCGACGAGTCCAAGGCTTTCTTCAGCGGCCAGAAATCGGCGGAGGACGTCGCCAAGCTGATTCAGAATAAGGTGACGACCTATCTCAATGAATAAGACGAGGCTCCTCTCCACATCAAGATCCTTGTGTCCGCGGCTGGTTAGCGGATGCAGGGATTTTTTTATGGACCCCACATATTTCCTGTGTTGCGAACAAGCGTTCTTGTATATAATAAGAATATACGTTCGCAGATGGAGGGGTTGCAATGGACTTCAAGAAATATGTCGGGCAGCATGCGGAAATCATTTATCAGGATGCCAAAAATAACATAACGCAGCGGCGGGTGTTTGTGTATTCACAGAATGATAGCTATGTGCGCGTATTCTGCTTGAGGGCCAAAGCCTACCGCACCTTGAAAAGCGATCAGGTATTGGCCATTGTCCCGGCTCCGGCGAGACGCCATGCCATCTAAAGAGAGAACCATCTTCCTCGCGGACTGCCGGAGCTTCTATGCCAGTGTGGAGAAGGCGGACAATCCGGAGCTTATCGATAAGCCGGTAGCGGTCGCAGGCGATCCTGCGCGGCGCTCGGGAATTATTCTGGCAGCCTGTCCGCTGGCCAAAGCTAGGGGTGTTACGACAGCCGAAAGGCTTGGCGATGCGCTTGGCAAATGCCGCGATCTGGTTGTCGTCAGGCCGCGGATGCAGCACTACATCGATGTCTCTCTTCAAATCACGCAGATTTATGAAACCTACACGAGCCTCGTTGAACCCTATTCGATCGATGAGCAGTTCATCGATGTGACCGACTCCCTTCACCTGTATGGCGATGCGCAAACCACCGCCCATCTGATGCAGCAGGAAGTATTGGCCTTAACCGGCATATATACGCGTTTTGGAATCAGCCATAACAAAATTCTCGCCAAGCAGGCCTGTGACAATTACGCCAAGAAAAATGACTCGGGCTTGTATGTTTTGCGCCGCGGGGAACTGGCCGATTCCCTGTGGCAGCTGCCGATCAACAAAATGTTTATGGTCGGCAGCAGGATGACGAACCATTTTGTCCGCATGGGCATTCATACGATCGGAGATCTCGCCCGGATGCCGCTTCCTGAATTGAAGCGCAGGCTGCGCAGCAAGTTCGGCAAGAACAGCGATATTCAGGCGGAGGTGTGCTGGCGAATCGCCAATGGAATTGACGATTCGCCGGTTCTGCCGGGCACACATGCCGGGGAGAAATCCGTCGGCCACATGATGACGCTGCCGCGCGATTATGCGGCACGCGATGAGATCAAGGTGATCATCCTGGAGCTGTGCGAGTTGGTGGGCCGGCGCTGCCGATCGATCGGCAAGATGGGCCGGACCTTGTCGGTGAACTGCCGGGGAGCTGATTTTGACAGGCCGACCGGCTTCAGCAGACAGATGACGATGCCCTATCCCTCCCATGTGACCAATGACCTTTACTATCATGCTCTTGAGCTGTTCGACCGTCACTGGGACGGCCTGCCCGTCCGCAGGGTAGGGGTGTCGGTAACCGGCTTCCAGAGCGACGAGCAGTACCAGCTTGTCATGGACGATACGAGGGAGCGCATGGGTGCTCTGGAGGCAGTGACAGATCGGCTTAAGGACAAATACGGCGATGATGTCATTATCCGCGCCGTCTCGGGAACACCGGCCGGGCAGGCGGCGGACCGGGCCAGCAAGATAGGCGGCCACTACAAATAGGAGGGCGGGGCAAGCGATGGGCAAAACAAAGAAGCTGACACCAGGCGGCAACTGGATGTGGGAGGACAGCCGGATGATGCTGCCCGAGCACAAGCTGGAGCATAACCGGCATCAGCAGAATCTGAAGCGTCGGGAGCAGAAGGTATTGGACGAAGCGCGGTGGAGCGAGATTGCCATGCTTTTCAGCGAGTCGCTGCACCGGCACAAGGAGATTCGCGTCAAGCTGTTCGATGCGTTCGAGGAGCTGTCCGTAATCGGGATTGTGGAGCGGATTGACCAGCGGGGCGGCCAGTTTATGGTCAACGGGGACTGGTTCAGGCTCTCCGATGTCGAGGGTGCCGAGCTGGAGTCAGAAGATCATGATTTTTTCGATTCATGAAGATCCGCTGAGCAGCCCCTATTGAAGGAGAGCTCCTTAGTGTAAAAGATTACCCTGGAGGTATATTTGTCTTCGGCTACTGACGCCTATGCGGGAACGGCTGATTGAAGAATATGCGGTTTACGGGGCATTCTTGTCCATGCTTTTTACATGTCCTCCTCATAAATTGGATTATGTACATCCGAGAGGAGGGAAAACAGATGTCAGCCAAAATGAAGTTTGCCAATATTAAAGTTGCGAAGAAAACCCGCAGCCGTGCGCGGATTTCTTCCAACAGCTGCTGCAAAAAAACAGACAGTGCCGTCGAAGGCATCCAAGAAGCCGGTCAGGATCTGTGCAAGCTGTTCTGCCAGCTGAAGGATGCCGATAACGCAGCCGCACTTGTCCGCGCCATTCGCTGTAAAAACCGTAAAGTGGTAGACAACATTATCGGGGATAACTGCAGCGTGGTCTGCTTCTTCAATCAAGGCAGAAGCTCTTGCGTACGGATCAGCTGTGTTTTTGGAGAATGCTGCGACGTCCGTATTACCTTCGATATTTGCGTATCGAATGGCCAATGCAATATCCTGTAAGACCGTAGCTCCCTTCACCTACCCGGCTTCAGGCCGCAAAGAACCGTCTTGCGTCTTTATGCGTGGACGGTTTTTTTGCTGCAAGCGGCAGGGAAAAGAACCAATAGCAGTTAACCGCATAAAATAGCATAAACGGATGTACGGCAGGAGGGAACAGTAATGCCCATTATTCCTAATTTTCCGGCGGCGCTCCTGGAGGAGCACCGTCTTTGGCATCATACGAACCATCACAGCAATCCGGCAAACTTGCCGCCTGGCTATGGGGAGAAATTTCTGCAGTTCCACCGGCAATATATCGCCAAGGCACTTCAGTGGTATGAGCGGCAGGGGTATGATATGCCCCTTGTTGCGCCTTGGCAGGAAGTGCCGGAGGAGATTCGCAGCGCCCCGTGCTACGATCAGAATGCCGAGATGCGGATCCGCAATAATCCGGAATCGTTTGCGACTGCGGATGAGCTCGGCTTGTTTCTGGAAGCGTCCAATTTGCACGGCTGTATCCACGAGACAGCGGCCAAGCTTTATAGGCAGCCTGATTTGAACGATTTTGACCTTGCTCCGGCGAATACGATATTTTATAACATACACAGCATGATCGATCAGTGGTACCAGAATTGGGAGCGCGCGAAGGGCATGCGCTTGAAATACGCGGCCAGGAACGGCGGAGCCAGTGTGCGGGCGGCTGGAAAAGCGGGCAGACCAGGCAGTCTGCGCGCAGCATCGGGCGGCAGGAGCAAGTCCGTGCGGCGTTCCGCCGGGGGCAAGCTTCCCCGCAAAGCGGGAGGCAAGCTGGTGCAGTCGTCCAGCCGCCTGCAGTCTACGCCCTGGCATCGGCCGGCCAGGAGCGGAGCAAGCCCATGGCGTCTGCAAGGCGGCATGACCCCGCAAGAGAAAGGCTAGAGGAACCTCTTCCCGAGCCGGCATATGATAAGAACCCGGGAGCGGGACCGTAAGGGAATGTTCCGCGAAGGGGATGCGCCGGAGGCGGTATATCACAATTTTCGCTTAGGGATCCGAGAAGGATGGCTGCACCCCTCTCTTCTTAGATATGGGAGAGCAGGGCGCGAAACACATCCGTATAATAAGGCGCCGGCCGCGGTACAAAATGCCCGGCCTCCACAATCAGGGAAACGTGCTGAAGCTGGCCGCCGCTCAGGGCTGCGACGCCTTCGGCGTTCAGGCTCTTGCAGCGTCCTTCGAACAGATCGATCATTCGGGCAAGCTCCGCCTCGTAAACCCCGGCTACCTCCTCGGGCTGCAGACGCAGCGAATCCAGGGGGGCATGGTACACCAGCCCGAAGACGTCGCTTATTTCCCGGTCGATGAAGGGGATGCCCTGCGCCGTGCCTTCCGCCTCCTTGCGGGCGGTGCCGAGCGGAATAAGCTCGGAGAACGGCGCGCGGACGCCGAGCTCCTCTTCAAGCTCCCGGGCAGCCTCCGCCATCGTCTCGCCGGCAGCCAAATGGCCGGCAGCCGTAATATCCAGGAAGCCGGGGAAGGTATCCTTGCCGGACTGCCGCTGCTGGAAGAGCACAAGGCGCCGGCTGCCTTCCCGGCGGACCAGCCAGCAGTGGAACGAGCGGTGCCAATGACCGGCGGCGTGAACCTCGCTGCGGCTGGCTGTGCCGATCGGCGCGCCTGAGCTGTCATAAATATCGAAGAATTCCTCGGCGGCGGGTCGCTTGTCGTCATGGGCCGCCATGCTAGGACAGGCCCTCCTGCACGCCCTCAAGCTCTTCATCTTTCAAATGGGAGGTACAGTGGCCGCAGCGGGTTGCTTTTATCGGAATTTTGGACAGGCAGTACGGACATACCTTCTCCGTAGGCTCCGTGACCGATTCCGGTTCCCTGGCGTTCAGCCGGCGCAGGGCGTTCGCGCCCTTCACGATCAGAAAAACGCAAAATGCGACAATGGCGAAGTCGAGGATGACATTAATAAAATTGCCGTAAGCGATCACCGGTGCGGAATGGGCTTGAGCTTCGGCCAAAGTATCGTAATGTTCGTCCAGAGATAAATTAATGAACATATCCTTGAAATTCACTCCGCCGAGTATTCCGCCGATTGGCGGCATGATGATATCATTGACCATCGAAGTGACAATTTTGCCGAATGCGCCTCCTATAATGACACCGACTGCGAGATCGAGCACGTTGCCGCGAACCGCAAATTCCCTGAATTCTTTTAATACCTTCATCATGGGTAAATCCTCTCCTTGAGCTGCTGATCTCTCGATTGAATTCTATTATAACGTAAAGCCGCACCGCAAAAAAAGCGTCGTCCCATGCTTTAATCCCACATTTCATGTCACAGAAAAAAGGATTATTTGGAAAAATGTCGAATTGTCACATGAATATAACAGAATTTCTAGGTAATCGAGGATAGGTATGAGCGAATTGATCGTTTCGGACAAATGGATGTACCTGCTTTTGGCATTAGCTATCAATCTATTTGCCTCTTTTACAATGTACAATATGATCGGTCATTTCAAGCTAGTCAGAAAGCTCCGGCATTATTGGCTGCTGAGCGGGGCTGCCGTATATGCGCTGGGGCTGTGGGTTTGCCACTTTATTGTTCTGATTGCCACGGATAATATGATTGTGATTGATTGGACATCCGTCATCAACCTGTTTGGCATCATGTGCTGCGCTTATTTCTCCTTATGGCTGCTTGGCTCGGCCCGGATCTTCGTCATCAAACTGCTGCTGAGCAGCCTGATTATGGCGGCCGGGACCGTATTCTTGAATTATGCCAGTCTTCTAAGCGACCAGGTCCAGGATTACAGCGTCCACACCGGGCTGGTTTGCTTCGCCTTTGTCTTGAGCTTTCTGGGAACGGCCTACTCCTTCCATCTGTTCGAGCAAAAGAACGGCACCTACCTGATGCTGCCGGGCCTGATGCTCGGCTTGTCAGGGTTTGCTACGCACTTGATCGGCCTGCTTGCGATAACCATCCTCTATTCCATTGTGCTGACAACGGACCGGCTGAACGAATACATGCGGCTGCTTGCTGTCATTCTCGGAATTACCACCTTGGTCATCTTTGCCTTCAGCCTGCTGGCGAGCTTCGTTGAGCGTCGCTACAATGCCATGAATGAACGCTATAAGCTGCTGGTGGAGAATTCCATGGATATGATCGCGATTATCCGCGATGAATATTGGGAATATATCAATGACTCGGGCATGCAGATGTTCGAAACGGATAATGAGTCGGATTTGCTGGGAAAGTCGATTTATATGCATCTGCAGCCTAAATGCCATTCGGACATGAAACGGATGCTGCAGGTAACCGCGCAGGGTCTGGGACAAGGACCGACGGAGCTGGTATGGAACACGGTCAAAGGCAAGCCGCTGTTCACGGAGGTGGTCCAGACCAGCACGAGAATGTCGGGCAAGCCCGTCTTTCAAGTCATTGTCAGAGATATCTCGGAGCGCAAGAAGAATGAGGAATTGCTCATTAACTCGGAAAAGCTGTACGTCGCGGGGCAGCTGGCGGCAGGCATCGCGCACGAGATCCGCAATCCGCTGACCTCCCTGAAGGGGTTCCTGCAGCTGCTCGCCTCCGGCAGGCATAACAATAAAAACTATTTTGATATTATGAAATCGGAACTGAACCGCATCGAATCGATCGTCAGCGAACTGCTTATGCTGTCGAAGCCGCAAATTTATGAGCTGTCCCACAAGGATATCCGCCAGATTATGAATGATACCATAACCCTGCTGGAAGCCCAGGCGATTCTGCACAACATCGAGATGGAATGGAGCCCCGGCCAAGAGCCGCTGTGGGTGCTCGGCGTTGAGAATCAGCTGAAGCAGGTATTCATTAACGTCATTAAGAATGCCATTGAAGCGATGCTCGATGGGGGCAGGATTCTGATCCGCTGCATCCGGGAAGACGACCAGATCATGGTACGGATTGAGGACTACGGACCGGGCATTCCGGAGGAGCAGATGGCCAAGATCGGTCAGCCCTTTTACACTACCAAGGAAAAAGGCACGGGGCTTGGCCTCATGGTCAGCTACAAGATCGTCGACAATCATCAAGGCAGCATTCAAGTCACCAGCAGGCTGGGAAAAGGGACGACCTTTGAGATCGTGCTGCCTTATTTCGAACCTGCGGCAGAAGCGGAGGTCGGCCCCGGCAAGGTGACGCGGATTCGCCGGAGCCGGACGGATGAGGGGAAACTCTAGCAGGAACTGTGCTTCAACCAAGCAGAGGGAAAACGCGCCTCTGCTTTTTTGAACTATAATAAAGGATAAAATTCCATCGACCTTTGCTTATATTTCCAAAGGAAGAAAATGGGTCTAGCCATGATAGGACGGGGTAGTCGTTTCTTCTTGGTGAATTCGGCTATAATAGCGTGAGGAGGCGGTAATAAAGAAATGGCACAACCTTTGAGAAAAATGTTTGACCTGCTTGTGGAAGAAGAGCTGCGGCCGCCTGCGGAAGGAGGCGGAGCATGACAATCGGCGCACGCGTGATGAAGACAGGCCTTGCGGTTGCACTGGCCGTTTATATAAGCGGCATGATTGGTTTCTCATCCCCGATCCTTGCGGCGGTTTCATCCATTTTCACGATTCAGCCTTCAATTTCACGTTCATGGAAGCAGATCCTTGATCAGCTTCAGACCAATGTGCTGGGCGCAGCTATCGCGCTTGCAGCCGTTCGTTTATTCGGCAATACGCCGATTTCGCTGGGACTGGTATGCATTATCGTTATTTTATGCTGTATCCGGCTGCGGATGGAAGCGACGATCGGACTTACGCTTGTCACTGTAGTAGCAGTCATGGAAGCGGATGGAGGGAGCTGGCTGTATGCGCTGGAACGTTTCTCCATGGTGCTTACCGGGATGGGGGCGGCTTTCCTGGTGAATGTGCTCGTCTTTCCTCCCAGGCCGCGCAAGCAGTTTGTCAGGCAGGTCCATGACGCCTTCGGCCAGCTGTCGCTGCTGCTGCGGATGGCGATATCCAATGAGATGAAAGAGGATATCCACCGGCAGGAGAAGGAGAAGCTGCATGGCACGCTGCGCAAACTGGAGGAGCGTTATACGCTGTTTGAAGAAGAACGGTCGCTGCTCCCCGGGCGCAAGCAGGCGCGTATCCGGCAGCTGCTGCTGTCCAAGCAGATGATAAGAGCGCTGCAGCAGGGAGCGGATCTGCTTGAGGTTGTGGAAGAGCATTATTTTGCCGCGCCGGGATCAAGAGAGTGGGCGCAGCGGTTTGATCAGCAGATCGAGGAGCTGACGAAGTACCATGAGCAAATTCTGCTGAAGCTGGAAGGAAAGATGAAAGCCGGTGCCGATATCGAGCCTGAAGAGGAGCGGGAGGCGCGCCTGGTGAAGCAGCTGACGGATTACTTCAGCGATGATCTGAATGAGCATAAACGGCTGGTATTTGTCGCTTCTTCCATGTTTGAATATGCCTATCATCTGCGGCGGCTGGACAGGCTGGCGGAGCAGGTTATTGAGCGGGAAGAGCAGGAGACGCCGGTACTGGGGCATTAGTGAAAAAAGCGAAACGCCCATGTCCGGCAGATGAGAGATCTGCGCGGCATGGGCGTTTTCAATTCGTTGAACGGCTGGTACAATTGTCAGCCTTTGCTGCGGGCATGCGGAAGCGGCTGTGCTGCCGCCAAAGAATCCGCCTCGTTCCTAGTCCTCTTCTTTTTTGTCCGGATGGCGGCGCGGATGCTGCAGATGCGCCTCCTTCTGGGTGATTTCCTTCTTGGGCACCAGCCTCTTGTCGGTACGTCCTTCATGGTGGTTGTCAAAATCAAGCTCGACAAGCTCCCATTCCGATGTGCCAAGCTGCGGATCGGCGGGAAACAGGTCGCCGCGTTCAAGCTTTTCCTCGCGCCCCCATTGGTTGCGGTAGACGCCTTCGGTTTCTACGCGTTCACCGGACATCGGGTCCATCTCATTATGACGCTCATCGCTCATTGCTGTTTTCCTCCTGCAGAGTCATTATAGATCGGTCTTTCCTCATAATTTCAGTATGAGATAGCGCAGCTAACTCCGAATTCTTCTTTAGCATGCCGCGGGTACAGGCAAACTATGTATAAGGAGGCAAGTATTGCTCGGGATATCAATGAAAAGAGCCCCGGATGATCTGAAGGATCATTCGGGGCTCTGTCCGGTTTTATAGCGTTCATAAGCATCATGGAGACGCGTCGAGGTGATTGCAATCAAGACTGCCGCAAGGAAGGACACGGCCCTAGAGCAGCCGCAGGCCGCAAGCGGGACAATCCCGATGCTCATGGGTGACTGGCTCGCCGCAGGCGGGACAGAGCTCGCTGAAGGGCTTCAGCGGGCTGGCCAACGTGCTCGTCTCATCCTCTTCGGCAGCGGGCTCGTCCCCTCCGCTGCGCAGATGAGCCGGTGTGCCGAAAATGGTCTCCATATATTCCTTCATTTGTTTGTACTTGTCCGAATCGTCGCTCATAAGCCGGATAAGGAAGAGCATTCCCCCTACCAGCGCTGCTGTAAACAGCAGCACGACCGCCGTAGCTAGCCCGCCCATGATGCTTACAAGCGGGAACATCCCCTTTTTCAAAGCCCACTCCCCCGCCTTCCTGGGACATTTCCGATATGCGTTTGCATTATTTCAGGTGATAACGGGCTTCGACTCTTTTGCCGCCAAGCCACATGCCCAGAATAAGAGCGACTGTAAGAATAGGACGCCAAGGCTCCTGCGCGATGCTGCTGATGTCGAAGCTCAGGAGCGAGACGCTGAGAATCATAACCGCCTTGCCCAGCATAATCGCCAGCATGAATGAGCGGAAGGAGACGTTGCTGAGTCCGGAAACAATATTAATAAGTGCGGAAGGCGAGAACGGGAAACAGGCGAGAAAGAAAATAGGGGTGAAGCCTTTCTGCTCGATCCAGTCAAAGAAACGGACGCTTTTGGGAAAGCGTCTCCGGATCCAGCTGCCAAAACGTTTCCCCAGCTTGCGGGCAATCCAGAAGAGCAGCATCGATCCGCTGCACACGCCAATCCATGAATAGAGTGAACCCAGCCAGAATCCGTAAATATTGGCGTTAGCCGCCACGAAGACCAGCAGCGGCAGAACGGGAATAAACGATTCCAGCAGCGGCAGAAAAATTCCCGGAAGCGGCCCATATGCAGAATAGCTCCGCAGTGTGCGCTGAAGATGCTCCAGATCGATCTGCTTCATCTGCTGAATCCATTCTTGTATTTGACTCATTGATTCCAATCCTCCTGCTATTCCACACGGGCGCCATTATCCGCGAACGCACGGAACGGGAACCATATATAGAAGAATCCAATAATCAGAAACATAACCGCACTGACCCATATGACAAGCGACTCGCCGTGCCAGGAGGCAAGTGTGCCCCCAACGACAGGACCTATCATGCCCCCGATGCCTTCAACGGTCGAGAAGATACCCCAGCCAAGGCCCTGCTGCCTGGGCGGGACATAGTTGGCGAGCAGCGCATTCCATGCCGGCAGCAGCGTTGCATAGGAAAGCCCCAGCACGCTGGCCAGCAGGATACTCTCCCATAAGGGCGGAGCAAGCCCGATCAAATACAGACCAAGTCCGATGCCGCCGAAGCCAAGCACAAGAAACCATTTCTTCCCGCCGAGCTTGTCCGACAAACGGCCAAGCGGAATGAGGCTGATCACGGTAAATGCGCCTCCGGCGAGCAGCAGAAACGAATACTGCGTGCCGCTCATCCCCAGATGGTCCTCGGCGAAGCTGGGCAGAATCGGCACGAGCATGCCGGCTCCCATCGTCTGCAGCACCATGCCCGGCAGCAGGAGGCGCATGTGGCGCAGACGGTCTCTCAGGATGGCGAATTGCTCACGCAGGGGCAGGGAAGTCACTGTGCTGTTCTGACGGTTGCTGATGAACATAGCCAGAATCCAGGCGGCAAATGAAAGTCCCAGCAGCAGGTAGTAGGGTATTTTCGTACTGTAATCAAGCAGGATATTGCACACGATGGGGCCGGAGCCGAGACCGATAAACCAGATGGTGTACAGAAAGCCCATTTGGGTAGCGCGCTGATCGTCGGAGACCTTGGTCAGGCAGACGATCCATATCGGGGAGATGCCTACTCCATAGACGGCTGCGGCCACAATGAAAATCCAGGGCTGGTAAGCGAATTGAAAGAGCAGCACGCCGACCAGCGAGAACAAGAGACCGATATGGACAACAAAACGGATGGAGAAGCGGTCCAGCAGATACCCGATCGCCATTTTCAGCAGAGTATCAATGAGGTAGTGGGCTGTGATCGCGACGCCTATAATATCAAGCGTGAGGCCGAGCTGCTTCTCTCCGAAAATCGGCAGGAAGCTGATCAACATGGCCCCTCGCATAAATTCCACCAGAAACAGAATCGCCGAAAACAGGATGATCTCCGGTCCAAACCATGTTTTGCGAATCGTACTCACTCCTATAAGGATCGAATGTGCTCCTCCCATTATATGCAAGTTGGGGCAAAAGTCCAAGAAGAGGGCATCCGTCAGGCAGGGAGCCGATTACTTATTAAACGAGCGTCAGCGGACAAAAGATGCAATTTCTTCAATAATAGCCAATAAGACCGTTCATCCTGCAAGATTATTCTGTCGGAATGTTAAAAAGAGGCCGCCGGGAGCGAAACGTCCTTGACGGTTCGCTCCCGGCGGCCTCTTTATTTGAAGGACGGCCAGCCGCTGCAGCTATTCTCAGATAAGCAGATTATACAGCAGCGGATCCTTGTTCAGCTCCAGGAACTGCAGGTCCTTCCGGCGCATTCTCTCGACCAGCGGTTCATAGTCTTCCCGGTGCTTGAGCTCAATGCCGACCAGGGCGGGACCATTGTCCTTGTTGTGCTTCTTCGTATATTCGAATCTTGTAATATCGTCTTCCGGACCGAGCACTTCATCAAGAAATTCGCGAAGAGCCCCGGCGCGCTGCGGGAAATTAACCATGAAATAGTGCTTTAATCCTTCGAATATAAGAGAGCGCTCCTTGATTTCCTGCATCCGGTCTACGTCGTTGTTGCCGCCGCTGATGATGCACACGACCGTCTTGCCGGCAATCTGATCGCGGTACAGATCCAGCGCGGCGATCGGCAGCGCGCCGGCAGGTTCCGCGACGATGGCATTCTCGTTGTAGAGATCAAGCATCGCCGTACAAGCTTTGCCCTCGGGCACAAGCAGCACATCATCAAGCAGCTCGCGGCACATGCGGAAGGTCAGGTTGCCGACCCGTTTGACAGCCGCCCCGTCTACGAATTTATCGATCGTCTCAAGCGTCTTCACCTCGCCGGCATCCATCGATACCCGCATGGATGGAGCGCCTTCCGGCTCAACGCCGATCAGTCTTGTTCCCGGCGATACCGTCTTGACATAAGCTCCGACGCCTGCGGCAAGACCACCGCCGCCGATCGTAAGGAAGATGAAATCCGGCGCGGCCTCGACTGACTCCATTATTTCTTTGCCGATGGTTCCATTGCCCGCAATGATCTTCGGATCGTCGAAGGGATGGATGAAAGCCAGATCATCCTTGCGGCTGGCTTCAATCGCTTCATTGAAGGCATCGTCGAAGGTATCTCCGGTCAGGATGATCTCTACGTCGGGGCCGCCGAAGAAAGCGACCTGGTTCACCTTCTGCCGCGGCGTTGTGCTGGGCATATATATCTTGCCGGGAATCCCGAGCGCATGGCACGAGTAAGCTACGCCCTGCGCATGATTGCCGGCGCTGGCGCACACAACGCCGCGGGCAAGCCGCTCGGCAGGCAGCGACTTCATCATATGGTACGCGCCGCGCAGCTTGAAGGAGCGCACCACCTGCAGATCCTCGCGTTTGAGCAGTACCGTGCAGCCATAACGGGCGGATAACACGCGGTTGTGCTGGAGGGGGGTTCTTGCTGCAACCTCCTTGACATGCATTTGGGCCTGTGCAATCTCGGTAAGGCCCACGGTATAGCTGTTCGTGTGAAGGGATTCATTTGCCATTGCGCCTCGCCTCGCTTTCTTGTTCCAGCTATGAATATGAAAATACGCCAAATATACAAAAAAACCCCGTCCCTCAAGGGACGAGATGCATCTCGTGTTACCACCCTAGTTCCGTCGTCAGCCCTCATGGAGCTTGCGACCGGCGCTTAGTCGCGTACCAGCATACGCGCTCCGTGTAACGGCGGATTCCGTCCGGGCTTATTGTTTCCCTAGCGTCCCGTTATTACAGGACCGGCTGGTGCGCCGAGGCGCAGCACCCTAAGGAATGTTCAGCACGGCTTCTTCGGGAGGATATGTCAATTGACGGCAAACGTTGGCTTTCAGCGGCATGCCAACTCTCTGGGGATTGCCCGGCTCAAACGCACCTGTTCCCATCAGCGAATTTCTCAGGATTTCGGATTATTATTGTTATACTCCCGCGCGAGCGTTTTTGTCAACCGGCAATCGCCGTTATCTATTTGAGAATGGCATCGACGGGGCACATAACCTTGAAGCCCGCCTCATAAATTAATTAAATGTGATCCTGATACCGGACCGGAGACAACCTAATAGCTGCAGATGGAAGATGGGGCAAAAAGGGCAATTTGAACAGGAGGAGAATTTGTTTATGGAAGATACACCGAATCAGTTAAGGGGCAAAAAAGTCGAAATACCGGAGCCTATACGCCGCAGTGATGGAGCTGGGGCAACGGACCCGGGGCCGCGCGATATTATGCGCGATCTGGAGAACCCGGATATGCTCGTTCCTCCGGTAACAGATTCAGGTCTTCTGCCGAATATGAAATTCTCATTCTCCGACACCCATATGCAGCTGAATCAAGGAGGCTGGTCCCGGGAAATTACAGTCCGGGATTTACCGGTTGCGACTACGCTTGCGGGCGTGGATATGCGCCTGACTCCGGGCGGCGTTCGCGAGCTGCATTGGCATCAGCAGGCGGAATGGGCTTATATGCTGTGGGGCTGTGCGCGTGTGACCTCGGTTGATCAGAACGGACGCAACTTCATTGCCGATGTCGGGCCGGGGGACCTCTGGTATTTTCCCGCCGGAATCCCCCATTCCATTCAGGGGCTGGAAGAGGGCTGCGAATTTCTGCTGGTCTTTGACGACGGCAGCTTCTCCGATCTGAATACCCTCTCGATATCCGATTGGTTCGCGCACACGCCCAAAGAGGTGCTTTCCGCGAATTTCGGCGTGCCGGAGCATGCCTTTGACGCTATTCCGTCCGGGCAGGTCTACATTTATCAGGGCAGCATTCCAGGCTCGCTGGAAAGCCAGGCGGTCCAATCGCCGTATGGAACCGTTCCGCAAAGCTTCACCCATAATCTCCTGGCCCAGACGCCGCTCAAGACGCCGGGCGGGAGCGTGCGGATCGTGGACTCCAGCAATTTTCCCGCGGCCAAAACGATCGCTGCCGCTCTGGTAGAGATTGAACCGGGAGCCATGAGGGAGCTTCACTGGCATCCCAATAATGACGAGTGGCAGTATTATCTCACCGGGCAGGGGCGCATGACCGTATTTGCCGGCAACGGGATCGCCCGGACCTTCGATTACAGAGCCGGGGATGTGGGCTATGTGCCGTTAGCATACGGGCATTATATCCAGAACACAGGTACTCAGACCTTATGGTTTCTGGAGATGTTCAAGAGTGACCGCTTTGTTGACGTATCGCTCAACCAGTGGATGGCGCTGACGCCCCGCGAGCTGGTGGAGAGCAATTTGCATGTCGGACCGGAACTGCTTGATGCGCTGCGCAAGGAGAAATGGCCGGTCGTCGAATATCCGGGCTTCTCCTTTATTCCCCCAATAAACAGGTATTGAATTAATAATCCAAATCGGTTAAGTTGGAATTATCTGAACGAACAGGGGAGGTGGCACGGTGAAAGAAGTGCCGATGCCCTATATTAAGGCCAACCAGGCGGGAATTGTGCTGCTGGCTGCTGCCGCTTTTATTTTTCAGGAGCCATGGATCATTGCCGCGCTTTGGGTAATTCAGACTGCAGGTCTGCTGCTTGGGGGACAATGGAATCTGTTTGTCCGGATCGCGAAGCCGTTCCTGACCGTGGCTGGCCGGGAAACGCAAGCCCTGGAGCTGCAAAGGTTCAACAACACCCTGGCGGTCTTGTTCCTTACACTGTCGCTGGCGTCATTTGCTCTTGGCTGGACCATTGCGGGTTATGCGTTTGCCGTGCTGCTGGTGATCGCCGCCGGAGCTGCGCTGCTGGGAGCCTGCATCGGCTGCGTGGTCTATTTTCAGTACAAACAGTTTATGGCCAGAAGACGCCTCAGAACGTAAGCCCGGTTTGATGATTGCGGTAACGGCAGTCAGGCGGAATAAGACATCTCAAGGCACCTTTGCGTGGTGTCTTTTTTCTATCGAAACATAAGGGGAGAGGCTCGCATCCGGCGAAGCGCGGAATGGGCGATGAGTGGATTGTATGATACGATAAACCAAGGTGATGAATAATGAAAAAGATATTGTACATAGAGGACGATCCGGAAATCGGAAGCTGGGTTGTGGAAGAGCTGGAGCAAAGGGGATTTGCAGTGAAATGGCTCATGTCGGGCGAAGGGGCGGACAAGGAAGGCCGCAACCATGATCTTGTTATCCTTGACGTCATGCTGCCCGGCCTGGATGGCTTCACGGTTGGACAGCGCCTCAAAAAAGAATCTCCCCAAATACCCGTATTCATGCTGTCCGCACGATCGGCTGTAGACGACAAGCTTCAGGGCCTGCAGTTTGCGGACGATTATCTGACCAAACCGTTTCATCCCGACGAGCTGGCTGCGAGAGTGGAGGTTTTATTGAGGAGGTCGGGTTCGGTACCTTCGAATACGGTCATGCTTGGTCATATTGGCGTCAACCTGTCCGAGAACACGGTCAGGGACGACCGGACGGGAGAGGAAATCAAGCTGACAGGCAAGCAGTATCAAATATTGATGTATTTCCTGCGCCACCCGAATCAGATTCTGATGAAAGAACAAATCTATGAAGCGGTTTGGGGCGAGCCCTATATCGAAGGGGATAAAACATTATTGGTCCATATCCGGCATCTGCGGGAGAAATTGGAACTGAATCCTGGCTCCCCCGAAATTGTGGAGACAATCCGCGGCCTGGGTTACAGGGTAAAGCAATGAAACCGAAAAAATCGCTATTGAATCCCTATTTATTGATTAATTTTTTGACGGTGACGCTTTTGCCAATCCTGATCCTGGTAGTGTCCGTTGGTGTTTTTCCAAACTTCAGCGAATACAATCCTTATCTAAATTATATGATCGCAATCGTAACGATCCTGGGTGCCTTTATTCTGATCTCCTGGCTGTTTTTCTACAAAATAAGAAAAAGACTGATGCATCTGCAGGAAGCGATGGCCAAGCCGGCCGGCAATGGGATTCCTCTTCCAATCCGCATTGACAAGAGAGACGAGATTGGCCAGTTGGGGGATTCCTTCAACAAAATGGTTCATGAGCTTGAAGTCAGCCGTCAGCGCGAAAAAGAGGAAGAAGCGCTTAGACGGCAGCTGATTTCCAATCTGTCCCATGATTTAAGAACGCCTCTAACTGCGATCAGAGGTCACGCCTATCGGTTGAAGAAAGAATCTTTAAGTCCGAAGGGCCGGGAGTCGCTGGACGCCATCGATCATAAAATCAGTCATCTCGGGCAGCTGCTCGAAAATCTTCTCTCCTATACATTGCTGACGTCGGGAAAGTACCCGTACCGCCCGGTGAAGACAGATATGATTCGCCTGCTGAAGGCCTCCTTTACCGGCTGGTACCCCGCTTTTGAGAGTATGGGCTTCTGCATTGAATTGAAATGGCCGGAAACCACTTTTCACTGGGAGATCGACCCCCAATGGATGGAACGAATACTGGACAACTTTTATCAGAATATTAACCTTCATGCCAAACAGGGGAAATATATCGGGATAAGCGCAGATGCACAGCTGGAACGGATTACCATTGAAGACCGCGGACCGGGGATGCGCGTTGAATCAGCTGCCGGGGGAGCCGGGATCGGTCTGTCGATAGCGGGTCTGATGCTGCAGGAAATGCAGCTCCATTGGGAATTTGAAACCAATGAGCACGGAACGAAAATATGGATCCAAAAATGAATGCAGGAGCAAAAGGGGCTGAAGCGGGTTTCAGCCTCTTTTTTGTGCGCAGATAGAGCGGTGAAAATTAACCCAAATTTAAACGGGCCGCCCCTGGTTCTTAACCTTGACAAGCTAATATGAAGGCCGGGGTGAGGATCAGGAGTGGAATGATCGAAACCATCAATTAGAGAGGAGATGCCGTCAGAGTGAGCGATTACGTCCTGAGAACGAATCAGCTGTCCAAGGAATACGGGGGTCATAACGCGCTGGACCATGTCGATCTTTCCATACGCCGAGGCAGCATTTACGGTTTTATCGGGCAAAATGGAGCGGGCAAATCGACGCTTATGCGAATTGTAACCGGACTCGCCTTCCCGACAAGCGGCTCGATCGAGCTGTTCGGGAACAGCGGAGCGCAGGAGATCATGGGGGCCAGATCGCGCATAGGCACAACGATTGAAAGCCCGGCCTTGTTCCCGTTTATGACCGCTTACGAGAACATGGAAGTACAGCGGCTGCAAAAGGGAATCAGGGATAAGGAAGCCATTGAGGAAACCCTTGCGAAGGTCGGGCTGCAGGAGACCGGCAGGAAGCTGGCGGGAGATTTCTCCCTGGGAATGAAACAGCGGCTTGACCTTGCCATCGCACTGCTGGGACAACCGGAATTTCTTATTCTCGATGAGCCCACGAACGGGTTAGACCCGATGAGCGTCGTAGAGCTAAGGGGACTGTTAAAGAGGCTGAACCGTGAGGGCGGGATAACTATCCTGATTTCCAGCCACATTTTGAGCGAGCTTCATCTGCTGGCCACGCATTATGGAATCATTCATCAAGGAAAACTGCTGGAGCAGCTGACATTGAAAGAGCTGAGCGGGAAGTGCCGGCAGTATCTGCATATCAAAGTGGACGATTCCGGGCGGGCTGCCGAGGTGATGGGGCGGGAGCTTGAGGGTGCCGAATTCCAAGTGATGCCGGATGGCATCATCCGGCTGTTCAACCCTGTCGAGCATCCGGGCAAAGTCTCATCCATGCTGGCAGCCTCTGGTCTCGAAATCGAGCAGTTTACACCGATGGGCGAGCATCTGGAAAGCTATTTTGTCCAGCGGATCGCCAGGTGCGGGGCATGAGCCATTTGATAGCGTCGGAGTGGTACAAGCTGAGGAAGAACGGCCTGTTCCGTATCATCTGCTTTTTTATGGTTGCGAAGGCGGTCATTTTTCCGTTGTTTACTTATTGGAGTTATCCGAAGGACGGGGGATCGGGCATCACGCTCACCGGAATCGAAATGTATGTGAACGCGATGATGATGAATCAATTTTTTCTTAAAATTTCGCTGGGCCTTCTGGCCGGGTTTTTCATTTCCAGCGAATATTCCTCCGGCGTGTTAAAGAGAACCGTATCTGCCGGGAACAGCAGAAGGCAGGTTTATGTTTCGAAGCTTATGATTTACTCGCTTGGTGTGGGCCTGACCTCCCTGCTGGCTCCTGTCCTCAGCGTCGTCATCGAAATTCTGATGAGCGAAGCCGGCCTGTTGTCCGGATTCGGGCAGCCCACGGGAATTTCCACGATAGCGTATGTGCTCAGAACGCTCGGGTTCACCGTCCTGTTTGCCGCCGCTTTCGCATCCATCGCCGCATTTGCCGCCGTTGTCCTGGCTGACAATAGCAAAACAATCGGCTTTTCCATCCTGTTTTTCCTTTTTGTCGATCAGATTCTCCATTCTTTGGGCAATTACGTGCCTCTCTTCAAGATGGTGTATGATTACTCGCTTTTCAAGCTGTTCACGACGACGATCGAATTCAGAATGGATAACAGCGAGCTGTTCCTGTCTATCGTCATGCCGGCCGCAACATTCGCGGTCTTTGCGTTATGGGGGATCTATATTTTCCGCCGGAAAGAAATTCAATGACGGCAAGTCCAGCTCGTGCAAAGGGGTGATATCGTGAAAAACAGCATATATATGATAGTCGGAGTCATTGTAGTGGCGATTGTGCTGCTCATGTTTCTGATGCCGGCCCCGAATAACTAAGACAGATGGACGCAGTTGGATAAAACAAGCAGGCAGCCGGGAGTTTTCCTTGGGCTGCCTGCTGCTGCATGGAGCAGTTCACAAGAATATCCGGATTGCCTGCGTATTCCGAGGGTTTATTTGGTAAGATGAAGAAAGAATCGCCAACACGATAAACAGGATGTGCTCATAGATGGATATATCGTCGCTGCTTACGGAAGACAATCTGCAGGATCTAATGGAGCGGTACCGGTCATTCGGGCCGCTTCCGGGCATCCTCCTGACGTTTCTGAAATCCTTCATCCCTCCGCTCCCGACGCTGGTTATCGTGGGAGTCAACGCTGCCGTGTACGGCTTGTGGCTTGGTTTCTTCTATTCCTGGCTGGGCCTCATGCTGGGCTGCACGGCGACCTTCCTGATTGTCAGAAGAATTGCCCGCCACCCTTACATGCAGCGTTTTGCGGATAAGCCCAAGGTGAAACGCAGCATGGAATGGGCCCGCCGCAATGCGTTCAGCTATGTGATGCTGCTCAGCCTGTTTCCGGTAGGCCCTTTTGTTGTGATCAACATTGCCGCCGCCTTGGCCGGAATGCGCCTGCGGTCGTTTGCGGCGGCGCTTGCAATCGGTAAAGCCATTATGGTGTTCGCCGTTTCCTATATCGGCTACGACCTGTCCCGTTATGCGGAGCATCCGGTTCAAGTGCTGTATGTGGTTGTGTTCCTTGCGGCTTCCATCCTCGTAAGCAAGAAAATTGAGGCCTTCTTCGCGCGCAATGCCGCAAAACAGACAGACCCGGATCAATAGGGAGGCCGCCGGCTGCTTCCTTCCTGCTCCATGAGGTTAGTAGTAAGTAGCTCATCCGTGGAGGCGGTGAATCATGAAGAGACCCGTACCGCGATCAAGAATGAGACTGGCGGCAGGACGAACCTATTTTATGTGGAAAAGGTATCTGCAGTGGGTGCTGGACCGCACAGCATTCGCCAGGACATTCTCGGAGATGGATTTGGCGCACTGCATTTTCCGGCACGAAACGCCAACCCTGCGGGAGCTGAAGGATGTCGACATGTGGCTGCAGCATAACAAGGAAACGAATTTGCAATTGGCTGCAAAGCGGCTGAACGGGCTGATTCTCCGTCCCGGCGAGACGATGTCTTACTGGCGGCTGATTGGCAGCCCCAGCAAGCGCAAGGGCTATAAGCCGGGAATGGTGCTGTTCTACGGCGGCTTCAAACCGGGCATCGGCGGCGGCTTATGCCAGCTCTCCAATCTGATCTACTGGATGACGCTGCATACACCGCTGTCCGTCATTGAACGTCACCGCCACAGCTACGATGTGTTCCCGGATTCCAACCGGACGCAGCCGTTCGGAAGCGGAGCAACCTGCGCTTATAATTATCTGGATCTGATGATTCATAATCCGACGAAATCTTCGTATCAGCTTAAGGTTGAGCTTAGAGACCATCAATTAAAGGGCGAATGGCGCGGGACGGAGCAGCAGGTGTACACCTATGAGGTATACGAGAAAGATCACTGGATTACACAGGAATTCTGGGGCAGCTACGTCAGACATAATGTGCTTCACCGGCGGGTTTACGGGTTCGATGGGGAGCTGCATCACGATGAATATATTACGGAAAATCATGCACTCATGATGTATTCGCCGCTTTTGGAGCAATCTAACAGAAGCGAACATGAATAATTACGTTTAAGGGGGATTCCGGAAGTGACGAGGCAAAGCGAAACCGAACCATCCATGCAGGTTAGAACGGTTGTGATTGAGAAGATCCATCTGGTCGGTCTGCTGAGTCGGGACGGGCTGAAGAAGGAGCCGGAGCTGCGCGGGGAATTGAGTGCGAGGGCGGCCGAGATTGCAAACCGCACCGGGGAAGACGAGTATCTGGTCATTATCCCCGGGGGGCTGCTCGCAGCTGTGCCTGTGACGAGCATCGCGGATGTTCCTGATGGAATGATGGGCTATACCCTCATGGGGGATGAGTATGTATCGTTCAGCTTTGAAGCCGGCCAGGCCGCGGCATTCTGGGATTTTTTCGGCAAACCGGAGAATCTTGCACGCTATCATCTGGATACTGAAAAGCCGCGTTTTGAAATAATGAGGGAGGCACTCCAGCTCTCGGGCAGGACGGAGGTCTATTTTCCGTTGAAGGAGCGGGATGTGAAGGTGGTTGTGCTGCCGGAGCTGAAGCTGATCGGTATTCGTGTGGCGGCCGCAGATGCCACGGGATACGCGGAGCAAATTCCGCCAGCCTTTGAACGGCTGCGGGCACGGCGGGAGGAAATTGCCGGCAGAGTGGAGCCGGAGAAGCTGTACGGCGCGTTTTATGTCAGCAGCGAAACAGAGCAGGAGGAAGGCTACTGGGCCTGCACGGAGGTGGAGGATATTTTGTCTGTTCCAGAAGGAATGGAAGCAATGAAAGTGCCGCCGCAATCGTATGCGGTTACGGATCATCGGGGACAAATCAGTCAAATATTTCAAACCTATGATCAGCTGCATAAGTGGATTGCGGACAAGGGCTATGAGCGCGTCCTGCATGCCTGGCATCTGGAGCAATATGAAGCTGCCGGCAGGGGGGCAGTGATCGTTCATTTACATGATACGATTACCGTAGATTAAGGGGGGAAACCATGATTCGACTTGGAGGATCCATACCTGGAGCTGACGGAGATCCGCAGCAGCTGGCTCGGGCATATCGTGAATTCGGCTATCGCGCCGCGATTTGTCCGGAGGTTGAGGGGAGCGATTCGGCAGGCATCCGCAGCATACGGGATGCCTTCGCCGGGGAGGATGTCCTGATCGCGGAGGTCGGCTGCTGGTCCAATCTCGTAGACTCGGATGAGGCCCGGAGGAGGCGCAACCTCAACTTTGCTTATGAGCGCTTGAATTTGGCGGAAGAGGTCGGCGCGCTGTGCTGCATTACATATATCGGCTCCGCCGCTGCGAATACGCAGTATGACCCGCACCCGTTCAATCTGTCGCCGGAAGGCTTCGAGCTGGCGGTCGATACCGTCCGCGGCGTGATCGATACGGTGAAGCCGAAGAGAGCCAGGTTTGCGCTGGAATTTATGCAGTGGGTGCTGCCGGACAGTCCGGAGGCATGCCTCGATCTGATCAAGGCTGTGGACCGGCCGCAGTTTGCCGCGCATCTGGACCCCGTTAATATCATTCTGACGCCGCGTCAATATTTCAATAACGGAGAATTGATCAAACGCTGCTTCGAGCTGCTGGGCCCTTATATCGTGAGCTGTCATGCCAAAGATATCAAGCTGGGCAACAAGCTGTCTTTGCATCTTGATGAGACGCTGCCGGGAACGGGGAACCTGGATTACGGAACATATCTGCGCGAGCTGAACAAGCTGCCGGGCGAAATCCCGCTGCTGCTCGAGCATCTCCACACGGTTGAGGAGTACGCGCAGGCCCGGGATCATTTGACTGCCGTCGGCAGGGATGAAGGCATCCTCTTCTACGGAGCGGAGTAATAGTGTCCGCCAGTCTGCGGGTGGTTGAAGCTGTGGAGGAACATGAAAAGGGTTTATGGCTGCCTGCAGAAGATAATCTGCAGCGTCCATAAACCCTTTTTCAAAATATAGAATGTATAAACTCTGCCATACTTTGCTTATATTTCTAAGGAAAGAAACTCACTCTGCCGCCAAATGGACGGGACAGCCGTTTCTTCTAAAAATACCGGCAAAGTATAAATTTTATCCTGTTCTTTCCGATATTTCAGAGAGAATAGCTTTTTGCGGGAACCGCCAGGGGACGATCTAAGCCGTTTCTTCCTGCTGCTTGTGCAGCAGTTCGCTTGTCACGCGGCTGATTTTTCCCTGCTTGGGCCGCTTCAGCACTCCGCTTTGGTCATTTCATTGGTGAAGATCCGTTTATACTCCTGCGGTCTCAGCTTGACCGCCGATTCCGGGGCATAATGGAACTGAAGCGCGCGGCGGCGTTTGTCCGAGAAGTTGTACGGCGTTCCATGATAGGTCAGGCCGTGGAAGAACAGAATACCGCCTGGCTTCAGAGGTACGGCAGCATCCCGGTCCACAGGGACATTGATATCGCAGATCTGCCAGTCGCGGACAGCGTAATGAGGCGTCGCGCCGATCATATGGGAGCGGGGAATCACATGCATGCAGCCGTTATCAATACCCGCCTCGTCCAAGGCAATCCACACGCCGATCACCGGCTTGTCGAAGGCCAGCGGACCGTAAGCCATGTCCTGGTGCCAGGGCTTCTCGCCGCCGCCGTGCGGAGGCTTGAGCAGAGCCATGTCCTGGGCCAGCTTCGATGCTTCTCCCAGCAGCTGCTCAATGATGGCAAGAATACCTGAATGCCCGGCCAGGACGCGCAGCCGCGGCTCCACATCGACAAAGTTGTGGACCTTGCGGACGGCAAGCTCCATCTCCTCTCCGGGTGCAAGCTCGCTCCGCGGTTTGACGAATTCCACTTGCGCACCCGTGTCGGGATCGCCGATAATATCCGAGATTGCCTGCACAGCGGATTGGATTTCCGCATCCGACAGCATGTTCTCAATGGCCAGGAAGCCCTGCTCGTAGAACTGTCTGATATGCTCTCCGGTGAATTCAGCTCCTGAGGCCAGCGGAGTGTGTACAGTCTTGATCGGATACAGCCGTTCGTTGATTTCCTGCGGATTGACGGCAACTTTTCTCATCTGCTTCAACTCCCGTTTCGTGGTTGGTTTCTATCTCCAATTTAACCGATCAGGGGGCAGATCCAAATGGCGGAAAAGGCTTTATTTTTGTAGGAAACGGCATAAGGGCAAGAAATGGGGGAAAGTGATGGAGCCTGGTATGGAGGATATAGGAAGCTGGCATTTCAACAATGCGGGCGCTTGCGGCAAAGCGGTATGCGAACCGGAGTGGCGTTGGGACCCTCCTGCCCCCATGGAGGATTATGACATTTGGTACGTGATGGAAGGGCAGGGAATGATCCAGATCAACGGAACGGCTTATCCCGTCAGCCGGGGCACCTTTGTCCTCCTCTATCCGGGGGACGTCATCCAGGCCCGCCACGAGCCGGATGACCGGTTGACGGTCATTTATGTTCACTTTCAGTTTGAACCGGAAGGAGGGCTTGCGCCCGGACAATCCGGGCTGCCTCGCTATTTGTGTCTGGAGGACCCGCAGTGGCTGGAAATGTATCTGCTGCGGGTGCTGGAGGTGGATCGCTGGGAGAGCAAATGGAAGGAAGAAGAGTTTGACCTGCTGCTCAGGCTGATCATGATCCGTCTTATACGCGAGACGGATCTGCAGGAGCAGGAGACGCCTGTCTCCCGGATGAACCGTCAGCGGATACAGAAGGTGACCGATTACATGCGCCAGCATATGCGCGAGCGGCTTACTCCTGGGCAAATAGGCGATGTCTTCGAATGCTCCCCCCGTTACTTAAGCAGGCTGTTCAAGCAGTATACGGGAATTTCGCTGAAGGAGTCTATCACCCGGATCCGTATGGAACGGGCGACGGTGCTGCTGGCCGAAACCTCGATGACCATCACGCAAATAGCGGAAGCCGTCGGCTATTCGGAGCTTTTTTATTTCTCGAAGCTCTTCAAGCATATCCATGGTGTCTCCCCGCAGCATTTCCGCTACAAAGGCGTGCTGTCGGAGAAGCATACCGTAACCCACGAGCCGGATAAAAGCTGAATCAGCCGTGAGCGACCTGTTGGATTATGGTATAATAAGGAATAATTTTGCGAATTTGAGGTGTTATTTTGTTAAAGATTGTAAATATAATAACGTTTGCCCTGCTGGCTGTTACCTTGCTGGGCTCTCTGCCGCTGCTTGCGGAGCGCTGGAAGGCTGAGCATAACGACCGCCGGCTGGAAATAGCCGTCCCCGGAGCCTGGGTCCTGGGAGCTGAGGGACAAGCGGACGGGCCGAAGGCGAAGCGCTGGAAACAGGCGGGAGCAACGACCGTTATGCTGGATACAGCCTTGCTGCCAGGGAAACAGGCAAGCCCGGATGGACAGCTGCCTGAGCCGTATCGCGCTGCGGCAGCCGCGCTGCGTCAGGAGGGCCTGCAGGTTACCGCTTATGTCCGTGCGGAGGCTGTTCCCGAGGATGAGGCGCGAATAAAGGAGCTGTTCCGCGGGCTCGCAGATGCCGGAATTGACCGCGTCCAGTTCGCGGGAATGGAGATTCCGGGCTACCCGGACAAGCTGGGGACGCTTGCCGGGAGCATTGTGGACAACGGGCTCCATTCCGTTCTGGTGAAAAGCCAGAGAGGGGCGCTTGAGCTCTCGCGGCAAAGCGGTTATCTGTCAATCCGCAGTTTGTTCTTCGACATGCCGAAGCTTGCGTCAATGCCGGTCAGAGAAGCTGCCGACGCATTTGAGCTTGGCGTCCGTGAACGGGGAATCCGCCTTATTACATATATGCCTGAATCGCCAGGCAGTCTGCAAGATAATGGGGGAGAAGCCTCCGGTACTTATCAGGATCATGCTCAACGCATCATAGAGACGCTGCGGGCAGAACTCGGTCCCGAATTTGCTTTTGGCGGGGCAAAGCCGATTACCGGTCATATGGAAGCTCCCGGCAAGATGCCGCGGGCCATTCCGGTTATCGGAATAGGAGCCCTGTTCCTGCTTTTGGGCAGCTGCCTGTTCGGCGCTTTAACGCGGACACTGCAGAGAGCTGTCGTGTTCGTCGTGGCCGTGGCGACTTTGCTTCTATTGGCGGCATGGTTATTCGCGCCTGCGCCTTGGGATGGCCGGATAGAGAGCGTCATCGCCTTGTGGGGCGCCGTATCGGCGCCATCGGCTGCGGTATTGTGGCTTCGCGGAAGATTGCGAAGCTTCCATTGCGCTTCGGCTGCGGATCGGCAGCCGGGAGAGCGGCCGCAAAGTCCGATCGTTTCGGCGATTGCGTCATATATCGGTGCTTTGGCCATCACCCTGGCCGGCATCGTCTACGTAACTGCGCTTCTAAGCGATATCTCCTATCTGGCGTATGTCGATCTGTTCCGCGGCGTCAAACTGCTGTATGTCGGACCGATTGCGCTTATATCGGCCTGCCTGCTGGTCGATGGCGGCTGGCGTGGGATATGGCCCCAACGTACTTCCATAGCTCTGAAGGGCGGCGGCTCCTTGAAGCCACGCAGATTATGGCTTGGCGGAGCCGCCGTGCTTGCCGCCGCGGTGCTGCTGGTCTTCCTGCTTGCCCGCACGGGCAACAGCGATCTGGTGCTTCCCTTTGAAGCGGAGCTGCGCCAGCAGCTGACAGACTGGTTCGGCATCCGTCCGCGGACGAAGGAATGGCTGATCGGCCATCCGCTGCTCATGGCTGCCGCATGCCTGCTCGCCTATCGGAACAGGGGCGCCATTGTTCTTCCGGTGGCGGCGATCGGCCTCTGCTCCATGATGAATACCTTTACGCATATTCATTCCCCGCTTGCGGTTTCCCTGACCCGCTCATGGACAGGGGCATTGATCGGAGGAATACTTGGACTTGTGGTCTACATCGCAATGTTCAGCAGGAGTGCGCAACAACATAGATCCAAGAAAGCTGCGTTGGAGGGAAACAAACTGTGATTGTAACAGACACAAAGCGCCGTAAACGGCCGGTTTGGCTGTGGATTCTGTGCGGGCTTGTCATGCTGATGCAGCTGGCGATGTTCGGATATGTGGGCTATAACCAATACCGGGTTGTAGATAAGAAGGACTGGACAATCCGCACCAGCCTGAGCGATTACTCGCTTGCCAAGGCAGAGCCGGTCGAAGGTATTTATCTGGGGGGCTATGTGCTGCAGAACCCCGCCATCGAATTCAGCATGAAGACGTTTAACGAACGAACAGGCCGCCCCCACGCCAGCTTTTTCAAATATGTCGGATACGGCCAGCCGTTCCCGGCTAAATGGGTGGAGCAGGTGAAGTCCATCGGCGCTGTGCCGCATATCGCATTCGAGCCCAATGGCGGGCTTGATGAAGTGCTCGATGATGTCTATTTGCAGGGCTTTGCCGATGAAGCCGGCAAGGCCGGCGTGCCCATATTCATGCGGTTCGCCTCGGAGATGAACGGGACGTGGACGACCTACAGCGGCGATCCGCAGAAATATATGGAGAAGTGGAAGCTGGTGCAGGGTATTTTCAAGGAAAGGGCGCCTAACATTGTCATGGTCTGGGCCGTCCTGTCGGTCCCCGAGGAAACGATAGAGAGCTTCTACCCGGGGGACGACTATGTCGATTGGGTCGGAGTTAATATTTATAGCGTTAAATACCATAACGACAGCCGGCTTCATTCTTCCGACTTTGAGGATCCGCTCGATCTTCTCAATTTCGTCTATAACCGCTTCAGCCGCACCAAGCCGATAATGGTCTCGGAATATGGGGCGACGCATTATTCGGTTACCGACGAGAAGACTGACCTCGCGTTCGCTGCGGATAAGATCAGCCGCTTCTACCGCGAATTGCCGGACAAGTACCCCCGCGTAAAGGCGGTCTTCTACTTCGATGTCAACAATACAGCCGAATACAACGCCGATCGGCGGATTAACGATTATTCGGTGACGACGGAGAAGGATGTGCTTTCCGCATACAGCGGGACGATCACGGGTCCGAAATACTTAAGCAAGGTTGAACCGCATAGCATTCAGGGCACGAAGACCGAGCAGCTTTTCACTTACAGAGGGCTTATTTACAGTAAAGGCGATGAGGTATATGCCGACCAGACGTACTTTACGCGCACGCTTGGTCTTCGTCTTGAGCAGGATGGCGCCGCGGTCAAGGTCAGCAAAGGAGAGCAGTCCGTACAGGTCCGCTCCGGCAAGAAACGGATCTGGGCAGGCTATCATTATATGAATTATCTTCCCCGCTACCGTTCCATGGTGATGCTCCCGCTGAAGCAGACGCTTGAGCCTCTCGGGTACAAGGTTGGAGTCACCGGCCTGGATGTGACTGTGAAAGAAGCGGCAGGGAACTCCGGCAGCGCGCCATAACCAAATAAAAGACAGCAGACAGGGTATGAACGCACTGGTTCAAGGCTCTGTCTGTTTTTTGAAATTCCAGAACGTATAAAATAAGTTTTCCTTACTCGATGTTTCTGAGAGAGTCACTGGTTTTACCGTCAATGGTCGTCTTCCGCCGTTTCTTATTAAGGTGGGAAATGATCTCAAGCCGTGTTCCGGTTCACCCCGTTCCCCTAACGGGTATAGGATGCATAAACGGGATATTCTGAAATGGGGAAGCGCTATGGATTATACGTATATTGCGGTCAAATTGGTCACTGCATTTGTTGGATTATGGATCATGACCAAGCTGCTGGGAAAGAAGGAAATTTCACAGCTGACGCCTTTTGACTTTATCTCGTCCCTGATGTTGAGCGAGCTTGTCGGGAACACCATTTATGACAGGGAAGTCCGCTATGGGGAGCTGCTGTTCGCACTTGCCCTATGGATGGTATTATCGCTAGCGCTGGAAAAAGTCGCGGAGATCTTCCCGCAGCTGGCCACAACTTTGAGCGGCAGACCGGATATTATTATACGGGATGGAAAAATTGACGAGAAGGCCATGAAGCGCAATAATCTGGATATGCACCAGGTCGGAATGCTGCTGCGGGAGCAGGAGGTATTCAGCCTGCGGGATGTGGCTTATGCGATATTCGAAACCAACGGCAATTTGAGCGTGCTCAAATCGTCCGCTGCGGAGAATATCACACGCAAGGATCTTAAGCTTCCTGTGGAACCTGTATATCTGAGCCGCATCCTCATTGATAAGGGCTTTGTCGAGAAGGATGAGCTTCATGCGATTGGCCGGGACGAAGCCTGGCTGCTTGGGGAGCTGCAGTCCCAAGGCATAACCAGACTTGCGGACGTCGTCTATGCGGAATGGTCGGAGGACAGCGGCTTGTACGTACAGCGAAGATAAAGATCAGTTCTGCGGTTCTTCGAGATTGAACAGGCTGGAAGCGTCGAGATCGACCTTGGGATAAGACAGCTTCAGGTCGCGCACCGCTTTGACGATAATTTTCAGCACCAGATAGTCGCGGAACCAGCGGTTGTTGGCCGGCACGATATGCCAGGGACAGTCCTTCGTGCCGGTTGCGGCGAAGGCATCCTCGTAAGCCTGCTGGTAGTCATTCCAATACCGGCGTTCTTCCAGATCGGTCGGATCGAACTTCCACAGCTTTTCGGGATTTTCCAGCCGGTCTTTAATCTTGTTCAACTGAAAATCACGGGAAATATGCAGAAAAATTTTGATTACGGCAATTCCGCTACCCTGCAGAAGCTTCTCGAAGTGGCGGATATGCTTCAGTCTGGACTTGACCTCTCTCTCGTCAATCAATCCGTGGACACGGGTAATCAGCACATCCTCGTAATACGAGCGGTTAAATGAAGTCAGGTAGCCTTTGGCTGGTGTAACCTTGTGTGTGCGCCAGAGAAAATCATGCGCCGCCTCGTCGGTAGTCGGCTTCTTGAAGCTTTCCGCCCGGAATCCCTGGGGATTCAGGTTCGCCAGCACCTTCTTGATAACCCCGTCTTTCCCGCTGCAGTCCATGCCCTGGAATAATACCAGCACGCCGTTTGTTTTGCTTGCGAACAGCTTTTCCTGCTCGTCCTGAAGCTCTTCCTTCAGACGCTCGAATTCTTCCCTGATATCATCTTTACTGCCGATAGACGCGGTGTCTTCGGGATCGAAGCTGCTCAGCCTCACCGTCTCCCGCTTGTTTAACCGATAGTGATTCAGCATGGTGTGAAACGCTCCTTTGCTTACAAACAGGTATGGAATGCATTTACCTCAATGGGAACGGTTGAATCACGATTCTAAAGAGGAACAGCCTGTCTAAATATGGGCTCTACTCTTATTATAGTTCAGTTTTAAATAATTATGGATTATAATGATGGCAAATAATTGAATCGAGAGGGTGGTGCCCCAAATGGAACAATTGCGATTTCCGATCGGAGCTTTCAAGCGTGAGGACGCGCTGGATGAAGTGCGGCGGGCAAGCCTGATCGGCGTGCTGGCACAAGCGCCGGCCTTACTGGGACAAGCCGTATCGGGACTAACGGAGCAGCAGCTGGATACTCCCTATCGGCCTGATGGCTGGACAGTAAGACAGGTGGTCCATCATTTGGCGGATGCGGGCATGAACGGCTATATCCGCACCAAGCTGCTGCTCACGGAAGATCAGCCCATGGTGAAGACGTTTGACGAGCAGAGCTGGGCGGAGCTGCCGGATGCGAAGAGTGTGCCGATTGAGCTGTCTCTGACGCTGCACGACCGGCTGCACCGCCGCTGGGTGATGCTGCTGAAGTCGACGCCTGCCGGAAGCTATGCGCGCCAATACAATCATCCTGAGAACGGTCTGTGGTCATTGGATGAAGCACTGTCTTTCTTTGCCTGGCACAACCGTCACCATATCGCGCATATAACCTCGCTGCGTCAGCGGAAGAGCTGGTAAGTAAGGAAAATGTACCGGAACTCAATTTAATCGACAAACGGAGGTAGATGACGACAGCAGCAAAAGATCATGAACAAGCTGGAACAAATGGGAACGGAGCAGATCGAACGGACCCCTGTATCTGTTAACATGGAGAGTGACTAACCTGTCACAAGAGAGCAAGGTGAGCATTTGACAAGCATAGTGGTGCGTGAAGTGAAGGATTTGAACGAATATGATTTGTCTTCTATGCTTCAGGAGAGTATGGAGGAAGGGTTCCGGCATGTGAGCCGGCTGCTGCAGGATTACGCGGACGGAAGCAACCGTTTCGACCGGGAGGGCGAAGCCCTATTTGCAGCTCTTCATAATGGAAGCGTTATCGGAGTCGGCGGCTTGAATCTGCTTGCGGCAGAGCAGGGAGGCCCAAGCCGGGTCGGCCGCGTGCGTCGGGTCTATGTCCTGCAGAGAGCAAGAAGACTCGGGGCCGGCAAGCTGCTGATGGAGGCGATAATGGAGCATGCCCGCCCCTATGTTTCGGTGCTGGCACTGCGGACGGAAAATCCGGCCGCGGACCTGTTTTACCAGACTCTTGGTTTTGTGCCCGCCCCCGGAAATGAGACTGTTACGCATCAGCTGCTGTTATAGAAAAGGAGTATTGCGGTGACAATTAAACCAAAGGTTTTTATCGGTTCTTCACGGGAAGCGATGGCTTATGTGAACGCCATTCACGATCAATTATCATTCAGCGCAGAAGTCACCCCGTGGCATGCCGGCGTGTTTCGGGGGAATGATTACCCTATGGAAGCGCTCGAGAGACAGCTGGAATCCAATGATTTTGCCGTATTTGTATTATCCCCCGATGATGTCATCCGAATGCGGGGGAAAACCTATTTTATTGCACGGGACAATACGATGTTCGAAATGGGGTTGTTCTGGGGCAAGCTCCGGCGGGGGCGTGTGTTCTTCATGATTCCGGATCAGGTTCAATCCGGCCGGGACGGCCAGGAAGTGGATCAGTATCATCTGGCAAGCGATCTGGAAGGCCTGACGGTGCTGAAATATGAGGCTCACCGGACGGACGCCAACCGCATCGCAGCAGTCAACCAGGCATGCTCGTTCCTGATAGGCCGCATCCATGAGCTGGGATTCTTCCTGACACCGGATAAAGAACTGGAGACAGCCCATCAGGAGTTGGCACTTCTTCGTTCCGTCGTTCATTTCTACCGGGATTTCAACAAAGGAATTCTGGAGAGGGACAAGCATGAGAACGAGCTTATCGATGCCGTCCGCAATGCCTATGAAGCAAGCTGCATCCACTATAAAGTAAAAGGCGCCGCCCTCTGGGAGGCAAGCTCTGATGAAATCCGGCAAATTGCGGGTAATGTAGGTAAAGAGCGCATATACTCCATTCAGGCCAATAATAAGCTGGGAGCAGGAGAGCCGCGCAAGCTTGTAGTGGATGCCTACCTGAACAGCAAAATTGAGTTCATCCAGATCGGTCAGGATGTTGTAAACGAATATTTGCTGTGCTATCCTATTAGCAGTTCGCATGTCATCAGCATTCACATCACGGGGCATTCACCGGTTAGTCCCGATGATTTTGAACGGTTGTTTCAACAGAATCAGGGACTTATGGGAATCATACATCATTTATTTGGAGGGGATTGGGCATGAACAGATCATTCGACCGCAAGAATGGCGCGAAAGGCATACCTGTTTATACCGTCCATGGATCCAATGCGCCGCTCAGGCGGGAGAAGCAGGCTGTCGGCTCTGTTCCGACTACGGATGGCGATAAGGAAGGCATCGTCGTTTTTTCCAGAAAAGCCATTTACATGAAACCTTCCTTTCTATAACCAATAAGGCTCCTTCCAGTTTGCATGAAGGGTTTTATTGACAAGTCAATCGCTCCTTCAGGGTTAACCTGAAGAATTTTACTCTTTTGCCGACAATGCTCCCTCCGGTTTTCCGGAGGGATTTTTTTTATTGAGCCGGTTCTATTCGCCGCAAGGTTGGAATAAGATTAGCAGGTATGGCAAATATTACAATGTTACAATTTTGTAGCAAGTTGTCCATTGGATTGAAAGCGTTCTCTCTATCCCCTATACTTAGCCTAGATATTGATTTCACTATTTTAAGATTAGGGAGGGCGGAAAGTGGTTAAAGAATGGGTAACCATAAGTGTTATTGCGTTTGGTGTGATTATCGCCGTTATCGGCGTGGTTGCCTATCTGCGTATGTACAAAAAAATCGCCTGGACGTCCTCCCCTCCGCCGGAGCAGCCCCAGCAGACGATTGAGACTGTAAATGATTCAACCGCCCGGCCCGAGTCGGGTCAAGCCCCCTTAAAGGATGAGCACAATACACCTTAAACAAGAATAAATTAAAGAAATGCCTCATGCAGATTAAAAATTCTTAACAGAAATTGTATATACTGTTCGCTTTCCATACGAATTCAGAACTGTTATAATTAACTGATAAATCAATCTTTTTCAGTCTATGAGCTCGCCTCAAATCAGCCGGATCGTTCGATACAGATGGGGTGCCAGCCGCACGGGTATTCTGTTGAACCGTGTGCGCTCTCGTACATGAAGTGTTAGGACCACCAACCGATGATAGGGAGGGGATTTCATGGCTAAACGCAGCCACAATGAAGTCAAAGAAAGCCTACAGGAACTGACGAGGATTTTTCAACCCAAGGATTCACGAAAATTTGTAAAGGATTATATCCGCAAGTATCGGATCATGGGCGGATACGAGGACGAGCTGACTATGGTGGTCGATCATGAGATGGGAAGGCTTCGGTCTTCAGTTAGCTAAAATAGGTCAACTATCTGCCTTGCCCATATTTTTCGGGTCAAGGCTTTTTTGTGTTTATCGTGCAAGTTCTGGAAGTATCAAAATATATCAAAACAGCAAAAAATGAGGTACAAGGCAGCCCGGACAGGGTAATAAAAAGATGGATAAGTACCAGGATCCGACATTTATTGCGAATTTACACCTGCTCAAACATTAAATGAATATAAATTCTTGTCTAATGATGTGAAATCTCCTGTCATTTGCGGTACTATTAAGATGGTTAATATAAACGGTGTTTCAACTTTGGAAGAGAACTAAGGAGGAGAAGTATGAGTAATTTTAAAAATTGGCTGAACAATTCCAAAAAAAACCTGGGCGATCAGGTGAAAAAATTCAAAAATAAGGATTTTATGGATGCGGTCGCGGCCGGCTGCGCCGTTGTAGCCTATGCGGATGGCAAAGTAGATGTGGAGGAAAAGAACAAAATGGCGGGGTATATCAATCTCAGCCAGGAATTGAAGGTTTTTAATATGGCTGATGTCATTGACCGTTTCAATTTCTATGTCAATAATTTTGAATTTTCCGCAGAGATCGGCAAGCAGGAAGCATTGAAGGCAATCGCCAAATTCAAAAGCAAGCCAGAGGTTGGACGCGTCATTGTTGGCGTATGCAGCGCAATCGGGGCGGCTGACGGCGATTTTGACCTCCAGGAGCAGGCGGTAGTGCGCGATATCTGCAACGTTCTGGGCCTCAGCCCAAGTGAATTCAGCCTGTAAATCATTAAACCCTTCAAATATATTAATTAATCTAATGAAACTCTTTATCCATGTGATGCGTACAGTCTAGTATCTTCATTTTTCTACATTATCTGATAGACTTCATCACAAATTTGGGAAGGAGGTGACGTAAGCAAATGGCTTCCATAAGTTTGGTTAAAGGCCAAAAGATTGACTTGACCAAAGGGAATTCCGGCCTGGCGAAGGTAGTTGTGGGTCTGGGTTGGGATCCGGTAAAATCCAAAGGATTCTTCGGCGGCGCCAAGAAGAATGTCGACTGCGATGCATCGGCCATTCTCTTGAACAGCGAGGGCAAACTTGCGGACGATAATCAGGTTATCTGTTTTCATAATAAGAAAAGTCCTTGCGGCTCCGTGGTTCATTCGGGTGACAACATTACCGGTGAAGGCGACGGCGATGACGAACAGATTTTCATCGACCTGGCCAAGGTCCCCGCAGATGTGCATAAAGTGCTCGTTGTCGTCAATATTTACGATTGCGTGAACCGCAAGCAGGACTTCGGCATGATTCAATCCGCTTATATCCGCATTCTGGACGGATCCGGCAGCAACGAACTGACCAAGTTCAATCTTTCCGACAACTATGCCGGCTTGACGGCTTTGGTCTGCGGTGAGCTTTACCGTCACGGAACGGAATGGAAATTTGCCGCTATCGGCGAAGGTACCCACTCCCCTCATATCAACGACTTGGCTGCACGCTACAAGTAAATTGCTCGACCCTTATACTTAAAATGACGAAAGCGGGTGCTTTATCAGATGGCAATTAACTTATCCAAAGGTCAAAAAATCGATCTCACAAAATCAAATCCGGGACTTTCCAAAATCACTGTAGGACTTGGCTGGGACACCAATAAATACGATGGCGGCAAAGATTTTGACCTTGACGTCTCCGTGTTTCTGACGAATGCGGAAGGTAAAGTCACCAGCGACAAAAACTTTATTTTCTTCAACAATAAGCAAAATGAAAACGGATCGGTTGTGCATGCCGGCGATAATCTTACCGGCGAGGGCGAAGGCGACGACGAGCAGGTTAAAGTGGATCTGGGTTCCGTACCTGCCGATGTTGAGAAAATTGCCTTCACGATCACGATCTATGAAGCACCTGAGCGCAATCAAAACTTTGGACAAGTCTCCCGTGCCTATGCGCGCATTGTCAATGATGCCAATCAGGAAGAATTGGTCCGTTTTGATCTGGGCGAAGACTTCTCGATTGAAACAGGCGTCGTTGTCGGCGAACTGTACCGCAATGGAAGCGAGTGGAAATTCAACGCGATCGGCAGCGGCTACAAGGATGGTCTTGCCGGATTGACGCGCGATTATGGACTTGCTTAATAAACTGTAAGTACTGCAGGGCCGCCTGACACGGGCGGTCTTGTATTCTTTATGAACGATGAAACGGTAAACAGCCGGGAAGGAGCATACGATGTCAATTAATCTTTCAAAAGGACAACGGATTGATCTTACCAAAACAAACCCGGGTTTGACCAAGGTGGTTGCCGGTCTGGGTTGGGATACGAACAAATACAGCGGCGGCCAGGATTTTGACCTGGATGCATCTGCTTTTCTGCTCTATGAGGACGGCAAGGCCAAGGGCAGCGACGATTTTGTTTTCTACAATAATAAAAGCGGCGGAAACAACTCCGTTGTTCATACGGGAGACAATCGTACGGGGGAAGGCGACGGGGATGACGAACAGATTCTTGTCGATCTGAGCCAAATCCCGGCTGCCATTCATCGTATCGGGATTACGGTCACGATCCATGATGCCGATGCCCGCGCCCAAAACTTCGGACAAGTGACGAACGCGTTCGTGCGGGTAGTGGATGAAGCCTCAAACCGTGAAGTTCTGCGTTTTGATCTGGGGGAAGACTTCTCTACGGAAACCGCTGTTGTATTCTGCGAGTTTTACCGTCACGGGGCAGAATGGAAGTTTCAGGCGATCGGAAGCGGCTTCTCCGGAGGCCTTGCCGCTCTTTGCCGAAACTACGGGTTGGACGTTTAACGCTCCAGGCTCCAGGGTGGCAGGTCATTATATGACTTCGGCCATCCTTTCTTCTTCATCTTTATCAACCCTTAAGGAGGACGCTTAATGGGCACCACGGTAATTAAGGGGCAGAAGGCGGATCTGACCGCTGCGGTACCAGGATTGCAGGACATCACAGTAGGAATCGGATGGAACGCGCAAGCATCGCTTGAGCTGGATACCTCCGCCTTTTTGCTGGGGGTAAACGGAAAAGTTTCCAGCGATGATGATCTTATTTTCTATAACAATGCTTCCACCGCATTCATTAATTATCAGGATGGACAAGCTGCTCCTGTCCAGAAGCAATTTAAAATCCAGCTGAACCGGGTACCGGAGAATATAGCGAAAATCGCCTTCACCCTGACGATCTATGAAGGTGAGAAGCGTCGGCAGAACTTTGGCCAGACCAGCGGCATTTTCATTCAATTCCTTAATAATCAGAACGGTGCGGAAGTGCTCCGGTATGATCTGGCAAACGACTTCTCCGTTGAAACGGCCATTGTGGCAGGGGAATTATACCGGCACAATGGTCAATGGAAGTTCAATGCGATTGGCGCAGGCTTCTCGGGCGGTTTGGACGCCCTGTGCGGAAATTTCGGCATTGAGGTCAGCGAGGCCGCACCTGCTCCGGTACCAACGCCGCCAGCATCCAAGCCTGCCACTGCGCCAGTCCCTGCACCGCAGGCGGCTGCTCCAACCCCAGCTCCAGCCCCGACGCTAGCTCCGGCTCCGCTTAATCTGACCAAGATTGAGCTGAAGAAGAAGGGCGACACCATCAACCTGAAGAAATCGGCAGGCGGTCTTGGTGAAATTCTGATCAACCTGAACTGGAATCAGAAGAAGAGCAAAACCGGATTATTTGGCCGCAGCAAAGGGGTTGACCTGGATCTGGCTTGCCTGTTCGAGCTTAAGAACGGCGATAAAGGCGTCGTCCAGGCGCTGGGCAGCTCATTTGGCTCCTTGGACAGGCCTCCTTTTATCGCTCTGGATGGAGATGACCGCACCGGTACGGTATCGACCGGCGAGAATATGAGGATTAACGGCGCCCGGATAGCGGATATCAAGCGCATTGTCGTGTTTACGTTTATTTATGAAGGAGTCAAGAACTGGTCTGACGCCGATGGCGTTATTACGATCAAGCAGGCCGGCGGCCCGGAGATCGTTGTTCATATGAACGAGCATGACAACAGCAAGGGAATGTGCGCCATTGCCATGATTACGAATGTGAATAACGAAACCTTCAGCATTGAACGGCTTGTACAATTTTTCAACGGCCACAGAGAAGTCGATGAGGCTTATTCCTGGGGCCTGAGATGGAAAGCGGGAAGTAAATAAATCGGTTGAGAGGCGGCATTAAATGGATTGGTTTATGGATTTTTTCACCAGTATCGGCGATAGCTATGGGCAATTCTTCTCTTGGGATTCAATTGTCAATACCTTATCGGATCCCGTGAGCTGGGGCATCATTGCAAGCCTTGTGCTGCTGGAAGGGCTGCTGTCTGCCGACAACGCCCTGGTTCTGGCGGTCATGGTCAAGCATTTGCCCAAAGAGCAGCAGAAAAGGGCCCTGTTTTACGGTCTCCTGGGTGCCTATATTTTCCGGTTTATTGCGATCGGATTGGGAACCTTTCTCGTCAAATTTACACTGGTTAAAGTACTTGGCGCTGCCTATCTGTTCTACATTGCCTACACCGGTATCTTCAAGAAACCGGAAGTCGCAGGGGAAGAGAAGGTCAATAAAGGCCATTCCTTCTGGAAGACCGTTCTGCTTGTTGAGCTGATGGATATCGCTTTCAGCATAGACAGTGTCGTAGCCGCATTCGGAATAAGCAACGAGGTATGGGTATTGTTCGTCGGCGGTATTCTGGGCGTATTGATGATGCGGGGCGTTGCCCAGGTTTTCCTCAAGCTCATCGACAAATTTCCGGAGCTGGAACGGGCAGCCTTCTTCCTGATCGCCATCATTGCAGCAAAGATGCTGGCTGGTGCGTTCGACTATCATCTGCCGCATGTCTGGTTTTTTGCCATTATTATCGCGGTGTTTGCCGGAACGATTATCTACAGCATGAACCGACAAAAGAAAGAAGCGCTGCGCAAGTCCTGATGCATGACGGGCCTTCAGGCGTGGCTAGAATTCAGCCGGAGGCCTGATTATTTTAGGAGAGTAGTAGAGACAGATTTGTTTAGGATGGAAGGAGGAGATCAGGCTGAGATACTTTAATTATTTATCGCGTGAAGAAGAAAAGTCGTTGTTTTTCAGCCCGCCGATTTCATTTAATCACTCCTCCGATAAGGAATTATTAGCCCATGCGGTGGGGGCCGCTTTGTACATGCCGGCAACCAGGCCGCATATTGCGGATGATATTATTTCCGGGAAGAATGAAGGATTGGTCACCGCCGTCATGGATCTTGAAGATGCCATTGGCGACAAACAGGTGGAGCTGGCGGAAGAATCCTTGATGCAGCAGCTGTTCCTGATTGCCTCATATATCAAGATCGGCACCCTGCTGGAATCGGAAGTGCCGCTTCTGCTCATCAGGGTGCGCTCCGCCGCGCAATTGAAACGTCTGCTCGTACGTCTGGCCGATACGATTACACTGATTACCGGCTTTGTCCTTCCCAAGTTCACACAGGAGAACGGACGCGATTATTTTCAGAAGATTGCGGATTATAACGAGAACAGGGCTGCTTCTGCCCCGGTATTGTACGGTCTGCCGATATTGGAAAGCTCCTCTGTTATTTACCGCGAAAGCCGATTGGACTCCTTGCTTGCGATCAAAGCGATTCTCGATGACTATCACGACTACGTACTTAATGTAAGGGTTGGCGCCACGGACTTCTCCAGCTTGTTTGGTCTGCGCAGGAGCCCCGACATGACCATTTATGAGATTGCCCCGATCCGGGATTGCATCGCGGATATTATTAATGTGTTTGGACGGGTAGAAGCAGGCTATGTGATTTCCGGTTCAGTCTGGGAATACTTTGCCAAGCGTGAACGGGTAATGAAGCCGCAGCTGCGGGTTACGCCCTTTGAGGAAGCCTTCGGCAGCACAGGTCACGATCTGAGATCCAGATTCACCAAGGATCCCATGGATGGACTGATCCGCGAGGTTATTATGGACAAGGAAAACGGCATTATCGGAAAAACCATCATTCACCCTACCCATATCAAGCCCGTACAGGCGCTTTATGCGGTCACGCATGAGGAATATGCCGACGCCACCAGTATTGTCGCTCTTAATGATGGCCATCATGGCGTGCTCAAAAGCCAGTATGCCAATAAAATGAATGAAATGAAGCCGCATCAGAACTGGGCAAGACGAATCCTGCTCCGATCACAAGTATATGGGGTGTTACATGAACAACAGCATTTCATCACCCTCCTCCAAGGGAACGAACGTGCATACGTATAAGCTCTTTGAGGATTTGCAGATCAAGGTTGCCGAGACCTATAACCCCTTCCATTTGCCCGTGGAGCTTTTGTTTTCCATGGCGGCACGAATCAATAAGAAACGATCCTTTCTGTTTGTCAGCAAGCTGCTGGGCAAGCATATTCCGGTACATCCCTACACCCCCCTTCTGAGTGGAGCGGCGCTGGCGCTGTTGATACATGCCCGGCTGTTTCAATCAACCAGGAAGGTCATTGAACCCCTGCTGGAGGAATTGCTGTCCGGTCTCAGAGACCCATCCCGGGCCGAGGAGGCTTACCGCCGCCTGATGCGTGATAAGCCCCGGCTGCCGGAGTCCATACTCTGCATTGGTTTTGCAGAGACGGCGACTGCGCTTGGACACAGCGTGTTCCATGCTTTCGCGGACGGCGCCTCTTATATTCATACGACACGTGAGTATATACCGCAGCTGAACTCGCTGATTAACTTCGAGGAAGAGCATTCCCACGCGGTCGCTCATCGCTGCTATGCTTTAGATCCTGAACTTTTCTCGGGTCATGAGCCCATTGTGCTGGTGGATGATGAAATGACAACTGGTCAAACAGCCTTGAACATTATTCGCGATATCCAGTCCAAATTTCCACGAAAACAATATGTAATTGCTTCTCTGCTGGATTGGAGGACAGCCGATAACGAGCAGCAGGTGCGGGAGCTGCAGAATGAGCTTGATATTGACATCCAATCGGTCTATTTGCTTAAAGGACAGATGGAGGTTGATGGCGCACCAAGGCTTGAGGCTGAGAATGCATTTACATTGATCACCCATAAAAAGGCTGCCGATCTGGTTGTTATGCATCATGCGGAGACTCTTGAAAGCATAGATGCCGTATCCGCCAATTCCGGCGGCGAACTGAATCCGGCGCCTTATATGAAACAAACCGGCCGCTTCGGAATACAGTCGGAGGACCATGCGGCTGCCGATGACCATATCAGCGGGCTGGCCGAGTGGCTGAAGACATGCCGCGGCAGCTCCAGTACGCTTGTCCTGGGAACGGGAGAGTTTATGTACGTTCCCATGAGAATCGCAGCTGGGATGGGCGATGGCATCAGCTATCAATCCACGACAAGAAGTCCGATCTATTCCGCCGATCTGCCGGATTATGCGGTTGCCTGCGGGTATCCGTATCCCTCGCCGGAGGACGAATCGGTCAGAAACTTCATCTACAATATTTCACCCGGGCAATACGACGAGATTTTCGTCTTGTTCGAGCGGGATATGCCGCCCTCGCGCGTGAAGCCGATGCTGGACATTCTGCGGCAGCTGGCAGGCAGGAAAGTGTTTGCGGTATTTTTCTCAGGAAACGTCCATGGATGGGAGACATTCGAATCATGAAGCAGACGATAACCGGGCAACTCAGTCAGACGCGCATTGCTTCTCCAGAGCCTATGGGCAGCTATGCGCCGTCGGATGTCATATTCCTGCTCAAGGATCTGAGCGGAGTTCAGCTGGAGTTGCCGACCGAGGATCGGGAAGAAGCCATCCAGTCGGGCGTGCATTATTCGGAAATGCTGCCGGTTGAATATCAGCCGACAGCCGAATATATCGAGCTGTTTCACAGAACGCTGACAGAATCAGCGGGGAAGGTGGCGCTTGCGGCGGCTGTAGTCGCGGAGCGGATCGTTCTTAAGCGGGGACTCAAAGGGGTTCTGGTCTCCCTGGCGCGTGCAGGGACGCCGATCGGCATTCTGATCAAGCGGTATATTGCTTACCGCTATGGCGCAGATATGCCGCATTACAGCATTTCCATTATCCGCGGCAAGGGCATAGACGAGAATGCGGTGCTTTATATGCTGCAGCAGCATGGATTGGATAGTTATCTCCAGTTTGTGGACGGCTGGACAGGCAAGGGCGCCATTCGTCAGGTGCTGACGCAGGCCTCCAATGATTTTGCGGAAAAATACGGCTACCGGCTGGATGATGATCTGGCTGTGCTGGCCGATCCCGGCTTCTGCTGCGAAACCTACGGAACGCGCGAGGATTTCCTGATCCCGAGCGCATGTCTGAATTCTACGGTATCCGGCCTGATGAGCCGCACGGTGCTGCGGGATGATCTGATCGGTCCTGATGAATTCCACGGAGCCAAATTTTACAGGGAATGGCTGGAGAACGATCTATCCAATCTGTTCGTGGATACCGTATCGGACTTCTTCCCGGCTGTCGCGGAGACTGCGTATCAGCAGGCGGTTGCGATGACGGAGCGGGAGGCGGAGGTATCCTGGAAAGGACTCGCGGATATCCGGGCGATCCAGCAGGCCTTCGGCATCGACGATGTGAATCTGGTGAAGCCGGGCGTAGGCGAGACGACGCGAGTGCTGCTGCGCAGGGTTCCCTGGCGTATTCTCGTGGACCGGATGGACAACCCGTTCCTGCAGCATATTCTGCTGCTGGCCAAGGACCGCGGCGTGCCGGTTGAGGTATATCCGGGTCTGACCTATTCCTGCTGCGGCATCATCAAGCCGCTGAAAGGCGGCACGGAATGATTTACGCCAGCGATTTGGATCAAACCCTGATCTATTCAACCCGTTCCATGGGCGCTCCTCTCGAATCGCCGGACATCCTGCCGGCAGAGACCGTGAGCGGAAAGATCGTATCCTACATGTCGAAATATACGCTATCCTTGCTTCAGGGACTGCCCGCGGGGATGGAATTCGTTCCCGTAACTACCCGCACGGTGGCGCAGTATGAACGGATACATGTCTTCCGCGATCATGTTGTGCCGGGCTATGCCGTCACCAGCAATGGGGGCAATATTCTGCTGCACGGCAGGGTGGATGAGGACTGGCGGTCGATGATCCGCGGGAAAGTATCTTTGCTTGCAGCCGATGCTGTAGAGGCGCGGAGTTATTTTGAACCGATTATGAATGAGCAGTGGGTTGTGGGGGAGCGGTTCTGCGATGAGCTGTTCTATGCTTTTGTTATAGAGCGCGACCGGATGCCGCTTGAGGCTGTTCTGGAGAAGGCCGAACAGGTGAAGGCGCTGGGCTGGGAGGTCTCGATTCAGGGGAGGAAAATTTACCTGGTCCCCGCTGCCGTCAATAAGGCGGATGCAGTTCATGAAGTCCGCAGGCGGCTTGGAGTCAGCGAATTGATCGCCTCCGGCGATTCCCTTCTGGATCAATGCCTGCTGGAGATAGCCGATTATGCGATTGCCCCGAGCCACGGTGAATTGTTCCGCGAGAAGCAGCGTAATCCGGACTCGATACCGGAGCGCTTCACAGTGAAATCGGGGATTTTTGCAGCGGATGAAATTCTGGATTATGTTCATGCGGTCTATCAGACAAAGGAAGCGGTGAAGGGTTCTCTATGAAGAAGAAGGTCCATATTTATTTCAATCGCTGGTTCTCTGTTGCGTATCATTATATGAATCTGATACGAAATAACGCGGACGGGCTGGAGGTCAAACTATTCGGCACCCACCCCGACCCTCGGCATATGTCGCTGCAGGCCTGCGATCATGCCGAGACGGAACCGGCGCTCAAAGGCATGGAATATGTCGAGTTTTGCGTGGAATTCTGCAGGAAGCATGAAATCGATGTGTTCATCCCCCGATTGCATATGCTCGATATTGCCAGGCATCTCGACCTTTTCGAGGAAATTGGCACCCGCGTTGTGGTATGCCGGGATACCGGGCTGCTTGAGATGCTGATGGAGAAGGATCATTTCTACAAATCGGTCGAAAAGACAGGGGTTATGGTCATTCCCGATTACGAAGTGGTCAACGATGCGGAGGGCTTCAAGCGCGCCTACGATAGATTAACTGCATTGGGTCACCGCGTCTGCTTCAAGCCGACTAATTCCGAAGGGGGAGTGGGCTTCCGGATCATTGATGATACCAGAGATCCTCTGGAGGAGCTGTTCGGAGTCTCGACCAGACTGGTCTCGTTCCGCGATGCTTATCAGGCCCTGGGCACCGTGCAGGGATTCCCGAATCTGATGGTCATGGAGCAGCTCCCGGGACTTGAGTACAGCATAGACTGCTTCGCAAACAAAGAAGGGGAGCTGCTGGCGGCTGTGCCCCGGCGCAAAGCAGGGGGCCGTCTGCGCCTTCTGGAACGCAATGAGGAGCTCCTGGCCATAGCGAATAATGTAGCCAGGACGTACCGGATTCCCTACAACTTCAATATTCAAATGAAATATAACGGAGACACCCCCAAACTGCTCGAGATTAATCCGCGCATGTCCGGCGGATTGCATGTCACCTGCTTGTCGGGAGTAAATTTCCCCTATCTCGCCGTGAAGGAAGCTCTCGGCGGGGAAGTGGGCCCGCTTGCGCCGGAATATGACATTCTGGCAAGCCATATCGAGCAGCCGATGCGTATGGCGGATTGGTCGTAAAGGATGCCACTGATTCTGAGAAAGCCGCTGACTGTGCGATGCAGTCGGCGGCTTTTTCGCGTATTCAGAAAGTATGACATTTGGCTGCTGCTTTTCTGGATATCTTTATGGGAAAAAACGAACCTGCCCGCAAGGACGGGGTGAGCCGTTTCTTCTTTCTTATGAAAATATACAATCGAATAAATCCTGTCTATACGCTGTTTTTATTTCTGAGAGGAAGAAGCCTGCTGTGCAAAGGACCGCATCAGCCGGTTCTCTTGGCTTGACAGCATTTAGAAGTTTCACTTCAATGAATGTCTGTAAGATCTCAAGGAACATGACCGCGAAAGGACGCGATAAGCAGGTGTAATATTTTACAGGAAGCCTGCTTTGTTGACAGCGTTCCACTGTATTTCTACAATATAGATAAGCCAGTCCTTATCGAAGGGGGTTTACGGTATATGCTTTTCAGATCCAATATGCTTATTGCTGCAGCGATCGGTTACGTCGCAGCTGTTGTAACCAGTCCGCTCGTTCCGGAGCTGGCGTCGCTGCTCATTCCCGTTATAGCCGCAATCATCGGCAGCCTGCTGCCCAAGAGGAAGAAGCGGAGCAACAATCCCGCCATTTCTCCTGAATTTTTGCCTGATGCTTCCTTGAAGCCGGGCGACTCTCCTTCCAACCCCCCGGTCCGTCAGGCTGGCAGTGAACCGTCCTCCGGGGAACCGCGCGCGTCCGCACCGTCACCCTTCTCTGATCAGTCCGCTGCCGCAAGTGGAGGACATAGACAGGAAATCGGTCCCGAATTTGCCCCTGTTGTGGAGTACCTGGAGGTACTGGAGGATATGGTTATATCCGAAGGCCAGAAGAACGCGCTGGACGATGAGATCGTCCTGAAATCTCTCGCCCTGTTCGCCAGGCTGCAGCGGATTATCCCGCTTCTGCAGGAGCTTAAGGACAGCAATGTGAACCATACGGTCAAGCGACTGATTCTCAAAGATTTGAACGGCATTTTGAATCCTTTTCTGCGTTTGGGCGGCGAAGCCAAGACCCGCAACCGGAGGATGCTGCTTAACGGCATTAAGGAAGTGGATACGAAAATTTCCGATATTGTCTCCACCATCGAGCACAAGGATTTGCTTGAGCTTCAGACCAAGGCAGAGCTCATTCACCAGCGGTACAGCAGTTCCGAATTATAAGAGGAGGGGTTAACGAATGGCTGCTCAACTTGTAGAGTTAAAAAAAGAAGACCAGCAGAAAGTTGCTGAGGAAGCATCGCTGCTGATTCAGAAGGTCGCTCATACGGATACGCTGGAGCTGGACTCCCTGATGGACGAGATTGGCAAGCTGGGAGCCAAAACGCAGGAAAAGGCCGGGCAAACGCTGAAAATGCTGGACCGTCCGGTTAATGACCTGATGTCCGGCGACCGCGCCGAAGTATCGAACATGATCTTGAAGCTGCGCAGTGAATGCGAAAGCCTGCAGCAGAGCAAGAATGTCAGCCTCTTCGGCAAGCTGCTGCGCAAGAGCCCGCTCAAAAATTATGTCTACAAATACCAGAGCGTCCGCACCAATGTCGACACGATCGTCGCCGGTCTGCGGGACGGCAAGGATTCGCTGGAAGAAAATATTATCAATATGCGCCAGCTGAAGAAATTGGCGATCGCGGAGATTTACAATCTCCAGACCAAGATCGCTTTTGGCAACAAGCTCAAGCATCTATTTGAAGCGGAAATCGCCAACCCTGCGCGCGAATCGCGCAAGCCGCAGCTGGAGCGCGGGCTCCGCAAGGTCGTCACGCGGATTCAATCGATGACCGAGATGATCATGCTCTATAATCAGGCGATTGCCGCAACGGATATTATTAACGACAATAACGACAAGCTGATCGATTCCGTGAGCAATGCCATCGACAAGACCGTTAATCTGATCACGGTGTCAGCGATGATAGCGCTCGCCCTTAATGACCAGGAGAAGGTCATTGCGGCGGTGGACGCCACCAACCGGACGATAGAGGAGCAGTTCAAGGAAAATGCCAAGCTGCTGAGGGCGACGACGGAGAAGACGACTGAGCTCTTGTCCAAGCCTGCCATGTCGATGGAATCCGTCAATCAGGCGATTGGCGACCTTGTAGCGGCTCTGGATGCCTCGGAGCAGTCGAACCGCCGCATTATTGACAGCTGTAATGATTACACCACACGCATGACAGCCATCAATGGCCAACTGAGCGACCGTCTCGGTCTGTCTCAGGGGGAAGCTCCCGTACCAGGCGGCGTCAAAGATATTGCTGCGTCCAAAGAGGCGAGCAGCTTTCTTGAATAGTGCGGCAAAACCGCATTCTGCGGATGGCGGCGCAGCTCGCTTCATCCTTACTTTCCGCCGCGGTTGATCCACTTTCACTGCAGCTTGCCCGGCTCTTGAGGGCGAGCTTTTTTTTGTGCGGCTGACCGGAAACGGATGGCGGAGGTTCTCTCCCTTTACCCTTTGTCCCTGCTGTATTTATGTGGATCATTTTGGTAGAATAAGTGACAAGATACCATGTGAAAAAAGGGGGAGAAGTCCGATGCTGGATTTTTCTTTTGAGCTGATAGACGATTCCATTATTAATATCCATTATCAATACGGGAGCACTGTATTTATCTTTACTCTGTTTATGCGCGATGAAGAGTGGACGCTGCACCCTTTTGACGGCATTCTGCTGCAAAATAAGGAAATGTGCGCGATCGTGGTGACGGATCTGCTGAAAAACAAGGATTTTCATGTGCTGTTGGCCCGTGAGAATATTACGCTGTCCGCGCTCCGAACGTCAATCGATCTGCGGCCGGAGGGCTCGGATGAATACACCAAGCCTTCCCCCCAGCCGGGGCGGGATGAGAAGACTGATTTTATCGAAGCGCACAGCTTTGAGGAGGTCCTCCAGCTGGAGAAGGAGATGGTGCAGGAGCGCATCGCTTTTTTTCAGGATATTATACAGCGGATGTATATGGACGGCTATGGGCCGGAGGATAATGAATTCAACAAGGTGCAGAGCCTGATCCGGATTTATAAGGAGACCTATGAGCGGCTCGGGACGCTTGACGATCTTGATTTCAAAGGGAAGCCGGGCAAACGGTGGTAGGTACCCGCGTATAATTGTTCTCTCGCATGGTGAAACTATTCATATTGCTAGACTCACTGACATAGGATAGAACATCCGATGTCGAAGAGGAGAGGTCCTATGGGTGTTTCACTTATCATTGGCTGCTTGATTGCGGTTCTGCTGGTCGTCGCCAGCAGTGAGAAAGCAGAAGCGATTGCAGAGCTGAATGATTGAATCGAGGATTGAAACAAAAAAAGGGACTGCTCCAGGGTGTCATGAGAATGACATTCCGGAGCAGTCTCTTTTCGTCGAGATATCAGAAAGGTTAGAATTCCCCATACTTTGCTTCTATTTCCGAGGAAAAAACTTGCTGTGCCGGGAAAGGACGGCGAAGCCGTTTCTTCTTGATTAATCGACAGGGCGGCAGGCACCCGGTTTCTTCAAATAATCACGAGCCGGTAAGCTTCAATAGGTGGAGTTGTCGTCGGATTTTCTTTTCAGCATCAGCAGAACACCGGCTACAACCAGGGCGACAGCCGCTGTCGTTTGTCCAATGAAGTGAAAGCTGAAGATCGTTCCCAGCGTGAAGGCGACAAAGAAGATGATGGAGGCGCTCCCGAGAATGAACACCGGCACAAGCATCCAGCGGTTTCGTTTGCCGAACCAGTAGAATTCAAACAGTCCGAACGCTACAGCCAGCGGGAAGCCCGGCCACATATAAGCCCAGCCGTCGAACAGCATGGAGATCTGGCAGACGATGCCGGCCCCGAACAAAATGCCTCCCGGAATTAACAAGCCGATCCCCCTGCGCTCTGTCGCATAGAAATACATCCAGTGAAACAGCAGCCCAAGCGGAATAACGAATAAACTTGGCCAGAAGTAAGCCATGACCTTGCCTGGTCCCATGACGTTGTCCCGGCTTGTGAACAGGAATATTCCGACCAGGACCAGCAGTGCGCCGAGTGGTGCTTTTTTAGACATAATCTTTTCCTCCGTTCGTTTTATTAGGCTTCCTAGATCGTACCATAGATATCTTTATTGAAAAATATGCTTTAGGATGATTTCTTCTCGGTCTTCAGACTGAGGCAGCCGGCCGAAAGTTATTGACGGTTTAATAACCATTGGTTATATTATTACCAACGGTTATTAAACCTGTGCCAACAAGTGTCCATCTCAAATGAAAGAAGGCTGCTCTTATGATCATTATTCAATCTGTACTGCTGCTTGTGTTGTTCCTGGTAGAGCTGGGTGCTCTGGCCGCATTCGGATATTGGGGCTTTCATATTGACAAAGGGTTACTCGTGAACGTCGTTGCGGGGATCGGCGCTCCGCTGGCGGTTGCCATCCTGTGGGGATTGTTCATCGCCCCCAAAGCATCCATTCCTGTCACTCCTCCGCTACGCGCTGCGCTTCAGATTATCGTATTCACGCTGGCGGCAGCGGCCTTATACACAGCAGGGCAAAAGCAGCCTGCCGCTGTATTCCTGATAATCGCATGGGTGGATTGGGCGCTGGTGCTTGCGTTGAAGCTGTGAATCCATCAGTCTCCTGTCACTTCCGGTTATTTCCTTCTGGTCAGAGTGACGGTAACCAGAACATCCGCGCTTGAAGGACTTCTTGTATAGTCGGAGTAAGAATAACTGTACCTGGAGATGTTGTTCGTACCGCTGAACGCCTTCTTGATGTCGGCGGCGAGCGTTCGTTTGTTCGTATAGCGAATAGTGAAGCTGTTCTGATTTGCTTTGATGGCATTCGCGATAAAGCCCGATAGATCGGCGGCATTACCGGCTGTATGGGCGGCTTCCATATAATGCAGGCCCAGCGTTTTTTTCAGATTTTGATAGAAAGCCGCATTGCCGGCATCCGACTTCCTTTTCGCATCGAGTGTGGCTTCGAACAAAGTAACGGCAGCCGGATAGGAGGCGGATTTGTTCCAGGTGTGCGAGGCTTTCATTTGAGCATCCGTCAGGTTGTAATAATCATACATAATTCGTCCGGGCTTATCCGGAACCGGGTCATTCCATGTGGTATCCAGATGGTACCATTTTCCGTCCAGCTTGACCAGATTCCACGTATGCAGCTGACCCCCCGCATTCCCTTCGATAATTTTATTCTCAATGCCCGCCTGCGACAGCATCTTGAACGCGAGCAGCGCATTGCCCTGGCAGACTGTCTTCTTATTGCCAAACAGACCGGCGTACGCGGAGTACTGCCTGAGTGTCGTATCATAGGACAGATTGGATTCGATCCAGTCGTGGATCGCTTTTTCCTTCTGAAAATCATTCATATTCCGGGTAATGATTTTGCCCAGAACCTCCTTAACCTTCAAGCTCACCTGATTGGACTGAGCCTGGGTTTCCCAATATTCAAACGTATAGCTTACGGTTGTCTTGCGGCCGTCGGTTGAGGCGGCGTACCGGTACTGCCTGGTGCTGTAGTGAAGATAATCGTTCGCATTGTGAATACGCCGGAGGATGCTCTCCAGCTGATCCATTGCAAAGGTGCCGCCCGTATAAACGATGCTGTATGCGGCAGGTTTCCGGAGCATCGCGGCTCCCAGCTTCTTCTCATAGTCTTGGATAGTAGCCGCAGAATCGCCGGCGGCGCTGGCCGCATCACCCCGCCATAAAAACATCATCAGCCCCAAACCGAGTAGTGAAATGAACGTTGATCCTCGCCTGCCGTATGGAGAATTCATCACTGCCCACCCCCGCCAATAACTGCTTCAAACCTTTGCATGCCTTCAATAGTTGTCCTTTATTATATCGACCGAACTTTTGAAACATGAAGAATTCTTGTGCGATAAAGCAAATTTTCGTGTTCTCGTACATGGAATGGGGGATATAGGCAAATACTAGTCAAAACATGAAGAGGTAGGTGATTTTGCATGTGCCAATCTATTTCCATTATGGCTGACGCTTCTGAACTGACGGATCGCTTTCAAATCGACCAGGTGATATACCATACGGCAAACCGCCGTGAAATCAGACCGACGGAATCGCTTTCCGCCATATTCGAGCACAAGGAAAACCGGGTCATGGATGAGTGCCGCTGGGGACTGATGCCTTTCTGGGCCAAGGATTCGTTATGGATGGACAGCAGGACCATGCTGTGGAAGCCGATATTCGACCGTGTTGTGAAGAAACAGCGCTGCGTCATTCCATGCAATGGCTTCTACCTGAGCAGAACGGTTGGCAAGGAGACGGAAAGAGTCAAAATATCGATGCGCAGCGGGACATTCGGAATCGCTGGTCTGTATGATGTATTCCGCTCAGCCTCCGGAGGGGAGATGCGCACCTGCACCCTGCTCATGACCCGTGCCAATGCCCTTGTTTCTCCATATCAGGAGCTTATGCCCGCAATTCTGGAGCAGGAGGACATGGACAACTGGCTGAAAAAGGATGGGGTAGAGCTCTCGCCGCTGCATCCTATGCTCCGCTCCATGGACGTCATGCGCATGCTGAGCATTCCGCTTTCTGCCACGGGCAGCGACAAAGTCGAATTTGATTCTCCGCGTCCCGAGGTTATATAGCGTATTGCCGCCATAGATCAGGCTCTCTGTCTTCTACATTTTGTAGAAGGGGAGGGCCTTTTTTTCATACAAATTTCAGTATTCTCCTGTAAGCTGAGTGCAAGAAGAGCCTGACCTGCGGCCGGCATGACCATCTTGTTATTGCGTCTGTGTCCCTGTTATTGGCCAGGCTATTATACTGGAGCCAGGCATGGAATGGACTGACGTAAGGGAGGAGTGCAGCGTTTGAGAATATTACTGGTTGAAGACGATCTCAGGCTTGGGCCTCTGGTGGAGTACAAGCTTGCCAAGCAGCTTCACTCGGTTGATTGGGTTACGGATGGAGGTATGGCTCTCGACTATATGGAGGCCGCCCGCTATGATCTGTTCATCCTGGACTGGATGCTGCCGGGAAAAACCGGTCTGGAGCTCTGCCAGGAAGCGCGGAGCCGGAATTTGCATACGCCGATTCTGATGCTAACGGCACGGGATGCCGTACCGGACCGGGTAAGCGGCTTGCTGTCCGGGGCTGATGATTATCTGGTCAAGCCCTTCGCATTCGAAGAGCTGCTCGCACGCATTCAGGTGCTCGCGAGGCGAATAGAAACGGATTGGACCAGCGGAATTTACCGGATCAGCGACCTGGTTGTCAATATGCAGACTTTCGAGGTGCTCCGTCAGGATATTCCGGTTACATTAACCAGACGGGAGTTCCAGCTGCTCGCTTATTTGGTGATGAACGCCGGACAGGTGCTGAGCCGGCAGCAAATCATGGATCAAGTGTGGGGCTTGTCCGCAGATGTAACGCCCAACGCCGTTGACGCGACCGTCAAGCTGCTGCGCAAAAAAATCGACGGACCCTATGAATCCAAATTAATTCAAAGCATCCGCGGCTTCGGTTTTCGGCTGATCAAATAAATGTTAACCAGGGGGCTGCCATGTTCCAGAAAACACGCAATATGCTGGCGCTCAGCTACGGGGGCATTATCGCTATCATTCTCATCATTGTGGCGCTGGCTTATTACCTGCTGCTCAGCCACACCTTGAAGAATAATGTGTCTACGCAGCTGAAGCAGGTCTTTACCCAAGTATCGGGTCAGCTCGATGCAGTATCGCTCAAGACAGGTCTTAGTATCCCGGAGCTGCTGCAGCTGACTTATCCCAAGATGGTGGCGTTCAATTGGAGCTTTCTTGAGCTGGATGAATTCTGCATCGTGGTCGATCCCGACGGACAGCTTCTGACTTCTTCTTATAAGCAGAGCACGAATGGAAGCATACCGACGGAAGACATTCTCGCATGGTCCAAAACAGATATTTCCAGTGGCGGTTTGAATGCGCTCACGGATCATCATACGCCGGAAGGCAGGGATTTCACCACGATGCTTGTACCGCTGGATAAGAGCACGGTGGATTACGGCTATTTGTTCACGGGCAAGGAAGTCACGAGCAATCAATACGTGCTCAATCAAATGCGGATGATTATGATCATTCTAGGTGCGGGGCTGCTTGTCATCGCTTCGGGAATCGGCTATGTATTCGCAGGACGGGCGATGATTCCGATCCGGCAGGCATATAAGCGGCAGCAGGAATTTTCGGCGGACGCTTCCCATGAACTTCGGACGCCGCTTGCCGTCCTTCATTCGTCTGTGGAGGTCATCGGGGAATACAGGGACAGATTGCCGCCTTTTCAACAGGATGTGCTGCAGAAGATGGAGGAGGAAATCAGCAGAATGACTCAGTTGGTTCAGGGACTGCTGACATTGTCCCGCAGCGATTCCGAATATCCGCAGCTGCTGCTCGAGCCGTTCGAGCTAAGAGCGATTGTGGCGGAAGCGGTAGAAATGATGCGCCCGCTTGCGCTTGGCGCAGGAGTACGGCTGTATTTTGAAGATAAGCTTGCAGCTGGTGCTTCAAGCAGCTTTCATGGAGACAAGGCAAGGGTCAAGCAGCTTGTGATCATTCTGCTGGACAATGCGCTGAAATACAACAGGCAGGAGGGGACAGTCATGATCCGGCTGGAGGCGGGCGGCAGCGAGGGCTGGAAGCTGACCGTGTCGGATACCGGGACCGGCATTCCCGCGGATGAGCTTCCGCTTATATTCGAGCGCTTCTACCGGGCGGATAAGGTACGTTCCCGCAGTACAGGCGGAATGGGACTCGGCTTGTCGATTGCGGCATGGATTGCCAAAGCGCACGGGGGAAGAATCACGGCGGAAAGTGAATACGGCAAGGGCAGCCGGTTCATTGTTATTTTGCCCGGATAAGTATAAACAAACAGCGGGGTTGTGCGTGAGTTTCACGTGCGGCCCCGTTTTTTCATGGTTGTTTCATAAACGGCGGATAAGCTGTGGGTAGTCGCAGCAGGAAAGGGGGTGATTGCTTATGGCACAGCGCCGGAGCCGGGGGATAAAGGAATTTGTCGCGGTCAATTTGTTTCTGGCACCCAGTCTGATCGGCTTCTCGGTCTTTTATCTCTTCCCCTTTATGGTTGGCTTCCGTTATTCGCTGTTTGACAGTCCTATTGACGGTTCATTCGTCGGCATACAGAACTATCTTGACCTGCTGGCTAATCCCGTCTTCCGGCAGGCGGCCCGGAATACGCTCCTCTTCACAGGCATCAGCGTTCCGCTTAATATGCTGCTGTCGCTGGGCCTTGCCATGCTCCTGAACCGCAAGTTATATGCCCGGAACTGGCTGCGGATCGGATTTCTGATACCGCTCGTCGTTCCTGTCGCTTCGGTTGTGTATGTCTGGCAGATGCTGTTCGATCTGAACGGCTCCCTCAATGGCATCCTTGCCGGATACGGGATGGAACCCCGCGATTGGATGGAAAGCGGCTCGGCGATGGCCGTTGTGATCGTCGTCTATTTATGGAAGAACATCGGCTACAACATGGTGCTGTTTCTGGCGGGGCTTCAGAACATTCCCGCCGATTACTATGAAGCGGCGTCCATGGATGGTGCGGGGAGCTGGAAAAAATGGGCATCCATTACACTTGTGTATCTGACGCCGACGACGTTCCTTGTCTTCATCATGTCGATCATCAACTCGTTCAAGGTATTCCGGGAAACGTATCTGATCGCTGGAGATTACCCGAACGAGAGCATTTACATGCTGCAGCATTTCATGAACAATATGTTCAAATCGCTGGACTATCAGAAGCTGACCTCCGCCGCGTTCTTAATGGCAGTAATCATTGTGCTGCTCGTGCTGTTGCTGTTTATGGCGGAACGCCGCATTGGCAAATCGATCGGTTAGAGGAGGCGTGAATGTGGGGAAATTGGAGGCGGACCCAGCTGGTCATAGGATCATCATCATTGCGGGGCAAAAGCGCTGGAAGCGTCGGATTGCGGTATGGGCCGGCGGAGGGGGGGCCATGCTGCGCACGATTCTCCTGGCGTCGGTGGTTGTGGCATTCATGATTCCGCTGCTGCTGACCTTTACGAATTCACTGATGACCGAAAATGAAATCTCCACGCATTATTCCGCGATATCCGGCGGCGCAGCGGTCCTGGATGACTCCTCTTCGGGCGGAGACAGATTTGTGGGCATGCCGTTCATTCCCGACCGGATCACGTTGTCGCAATACTATACCGTTCTGATTGAGAAGCCGCAATTTCTGTTTATGTTCTGGAATTCGCTGAGAATCGTCGTGCCGATAATTGCCGGACAAATCGCCATAGCCTCGCTTGCAGGGTATGCGTTCTCCCGTTTCCGCTTCCGCGGCCGGGAACCGCTGTTCTTCCTGTACATTGTGATGATGCTGATGCCTTTTCAGGTCACGCTTGTACCCAACTACATCGTTGCCGACCGACTGGGCCTGCTGAATTCATACTCATCTATCGTGCTTCCTGGAATATTCAGCGCATTCGGTGTATTTCTGCTCAGGCAGTATATGAGCTCGATCCCCCATGCATATGCCGAAGCCGCCAGAGTGGATGGGGCTGGGCACTGGATCATCTTCAGGCGGGTGATCGTGCCCATGTGCAGACCCGGGATGGCGGCGCTTGCGATTCTCGCGTTTGTCGACAACTGGAACATGGTGGAGCAGCCGCTTATTTTTTTGCAGGATGCCATCAAGCAGCCCTTGTCCGTTTATCTGTCCGTCATTGGAGCGGAAGAACGCGGTATCGCATTCGCCGCTTCTACTATTTACATGCTGCCGATGCTCCTGTTGGCCTTGTACGCGGAGAAGGAGCTGGTGGAGGGCATTCAGTTGTCCGGCATTAAAGGGTAACCTCTGCCGCTGGGTTGTTTTTCAAACCTATGCTTGCAACGTTTTGCCGGGCAAAGCGGGGTTTAAGCTTACGAGTAATGATTTTGCCCCGTGCAAAATCGAAGGAGGTTCAATATGCAGCTGCCGGAAATAGCCGGTCCGCTCCCGGCATCGCCCGGACGGTCCGGCAAACGATACCTGCGCAAGGTAATCTTCTTGTTCATCGTTGGCATTGCATTGCTTACACTGTTCTCAAACACGCTGCTGAATTACTCGGTTCCGCAGGTTACGCTGCAGCAAGCGGCGCCAGGTGCGCTCCAATATGTGATTTCCGGCTCTGGAGCTGTGGAAGCGGCGCAGACTCATGATCTGTTTACGAGTTCGGTCTGGCCGGTCAGTAAGGTCTATGTCCAGACCGGCGACCAGGTCAAAAGCGGGCAGACGCTTGTCACATTCGATACCAGGGCGGCCAGGGAGGCGCTGGAGGACGACCGGACGCGGTATGAGCAGCGGCAGATCGCGCTTGAGAAGCTTCAGGAGCAGTATATCGAAGCCCAAAGAAGCTCGGAAGGACAGCTTATCCGAACGATTTCGCTGGACATCAAGAGCATGCAGCTTGATTTGGAGATGATGGAGAGGCAGATATCCCGCCAGGAGGACTCCCTTCAGCAGTCTTCCGTCATCAAGGCTCCTATAGATGGAATTGTCATTGAGCTGAATGCGGACAGAGGCGCTGCGGTTCAGGCAGGGATGGCGGCCGTCCGGCTGGCCGATCCCGCCGCTGGCCAGCGCATTACGCTTCTGCTCGATTCAAGTCAAGCCGACCGGATCAGTGTCGGCGATCAGGCGGAGGCTGTCTTTGAATCGCTCGATAATGCGCGTATTCCCGCAGAGGTAGCGATTGTCCGTGCTCCCCCCGTTTCCGGGACGGCCGGATCAGCCGCAGAGCCCGCAAGCGGCAGGAAGGAGGTTGTCCTCACATTGAAGGACGAGCGGCTGAAGGGTGGAGAAACCGGAGAATGGACGCTTGTGAAGAAGATGCAGCCGTCCGCCATGCTTCTGCCCAGCGGTGCTATTCGCGAGGATGCCGACGGAGAATTTGTGCTGCTGCTGAAGGAACGAAACGGTCCGCTCGGCAGCGAATACTTTCTGCAGCAGGCAGCTGTGGAAACCGGAGATCAGGATGAAACAAAGACAATTGTGGTCAAAGGAATCACTCCCCGGGACCAAGTAGTCGTATCGAGCAGTAAGCCAGTGGCAGACGGCGACAGGGTGCTTGCTGCGGAGTAGCCCGCGGACCGCAGAGCGAAGGGCTATGCGGGATGACTATGAGAAGGAGGCCCATGCGATGCGCCGTACACGCTTGGCTTCTTGGATTGTTTTTGCAGGAGTGCTGCTCCTGATGTCAGGTGCGGGATTATCGACTGCCATAATCCACAGCTGGGAAGAGGCAAACGGAACACAGAAGCTTGACAGGTTAACTGTTCGGGTTAATCCCGAATCCGCTTCAGCGGCTTCTGCCGATCCAACGGGCTCCGCCGGATGGGCGCTTCGGCAAATGGAGAGCATCGCCGCTGCCTGGGCACCCTTGCCTTCATCCTGGTCGGCAAGCAGATCCGATACGATTGCCTATGGGCAAGTGTCGGTGACCGGAGATGTGATTGGCGTCAGCGAGGATGACGGCCTGTTCACGCAGAGATGGATCAGATCCGGCAGTCCGGTTACGGAAACAGCCCTAACGGGGCACAGCAGAGTGGCGGTGCTTGGTACGGAAATGGCGGAGAGGCTCTTTCGTTCTACCGATGTAACAGGGGAAAGCGTTGAGATCGGCGGTACTGCATTCCATATCGTCGGTGTGTTTGAGGAGTCCTCTTCACTGCTGCGCAGTATGACGAATGACAGCAGACCGGACATAATCGTACCGGTTACCACCCTGCTTGACCTTTACCCGGGGCTTTCCATACAGGAGATGCGCATTGCTGCTGACAGCGGGTCCTGGATCGCCGACGAAGACAGGATTAGACAGCTGCTTGCAGCAGCAGGCAGCCGATCCGATTCCTTTGTGATCGACAGCGACGTGCAGGAGCACCGGTGGATTGCGCAAAAAACACAGCTCCTGCTGTTTGCTGCAGGAGTTGGAGCCATGGCTGCCGCCGCGAGGGTCCTGATTCTCCATCTGAGCCAGGCTTACAGGCGAATTCAAGCGTCATTGGTCAAGGATGATTGGATGGATGTGCTGCGGAGCAACCGTCTATGGCTGCTTGGAAGAACCGCGACTGGTTTAGCTCTGGCAGCAGGTATCGGCATGATGTGGCTGCTGATCCGTTTTCCCCTCTATCTGCCGACTGAAATGATTCCCGACCGCTGGATCGATTTATCGTTCTTTCGGGATTTGCTCGGCCAGCGGTTTCTGGCTGTTGCCAATCAGGCGGGAGCGGTTTCGTACGATGGGCAGACGCTGATGCGGCAGCGGGTCAATGAACTGGTTAGCGGCCTTGCAGCAGCCGGTCTGCTGGCAGGCTTGCCTTTTATATGGATCGGAATCAAATTATGGAGATCTGCCGGACTCGGCAGCGGCAGTATGGCCGTTCGAATCTTCCTTTACATTCTGGCAGCGCACCTGGTTATGCTCGCTGCAGCCAGGCAGGCGAATATTGAAATCATAATATCCCCTCACGATCCGATCATTTTATGGGGATGGTTACTAAGTGTTGCCGGGTATCACCACCAAATAACGATCAAGAAGGAGTGGTAATTCAGGATGTCCAGTCCAATGGTTATAACCTTTCGAAAACTTGCCATGAGTTTGGTTGTACTGTTCCCGCTTCTGACAGCAGCATGCAGTACAGCGAATAATGAACCGTCGGTGCCTGCGGGGGACACAGCGGGACCGGTATCGGCGGACCCCATTGTTCTGACGATCGCCGTCCAGTCGAATGAGCCTTTTTTTGACTCGCTGAAAGCGGCATTCGAAGCTTCCCATCCGGGAATCGAGGTAAATTTCAAAGAGTATGTCGCGATGCCGGGCGATAAAACCGCCGCAGGTGCATCAGCGCAGATTCAGCGGGATATGGATAAATTCGTATCGACGGTCACGACGGAGCTGGCCAGCGGCAAAGGTCCGGATATGCTGGTTACGAACTATTTGCCTTATAAGAAATACGCAGACAAGAATATGCTCGCCGATATCGGCGTAATGATGAACAGCGATCCCGATTTTAAGCTGGACGATTACTATGCCAATGTGTTCGATACCTTGAAATATAACGGTAAATATGTGACGATTCCAACCTCGGTGCAGTTCACCAACCTGTGGATCGGCGACAGCTCGGCCATCGGACAGAGCGATGTGGGCGACAAGGATTGGAGCTGGCAGCAATTTATCGACCGGGTCAAGCCGCTCGTTCCGTCAGGGGGTTCGGCCATCAGCCAGATGCCGGCAGATACGCTTCTGCAAACGATGCTGAACCCCGGCATCGGACAGTTCGTCGATCAAGAGGCCGGGAAGGCCTCATTCGATGGGGAGGCATTCATCCATTTGCTCAAGCAGGCGAAGCAGATGGTTGATGATGGTATGGTCGCCCCGGATGCGGGGACCAATTTGAATTTGTTTTTGCCCTATCCCTTCCGGTATTTGAGCGATCTCATCACGATTCCTCAAGTGATGCTGGGTGCTGAGGGGGCGGTTTACAGAGCTCCGGGCGCAGCCCCCGGATATGCTTTCCGCTCTAATTTGACCCTCTCGATTAATGACAAGTCGCCCAACAAGCAGGCGGCGTGGGAATTTTTGAAATTCATACTGTCTGATGAAATTCAATCCAACAGCTCAAGGAGCGGCATGAGAGGGATGCCCGTAAGCAAGAAGGCATTCCACGGCCTTCAGGAGGCGCTCAAGCAGCAGGAAAACACCGGCGCCACGAGCAAGAAGACATTGGACGGGCAATCGATTGTGATTGAACCGCCGACAGATAAGGAAATCGACAAGCTGGAGAGCTACATGACCGGTATTAATGCTGTTCAGGAAACAGACAGCAAAATCGCCGAGCTGATTGCAGGCGAGACCGGTCCATTCTTCAAGGGACAGAAGAGCGCGGAGGAAACCGCAGCCGCTATCCAAGGCAAGGTCACCACCTACTTGAATGAATAAGTGAGGCAGCACTTATCCGTTTCCGCTGTTTGCCGGCAGGCCTGCCGAACCATTGGTGCCGGGCTTGCCTTGTCCTGTATAATGTACTCAGTCAGTGCATGAAGAAGGAGAACAGGCAATGGAAACAGCTTTACGGGGGATCAAGGCGGTGTTCTTTGATCTTGATGATACGCTGTATGATCAGATGCAGCCGTTTCGCGATGCGGTGCATCATATGCTGCCGCAATTGGAAATGGCGGAACCAGCAGCGGAAACTTTATTTCGCAGGGTACGGCATTACAGCGACCGCTTATGGGACAAGTACAAGGCGGGGGAGCTCAGTCTTGAGGATGTCAGAATTCAGCGGCTTACCCTTGCCTTCGATGAGCTGGGGCTCGGACTGGATAATGAGCAAGCTTCGCTGCTGCAGAGAGACTATGAACACCGGCAGCAACATATCAGCCTGTCCGGCGGAGCGGCGGAACTTATCGGAGCCCTGCAGCAGAAGGGAATCGATACGGGCATTATGACCAATGGGCCTTACGGGCATCAATGGGGCAAAATCCGGGCATTAGGGCTGGATCTTATGATCCCGGAGGATCGGATCTTTGTGTCCGATGCACTGGGAATCGCGAAGCCGGACCCGGAGGTTTTCCATCATATCAGCCGTCTCATCGGTCAGCCTCCGGGAAACTGCCTGTACATCGGCGATGCCTGGGTGAATGATGTCACAGCTTCAACAGCTGCCGGCTGGCGCGCGATATGGCTCAACCGGAGAGGCGGTAATCCTGAGGACGCCATTCATAAGCCTGTCCGGATTGTGGGCGACCTCCGTGAATTAATTATTTAATATTCTAAAAAAACGGTTTGAAAGATGCAGCTGAGCCTGCGCTTTTCAAGCCGTTTTTTATGAGAAGCTGCATCGGGGGTCACGCGCTTCTGCCAAAATAACATAAAATAATCATACTTCTAACCAAATTATAGCGAAAAATATCGAAATTAATCGAAATAAATAGTAATATATAGGACATGAGATCTATATACCGTCCATTAGGAGGAGAATATCATGATTCCGATAAAGAAAAAAAGGAATTTATCGATTCGGGTCAAATTAATTCTGGTTTCGCTGCTGCTCCTGCTGACTCCTGTTCTTGTACTGGGCATTATCAGTTATCAGGTTTCGTTCAAGGAAGCGGATTTGTTGATTAAAAAAAACCTGAGCAATAGCGTCCACATGGCTATTGAAATGACGGAGGCCTTGTCACAGCAGGTGAAACAAGGCGGCATGACGCAGGAAGAAGCTGAGGAGAACATGAAGCAGCTGCTGCTGGGGCCGAAGGAAGGCGATACGCGGCCGATTAACGCCAATATCGATATGGGGGAGAACGGTTATTTCTTCGTGCTTAATGAGAACGGGGACTTATTGGCGCATCCCCTTCTGGAAGGCCAGAATATAGCCGAGAAGCAAACGAGCGACGGATTCTTTTACATAAAAGATATGATCCAGAAGGGACTGAGCGGCGGAGGATTCTCGACCTTCTTGTGGCCGCTCCCGAATTCTGCCAAGGAAGCGGAGAAAATCGTCTACGCCGAGGCAAGTCCCGAATGGGGCTGGATTATTGCGGCAGGGTCTTATATGCAGGATTATAACAGCGGCCAAAAGCATATCCGCGATACGATTATTATTACGCTGCTGTGCTGCTGGGTAGCGGGCGTTGTTGTCATGACACTGTTTGCCCGCCATATCTCCCGGCCGGTTCGAAAGCTCGCTGCACAGGCCAGAGTGTTTTCAACCGGAGATCTGCGGACAGCAGACCTGAAGGTAGGCAACAAGGACGAGCTGGGTGAGCTTGCTTCATCGTTCGAGGCGATGTACACCAATCTGCGGCAGCTGGCTTCGGGGCTGCTGAAGGGCTCGGATTCTTTGTCGGCTTCCTCCCGCGAATTAAGCGATGCGATTGAGCAGACGACACAGGCGACGGATCATATCGCCGAATCGGTGCTAAGAAGCGCGACAAGCAGCGAAATGCAGGCGCGAAGCATCAAGGAGAGCTCGATGGCGATGGAAGAGATGGCATCAGGCATTCAGCGTGTGGCCTCGACCTCTGCCGCGGCATTCGAGTCATCGACCTTGACGCTGGAAGAGGCCCGGCAGGGCAATCTGCTTCTGGAGCAAAGCACGGAGCAGATGGCCGCTGTGAATATGACGGTCGATGAGCTGGCTGTCATCGTGACCAGGCTCGGTGAGCGCTCGCACCAGATCGGCGAGATCGTTGAGGTTATCACCGACTTGTCGACGCAGACGAATCTGCTCTCGCTGAACGCTTCCATAGAGGCGGCGCGCGCTGGTGAGCAGGGCAAGGGCTTTGCGGTCGTGGCGGGTGAGGTCAAGAAGCTGGCCGAGCGTTCCAAGGAATCGGCGCAGCAGGTCGCGGAGTTGATTCAAACGATCCAGGGCGATATCGGACAAGCGGGCGTTGCGATGGAGAAGGGCGAGCGGGAAGTCCGGGAGGGAACAAGGTCGATCCAGCATACCAGCGAAGCGCTGACGCGGATTCTGGATGCGACGCAAAGTGTTGTGGATCAGGTGCAGGAGAGCTCGGCCGCCGCAGAGCAGATGTCCGCGAGCTCGCAGGAAATTGCCGCCTCGCTGCAGGAAATAGACCGTATATCGGAGCAAAGCAATACACTCGCTCACGGCATTTCCGATTCTACGGAGAAGCAGTTGGCCGCAATGGAGGAGATTGGCGCTTCCGCTGAATCACTAAGCGGCATGTCCAAGGAAATGCAGGAGCTGGCCCACCGCTTTAAGCTGTAATGACAAGCAAAATTCCCGTACCGGATGGCAAGCTTTCCGCTGCTTCAGCGGATGACCGCCATCCTGGATACGGGAATTTTTTTGAATCAAGCCAATACGTCGTTTAGCGGCTTCTATCAAATTAGATGCCGGCTTGATGCCGCGCGCGGATACAAAAGGCTGATGCTTATTGCAGACTATATTCGCCTGCTCCGCCGGCTTATCGCCGGTCTTCTAGGCATGGGCGATCCTCGGCATGGCCAGCGGCTCCTTGCCTAGCTCGGCCCATATATATTGGAGCAGCAGCTGCTGCTTCAAGGCTTCATGCTCCGGTTCATTCCACAGATTATGAATTTCTCCGGGATCCTCCTTCAGGTCAAACAGCTCGCCGTAAGTCTGATTGTAATAAACGGTTATTTTGTAGCGCTCATTGATATAGGTTTTCTGATGAATGGTGGTAGGTTCATGCCGGAACTCCACGATAGCATGGTCTCTCGCTTTTGCCTGCTGGCCGAGCCACACCTCCCGCTGATCGACTCCTGTCATGGGGAGAGGAACCGCAAGTCCGCTGAAGGACAGGAAAGTAGGGGCGAGGTCGACCAGCGACTGTATGGCTTGGGAGGTTTGCCCTGCAGGTACATGGCCGGGATACCGGACGATGAACGGAAGCTTGATCAGATCCTCATAATGAAATCCGCCCTTGAACTGCAGGCCGTGCTGGCCGAAGAAATGTCCATGGTCCGTGGTGAAGACAACAATCGTATTGTCGGTGAGCCCAAGCTCATCCAGTTTATCCAGAATGCGCCCGATGTATTTGTCCATCATGCTGATCATCCCGTAATAGACAGCCACCAGCTTTTTGCGATGCTCATCCGTTAATGGAAAATCCGTCCCATATCCATAATGAAGATGGGAGCGATAGCCGTGAATGCCGAAGCCGGTTTCGCGAAGGTCCGAGAAGTCGGGCGCTTCCTCCTGGGTCTTGGCAAAATGAGGAGGGTTGCGGTCATGCTCGCCGGGATAAATAGACGGGATCGTCAGCTTGTCAGGGTCATACAGAGTATCCCACGGCTTCGGAACAAGGTATTCCGGATGAGGATCGAAGAAGCTGGACCAGAGGAAGAAGCTCTCGTCGCTTCCGGCATGCTGCTCCAGCCTGGCATTCGTGCGCTCCGCTATCCAAGTATTGTAGTGGTACTCCTCCGGAATCGGCCATTTGTAGGTAATGGAGGAATCCATCGTTCCGGTTGGGGGCAGGAAATAGTCCCGCCAGTTGGCGCAGCCCTGCTGCTCCAGCCAGAGGGCGTAATGCTGCCCTGCATGGGCCTCGTTGGTATGATTCCGCGTCAGCTCCACATGGTCGAAGCCGTAGAAGGGTCCGTTGAATTGCTTCCAGAATTCCTGATTATGCATGAGCGGGTATGATTCCAGGGACGGATAGTCCTCGGTGGAAACGAGCGGCTGAAAATGAGCCTTGCCGATCAGCCCTGTTTTATATCCTGCCTTGCCCAGGTTATTCGTGATCGTATCCTGATCCTCCGGGAGCTTCGTCCCCAAGGTCCATGCTCCATGCTGGCTCGGGTATTTGCCGGTCAGGATGGAGGCGCGGCTCGGGGTGCAGGTCGGGTTGGGGCAATAAGCGTTCTTGAAGGTAGTGCCCTCTCTGATCAGCCGATCCAGATTGGGGGTGGAAATTTCATGGTTAAAGGCTCCTAGCGTGTTCCAATGCTGCTGATCGCTTGTAATCAGCAGGATGTTCGGTTTGTTTTTCAAGAACTCGTCCTCCTTAAGATTATTCTCTTCCTGTCCCATCCCGCTCGGCGAGGAGCACGGAGGGCAGCTTGCCGACGATCCGTTTGAACACGCGGTTAAAATAAGAAGGATCGCTGTAGCCCAGATGCTCGGAGATATCCTGCACCGACAGCTGCGAGTGCAGCAGCATATACTGGGCGGTTTTCATCCGCTTGAGGTGGACATATTCGCTAATTGTCAGTCCTGTCATTTTGCGGAACAATGCCGCCGCATAATTGGGACTGACGCCGATGCAGGCACCCAATTCGACCTTGGTAATATGGCTGCGGTACTGGTCTTCAATATAATGCTTCATACGTTCAATATGCCGGATGGAGGAGGGTGCCTGCTCCCCTTCATCGACTTCGCGGTTGACGGTCACGATCAGCTCGGTCAGCAATGCGCCGCACATCACGCTAAAATAAGGATCTCGCTCGCTCCAGTGCTCGGCCAGCTGGAGCAGCTTATCCAGCAGCAGCTCCGGCATATGCGTCATCCAGCGCAGCGGCTCCCTCCGCGCAAGCAGGGGAAGCTGGCCTGCTGCCCCGCTGCTGGCCGGACTGAACCGGACGGTGATGCTCTCGCGAATACCGCCGGCTCCGCGCAGCTCGGCGGCGGGCACGCCTGCGGGGATCAGCAGCAGCTCGTTCTTGCGGCAGAGCGCGATGCTGCCCCTGTATTCATAGTTGCATTGCCCGAAGCGCACCCAGATCAGCGTGTAGCAGTCACTGCCGATCGGCCTTCTCTCTCTTGCCGGAATTCCCCGGTCCTGTGAGATCTCAAAGATGTGGAACATGCTTATCACCGGTTTCTGTCATACTATAATACAATTACTGTACTATAGTGAGTCCTCTTGCCGCAAGGGTTCTTCTATAATGAAGAATAGAGATATATACAAGGAGAGAGAGTGACACGGATGAAAAAAACAACAATTGTATGTACAATGGGACCGGCTTGCAATACCGATGAGCTTCTGGAAGAGATGATTCAAGCGGGCATGAACGTTGCCAGGCTGAATTTGGCGCATGGCGAGCTGAACGATCACCGCGAACGTATTGAGAGAGTGCGCTCGGTTGCCCGGAAATTGAATATGCCGATCGCCACGATGCTGGATATCAAAGGACCGGAAATCCGCACAGGCTTGCTGCAGGAGCCTTCCTATCTGCTGAAGACCGGAGAAACGCTGACCTTGACGACAGAACAGATCACCGGCACGGACAAACGGATCTCCGTCTCGTATGATTTGACGCAGGATGTGACGCCGGGCTCGCGCATTATGATTGACGATGGTCTGATTGAGCTGCGGGTTGTCTCCGTTGAAGGCTCCGATGTCGAATGCGTCATCAAGAATGGCGGCATCATCAAATCCCGCAAAGGCGTCAACTTGCCGGGTATCCGCACAAGTCTGCCGGGCGTAACGGAACGTGACAAGCTGCATATCCGGTTCGGCGTTGAAATGAATGTGGAAATGATCGCCATGTCCTTCGTGCGCCGCGCCGAGGATGTTCTTGAGGTGAAGCGGATGCTGGCAGAGCAGGGCGCCGGACATATTCAGATCGTCTCCAAAATCGAAAACCAGGAAGGGCTTGAGGAGCTGCAGGCTATTATCGAGGCTTCCGACGGGATTATGGTGGCGCGCGGCGATCTGGGCGTGGAGATTCCGCTCGAGGATGTTCCGGTTGCCCAGAAGCTGATGATCAGCGCTTGCAACAAAGCGGGCAAGTTTGTCATTACGGCGACGCAAATGCTGGAATCCATGCAAAGCCAACCGCGTCCGACACGCGCTGAGGCTTGCGACGTAGCCAATGCGGTATGGGACGGAACCGATGCGGTGATGCTCTCCGGGGAGACGGCTTCAGGCATTTATCCGGTGGAAGCGGTGCGTACGATGGCCGCGATTGCCTTCAAGGCGGAGCAGTCTGCAGCCGCCTATTCAAAGAAAGATTTGATTGAAGCTTAGCTTATCGTTTAAAGTGGATAGAGGACAGGGAATGCACATGCGTGAATTCTTTGCGATCGACTCCATGTTAGGCGGGATTAAGGTATGCATGTATTAACGATTGATCACATTGCCAAAAGCTATGGTGAGAAAATATTGTTTGATGATGTGTCGTTTGGCGTTGAGACAGGCGACAAGATCGGGATTATCGGTGTGAACGGCACCGGCAAGTCGACTTTTCTGAATGTTGTTGCAGGAATAGAGCCCCCTGATTCGGGCTCTATTCTTGTTGCCGGCGGGGCTACTGTGCAGATGCTCTCGCAAAACCCGGTATTCGATCCGGAGCTTACCGTGCTGGAGCATGTGTTGAGCGGCGATTCGGAGCAGATGCGCGCCGTCCGCGCTTCGATCCAGGCGCTTCATGCGCTGGAGCAGATGCCCGGAGACAGCGGCCTGCAGGAGCAGCTGGTACGGGCCAACCAGCGGATGGATGAGCTGGATGCATGGACGCTGGAGAGCGAAGCGAAGACTGCGCTGACGAAGCTTGGCATTGCGAGGTTCGATGTGCGGCTAGGCACCTTGTCCGGCGGTCAGCGCAAACGCGTCGCCATGGCGGCCGCTCTTGTGCAGCCTGCCGATGTGCTGCTGCTGGATGAGCCGACCAACCACATTGACAACGAATCCGTTGCCTGGCTGGAGGGCATGCTTCAGAAGCGCAAGGGCGCTCTCTTGATGATTACCCATGACCGGTATTTCCTTGACCGTGTCAGCAACCGGACGCTGGAGCTGGACCGGGGCAAGGCGTACTTCTACACGGCCAATTACAGCCAATTTCTGGAGCTGAAGCTCGACCGCGAGGAGCGGGAGGCGGCGACGGAATCCAAACGGAAAAATCTGCTGCGCAATGAGCTGGCATGGATGCGCCGGGGTGCCAAGGCCCGCTCGACCAAGCAGCAGGCGCGTATTCAGCGCTTCGAAGCACTGCAGGATGCTGCGCCGGAGAAAGCGAATGGCAAGCTTGAGGTGTCCGTCGCGTCCTCGCGGCTGGGCAAGAAAATTATCGAGCTGGAGAAGCTGAACAAATCGTTCGAAGGCAGGACAGTGATTCGCGACTTCAGTTATATTGCCGTTCCGGAGGACCGGGTGGGAATTGTGGGCCGCAACGGGCTCGGCAAATCGACGCTGCTGAAGCTGATTGCCGGCAAGCTTGAGCCGGATAGCGGAGAGGTATCGCTGGGAGCCACGGTTCGGCTCGGCGTATTCTCGCAGGAGCGGGAGGAGATGAACGATCAGCTGCGCGTCATCGAGTATATCCGCGAAAGCGCGGAACGCGTGACGACAGGGGATGGTTCAACCGTAAGCGCGTCGCAGATGCTGGAGCGGTTTCTCTTTCCTCCCACCCAGCAGTGGACGCCGATCGCCAAGCTCTCGGGCGGAGAGAAGCGGAGGCTGCAGCTGCTGCGCGTGCTGATGGAAGCGCCCAATGTGCTGCTGCTTGATGAGCCGACCAATGATCTGGATATCAGTACTTTAACCGTGCTGGAGGATTATCTGGATGACTTTCCCGGTGTTGTGTTCGTGGTCTCCCATGACCGGTATTTCCTGGACCGCACCGTCGACCGCATCTTTGCCTTTGAGGGTGACGGCGTCATTACCCAGCATGTCGGCAATTTCTCCGATTACGAGCAGGTCGCAGCGGCGGCTGGCGGAACGGGGACTGGCCGCAGCGGCGGAGTATCCGCAGAGGGAAGCGCAAGACGCGGCAGCGATTCGGATGGAGAGGACGCGAAGAGCGTCGGGCAGCCGGTGCCTGACAAGGGCGGCAGCCCGGCAAGTGAATCCTCCCAGGAGGGAGGTTCCGGACGGCCGCTCAAGATGTCGTTCAAGGAGCAGCGGGAATTCGAAACAATCGACGGGGATATCGCGAAAGCGGAGCTGGAGCTGGAAGCTACAACGGACAAGATGGAAGCGGCATCCAGCGATTCGGCCCAGCTGCAGCTGCTGATTGCCCAGCGGCAGGAGCTGGAAGCCAAGCTGGAGCACTTGATGGATCGTTGGACATATTTGAATGAGCTGGATGAGCGGATCGCGCAGAGCAAGAAAAAATAAACCCAAAAGGTTTATTGGAGTATATGCCGTTAACGATAAAAAAACTTGCTTCGATATTTCTATCGGGGCAAGTTTTTTTTGTTTGGAACTTATTGTCCTATATTCTGCGAGTTCTGCACATGTACGATTTGCTCCGTAAGGACCCCGGACCGGGACAGTCGCTGCTGATCACCGCCATGCCCGAAGGCTGCTTGCTCGCTGCCCGTTTGTCCGAGGTTAGTGTGAGCATGCTTCCTGCCGATCAGGAGCGCCCGACCGCTCAATGATCGTTAAGGTGATAAATCATTCACATCATTTCATTTGTTTGTTCCCAAGGGGTATGGTCAAAAAGTAGTCAATATGCTTGTACAGCCGGGAGACAAGATCAAGCTTGTCCTCATATTCCAGCCACTCCCCTATGGCGACACGCAATGAAGCCATATAGATGGCCACCAGGAAGCGCATCTCATTGCGGTCTGCCGCAGGTTCGAGGCGGGAGCAAAGCGCGTCACAGATGGCAGGCTCTGTTTCCAGCAGGGCATAAAGAAACAAGGATGCGATCGACGGGGTCTGCATTGCGATCTGATATCGGATTAAAAGACCGGAACGCTGCTGCTGATACCGGCTGGCCAGAAAGCCAAAGAGCTCCCGCAGCGCATTATGCGGCGATGCCGTTGACTCAACGTGATAGAGGGAGCGGATACCATCACGCTGTATTGTACGAATGAGCCCGGAGAGAATCTCCTCTTTGGACGCAAAATAGCGAAAGAAGGTGCGTGGAGACATCGTGACCGCATCGGCAATATCCTGGATAGAGGTTTGTTCGTAACCCTTTTGCTGAAAGAGCCGGAGTGCTGCTTCTTCAATTGCTGCCTGAGCCTGACGCTTCTTACGCTCCCGCAAGCCCGCTTGCTGTGTTTCCTCGTATTGTAAAGATTCTATGTTATCCATATCATTTCTTCCTTCATTGACATTTGTCACTCAGTGACATTATACTTTGTGCAGAGGCAATTGACAATGTAAGAAAGTGAAAACGCTGTATTGATTCCGCCGTTGAGGTTGTTTCTGGACGGGCTGCGTGGTTCTCTATCTTGAATTCGGCATCCAGACATGTGACTTTGAAAGCTCAATCCCCGTTTTTTTTTAAAAGCAAAGGGTTCTTGAGAAAGGATGGTTATCATGAATAATTCGGATCAAAGCGTATCCAAAAAGGCAGCACTCAGCCTGTTTAGCGGTGAAAGCGATGAAAACCCGTTTTCGGTATTCGCGCAGATGCGGGCTATGGGACCCATTATTTCTATCCCGTTTCCGATGGGTGGAACCGACCGCCAAGCCTGGATGGTCACGCGTATGGAAGAGGCGGCGCAGATACTCAAGGATCATGCCCGCTTTACTGTAGATGCGAGCACCATCGACGGCCACAGCGACATCAGGCAATCAATTGGCGTCAATGCGGATCCATCCGCTCCCCCTACCTTTTTTACAGGAAAATCCATGCTCTCTGTCGATGAACCCGATCACCGCCGGCTGCGCAGGTTGGTGTCCAGAGTCTTCACGCCCAAATATATGGAAAGCTTGCGCCCTCGCGTACAGGAGATTGCTGACGAATTGCTTGATCGGGTGCAGGCTCAAGGCGAGATGGACCTCGTCAAGGACTATGCCTATCCATTGCCGATCAACGTCATTTCCGACATGCTCGGGGTACCTGAAGCAGACCGGGAACAGATCCATGCCTGGTCCGCGACGATCGCGCACGGCCTGGGCCTCGGAAGGAGAGAGCCGGGGGTCGAGGAGCAAATGCGCGCCTTCGGCGAATATACCGCGCAGCTTGTGGCCGACAAGCGCCGCCATCCTGATGGTCACTTGATCAGCCAGTTGGTCGCGATCGAAGAGGAGGGGGATCGGCTCAGCGAAGCAGAACTGATCTCGATGATCACCTTATTGATCTTTGCCGGCCACGAGACAACCTCGAACCTGATCGCAACAGGCACCTTCACGTTGCTGGATCATCCCGAGCAGCTGGAGAAGCTCAAAGCCAACCTCAGTCTGGTTCCTTCGGCCGTCGAAGAACTGCTGCGCTTCAATGGGCCTGCCACCATCGCGGGACCGCGTTACGCCACTGAAGATATCGAGTTCGCCGGGCAGCAGATCAAGAAGGGTGATGTCGTCATTCCCGTTTTGAAATCAGCGAACCGGGATGAGCACCAGTTTACGCAGTCGGAGGATCTGGATATTACGCGCACCATCAATCGTCATCTCGCCTTTGGACAAGGCATCCATATGTGTTTGGGGGCGCCGCTGGCCCGCTTGGAGGGAGATATTGCGTTTACCACCCTGCTGAAGCGGATGCCTGACCTGCGGCTCAATATCTCTCGAGAAAGTGTGGTCTGGAGCTTCACGCTGAGCTCGCAGGGGTTAGCCACCCTTCCTGTCGCTTTTTAGCGGAGGAAGAAGGGGAAGTGCCGCAGCAGCGGAGCCGTTTCTGAACGTTCATAAAAGGCAAATCATGAGAAAGCGCCTGTCTCCCCGGTTCTGGAGATCGGGCGCTTCATTTATTTATAACGCAGAATGCAATTAATATTGGTCGGAGTACCGCTTATATTTAATAAGGCGGGACTTCATAGCTCCGCTGCTCAATCCCCCGTGGCGGTTCTGTGTAATCTTGTATAAATGCTCAAACCGGACTCATTGGAGAACCGCGGTTTGAGCATTTGATGTTCTATGGCAGAAAAAAGGTCTATTGGCTTATGCTCATCGCCTGCTTCCAATAATCGGCGACGCTAGCGGAGTCGGTGGTTTGGCCGAATACCATATTAATCATATCTAGCGTATTCTGATGGGCGGCCGGACTTGATCCGGCGCAGGCGTCGGAGACGAGGGTTATGTTGTAATCCATCATGAAGCCGTCTCTTGCCGTCGATTCCACGCAGACGTTCGTCAGAACGCCGGTCAGGACAATGGATTTACGCCCAAGGGAGCGCAGAATCAGATCCAGATTGGTGCCGATGAAGGCGCTGAAGCGGTGCTTCTCCACAATGTAGTCGCCTTTCTGCGGCTGAAGCTTGTAAAACTCCGTTCCCCACGTGTCCTTGACGACAATGGAGCCTCCGGGAAACTTGTTGGACCATGCTTCGGAAATCGTGCTCTCATTAAGCGTCATCATGACGAAAATCACGGGTACAGAGGCTTCGCGCGCCTGATCGATCAGCGCGTTAATCGAGGGCACAGTGGCCTGGAAGGCCTTGATGTCCCCGGTCCCCATCTTCGCGGAAGCGCCCTCCTCATGGCAGAAATCATTCTGCATATCAATAATGACCAAAGCGGTATCCTGTGGATTCAAGTAATGTTTCATAGTGAATCACTCCTTTTTATAGTTTCTCATGTGAGGAAATTGGATGCTGACCAGCCAAATAAAAGCATATCCGCTTTCTTATTTCATAATCATGTAATAGAATATGACATATAGTTCTCGGAATTATCAGACTTCCACTTATGATAACGAAGGGATGTGAGGAATGATGGATATGGAAGGCCTGCATTCATTCATTGTCGTTGCCCGTGAGAAAAGCATTTCCAAAGCGGCTCAGCTGCTGCATGTGACCCAGCCCACATTGAGCGCCCGTCTGCGCAAGCTGGAGGACGGTCTTGGCGTCACTTTGCTGGAGCGCAACTGGGACGGCATCCGCCTGACGAAGGAGGGGCGCTTCTTCCTGGCTTACTCCGTTCAGCTGTTTCAGGAGCTGGAGGAAGCTTCGGCTCTGCTTCGCAAGCAGGAGAACAGGGAGCTGGAGGGCCCCTTCGAAGCGGTCACGGATGCCAGGAGGCTGAGGATCGGCGTCGAGTCCTTCTTCCATCCCGCTTTCATGTCTCCGATCATCGAAGGGATTCAGCAGATTGCGCCGGAGATCGAATGCAAGTTTATTCATAAGCATTCCGAAGTGCTGCAGCATCTGCTGGATTGCGGAAGCCTTGATATTTGCATCCATACGCCGACGGACAGCTTTGCCCGTCAGGACTCTCTTTTTGTGATGAGAGATAAAGTGGTCGTGCTTACGCCCAAGGAGAATTATCCGGTCATCGCGCCCGACTTGAGCAATCTGCCGCTGCTGCGCAGCATGCCGTTCGTACTGTTCGAGAATTCGCCCTTGCTGAGTTACCATGAGATGACAGAGCGCATGCTGATCAGTATGTTTGGCGGCGTTCCGGAGCGTTTCCATATCGTCAATGATGTGGGGGCGGCGCTGGATATTGTCATAAGCGGCTTCGGGCACACCTTCCTGCCGGCGACCAGCATCGCGCATTTGATCGGAAAACCGCTCCCCTTCAATATGGTTCTGGTCGAATACGATTTCGTCAATCTGCCGGTTCTGGTCACCTACTCCGCTTCCCCCACATCCGCACATCCCACCGAACAAATCGCCCGTCGCATTCACAGCAGCCTGGTCGAACGCGTCAGCTGCTTGTTCCCCAATGCCTATCAGATAAAGGGATGACGGCGCTTAATCCCTGGAATAGCGCTCTGCCTTCCAGGTGGGGGGCAGGAGCGGCTCGATGCCGGTCAGATCCAGCTCCTTCAATCGCTTTATCTGCGAGGCGAAGGCGTCGATAGCCGAATCCTCCTTGGTGGTCTGAATATCAACGGTTGTTTCCAGGGCTTCCGTGCCGGAAGTCTTTTTTTGTTCTGTCATGGTTTTTATCCTCCTTATGAATGGAATGCTGCTGTCCGTATCAGGAAAGCTCGGGATGACGGCTGTGCCAGGGCGTATTTTGCTCGTACACATAGCCTGCGGCGAGTACGCCGGCATCATCGAAGGGCTTGCCGATGATCTGCATATTGATAGGCAATCCTTCGCTGGAGAAACCGCATGGCATGGACAGGCTCGGGAGTCCGGTGAGATTGGTGGGAGCGGTGAGCCTGGCAAGTCTCATTCCTCCCGCAATATCATCCGCACGCGGTGCAGTGAGGGGAGTGGCAGGGGTTAGCAGCACATCCACTTTGCTAAAGGCATTCAGAAAATCCTGCACGATCAGATGGCGGGCGCGCTGTCCCTGCAGATAGGTGGATGCGGGAAGATTGCGTCCTCTCTCCAGCATAAGCCGGACATCCGTGCCGTAATCCTCTATGCGCGAATCCATCCATTGTTCGTGGATGGCTGTAATTTCCCCTAACAGAACAGCGGATAAGGCGGAGGCCGCGTACTCGATTTTCGGCAGCTCCACATCGATGATTTCTGCGCCAAGCTCCTTGTAAGTGGCGATAGCGGCGTGAAGCGCGGCTTCCACTTCCGGGTCCAGCTCTTCGTAATAGTAGGTAGCAGGGATGCCGATCTTTAGGCCCTTAAGCGAGGGGAGCAAGGAATCGGCATAGCGTGGAACGGGGATATCCACGGTGGATTCATCCTTGGGATCGAACCCGGCCATCGCCTCCAGACACAGGGCGGCATCCTTGACGCTGCGGGTTAACGGGCCTGCATGGTCAAGCGACCAGGCCATCGGAAAGATGCCGTAACGGCTGACCCGGCCATAGGTCGGCTTCATCCCGACGACTCCGCAGCAGGCCGCCGGTATCCGGATGGAACCGCCCGTATCCGAACCCGTTCCCATATAGGCGAGTCCTGCCGCAACAGCCGCACCGGAGCCGCCGCTTGAGCCTCCTGGCACGCGCTCGAGATCCCACGGATTTTTGCATGGGCCAAAATGCGGACTTTGCGTCGTTGCGCCAGAGGCGAATTCATGGGTTTGAACCTTGCCCAGCAGAATGGTGCCCGCTTCATGCAGCTTGGCAACGGTCGTGGCATCATAATCCGGGACAAAGTCCCTCAAGATCTTGGAGCTGGCTGTGGTGCGGATATCCTTCGTATAATAAAGATCCTTGTGTACAATCGGAATGCCGTGAAGCGGTCCCTTGTATCCGCCGTTCATAATGTCGTTCTCGGCTTGACGGGCTTCATCCATTGCGAGCTCGGCGGTTAAGGTGACGAAGGCATTCAGCTGCGGATTGAGCTGTTCGATCCGCTGGAGCAGCTGCTCCGTAATCTCCACGGGAGAGACTGCGCGCGTGCGGATCTGATCGCCAAGCTCGTGGATGGTGGAGAAGGAGAGCTGAGGGTTGATGGTTTTCATTTCTTACTTCCTCCTTGACTTGGATTGTCATAAAACATAACGCAAAGAACATTTTGATAGATAAGAAGAAACGGCTTCGCCGTCCTTTGGCGGCAAAGTTAGCTTCTTCCCTCACAAAATATCAGAAAAGGACAACGAATTTTGCACTTTCTGATAGTTCAAAAAGACTGTTCAAGGCGTGATGATGTTTTATTGGTAAGAAATATAACACAGAATTCTTTGAAAACGACGGGAAGGAGGGTATAGAATGTTTTGATAGCCTGTTAGGATAATTTTTGTGTTAGTATTTATGACATCAAGAGTTCCGCACCTAATCGCAAGGAGGGAGCACATATGTCAGAGATGCTGAAAATGAGCCAATTGGTTACGGAATTTTCCATTCGGGGTAACAAGGTGGCTGCTGTCAGAGGCGTGTCATTAGAGGTACGGAAGGGCAGGACGCTTGTTGTTCTTGGGGAATCGGGATCGGGGAAAAGCGTGATGCTTCGTTCGATTCTTGGCCTCAAGCCGTCGGGGGCTGCGATATCGGGCTCCATCAAGCTGGGTGATGAAGAGCTTCTGACCAAATCGCAGAAGGAAATGAACCGCATTCGCGGCAACCGGATCTCCATGATTTTCCAGGATGCCTTGTCGGCTCTGGACCCGCTGTACCGGGTAGGCGACCAGATAGCAGAGACTCTTCTTACGCATCAATCCATCAAAAAGGATGAAGCCAGACGGCAGGTCGTCGAGCTGCTCGGAAAAGTGGGAATCCCTTCGCCGGAGGAGAGAATGCGGGCTTTCCCGCATGAAATGAGTGGAGGCATGCGGCAGAGAGCCGTCATCGCTATGGCGCTCGCCTGCAAGCCGGATTTGCTGCTTGCGGACGAACCGACTACGGCTCTTGATGTGACGATACAGGCGCAAATCCTCCGGCTGTTCAAAGAGATCCAGGCGGAATATGGTATGTCGGTCGTACTTGTCACTCACGATATCGGGGTAGCGGCTGAAATGGCGGATGATATTGCGGTGATGTACGGAGGCAGAATTGTGGAGTACGGCAGAGCCCGCCAGATTCTCTCGGCTCCGGCACATCCCTACACGGTCGGGCTTATCGCTGCGACACCGAGACGGGGCCAGCAGGGCAAGCTTTCGACTATTCCGGGGCAGCCGCCGCTGATTACCGCCATGCCTGAAGGCTGCTCGTTCGCGGACCGCTGCCCGCTTGCCCGAAGCTCATGCCGTGAGCAAGCCCCTTCGTTTACTTACTACGGCGAAGCCCATGGCGCTGCATGCTTCCTGCTGGATCAGGAGCAGCCGATCGCTCAATAATCGATAAGGTGATGAGAATAGGGTTGCTGGAGCTAAAATAGACAGAATAATCAGAAAATAAAGAGGCGCAAGAAGCGCCAAATCATGGAGGGGTTATGAGATGAGAAGCATACTGGGATTTATGTCGGCACGAAAATTAGCAGGATTTCTCCTGATTGCTGCAATGGTGATGATCACCGCATGCGGGGATGGCGGCAGTGGAGGAAGCAATGCCGCTGCAAGCGGCGGAACCGACTCGGGCTCCGGATCATCCAAGGAGCAGACGCTCATCATCGGCATGTCAGCGGCCAATATTCCGGTTCCCGACACGTACCCGACGGAGGGCTACGAGGGTATGCGGTTTGTCGGCTATCAATTATATGATGCGCTGGTCAATTGGGATCTGAAGCAGGGCGATAAACCGGCCGAGCTGGTTCCCGGGCTTGCGGAATCATGGGAAACCTCAACAACGGACCCCACGATGTGGACCTTTCATCTCCGCCAGAATGTGACCTTCCATAATGGAACTCCTTTTAACGCGGATGCGCTCATCTTTGCTTTTGACCGGATTATGAATCCGAAATCGGAATATTACAACGCACAGCTGGCAGGAACCAGCGCCAGCGCATTCCGGTATATCGAATCGTACACCAAGGTTGATGACAGTACGGTCACGATCAAGACCAAGGGGCCTTACAGCTTCCTGCTGTATGACCTGTCCGGTTTATTGATCGGCAGTCCCGATGCCATTAAGAAAAGCGGAGCCGACTATGTCAATCACCCTGTGGGTACCGGCCCGTTCAAGTTTGACAGCATGAAGCAGGGACAGGAGCTGACCATGGTCAAGAATGAGAACTACTGGAACGGCGCGCCGAAGCTGGATAAAATCGTGCTTCGTCCGATCAGCGATCCGTCTGCCCGTCTGGCGGCTCTGCAATCCGGCGAGGTCGATTGGGCGGAAGTGCCGCCGACCGAATCCATTGAGCTGCTGAAGAGCTCGGGCTTCCAGGTATTGACGAATCCTTACCCGCATATCTGGCCGTATGTGCTCAATCTGCAGGATGGTCCATGGAAAGAGAAGCTGGTCCGCCAGGCGGCCAACTATGCGATCGACCGTGACGGCTTAAGTACGGCTCTGCTCGGTGGCGCAGCGGCTCCGGCTACACAGCCGATGTATAAAGGCCATGCCTGGTTCAGCGATAAAGGCGAGCCCTACACCTACGATCCGGAGAAAGCCAAACAGCTTTTGGCGGAAGCGGGTTATCCGGACGGCTTCACGACGACCTTCGTCGTTCCCACCAGCGGATCAGGGAATATGTGGCCGATGCAGATGAATGAATATATTCAGAAGAATCTCAAGGATGTCGGCATCAACGTCAAGCTCGAATCGATTGAATGGCAGACGCTGCTAACGCAATTCCTGTCCGGGTTTCCCAAGGATAAAGAGGTGGGAGCTTACAATATCTCGCTTCCGACGATCTCGCCATCCTTCTATTCTCAGTTTTTCGCAACGTCTTCGATCTTTCCGAACGGGATCAATCTGGGCGGCTACTCCAACCCTGCTTACGACGAATTAATCAACAAAGCGACTGCGAGCTTCGATCCCGCGGAGCAAACGGCCCTGCTTAACCAGGCTTCCGCCATCATTGCCGACGACGCGCCCTGGATCTTTGTGGTCCATGACATGAACCTTCGCGCATTGGCGCCGAAAGTGAAAGGCTTTGTGCAGCCGCAATCCTGGTTCGCCGATTTGACCACGATTTCCATTGAATAGATAAGGGGGCACGCGCCATGGGTTCATTCATCTCGAAAAGACTGCTGCTCATGATTCCGACACTGCTTGGCGTTTCCGTCGTCGTCTTCCTGATGCTCAAAATTGTTCCGGGAGATCCCGTCAATTCCATCCTTCCGCCGGACGCCTCCGAAGCGGAGCGCGCGGTCATCAGAGCCGAGCTCGGCCTCGATAAATCGATTGCCATTCAGTATGTGGATTGGCTGGGACGTATTCTGCAGGGCAATCTGGGCGACTCCATTGTCAGAAGGCTGCCGGTGACGGATCTGCTCCTGCCGGCACTGAAGAATACATTGATTCTCGCCCTTGCATCAGCAGTCATATCCTTCATTATTTCATTGGCAATCGGTGTCTTCAGCGCCTATTATCCCAAATCCAGGCTCGCTTCCATCGTGAATGGACTCAGCCTTGCGGGTATCGGACTGCCGAATTTCTGGGCCGGGCTGATCCTGATCGGAGTCTTCTCCGTCACGCTGGGGTGGCTGCCCTCCTCGGGGATGACCTCCGTTGGGCAGGGAGGGGCGGCGGACCTGTTTCGCCACCTCATTCTTCCGACCATTGCAACGGTATTGTCGACAGTCGGCGTCATGACCAGAATGATACGGAGCACAGTATCCGGTCTGCTGCAGCAGGATTTTGTGTTTGCCCTGCAGGCCAAGGGAAGCGGCTCGCTGACAGTGCTGCGCCATGTTCTCCGCAATGGCATGCCGACCATTCTTAACGTAACGGGACTTCAGTTTGGTTATCTGCTCGGCGGTTCCGTGCTGGTAGAGACGGTATTCTCCTGGCCGGGCGTCGGTCAGGTTATCTATCAGGCGATCGGGCAGCGCGACTTCCCGGTTGTGCAGGCTGGCGTATTGATCATCGCGATTGCATTCGTCATGATCAATATGATCGTGGACGCCATTCATGCGACGATGGATCCCCGTGTTCGTCAGGTGTAAGCAAACTCAAGGCCTATGCTTCCGAAGTGGGTTTTCAGCTTATAGGACTATGAAGCAGCGCTAAAAACTAAGCCTATACTTCCGAAGCGAATATTTGCTTACCAGGGAGCAGTTACAAGAAGCAGCGCAAAATCTCTTAAGGAGGCGGTAACAATGTCCACCAATGTTCAGACGGTACGTGATGCGGTATTGGTGCCGGGTGCGAGCCGGGAACCTTCCCGGCTTGCCAATATATGGCGTGCTTTCACGAAGAGGAAAGTGGCCGTTGGTGCGCTGGTGCTGCTTATGATCATTATTCTCGCCTGTCTGCTGGCGCCCGTTGTTTCTCCCTATGATCCCGTTAACGGAAATGTCCAGGACCGTCTGCTCAAGGTTGGCTCTGCCGGACACTTGTTGGGTACGGATGAACAGGGGCGGGATCTGCTGTCCCGGATCCTGTATGGCGGAAGGCTCAGCCTGTTATCCGGGATTCTGCCTGTGATTCTCGCAGTCGTAATCGGAGGCGGGCTTGGAGTTATCGCCGGTTATTTTGGTAGGTGGATCAATACGATTATTATGCGCTCGCTGGATATCGTATTTTCATTCCCCGCGATTCTGCTGGCCATCGGGATATCCGCAGCGCTTGGGCCGGGAATTAGCAATATTATCATTTCCGCGACGGTCGTCTTTATTCCGCCGATCGCCCGGATTGCCGAAAGCGCAGTGAAGGAGGTCCGCAAGGAGGAGTTTATCGAAGCGGCCCAATCCAGCGGAGCCGGTAATCTGCTCATTATCCGCTCGCATATTTTAAGCAATATATTCAGCAAAGTCTTCGTATTCAGCACATCGCAGATCGGTGTATGCCTCATGCTGGCTTCGGGCCTTAGCTTCCTGGGACTGGGCGTTTCGCCGCCAACCCCGGAGTGGGGCTTCATGCTCAATAATTTGAAGCAGCTGATCTTTATCAACCCGCTTGTCACCGTCGTGCCCGGGATTTTCATTTTCCTTACCTCACTGTCGCTCAATCTGGTATCGGATGCGCTCAGTGACGCACTAGAAATCAAGCGATAAACGGAGGGATCGGTATGGAGCATATACTTGAGGTTAATGAACTGGGCAAAACTTTCCCGATCCGCAATTTCTTCGGGCGTACGAAGGGCGGCGTGTCTGCCTTGGACCGGGTATCCTTCAAGCTGGGCGAACGGGGAACGCTGGGCATCGTCGGCGAATCCGGATGCGGCAAATCCACGCTTGCCCGTCTGCTGATGCGGTTGATCGAACCGGACCAGGGTGAAGTGAAATATCGCGAGCAGAACATTCTGGATCTGAAGGGCCTTCCGCTCAAAAATATGCGCCAGCGCATCCAGATGGTGTTCCAGAATCCTTATTCCTCGATTAATCCGCAAATGCCGGTGATCGATAACATTGCTTTCCCGCTGTGGGCGAGCGGTGAGAGCAAAGCGGCTTCCCGGGCGAAGGCCCATCATTTTATGGAATCGGTCGGCTTGTCCCGTACGCATGCAGGGCGGCTTCCGGCCAGTCTCAGCGGCGGACAGAGGCAGCGTGTAGCGATTGCCCGCGCGCTCATTCTGGCCCCGGATATCGTCATTGCCGATGAAGCGGTCTCCGCCTTGGACAAATCCGTTCAGGCTCAGGTGCTGAATCTGTTCCAGGATTTGAAGCAGGACCTGTCGCTGTCGATGATCTTCATATCTCATGACCTGCATGTGGTCGAGTATATGAGCGATGAAGTCATGGTCATGTATCTCGGGCGTGTGGTGGAGAAAGGGCCAACCTCGCAGATTTTCGGCCGTGCCGCCCACCCGTATACCCAGGCGCTGCTTGCCTCTGCCCCCTCTCTGGAAACGGCGTTTGAGCATCACAAAGGAAACGGGGAACCAGTGCTGAAAGGGGAGCTGCCAAGTCCCTTGAATCCGCCATCCGGCTGTCGGTTTCGTACGCGCTGCCCGTTGGCGACGGATCGCTGCGCAGTAGAGACACCGGTTCTGCAGGAGGTATCGCCCGGGCATGAAGCGGCTTGTCTGCTGCTTCAGGAGAGTATGCCGGCTTAATAGAGGTATCACGTTTTCTCATAAACTCAAATATGGAAGGGTTGGATGAACAATGGGGTATGAAAATATCGTTACGGTCGCAAGTGTGAACTTTAATGCGGAATGGGGCAATAAAGCAGGCAATCTGGAGCGGATCAAAGGGTATATTCAGGCGGCGGCAGACCGCGGGGCGAAGATCGTCCTGTTTCCCGAGACGGCGCTTACCGGGTACGATGTGAAGGGCGATTCCATCGAGATGCAGATTGGAATCGCGGAGACTATTCCCGGACCAGCCTCAGACGGGTTGGCAGCATTGACGAAATCGCTTGGCCTCTATGTTGTACTCGGTATGATAGAGAAGGATGCGGAAGATCCTGCCCTTATCTACAATTCCGCCCTGGTATTGGGTCCTGAGGGAGTGATCGGCTCCTACCGCAAAATTCATCCGGCCGGCAAAGAGTCGATGTGGGCGAAGAAAGGCAGCGAGCCGCTGATGTTCGATACGCCATGGGGTCCGGTGGGTGTGGGCATATGCTATGATTCCTACTGTTTCCCCGAGCTCACCCGGCATTATTCGGCGCTCGGCTCGCGGCTCTATCTGAATCCGACAGCAGTCTCGGAGATAGAGGGCTGGCAGGAATTCTATTATACGACACTGAAATCGCGGGTGATCGAGAACGCAACCTTCCTCGTCAGCTCCAATCTGGTCGGACCGGATCTGGACAGACTGAAATTTCCCGGAGGCAGCATGATCATCGGCCCATCTGTGAATATGCTGTCCACCCGATACTATGCAGAGCCGGTTGAGCAGCACGAAGAACTGCTGGTGGCAACGCTTGATCTGTCCCTCGCCGACAAAGCGCGCAAGCTGCTGACACTGTTCAACGACAATCCGATTACGGGCCTGCCGGACTGGAGACCGGATATTTATGTGAGAATGCTGGAGGAAATCAAGCGCCACAAAAAATGGGGAGGGAAGGAAGAGGCGCAGCCGGAGCCGGCTCTGAGCGTACATTAAAGAGTAAGAATGAAAAAGCGCCCGTCTCCCCGATTTCGGGAAACAGGCGCTTCATTCCTATATATAATAGAAGAAAGTTTTTTTGGTCTTTGCATGGCTTGTATTCCATAAGGTGAAGAAGCTTTCTTCTCGCCATAATCGGGTAATAGCGCTTCTTCTTATTGTTAAGAAGAACAAGGAGATCAAGCCTTCTTCGCGAAGGGCTGAAAGGTTTAACGGCCGTTGAAAGCCTTCAGCATCCACAGATGCTTTTCCAGCGATTTATGAACGGCAAGCAGCATATCGGCTGTCGTTTCGTCGCCTTTTTTCTCGGCTTCCTCCATGCCTTCCTTCAGCTCGCCGGCGACTACGGTAAAGTCATCAATGAGTGAATCGACCATCTGGGTCGCTTCTTCTTTGCCGGTAGCCTCCTTTACGCTGGAGAGCTTCAGATGTTCCGTCATCGTAGCTACAGGTTTGCCCTCCAACGCCAACAGGCGCTCGGCAAAATCATCCACGACCAATGTCGCTTCCTCGTAAAGCTCCTGGAATTTCACGTGCAAGGTGAAGAACTGGTTGCCCTTCACATACCAGTGGAAATTATGCAGCTTCACATAAAGAACGCTCCAGGTGGAAATTTGCTTGTTTAAAATATCATGCAGCTTCGTCATTGAAAACACGCTCCTTAAAAGTTGATTTCTCTTATCTATTTGATGAACCTCCGGCCTTGCCGGAAAATTATCAACGCTTATGTTAAGGGGCATTATGCTAAAGCTGCTCAGTCTCCGAAGGCGATTTCCTGTGTAACGAGCTCCAGATCCGAGCTCATTAAAGCTGCATCCGCATCTTCCAGGAACCGTTCGGCATCCAGCGCAGCCATACATCCGCTGCCCGCGGCGGTAATGGCTTGGCGGTAATGGCGGTCCTGAACATCCCCGCAGGCGAATACGCCCGGCAGATTGGTTTTCGACGTTCCTGGCTGAACTACGATATAGCCTTGATCATCGGTCGTGACCTGCCCGCCCAGAAAAGCGGTGTTCGGCGTATGGCCAATCGCTACAAATACGCCGTCTGCTTCAAGCAGCACGTCTTCACCGGTTGCATTATCATGAACGCGAAGGCCGCTCAGCCCCTGATCCCCAGCAACTACCTCCTGCGGAGTTACATTCAGGCTCCATACAATTTTATCATTGGCTCTGGCCCGGTCCTGCATGATTTTCGAAGCGCGAAGCTCGTCGCGTCTGTGAACCAGTCTGACCTCGGATGCGAATCGGGTCAGGAAGGAAGCTTCCTCCATAGCGGAATCGCCGCCGCCGACAACAATAATTTTTTTGCCGCGGAAGAAAAATCCGTCACAAGTCGCACAGGTGCTGACTCCTCGGCCAACGTTGTCGCGTTCCCCGGGCACTCCCATATATTTTGCCGAAGCGCCGGTGGAAATAACCACAGATTTCGTAAAAATTTCACTGCCGTTCTCCAGCTTCAATTTATAGGGTCTCTCGGAGAGATTCGCCTCATCCACCCAGCCGGTCTGAAAACGGGCCCCGAAGCGCTGCGCCTGTTTGCGCATATTGGACATCAGCTCGGAACCGAGGATGCCGTCCTGGAAACCGGGATAATTCTCGACCTCAGTAGTTGTCGTCAGCTGTCCCCCCGGCTGCGGTCCTTCCAGAACCAACGGGCTGAAGCCGGCGCGTGCAAGATAGATGGCAGCCGTTAATCCGGCTGGCCCGGTACCTACTATTGTGATGTTTTCCATATCGTTTCTCTCCTCTCATTAACCAAGCCGATTCACCTTGAACCATATCGATAATTATTTCTACATTAAAATTATTATAAATAAGGAAAGTTGTCAATAGCAATTTGAAATAATGAAAAACACGCAATTTGCAGGCGGTCATTTCCAGCTCTTGTGAGATGGAGGAATGCCGTCAGCGCTGCGTGTTTAGGGTTGTTATGGCCTTGTTTCATGGATCTCGTGCATCAAATATAGCTGGCCGGCTTGCGGTCTGGCACTGCAAGAAGGCAGGCATTTTCTGCCGCTGGGGCAGTCGAGTTCCTGGTGGTTGGGCACTATCAGTCTGCAATCAGCTTCACATAATATTCGCGTGAGCGGGGCCCGTCGAATTCGCAGAAATAAATCCCCTGCCATCTGCCCAGAAGCAGCCGGCCCTCCGCGATAATGACCGTTTGCGAGGTGCCGGTCGTCATGGCTTTCAGATGGGAGGCGGTATTGCCTTCGGCATGCCGGTATTTCGGGTGCTCCCACGGGTACACCTCATCCAGACGCATCAGCACATCATGCTTCACATCGGGATCGGCATTCTCCTGAATCGTAATTCCGGCGGTCGTATGCGGGCAATAAATGACGGCGAGGCCGGATTTTATCCCTTTTTGACTGACAATGGCTGTGATTTCGCGGGTAATATCCATCATCTCATCGTGCCGGGACGTGCGCAGCGATCGGGTAATCAGCATAATTAGTCCTCCTTTATACGAGTAATACGCGGAAGTATCCATCGTTTTCAAGTGTGTCATGAGGCAGAAAGGATGTCAAACCGGGACCTGATGCCTATTTTACCATGGTGCGATTGTCCGAATGGGAGTATTATGGAAGTAGTATAAATAACGCTTATGGGGGATATGAAAATGATGATGGGAAAACGCGTACGCAAGGCCATTATTCCGGCGGGGGGACTGGGTACCCGGTTTCTGCCCGCTACCAAGGCACAGCCTAAGGAAATGCTGCCGCTTATTGATAAGCCTGCCATACAATATATTGTAGAGGAAGCAGTCGCCTCCGGAATCGAGAGCATCATGATTGTGACGGGCCGCAACAAACGGGCGATTGAAGACCATTTTGACAAGTCGGTGGAGCTGGAGGCTGAGCTTGAGGCGCACGGCAAAGCCGAAATGCTGGATCTGGTGAGAGGCATCTCGCATATGGCGGATATCTGTTACACACGCCAGCGCGAGCCGCTCGGACTCGGACATGCCGTATTATGTGCGCGCAGCTTTGTGGGGGACGAGCCCTTTGCGGTGCTGCTCGGGGATGACATTCTGCTGTCGGAGCCGCCTTGCCTGAAGCAAATGATCGATGTTTACGAAACGAACGGTTCCTCAGTCGTGGCCGTTATGGAAGTGCCGTGGGACCAGACGCATAAGTACGGTATTGTCGAGCTGGACCGTGAAGCGGAGCAGGGCCGTATCAGGGGACTCGTGGAAAAACCGCTGCCCGGCGAAGCGCCGTCCAATCTTGCAGTAGTTGGCCGATATATCCTTGATCCGGCAATCTTCGCGCTGCTGGAGAGGGCCGAACCCGGCAAAGGCGGCGAGATTCAGCTCACCGACAGCCTGCAGCGTCTGAACTGGGAATCGCCGCTCACCGCATTCCGCTTCCAGGGCCGGAGACATGACGTCGGCGATAAGCTGGGATTTGTACAGGCTACGATTGATATGGCATTGGAAAGAGAAGATCTCTCGGAAGAGGTAAGGGCATTTATGATCGAGCGCCTTGGGACAGGTGTACGCTAAGCGAGGTTTATAATTAATGAAGTAAATAATGAACTGCTTTAAAAGAAGATTATCTGCGGGCAGGCGGAAAGCAGTCTGCCGAAGTGCCAGTCGATCGACCTTGTAACCTGCAACTAACATAAGAACGATTCCGCATGCGCAGCCTGACTTACTCGCCCCGCCGTAAGCAGATTCTCTCCTTGCCAGCATGTGGACCCAACACCGTCATAACGTCTTGAGACGTATGATGCTTTGGGTCGACAAAGTAAAGGAACGCTTTAGTTCAAGCCGTTTGCCCAGGGCACGATCCTTGGCAGACGGCTTTTTTGTATTTCTTTAGCTGCCAGGCTGGAGACAACTGGAAATTGAATCAGACCCGCCCGCTCCTCCAGGCGCTGAAGGCGCGTTTTACTGCGATCATTGAGATCCAGAACAACAGCAAAGCGAGCACAGGATGAAGCGCGGCCAGCTCGGGAATCCGGTCTCCCATATGAGCCGTTAGGTACTGCATGATGATCAGAATGACCATTCCAAATCCCAAAAACCGGATGGCGCGGCCGGTTGGGCCAATAAAGGTTAATACCAGCATAGCCAGTGGGATCATTTCGAAATAGTGAACGAACGACCGGTGATCCTGCCAATGCGACGAATTGACGAATGAAGCCATTCCTGCCAGGAATACCTGCATGACGACACATACGGCGAAGACCGCTGCAAGCAAAAACAGCGCCAGCCGGATATAACTTGCTCCCGTTTGCTTGGCCTTGATCTCGGCGTCAGTCTGATTCTCCATGTCAGCCTGGTTTGTGGGCATCGTCCATACCTCCCTTATGTTGTATATCTCAATTCTATATATCTGTGATCCATATGTTAGGGATAATCCGGTTTGTTGTCAAAACAATCTTGCAGGCTGAAAATAATGGGGCAACCCGGCGAGTATGTACGTACAAGTTAAGCGCATGATATAATATGAAGCATACAAGCTGAATGCAGGAATCGAGGTGCAGCGTGAAGGAACAGCTTCCGCCCAAGTATATGCAACTAAAGGAAGAGATTTTGACCTGGATCACGGCGGAACAATTCAAGCCGCATGACAAGCTTCCTTCGGAGAACGAGATTGCCGCAACATTCAGCCTGAGCCGCCAGACTGTGAGGCAGGCGCTTGGGGAACTGGAAGCGGAGGGCTGGCTTTATCGCTCACAGGGAAAAGGAACATTCGTAGCTGACGCGGCTTCTGCGGCTGCTGGCAAGCATCCGGCCCAGCAGGGGCTGACCATCGGATTGATGACGACGCATATCTCCGATTATATATTCCCGACGATTGTACGCGGGGTGGAATCGGCGCTTCGCCTGCATGGGGCCAGGCTGCTGCTGGCCAGCACGGACAATGAGAAGAACAAGGAACGGGAGAGTCTGGAATCCATGCTGCAGCAGCAGCCAAGCGGACTGATCATCGAGCCGACCAAGAGTGCGGAGGGAAACCCTAATCTCGACTATTATCTGTCGCTGGAATCCAGAGGAATTCCGTTTGTTATGCTTAACGAGCGATACAGCGATCTGGATGCGCCGTGTCTGAAGGTTGACGACGAGCTTGGCGGATTCCGCGCGGCAGAGCACTTGATCAGGCTCAGACACCGGCGGATTGCCGGATTTTTTAAGACCGACGATTTTCAGGGGATCTACCGGATGCGCGGTTTCCTGCGTGCTCTGCGCGAGCATCATCTGACGGTGCGTTCCGAGCACCTTATCCGGTATACTACCGAGGAGAAGCTGATCAGGCCTGCTGCGGAGCTGTCGGCGCTGCTTGGCCAGGCAGCCGGGGAGCGTCCGACGGCGATTGTTTGCTATAACGACGAGCTGGCTGTGAAGCTGCTTGATGTGGTGCGGGGAAAGGGCTTGACGGTGCCGGAGGATCTATCCATGGTGGGATTTGATGATGCCACACTGGCTACAGCAACGGAAGTGAAGCTGACAACACTGGAGCATCCCAAGACACGAATGGGTGAGGATGCCGTGAAGCTGCTTATTCGTCTGTTGGGACAAGGCCGCAGCCGCAAGCCGGAGGCGGATATTGTATATGAACCGCGCTTGATTGTAAGGGAGTCTACCGCCCCGGCCGGAGAAGAAGTAAAAAATTAATCGTGACACACTTGTACGTACAAGTTATAATAATAGCGAATGAAACACCATTATATTTGGCACCATATTTTCGGGTATTTGAATAAATAGCCAAGCTGCCGCAGCGACTATGGATGAATGCGGCGAAAGGAGAACTATTTTATGCTGGATGCTTTAAAACAAGCCGTATGGGAAGCCAATATGGAGCTGCCCCAGTATGGCCTTGTCACCTTTACCTGGGGGAATGTAAGCGGCATTGACCGGGAGAGAGGTCTTGTGGCCATCAAGCCGAGCGGTGTTCCTTATGATGAGCTGAAGCCTGAGCAAATCGTCATAGTGGACCTGGAAGGGAATGTTGTCGAAGGGAATCTTCGGCCCTCTTCGGATACGCCGACGCATGTCGCTTTGTATCGCGCTTTTGATGGCATTGGAGGGATCGTGCATACCCATTCTCCATGGGCCACGAGCTGGGCGCAGGCCGGACGGCCGATTCCCGCGCTTGGAACGACGCATGCGGATTATTTTTACGGTGAAATCCCTTGTACACGTCCAATGACAGAAGCCGAAATTCAAGGCGCTTATGAGCTGGAGACAGGCAACGTCATTATTGAGACCTTCACTCAAGGCGGCATCGATCCCAATCAGGTGCCGGCTGCGCTCGTATACAGCCATGCGCCCTTCTGCTGGGGGAAGGATCCGCATAATGCGGTGCATAATGCGGTTGTCGTCGAGGAAGCGGCCAAGATGGCACTGCATACCTTCCAATTAAATCCGAATATACAGCCAATGGATCAACATTTGCTGGATCGCCACTACTTGCGCAAGCACGGTAAAAATGCTTATTATGGACAAAAGTAATCGTTTACAAGGACTACATTTCAAAGGGGGATCCCTGAATCATGAGCAGCAAATATGCAATTGGCGTGGACTATGGAACGGAATCCGGCCGCGCGGTATTGGTGCGTCTGAGCGATGGTGCGGAAATCGCCGAGCATGTGACGCCCTACCGTCACAACGTTATTGATGAGAAATTGCCGGAGTCTGGTCTCAAGCTGGAGCATGACTGGGCGCTGCAGCATCCGGCCGACTATATTGAGGTGCTGACGACGTCGGTGCCTGCCGTTATGAAGGAATCCGGTATTGCGGCAAGCGAGGTCATCGGTCTTGGCATCGACTTTACCGCATGTACCATGCTGCCGATCGATGGGGCGGGGCAGCCGCTCTGCTTCAATGAGGCGTACAAAGCCAATCCGCACAGCTGGGTGAAGCTGTGGAAGCATCATGCGGCACAGGATGAGGCGAACCTCATTAATGAAATCGCGGCAAGCCGCGGCGAGTCGTTCCTCCCCCGTTACGGCGGCAAAATATCCTCCGAATGGATGCTGGCCAAGTCATGGCAGATTCTGAACGAAGCTCCGGAGATGTATGAGGCTGCGGATAAATTCGTGGAAGCAACCGACTGGGTTGTCGGCCAGATGACGGGAAACATTGTGCGCAACAGCTGCACGGCCGGATACAAGTCCATTTGGCACAAGCGGGATGGATATCCAAGCAGCGAGTTCTATAAAGCGCTTGATCCAAGGCTGGAAAATCTTGCGGATACGAAGCTCCGCGGCGATGTTCTGCCGCTTGGCTCCAAAGCGGGCGAGTTGACGGCGGATATGGCTGCGCGCATGGGCCTAACCGCAGGTATCGCAATTGCGGTCGGCAATGTCGATGCGCATGCTGCGGTTCCCGCAGTAGGTGTTGTCACCCCCGGCAAGCTGGTAATGGCCATGGGGACCTCGATCTGTCATATGCTGCTCGGCTCGGAAGAGAAGCAGGTTGAAGGCATGTGCGGCGTTGTCGAGGATGGCATCATTCCGGGCTATTACGGTTATGAAGCCGGTCAATCGGCCGTTGGCGATATTTTCGCCTGGTATGTGGATGAAGCGGTTCCGGCCTATGCCGTTGAGGCAGCCAAGCAGGAAGGCATCAGCATCCATGAGTGGCTGGAAAAGAAAGCGTCAGAGCTCAATGTCGGCGAATCCGGCGTGCTCGCGCTCGACTGGTGGAACGGCAATCGTTCCGTGCTTGTCGATACGGATCTGACCGGGATGATGGTTGGTCTTACCCTGCTGACCAAGCCTTATGAAGTCTATCGCGCGCTGCTGGAAGCGACTGCTTTCGGCACTCGTAAAATCGTGGAGGCCTTCCACAGCAACGGTGTGGCTGTGGATGAGCTGTACGCCTGCGGGGGCCTCCCGCAAAAGAACCGTCTGCTTATGCAAATCTACGCAGATGTGACCAACCGCGAGATCAAAATCGCGGCCTCCCGGCAGACGCCCGCGCTGGGGGCGGCCATGTTCGGCGCTGTGGCGGCCGGTGCGGAAGCAGGCGGCTACGACAATGTTGTCGACGCGGCGGCCGCAATGGCCCGCGTGAGGGAGGAGACGTTCAAGCCGATTCCAGCTAACGTCGCGGTATATGACAAGCTGTACGCGGAGTACAATCAGCTTCACGACTACTTCGGCCGTGGCGCCAATGATGTGATGAAACGGCTAAAGGCCATTAAAGAAGAAGCCAGCGCCCACTAAGCGCTGGGAGAAAATAGAAGGCCCGATCAGGCGTCAATGGTGACGCTGTAATCGGGCCTTCTTCATTTAAATACAAGAAAGTTTAAAATTCTACACTTTTCTTAAAGGTGAAGTTAGTCTTTTGCTTCGCCGTCAACGGGACGGCGAAGCCAATTCTTGATGGCATCTCATAAGGCATGATCAACGCAGGATATTTGAAGTAATGAGACCAATCAATCATCCTTCGTCTTGTTTAAAGGTCATCTTCTGAATCGTCGGTGATGAGATCATAATTATTTTCCAGCTGCAAATTGTAAGGCAATGCAGTCCCCGTATCCTGGATGCTCCTCGGTATCACTGCGCCAGCACCTGTCAGAATGAGCTCGAGTCCGACTGTATCCCCTGACTGTATGGGCAGATAGAGCTGGGATTCCGCAATCAGTCGTCCATTCAGACGCAGAATCGTTCCAATATCTCCAGCTATAGCTACGCCGCTGACATAGATGATCTGGCCAAAGTTATTGAAACGAACAACACCTGTTCCGGCCAGAGCCTGATAAACAGTCATCCCCGGAAAATGGCGCACGGTATAGGCCTGAGTAACCTGCGGAAAGAAACGTCCTCCATTAATGACCACTGTCACGAAACCAGGGAATATTGGTGGCCCGGGAATCGGGATAGGGATAGGGATCGGAATTGGCCACGGACCCGGCGGAAACGGTCCTGGTCCAGGTGGAAACGGTCCTGGTCCAGGAGGGAATGGACCAGGCGGGAACGGTCCCGGTCCGGGTGGAAATGGACCTGGTCCCGGCGGGAATGGCCCCGGTCCAGGTGGAAACGGTCCCGGAGGAAACGGCCCAGGCCCCGGCGGGAATGGTCCTGGGCCGGGTGGAAACGGCCCAGGGCCCGGTGGGAATAGTCCCGGTCCGGGTTGCAGGCCGCCACCGGGGCTACCCATCATTCCACGCGGTCCGCCGCCACAACCGCAATCCCGGCCTGCCGGAGCAGGGGGGATATAGGCGACACTATATCCATCCTGAACGTGGACGGGGGTGTAAAAGTTATACCACATGCATATTCGTCTCCTTCATCAGAGCGTATAGGTCGATATCATGATAAAGCTTATGCGGCAATCGCCTATTCGGTGAGAAGGAATTACAATCAGACTATAGAGCAGCTAAGCTTGAAAAGCATAAAAAAACAGGACGAAGGCAGATTTGCCTTCGTCCTGTTTTTAACTGTTCCAAAGCTTATTTCGCAGCTTCGTAACGTTTGCCAACTTCCGACCAGTTCACAACATTCCAGAACGCTGCGATATAATCAGGGCGTTTGTTTTGGTAGTTCAGATAGTAAGCATGCTCCCAAACATCAAGGCCAAGGAGCGGCGTATCGCCTTCCATGATCGGGCTGTCTTGGTTAGGCAAGCTGTACACTTTCAATTTGCCAGCTTTATCAGCTGCAAGCCAGGCCCAGCCGCTTCCGAAACGGGTTGTAGCTGCTTTAGCAAAATCCTCTTTGAATTTATCGAATCCGCCAAGCTCGCTTGCGATCGCTTCGGCAAGTGCTCCGCTTGGAGTGCCGCCAGCGTTTGGTCCAATGGTTTCCCAGAAGAGGGAGTGGTTAGCATGTCCGCCGCCATTGTTGCGAACGGCAGTGCGGATGGCTTCAGGTACACTGTTAAGATCAGCAATAAGGTCTTCGACCGATTTGCTTTGCAGATCAGGAGCGGACTCCAGAGCAGCATTCAAATTCGTTACATAAGCATTATGATGACGGTCGTGGTGGATCATCATCGTTGTTTCATCAATGTGGGGCTCCAGTGCGTTGTTCGGATACGGTAAAGCTGGTAGTTGATGTGCCATGTTCAAAAAACCTCCTATTATATGTAATGTCTCTATCCATTACCCATTATCCATCTTCTCTAATAATAAATCAACAAAAATGTTTAGAAAGTCTGTATTCATGGATATATTTGCATCAACTATAGGATGATCAATAATGAAATATCTATACATTCCGGATAACAAAAAAACGACCCCGAAGGATCGTTTTTAAGTCACTGGATTAGTTGTTGATAAAACCAGCGTTACCGAGCAAACGAATTACCATTGTAGCAGCTTCAGCACGGCTTGCGCTAGCGTCACCTACCACTTTCGTAGTAGTTTGGCCAAGAACAATACCGGATTTAACTGCTGCAGCGACTTCAGCTTTTGCCCAGCCGAGACTGCTTGCATCAGTGAAGGCAGCCAACGCAGCAGATGCTTCCGCATCAGTAAGCGTTACTTCCTTACCAGCATAACCAAGGGCGCGAACGACCATGGCCGACAGCTCTTTACGGGTGATGTTAGCGTTCGGGTTGAATTTACCTTTGTCATCACCTTGTACGATACCAGCTTCTGCAGCCGTAGCTACAACGCCAGCGTACCATTGGCTCGAACTTACGTCCGAGAATTTAGATGTGGTTCCAGTAGCATCAAGACCGAGTGAACGAACGATCAGAGCCGCAAACTCAGCGCGAGTAATGTTGCGTTTTGGTTCGAACTTGTTAGCGCCCGTACCTTCTACAACCAACTTCGCAGCAAGAGTTTCAATATCTTCTTTCGCCCAGTGGTTAGCGAGATCCGCGAAGGATACGTTATCCAGTTGGATGACAGTGTAGATACTTGTGCTGTTGCGGAGCAAAGTAGCGATTGTTTTGTCTCCCTCAGTTCCGAATGTAGCTGGGACGAAGCTCAGCTCTTTCGTATCCGGGTTATACACAACACCAGTTACTTTGTCGGAGTCAACAGAACCTATTACCGGAAGCGTACGTTTGAAGTAAACATCCAGTTTAGTGTACTGTTCCTCTTTACCGCCACCAACAGCAATGATTTTGAAATCAACTGGAGTTGCCAGTGGTTTCGCATCAATTCCGTATACAGCATCAGATACCGCTTTAGCTGCGTCGCCAGTAAGCTTCTTAAGTTCTACTTTGATATCCAGAGCGCTCAGTTCAATCCCAAGGGATTTTGCCTTCTCTTCCAGTTTCAGAGCAGCGATCGGCAGGGTGATGGACGTGCCATCTTCCAGTTTGATCGTAAGAGTTTCACCTTTGATCAATGCATCAGCAGGAATTGTTACTACATCGGAAGTTGATGTAATAGTAGGGTTCTTATCGGTTGCAAAGAGATTAGTCAGTTGCGCACCATTTACATTACCATTGCTATCAACAATGCCACCACTTGGGAATCCAGGGAATCCACCACCACCATAATACGGATTATAGTATACGGCTTGAGTTACATTGTGGTAGTTCAAGTAGAAGTAGGTAGAGTAAGTTACAGAAGGTACATCGAAGTCGATATCATAACGGCCATTGCTTGCGTATGTAGCGTAAACCACATCGACAACCGTTTTATTATCTTCTCCATATACATAAACAGGAATTGTTTTACCTGTTGTGTATACACTATCCGTAACATAAACTTGACCTTTAACATTAGTCGTTCCAGTCAATGAAGTAGGAACACCCTCGAACGAGTTAGCAAAAGCAAGTACAGGCACTAACGCTGACACGATCATCAATGAAGCGATAAGAGCTGAAATTTTGCTTGCGAAAATCTTTTTCATTTTTTGTTTTCACCTCCTTTCATTGAAAAGGTGGGTAACCTATCGGAGAACAATTATATATCATGATTGATAGGAAAGATAGCATCATTTTTGGAAAAAGTATTTAGTTAGTATTTAAATATAAGTGAAATACTGGGTTATGATATCAAGTTATTTATTGGCTGTCAATAAGCTGCTGTACAGCTGTCTTTTCATTTTCGTCAGATTCTATCAATTTGTTTAGTAATTCCTCATCATTCTGGCCTATTGCATGCAATGAGGCGAGGTAAAATCTAACATTAATACGTATCGTTTCGTTGCTCAAATCTCCAGCAATATCTTCTTTCAAAAGGTTATACGCATCTTCATAGCTTTTGTTGCGGTAAAAAATTTGACCAATTGCTTGTCGGATTAAAGGAGTAACGGTAAAGTCGTGTCCTTGCAGTTGTCCCGCGGGAAGAGACTTGAGATGTTCGATATGATCAAGCACCTCTTTATACAAATCCAGGGAGTGATTCCAGTTGATATTTGAGTCCTCTGAATCGGCTGCCCCCTGCTGCTGGCCAGCTATAAAATACTCCATAATACCAGCTTCGTAGAAGTTCATATCCCAAGGGGATTTAGAAATAGCTTCATCGAGCACTTGAAGAACCTTTGCAGAATCACCAACATTTTTGTAGTACTTATACTCCTCTAACAATAACGAACGATTATAAGGGGCAAAAGGTTTCAGTTGATCCATCAATCTTTTGAATTCCTGCCGATAAGCGGGATCCTGGGAAGAATTAAAAGCTTGATCCATCCAGTTCATTTTTCTTAATGTATATTCAGGATTATCGGGAGCAATGGAAATAGCGTGATCAATGGTTGGCAGCAATTCATTGAGTGGTTTCTTTTCTTCAATGGCCATGGTCAAAGCACGTTGATAACTAAGATTGGCGTCGTACTCTCTGTACACCATAGTGAAAAGCACGATAGCCAATAAAGAAATGGAAATGGGATAAATAATGCGCCACTTCATATCTTTATAATTTTCAAATGCCGGAATAAGAAGTTCTTTATGCAAAGGTGCAAGCATACAGCCCAGGCAAAGGAATACCAGTACAGATAAATAGCCGTAGCTCATATCAAAATCAACAATACTATGTGCCAGTATAGATAAAGAAATGATAAAGAATAGAAGATTGGTGCCTCTTAGTTCCGGATTTCGAAGGTAAGCTCTAATAAATAGATAATAGACCCAAATAATAAAGCCAAAAAGGATTACAACCCCGATCCAGCCAATTTCAATCAAGGTCTGGAAAAAAAAGCTGTGTTCCTGATTACTGCTGTATGGATTATTCTGGTACTTTTCATAAAGTGCGGACCAGGCGCCACCACCTGCACCTATAAGAGGATGATCTGCGGATATTTTCAATGCGTCTCTATAGAAGGTCTCGCGTTCCAGAACGCTATGCTGTTCGAGATTGATGCTTTCGATTCGGTCGGCAATACTTTGGGGTAAGATACTTCTTACTCCACTGCTGGAGAATACTAATACCGCTGCTAATGCTCCAACTACAATGAAAAGGATTGGAACGGCAAAAAATGACCATTTGGTTTGTCCGAATTTAATTGTTCTGGTATCTAACAAGTGGGAGAGTTTGTGGTGAAAAAAGGAGATAAGTAACATAAGAACTACAGATACACCCAAAAGCAGACCCCAACCCTCGAGAGGAATGGAATTCCATAAAGATAATGTTTTACCGGATTGGGATGCCGGATCCAACAGCTTGGAGATTTTATCAGCTGCTACTGTAATCTTACTCAGAATGGCGAAAGATGAAACAATGGCCAGAAACATGTATATTAAGAAAGATAATTGTTTGCCAATCTTCATGAAGGGAAGAATAATCAGGACCAATATAGGAATGAAGACAAGTGCTGCTCTCGAATAAGTTAACATGAGTGAAATCCAGATGGGAACCAGCATAAAGCTATGAATGGCACGCCAATACCATTGTTTTGTATGCGTTGCTGAGAATAAAGCACCTAGAAAAATAGCAACAAGGAATGCCGCATAGGAATTAGAATATTGAAAAACTGAAGTCAGCCGGTAACCATTATCTGCAAGCCATAAAGCATTGTTGAAATAGGTTTGGCCGAACAAGTTCATGAATCCAAAAATAACGATAGCATAAGAGGATATTTGAATAGATAACTCAACTATTCCTTGATGAAGTTTACTTGAGGCAATGTATAAGCCAATTATGAAAAAGGCGGCATACATAAACTCGAGCTGCAGCATTATTTTGGCATTATAAGAGGATGCTGCATTAATGGATGATATTAAATACATGATCGGAAGAAGCATTACAGTAATGGACAGAATAGATCTGTAGTCATTCAACTGCCACGTTCGCAAGTAGCGAATTCCAACAATCACCAAAAGAATAAAAGCGTAAATCATGGATTCTAGCAGCGGGCCTTCGAAGGTTAACTGAAATCCATTAAATAATGCGATTTGAAAGGGGAAGATGAAGAGAAACAAACATGTGCCAATTAATATTGTCCATTGAAGTAATGAAATGTCGGAGTTAAGATTTTTGTTGGATTTTGACGTGCCTTTCTTTTCCATTGTGCTGCTCCTTTGTGTAGACATGCTGGATTCTTTACTAATGCAGATCTTATTTTATCAAATCGTAATATGTAAATCTACTTGAGGCAGTAAATGATTGGAATACCTCATATATAGAAGAACTTTTTTACAGAATTGAAGTCTATATAAACTGGACTGACAAGAAGTTGAAATTACTGTCTTTAAGTTGCCATTTTAGGATAGTGTATACTTATTACAATTCTGATCATTCTTTGGTAAGATAGCAATAGAAATTTGGCGAAATATCGGAGGATATAGGGATTAATGAAAATAAGGAAAGCAATTATACCCGCGGCGGGCTTAGGTACTCGCTTCTTACCTGCCACAAAAGCGATGCCTAAAGAAATGCTGCCTATCGTTGACAAACCTACTATTCAATACATTGTTGAAGAGGCAATTGCTTCTGGTATTGAAGATATCATTATAGTTACTGGAAAAGGGAAACGGGCGATTGAAGATCATTTCGATAGTAGTTTTGAGTTAGAATATAGTCTCCGTGAGAAAGGCAAGTTAGATTTGCTCAATGAGGTTCAAAAATCATCCACTATGGCAGATATTCATTATATTCGACAAAAAGAACCAAAGGGCCTAGGTCATGCTGTGTGGTGTGCTCGTAAATTTATCGGTAACGAGCCTTTTGCGGTGTTACTCGGAGACGATATTGTTCAAGCAGAAAAACCCTGTTTGAAACAGCTCATTGAGATTTACGATCAAACTGGAAATGCGGTAATAGGAGTTCAGGCTGTTCCTGAACAAGAAGTATCACGTTATGGCATTGTAAATATTGGTTCGAAGGAAGGTAAAGTGTATAAGGTAGCCGGATTAGTTGAGAAACCCAGTGTGAGTAGAGCACCTACAAACTTAGCAATAATGGGAAGATATATTTTAAAACCTGAAATCTTTGAGCTGTTAGCCCAGCAAAAAGAGGGAAGTGGCGGAGAAATTCAGCTAACTGATGCTATTAATGCACTTAATGTTCTACAACCAGTATTAGCATATGAATTTGATGGGGTCCGTTACGATATTGGTGAAAAAATGGGATATATTAAATCTATAATTGAAATGGCTTTAGTTAGGGACGAGTTGAAGGATGAACTTTACTTTTATTTATCAAAATTGATTAAAGAAAAGGGAAGTGCAGTAAACCATGATAGGGCAAAAAGTGAACTTATTAAAGCAATTGGTGAAAAGGGACGTCAGCATCAGATATAAAGGTTCATATCTAGGGATTTTGTGGTCTTTCGTAATTCCGCTACTGATGATGGTTGTATACACATTTGTTTTTAGTGTGGTGTTTGAAGCGCGTTGGGACACGGAATCATCTAATAAATTAGAGTTTGCATTCATCATTTTTTCCGGCACAACAGTATTTAATTTTGTCTCAGAGGTGCTTAATAGATCGTCTGGAATTATAATTGGGAACGCTAATTATGTGAAGAAAGTAATTTTTCCTCTCGAAGTACTTCCTGTAACCATAGTGATCTCAGCATTAGTTCAAGCTGGAATAAGTCTTGTTGTATTATTTATAGGGCTTATCCTTTTTAATGGAGGTTTAGATTTTTCAGTTTTATATCTACCAATTGTACTCTTGCCAGTTATTTTGCTAAGTTTGGGAGTCAGTTGGTTTTTGGCATCAATCGGTACGTATATTCGTGATGTGGGTTATGTGGTAAACGTATTAACAAGTGCACTAATGTTTTTAAGCCCAATTTTTTATCCAGTGTCATCTGTTCCTGCTTCCCTAAAAATTATTTATTATTTAAATCCACTTAGTTACACTGTCGAAGACATACGAAAGATTTTGCTTTGGAATCAAGCTCCGGATTTTGGTTTTCTCCTTATGGGAACTGTTATGGGAGTCATTGTTTCTCTAGCTGGATATTTTTGGTTTAAAAAAACACGTGGGGGGTTTGCAGATGTCTTATGAGCCGGCTATTGCCCTTCGAAATGTCAGTAAGGAATATCGGATATATAATAACCCCAAAGATCGTTTAAAACAGTTTTTTTATCGAAATTCAAAAAAGTTTTATAAAGAGTTCTGGGCCCTACATGGTGTTTCATTTAATGTTGATAGTGGACGAACAATTGGAGTTATAGGTAAAAATGGATCCGGGAAAAGCACGCTATTACAAATAGTTACCCAAACGCTTCAACCATCTGCAGGGGAAGTGGTAATAAATGGTCGTATAGCAGCTCTCCTAGAGTTGGGGAGTGGGTTTAATCCGGAATATACTGGCAGAGAAAATGTTTACTTGAACGGAAGTATCATGGGCCTTAGTCAGAAGGAAATGGAAGAAAGATTTCCGCAAATTGAAGCATTTGCAGAAATTGGTGATTTTATTGATCAGCCTGTGAAATTTTACTCTTCAGGAATGTTTGTGCGATTAGCTTTTGCATGCGCCGTAAATGTGAATCCAGACATACTTATTATTGATGAAGCATTATCTGTGGGTGATATGCAATTTCAATTGAAGTGTATGGATAAGATGAAAGCTTTTAAAAAAGAAGGTAAGACTATATTATTTGTAAGTCATGATACGTATTCAATTAAAAATTTCTGCGATGAAGTAATCTGGATGAAAGATGGACAAATCTATATGCGCGGTGATGTACAACATGTCACAGATATGTATGAGGACTATATGAAAGGTGATAGTAATCCAACTGGAGCAGACTTGGAATCGACAACATCATCAGACCCAGATGCAGTTGTATCAATTAAGTCTATAAGCTTTGTTGATGAAAATGATAAATTACAGAAGAACTTTAAATTCGGAGAACCTTTTTCAGTACGAGTGAATTATATCCTTCACAAGTCGATTATTGGATTAGTGGGAGGGGTTGCAGTAATTGATAAGAGAGATACTTATATCTGTGGACTGAACACTAAATTGGACCAATTTGTACTTCCAAGCGAACCAGGGGAATATAGTCTTTATTGCAACTACAATAATTTGAATTTGCTTCCAGGAACATTTCATGTGGATGTAGGATTTTTTGAAAGCTCTGCCCTTGTTCGTCTTGACTATAAAACCAAAGCTAATTCTTTTACTATTAGTTCTGATAAGTACATTGCTGAGGGGATTTCACTTCTTCGACATGAATGGACATGTAAAGGGATGATATAAAATGAAGTATGATATTAAAGTTGATCTTTCTACAGGAACATCACATTCGTTGATATTAAATCGTATAAAGCCAAATACCAAGGTGCTTGAATTCGGTCCAGCATCCGGGTACATGACTCAATACATGCGTGATCAACTTAGATGCAGAGTAACCTGTGTGGAAATTAACGAGCAGGCGGCTACTATTGCCAAGAAATTTGCTGAACGGATGATTGTTGCAGACATTGACCAAATGGAGTGGTTTGACAAACTTTCTGGTGAGAGCTTTGACTATATCATTTTCGCAGATGTGCTAGAGCACCTTCGAAATCCAGTGGGTGTATTAAAAGCTGCCTCGTCCTTGCTTAATAAAACAGGTTCGTTTGCGATTTCCGTTCCGAACATTACTCATAATGCTATAACTATGGAGTTGCTTCAAGAAAGATTCGACTACCGAACGGATGGTCTATTGGATGAGACGCATATTCATTTCTTTTCACGTAAGCATCTATTAGAAGTCCTGGAATCGGCTAAGTTAATACCATCAGAATGGTTGGTAACACAAAGGAGACCAGAAACGACTGAATTCAAACAGGATTACCGCCGTTTCCCAATTGAACTTCAGAATTACCTGAGGTCAAAACCAGATGGACATGTCTATCAGTTTGTTGTGTTTGCTCAGCACGGCAGTCAGGATATGGTGAGGAACGAAACATTTGATTCAAACCATGAAAACTATTTGGATGCAGAATACTTACAAGTCTATTGGGGAGTAGAAGGGCTATTTTCTGAAATTCAGTCTGTACGAACTGCAGTCAAATCTTCCTCGTCCCGTGAGAGAAGTGTGTATAAAATAAACATTCCAGAGGGAGCCTATGGTAAAGTTAGAATTGATCTGGCTAGTACTATTGTTTCAGGTACAATAGATACAATTGAAATTTTTGATGGCATTGAAGGCCAAAAGAAAAGTATTTATAAATGGCATGGATCAGCTGAACCTCTTCCTTTCAAATTTAAAGACTTACTTACGGTTCATAATTCGAATTCTATTGAGTTCGTAAGTATCAGCAATGATCCTTTCATAGTACTTGAGAATTTTGAATTAAAAGAAGTCAGTGGTCCCTTTCTCCTCGAAATTGGTTTGGTTTTGGACGATAATATCTCAAGGGTTGTGTCATTTCTCCATCTCTTATTAATTGAGGAGAGAGAAGAAAAGGACCGGGTGATAATTGAACATAATTTAAATAACACAAAATTGAAAAATGAAGAAATTAAAATTCTAAATGAAAAGTTAGCTAGCCTTGAGCAAGAACGGGAGCAACTTGCTATTGACAATTCTAAATTAGCAGAAAAAGCGAAAAACTATGAACTTTTGTATGAGACTAAAAAATCAGAAGTAGAAATACAAAATCGGGTTGAGCAGCAGTTGAATGCAATTACACAAAGAGTCAATCGAAGAGGATTATTAGAGCGACTGTGGCATAGCTTGCGCAAAAACCAACCGTAATGAGAGGAATGGACATGATACAGTCTGACTTGATTGAAATCATTATACCGGTCTATAATGCTCCAGGAGAGCTGAAAGAGTGTGTTGAATCTATTCTTAAACATACTGATGATTTTCCGTATCAGCTCATAATTATTAACGACTGTAGTCCTGACCCTCAGGTTAATGAATACCTGCAAACATTAGATAAATATTCTCAAATTACTATTTTGCAGAATGAAGAAAATCTAGGGTTTGTTGGAACAGTAAATAAGGGGATGTCACTGGCAGAGCATGATGTGATTCTGTTGAATAGTGATACTATAGTAACCGAAGCTTGGTTATCGAAGCTGAGAGAAGCTGCATACTCACACCCTTCAGTTGCGACTGTAACACCCTTTACAAATAACGGAACCATATGCTCAATTCCCAATTTTTGCGAGGATAATGAATTGCCTGAAGGATTCACTATTGACACGTTTGCAGAATTTGTGGATAAAGTATCCGAGAGGACTTTCCCAGAGTTGCCGACTGCGGTCGGTTTTTGCATGTATATTAAACAGACTGTAATCTCAGAAATTGGTTTATTTGACGTTGAAACATTCGGTAAAGGGTACGCCGAAGAGAACGATTTTTGTTGTCGCGTCATGGAGCATGGATATAAAAATATATTGGCTGACCATGTTTTTATCTATCATAAGGGATCGATGTCGTTTCAAGGAGCAAAAGCAAAGCTGATTGAGGAAAATTTAAAAAAATTAAATAAAAGGTACCCATACTACGATCAAATGGTACATGATTTTATCCACACACACAATCCTTTACGTGTATTACATGATGCTATTAAATTACGATTGCCACAGTATAAAGATACAAACAACATGAAGGGGAATGTCTTGTTCTTGCTTCACAACTTCTTTGATCAGGCATATAATCATCCGATTGGTGGAACCGAGTATCATGTCAAGGATCTAACAGATCAGATGACAGATTATAATGTTTATATTTTAGTATCTGGTGGCAAGGAGCTCATATTAAAACATTACCAGTACGGAGAGGAAAAGGTTAGATATCGTTTCGGCTTATCAATGCCAGTAACCTTTACTCACTTTCATCATAAAGAGTATGCTGAGGTATTAGAACGGATACTCAATACATTTGAAATAGGAATAATTCACATTCATCATCTTATTAAGCATTCTTTTGATGTTCCCTATATCGCAAGTAAGTTGGGGATACCAGTTTATTTTACCCTTCATGATTTTTACTTATTCTGTCCAAGAATTAATTTACTGGATGAAAAGAATGAATTTTGTCTAGAGAAGAGGAGCCCTGAGAAATGCAATGCTTGTCTTAAGACTTCCCATCAATTTCACACAAACTTCTTGGAGAAGTGGAAGGAGCAGGTGGTAGGAATGATGGAGCAAGTCGACTTGTTTTTTGTTCCGTCAGCTTCCACTAGAGACATATTCATTCGCGACTTCCCGTCAATCGCGTCTAGGATCGAAGTGATAGAGCATGGATTCGACTGGGAATCAGGTTGGCAATCTACAGTCACTAAAACTGAACCTAATAATGGATCTTTAATAAAGGTAGGATTTTTAGGTGGTCTTTCTCCATCGAAAGGAAGTCAACATATTTATGAATTAATAAAATCTTATTCGACGGAACGGATTGAATGGCATTTAATTGGTGGCTTAGGAGACCAAAAGTTGAATTTACTACAACAGTCAAATGTAATTAAGCATGGGTCTTATAACCGAGAAAATCTGTCCGATATTCTTGACGGCATAAATTTGGATTTAATAGCTCTTTTATCACCATGGCCGGAAACATACTCATATACACTTTCAGAAGCTTGGAAGCACGGAATTCCAGTACTTGTGACGCCCATGGGTGCATTAAAAGACCGTGTAAATGCAGTCGGTGGCGGATGGGTTATTACAGGAACAGATCATCGAGCAATCAAGAGTTCAATGGACGAGTTATTAGATGATTTTCCGGCAAAGAAAAGGGAAGCATTGAATAGGTTAGCATCTTATTCTTTTATCTCAAAACGTGATATGTTAATCACTTATACAGCTCATTATGAGAATGCCAGAGAATCACAATCCAATTCTGTATTCGGAAAATCAGTTTTCAATAACAAGACTATAACCAGCGCCATTAGGTTTTTTGAACCCATCAAAAGGGCAGAGAACTCTGATTATAATAATTATACTCAACAACTAGAGCATGAATTGTTGGCTATAAAATCAACAGTAGGATATAAAGTATTGGAGCGATTGAGAAGGCGACATAATTGGATACTTAGGGCTGGCAAAAAGTTAATTTATCGTGTAGTAAGCTATCAGAAAAGATGAATGCTCACTCGAATAGGAATGAAGACATTGTTGTTGATCTTTTGATGGCTACCTACAATGGTGGGAAGTATTTGAGAGAACAGATTGAAAGTATATTAAAACAGGATCACAAAAATTTTAGATTAATCATTGCTGATGACGGTTCAACAGATCAGACGTTACCTATATTGGAGTATTACTCCAAAAAGGACCCTAGAGTCAGCTTTCAATGCAATAAAAAAAGATTGGGAGTTATTAAAAATTTCGAGCAACTTATGACAGTATCGAATGCAGAATTCTTTATGTTTAGTGATCAAGACGATGTATGGGCTCCAGAAAAAATCAGTGAATCATTATCTCAAATGATTAAAACGGGAGCCATGCTAGTCTATTCTGATCTATCAATAACAGATGACCAATTGAATATTAAATATTCATCCTATATGGCCCGGCATAGGATTAAGCCAGTCAGAGGTACACCCTGGAAAACACTTCTCGTCCAAAATATTGTGACAGGTTGCACTATTATGGGAAGGAATAGTCTAAAGGAGTTTGGGCTTCCTTTCCCAAGTGGCATAACAATGCATGACGCATGGTTAGCCATGGTTGCCGCTTCTTATGGAACTCTTGAGTACATCGATCGTCAATTAGTGTTATATAGGCAGCATTCTGATAATGTTGTAGGTGCTGCCAGTTCAATCGAACGTTTGAAAAAAAATTTGGGTAATTATTCAAAGTTCTTAGAACAGCGAAGATTATATTTTTTTGAAAAAACCGAAACTTTGGAAAGCTACTTAAATTCAATACATGACCAGCAGCATATTCAAGAAGGTATACGGTTTCTAATAGATTGTTATAAACACTATATAAATATTAAGTGGGTTGGTTTCCGAACTTTCGCTCTTCGACAAGTAATACGTTTTCCGAGTCAGGGAGTTGTTCGGAATTTGTGGTGGATATGTTACTTGCAATTTCCTTTTCTAAGTTATTGTTTAATTCGACTTAAGAAATTGAAAGATGGGATAATTTAATGAAGGAAAAACTATTAAACCTGATAAAAGGCAAATACTCAGCTATAGGAATGGTATTGCTCATCGTAATAGTTGCTTTATTTGTTTATCAACGCTTCATCTTTGGAAATATGCTTTACCTTTATAGTGATGTGGGTGCAGATACAATTAACTCGTATTGGCCCTATTTAAGCTTACTTGCCAGTAACATTAAAGATTTCTCTTTTTGGTCTTTTAATATGGGGATAGGCACAAGTATTCTATCGCTTGGTCTTTTTATCCAGGATATTTTTAATTGGCCTTTATTTTTAGCTGGCAAGAATGCAGTTGTTTATTTGTTACCTTATATGATGATAATCAAATTGGTGATATCAGGATTATTATTTTACCGCTATTTAATTCTAGTGAAGATCAAGAATGGTACGGCAGTTATATTCTCCTTGTATTTTTCGTTTAGCGGTTTTATGATTCTTTGGGGACAACATCCTCAATTTGCATCTACATTAGTTTTTTCGGCTTTTATTCTACTCGGATTTGAAAGATGGTTCAATCATTCCAAGTGGGGATTATTCTGCGTAGCTTTAACTGTTACAGCTTGCTTCAGTCTTTACTTTCTTTATATGATAGCAGTATATTTAATCTTTTATACGATATTCCGCTTCGTAGAGGAACATGGTTTAGCTATAGGGAATTTAATGAAATTCCTGGTTAAAACATTTGGTATATGTATTATTGCGTTTCTTTTAGGTGCTGTGGCCATTCTGCCGAATATTCAAATTCTACTGTCCAGCCCTAGGGTGGGAGGAAATATGGCTTCATCCCCACTATTCGGATTTGCTTCACCTGTAGAATATATTTCAATAATTCTACGGGCGTTTACAAGTGATTACTTAGGCACAGGAAATTCTTTTTTTGGTTATTTTAATTACTATGAATCCCCAAATTTGTACATGGGATTATTAACATTAGTATTGATGCCGTTAGCAGCTTTAGGACGTTCCTTCAAGCATAAAGTGTTATATATAGTTGCAATGGTAGTCTGCATACTAACTCTCATTTATCCTTATTTCTCTGTTATTATGAATGGCTTTAGCACAACAAGTTATAGATGGACTTTCGTTGTTACAATGTTTGCATTGTTAATGGCTGCAAAGGCTATGGATCAAATTGGATTGGGGATTGTAAAATCTCGATATTTTCTTATTATTACAATTGCTCTCATTGTTATTCAATTGGCTGCGATTTGGTACGGTAAAGAACAGCTTGTTTGGTCTAAAGAGAATATGAACTTCGTATTTAAAAAGTTTCTGATTATATCATGTTTTCTAATAGGATATGCAGTATTGATGTATTTTCGTCAAGCCACAAATAAGAGATTGTGGCTTAAAGCGATGACGTTAATGCTTGTTATCATAGAAGTAGCCTACATGGCCTATATCCCCGTAAATAAGCGAGCAATACCAGATGACAGCTTCGCTGTTCAACCAAATGGCTATTATGGGGACGAAGCTGCTATAGCTTACATTAAACAAAATGATTCTTCATTTTATCGTATTGAGAAAGAAAATTATAATGTCTTTTTAAACGATGCTGTGATGCAAAACTACAACGGCATTAAATCTTATAATTCACTTAATGAGTCCGGTTATCTGGATGCATTGAAAGAGTTAGATATCCCTCTTTTATTCGATCATCCAAATTTCATACCGGGGACAGACCGATCTACCTTCTTATCTTTTCTTGGAGTTAAATATTATATCTCCAGAAGTGGGGAGAGTCCTAAAGGGTTTATCAAGATACATCAATTGAACGGAATCAATATTTATAAAAATAAGTTCGCTCTTCCGCTAGGTAATTTATATGATAAATTTTTCTCTCTATCAGAAACAGAAAAATTAACTGGCATACAGAAAGAAGACTTACTTTTAAGTGCTGCTGTCCTAAGAGACAGTGACATTTCTAAAGTCAATGGTACTTTACATTATCAACAAAACACACATGAGGCGGAAGTTCAGTTTTCTACAGCTCAACTAGACTTAAAAGAAGCCAAGTTAGAAAATATTAAGTTAGGAACAATATCTAATGGTTTGACTGCCCTTACCGCCCTTACCACAGACCCGCAAATTGTTTTTCCTATTAGTAAAGCTATTCAATCAAATGAATTAAATCTTCATATAACAATAACAAGTGATGTAGACACTATGGGGCAAATATTCTGGGCAAAGGACGAGCCATTCTCTGAGAAGAAATCTACTGTTTTTGATGTAATTAAAGGCACACAAAAATATACTCTAAAACTCGGTGGAGTAGATCTCAATTCTTTACGAATTGATATATCAAATTTAATAGGGAACTATTCTGTAAGTAATATTAGTTTAGAATATACTGATGACGAGGTTCAATATGCAACTCGAATAAAGGAGCATCAATCTCCTGCTGTTAGTTGGTCAAGATTAGGGCAGGACAGACTTGAGGGTAAGATACACGCCTCAACTCCATCAATACTTTCTCTATCTATTCCGTTCAATACAGGTTGGAAGGTTGAAGTCGATGGTGCGAATGCAGAGTTGTTAAAAATCAATTATGGATTTTTAGGGATATTTATGGATAAAGGCGACCATTCAATAAAGCTCAAATATACTCCTCCATTCTTTCGAGTTGGTTTATGGATTTCATTACTAACTATATTAATATTATTATTGAGATATGTGGTTGTGCATCGTACTATTTTCAGAAAAAAGAAAAGTGTTCCAAACTGATTGTGATTTTATGGGCCTGCCCATACTCCCCCTTTTCAGAGTTATTCAGTTACTTGATTAGCCTAGCAGGAGAAGGAACAAAATCTCAGATGAGATATTTTTCGGTTGGAATGAGAAAGCAATAGGGGGAAGCTTGAACAGAACTTTATAAAGTAACAGTGTTGGACGATATAAATTTTTGTTTATACCCTGTGGTAAATTAATAAAGGCTACTATAAATTCATAATGGAGGAGGGCAAATTTATGGACCTATCGATTATTATTCCTGTGTATAATAGCCGAGATGGGCTTGAAGAACTTCAACGACGTTTAATAGAAGTTTTAGATGATCATAGGAATAATCAGCTTGAATATGAAGTAATACTTATTGATGATCATAGCCATGATGGAAGTTTTGAGATTATGAAGGATTTAAATCAAAGAGATGCTAGATTTAAAATCATTCGTTTAATGAGAAATTTTGGTCAGCATAATGCTATCATGTGTGGTTTTAATCATGCGAAAGGTAACTATGTTATAACAATGGATGATGATCTACAGAATCCACCAGAGGAAATTCCGAATCTTATTCTCGAAATTAAAAAAGGGTATGACGCAGTAATTGGTAGACCAATTGTCAAGAAACATGCTGCTTATCGTAACTTAGGGAGCTATTTAATCGGTAAGTGTTATGAAACTATATTTAATAAACCAACGGATCTAAAGATGTCAAGTTTTCGGATTCTGTGTAGGCCGTTAGTTGAATCTATAACCACATCTAAAGGGCCTAATCCAATGATTGATGCATTAATACTAAGTCATACTACAAATATAATAAATTTGGATGTTCAACATGACGAGAGAATGCATGGAGTTTCCAATTACTCATTAAAAAAAAGCTACAAACTAGCTATGAACTTACTAATGAATTATTCTACAATACCTCTTCAATTTATTAGTATCAATGGATTTGCTTTTGCTGCAGTGGGGTTATTAATTGCAGTATATGTGGTGATTGCAAAGTTATTTGGCTGGATTCATGAAGTGGGGTGGGCAAGCATTATTGCATTAATTAGTGTTTTTTCTGGATTGATCCTTATTTCATTTGGAGTGGTTGGAGAATATTTAATCCGAATTATCGGTGAAGTTTCACATTCTCGACAGTATACAATTAAAGAATCTTCTTTTCATAATGATAAGTCCGAAATCTAGTTGAAAGAGATAGATAAAATATTTTTCTATTCGTCAATATGGGAGTGGTTTGTTTGAATGAAATAATTGAAACACCGTGGGACAGCAGAGTATTTGGTTTTCAAACATTTGAGATCAAGCAGCTAACTGAAGGTGTTCTTTCTTCTCTAAATGAAACTAGTGGCCATTTCACTGTAAAGATCAATCCAATTGATTCAAAGGAGTTACTTCACAGGTATGGTTTTTATTACTGTGACACTCTTTTTGAGCCATTTTGCAATATGAATTCATTTAAGCCGGTTAATAATCCTCTTATTTCATTGGAAATTACCAATAGAATAGAAGACATAGTTGATATGTGTTACGACACATTTACTTATGATCGTTTTCATAGAGATTTTACTATTAACAACGAGAAAGCAGATCAACGATATGTTAATTGGCTCGCTGATCTATGTAGTGCGGGAAAAGTTTATACTCTTGCTTATGATGGTGAGACAGCAGGATTTTTTGCTACAAAAGATGATAAAATTCTTTTGCATGCGTTATCTCCAAAATATCGCGGAATTGGTTTGGCTAAATTCTTTTGGAGTGAGGCTTGCCGTACAATGTTTGCACTTGACTATCCGGAGATTTCAAGTTCAATATCTGCAGCAAACTTAGCTATATTAAATGTATATTCTTCTTTAGGTTTTTCTTTCCGCAATCCAGTAGATATTTATCACAAATATAATCAAGAGTAATAATTTAAATGTTAAAATGAGGTGACCATAAGATGGAATCGACCAAATATCATATCTATGTTATGGTGTTTTGAGTAATGTACAAAGTTATTCATAAAGGAGATGAACAATTTAATAGGATCATGGGATACCTCTATATTTTAGGAACTATTCTATTTACTGTATATGGTCAGTTGATAATGAAATGGAGAATTTCTTCTTATGGCAGTCTGCCAAACGGTGGAGCAGACAAATTAATATTTCTTTTCAAATTGATTTTAGATCCCTTTATCTTGTCTGGCTTCATAGCTGCATTTGTGGCTTCAATATTTTGGATGGCTGCTATGACTAAATTTAATATCAGTTTTGCCTATCCTTTTATGAGTTTATCATTTGTTCTTGTTTTTATTCTTTCTATTTTTTTGTTCAAAGAACCGGTATCAGCGTATAAGGTAGTTGGACTAACCTTCGTTGTAGTCGGAATAATTATATCGAGTAGGTCGATGACATGATTCCATTTAATAAACCCGCAATCACTGGAAAAGAAATGCAGTACATTCAGGAAGCAATATCAGGTGACAAGCTTTCTGGAGATGGGACGTTCACAAAACGTTGCCATCAATGGTTTGAAGAGAATTTCTCAGCTGAGAAGGCTTTGCTTACTACTTCATGTACTCACGCGCTTGAAATGTCTGCAATATTGGCGGATATTCAGGAGGGAGATGAAGTCATTATGCCTTCGTATACCTTTGTTTCCACAGCCAATGCCTTTGTTCTTCGTGGTGCAAGGATAGTTTTTGTTGATATCCGCCCCGACACATTAAATATCGATGAAAAATTAATAGAAGCTGCTGTTACTGACCGCACCCGAGCAATCGTACCTGTACATTATGCTGGTGTAGCTTGCGAAATGGATGTAATCATGGGTATAGCCAGCAAATATGATTTGATAGTCATTGAAGATGCAGCACAGGGCGTAATGAGTACTTACAAAGGGCAGGCTCTCGGAACTATTGGCCACTTTGGTTGTTATAGTTTCCATGAAACTAAAAATTATAACTGTGGTGAAGGCGGAGCTCTAATTATTAATGACAGTAGATTTTTCGATCGAGCTGAAATTATTCGTGAAAAGGGGACAAACCGATCCAGGTTCTTCAGAGGTCAAGTAGATAAGTATTCATGGGTAGACCTTGGGTCATCTTATCTGCCAAGTGAGCTTAATGCAGCTTTTTTATACGCACAGTTGGAGCAAGCAGAAGAAATCAATGCATACAGAATAGATTGCTGGAAGGCATATTATGAACAATTAATTCCGTTAGAAAGACAAGGACTGCTCGAACTTCCGTTTGTTCCTGAACATTGTGCACATAATGCTCATATGTTTTATGTCAAGACGGCGGGGCTGGCAGAGAGAACGGCTCTTATCGAATTTCTAAAAGAAAAAGGAATCTATTCTGTGTTTCACTACGTACCCCTGCACAGCGCGGAAGCTGGACTCAGTTTTGGTTACATGGCAGGTGAAGATCGCTTTACTACTGTGGAGAGTGAGCGACTGGTTAGACTTCCATTGTTCTACGGTTTGAAGTTAGAGGAGATTGAACAAATCACCTCTGCAATTCACTTTTACTACCAGAATAGTACTATAGGGGTGAAGAAATGAAAGGCATTATCCTAGCAGGCGGTACAGGCTCACGCCTCTTCCCCTTAACCAAAGTAACCAACAAACACTTACTCCCAGTGGGCAAATATCCAATGATATTCCACTCCATCGCGAAGCTCAAAGAAGCAGGAGTACAGGACATCCTTATCGTGACTGGCAAAGACCACATGGGTGACGTCGTCAATCTTCTCGGAAGCGGGCATGAATTCGGTTTATTTTTCACCTACAAAGTCCAGGACGAAGCTGGAGGTATTGCACAAGCATTAGGTCTGGCAGAGCAATTCGTCAATGGTGACCAAATGGTCGTTATCTTGGGTGACAATGTTTTTGATGATAGCATCGCATCCTTTGCCGATAATTTTCGTCAACAAAACAAAGGGGCCAAGATCCTCATTCAAGAGGTTCATGATCCGCAGCGCTATGGTGTGGCAGAATTGGACGGGGACAGAATTGTCTCCATTGAAGAAAAGCCGCAGAAACCTAAAAGCAGCTACGCCGTAACGGGAATATATATGTATGATAGCCGTGTGTTTGAAATCGTTCGGACGTTGAAGCCTTCCGGACGGGGAGAACTGGAAATCACCGATGTCAATAATGCCTATATTGAAAGCAATGAGCTTTCTTATGACATATTACAAGGCTGGTGGACGGATGCTGGAACGCATGCCTCACTGACCAAAGCCAATGAATTGGCAAAGGATATCGTATTCGGCGAAGAATTCGGCAAGCTTAAATTGTAAAAAGCAGGTGTGACTCAAATGAAAATCATAGAAACCAAGCTACCTGGTGTGAAGCTGATTGATCCGGCAGTTTTCGGTGATCACCGGGGCTTTTTCACGGAAAGCTACAATGAAGCCACTTTCCATTCCAACGGTATATTGCATGCTTTCGTGCAAGACAACCACTCACTATCCGTTGAGACAGGCGTGCTGCGGGGACTTCACTATCAGCTCAATCCAAAAGCCCAAACCAAGCTTGTACGCGTAACTGCTGGCGCCATCTATGATGTTATCGTAGATATTCGCAAGAATTCACCAACCTTTGGGCAGTGGCAGGGATTTATCCTCAGCGCAGCTAATAAACGCCAGCTCCTTGTTCCTCAAGGCTTCGCTCATGGATTTTGCACGATTGTTCCCAATAGTGAAGTACAGTATAAGGTGGATGCTTTGTATTCTCCCGAGCATGACCGCGGCATCGCATGGAATGATCCGGCACTTGGAATCGATTGGCCGACATCAACACCGATCTTATCCGAGAAAGATACGAAGCATCCGTTGCTGGCTGATGCCGAGATGAATTTTGTTTATGAAGGGTGAGTTATAACGTCATGAAACTGTTAATCACCGGCGGTGCCGGCTTTATTGGAAGCAACTTTGTGCTTTATATGGCCAAGAATTATCCCGGCTATACGATCATTAATGTTGATACCCTGACTTATGCGGGTAACCTGGAAAATCTTCGTTCGGTCGAGCAGCACCCGAACTACCGCTTCGTCAAAGCGGATATCGCGGATCGCGCAGCGCTGGAGCCCCTGTTTGCAGAGGGGCTTGATGTTGTCGTGAATTTTGCCGCGGAATCTCATGTGGACCGCAGTATTTTGGAACCCGAGATTTTCGTCCGCACGAATATTATGGGAACCCAGACCTTGCTCGATCTGGCGAAGAAGTATAACATCACCAAGTTTGTTCAGGTGTCCACCGATGAGGTGTACGGCACACTAGGCGACACAGGTCTCTTCACGGAGGAGACGCCTCTAGCTGCGAACAGCCCATACTCTGCCAGCAAAGCAGGCGCGGATCTTCTTGTTCGCGCTTATCACGAAACATTCGGCATGAATGTCAATATTACGCGCTGCTCTAACAATTACGGGCCGTATCAATTCCCGGAGAAGCTTATTCCGCTGATGATTCAGAATGCTCTCAATGACAAACCGCTCCCCGTGTACGGCGATGGTCTGAATGTCCGTGACTGGCTGTATGTGGAGGACCACTGCAGCGCGATTGACCTGGTGCTGCATAATGGACGTCCAGGAGAGGTCTATAATGTCGGCGGCAATAATGAGCGCAATAATCTGCAGGTGGTCAGAACGATTCTGGCCGAGCTGGGCAAGCCGGAATCGCTTATCACTTATGTTACGGACCGCCTTGGCCACGACCGGCGTTATGCGATCGATGCCGACAAAATCCGCAATGAGCTGGGCTGGAAGCCGAAATACGACTACGAGAACGGCATCAAGGAAACAGTTCGCTGGTATTTGGATCACAGCGACTGGATGGAGCAAATTCTCTCCGGTGCCTACCAGGATTATTTCAAAACGCAGTACGGCGACCGCCTGGGGACAAAGTCATGACAACAGCGCCGAACCTGAAGATTCTTGTCACCGGCGCTAATGGTCAATTGGGCGCAGAGCTCGTTCATCTCTCTGCAGAAGGCTTCACCATTCAAGGCTATGGCCGTGATGTGCTTGACATCACGAGCCTTGCGCAGTGCCGGGAGGTGCTGGCCCAATTCCAACCGGATGCTGTTATCCACTGCGCCGCTTATACTGCCGTTGACAAGGCCGAGTCCGAACCGGACGAGGCCTTTCGCGTGAATGCGGCCGGAACGCGGAATTTGGCCATTGCATCCAGAGAAATCGGAGCCAAGCTGTGCTACATCAGCACCGACTATGTGTTTGACGGCACAAGCACGATTCCTTACAATGAAATCGACAACACGAACCCTCGTACGGTTTACGGCAAGTCGAAGCTTGCCGGCGAGCAGGCGGTCACGTCTTTGCATGACCGCTATTTTATCGTCCGTACCTCATGGGTGTACGGCAAATACGGCAATAATTTTGTGAAAACGATGCTGAAGCTTGGCAGTGAGAAGGACCAGCTGAAGGTGGTGCACGACCAGATCGGCTCGCCTACGTATACGCTCGATCTGGCACATTTTCTGCTGGAGCTTGTCCGGACGGAATGCTACGGCATTTATCATGCCTCCAATACAGGCGTCTGCTCCTGGTTCGATTTCGCTGCGGCGATCTTCGAGGAGAGCGGCTCCGCCATCAAGCTTGAGCCCTGCACGACAGAAGATTTCCCGCGTCCCGCACCCAGACCTGCCTTCTCTGTGATGGACCATTCATCCATTCGGGTGAACGGTCTGACTGACCTGCGGCCTTGGCGGGAGGCGTTAATTCATTTTCTAAAGGATGATCAGTAATGAGCCCAGCTGCGGCGACTGCCAGTGTATGCATCGTAACCTATAACAGTGCTTCCGATATCCAGCGATGCATTCAAGCTGTCCTGCAGCAGTCGCATCCGGTCGCAGGAATTGTCGTGGTTGATAATGCCTCAACCGACAATACCTGCGACATTGTTCGCGGTTTCCATGAATCGACAGTCAGGCTTGTCGCCAACCGTGATAATGTCGGATTCGCTGCCGGCCAGAATCAGGCCATCAGGCAGACGGATTCCGATTATGTGCTTGTGCTGAATCCTGACGTGGAGCTCGGAACGGACTACATAGCCTGCATTGTGGAATTTATGGAGCAGCACCCTGAGGTTGGCAGCGTTACAGGCCAGCTGGTGCTGGCGGCCCGTCCGGACGTCATGGACAGCGCCGGTCTCGACATGGGCGGCACGCGCAGAGCCTGGGATCTCGGCGGCGGGGAACCGGCTGCGCAGTGGGAGGAGTCCCGTTATATTTTTGGGGTATCCGGTGCGGCTTCGGTTTACCGGCGTCGGATGGTGGAGGATATCAGCATGGACGGGCAGTTCTATGACGAGTCCTATTTTGCTTACAAGGAAGACGTTGACGTGGCATGGCGGGCCCAACTGCTGGGCTGGAAGTCGTATTATCTGGCGGAGGCCAAAGCGCTTCATGAGCGGGGCTGGAAGTATGAGGGACGCCGCAGCCGCAAGCAGATCCCGCTGTTTCTCAGACGCCATTCGTATCAGAACCGGATATTTACCATCATTAAGAATGAACCTGCGGGCTGGAAAATGTTTCTGTCGATTCCCCGATTAATCGGTCTTGAATTCGTTCAAGTCGGGTATATATTACTGTTGGAGCAGGGCTTATTGCGGTGCTGGGCGACAATTCTCCGCCGCATGCCGGAGCTGCTCAGGCAGCGGAGCGCTCTCTGGCGCCGAATTGCTGAAAGAAAAGGTAAAACCTAACAAATTTCAAGGTTGGTTCCCTCTCGTTTTTTTGATACAATACTGGTAGATTCGTCATTCGAATACTAGATAGTAAGGACTGAGAGACTTATGATCCGACAGAACCAACGATTTCTGACTCAAATATATGTACTCGCGGATCTCTTGTGCACGCTGATTATGTTCTTGGCCGCATACTGGCTGAAGTTCAACAGCGGGCTCCTGTCGCATTATAATAATCTCCCACTCAAAAGCTATCTCCTCTGGGGCACCATCTATTCATTCGCCGCCATTCTTGTTGGCTTTTATGTGCGTTTCTACGCGCCGCGGCGCCGCAAGAGCTTCTCCTACGACATTCTCAAAATCTTCCAGGTACATGGCTTAAGCTTCCTTGGCCTGCTCAGCTTGCTGTTTATTGCCAAAGAAGTTCATATATCGCGTGAGTTTCTGGCCATCTTCATCGCTGCCAATATTATGGGCATGATCATTTACCGCTATGCCGTGAAGAGCATTCTGACCCGTCTCCGCCGCAAAGGGTTCAACAGACGTTATGTGCTCATTCTCGGCGCAGGCTCGGTGGGGCGCAGCTTCTACGACAGCTTGAAGCAGCATCCTGAGCTCGGCTATGAGGCGATCGGCTTCCTGGATGATTTCCAGACTGAGCATGCAGCCGAGCACAACGGGCTGAAGCCCATTATCGGAACTACAGACCAGCTGGATGAAATGCTGAATAAGTTTATGATCGATGAGGTCATCATTGCGCTGCCGCTCAAGGCCCATAAGAAATATGCGACGATTATCGATCAATGCGAGAAAACGGGCGTCAAGACGCTCATTATTCCCGATTTCTTCGATATGCTCCCGGCGCGTCCCTTCTTCGACAATTTTGCGGGTATCCCGCTCATTAATGTTCGCGACATTCCGCTGGATGAGCTGAGCAACCGGCTTCTGAAGCGGGCGTTCGATATTGTGTTTTCCCTGTTTGCCATCACAATCGTCTCACCGATCATGCTCATGGTATATATCGGCATTAAACTGACATCACCCGGGCCTGTCCTGTTCAAGCAGGAGCGGATGGGGCTGGATCGGCGCACATTCAATATGTACAAGTTCCGCTCCATGCATATCTCGGACCCCGGCACCTCGGATACGCAGTGGACGGTGGAAAATGATCCGCGCCGGACACGCTTCGGCAGCTTTATCCGCAGAACGAGTCTGGACGAGCTTCCGCAGTTCTTCAATGTGCTTGTCGGACATATGAGTGTCGTCGGTCCAAGGCCGGAACGCCCTTTCTTCGTGGAGCAGTTCAAAGAGGAAATTCCGAAATATATGGTGAAGCACCATATTCGTCCCGGCATTACCGGCTGGGCGCAAACCAACGGTTTGCGCGGCGATACATCCATTCAGGACCGTATTATGCATGATCTGTTCTACATCGAGAACTGGACCTTTTTCTTCGACCTCAAAATCATCGTGAAGACGATAACGAAAGGTCTTGTTAATAAAAATGCATACTGACAGAGCAGTGATGACATCAGGCGGACCCCGTGTGTCCGTTATTATTCCAACCTACAACGCCGGACCCGCTTTTGACGGGCTCCTTGGCCTGCTGCAGAGCCAGACGCTCAAACCCCATGAAATTATCGTGGTTGATTCCTCGTCGTCTGACGGGACGGCTGAGAGAGCGAGGCGGGCAGGGGCTCGTGTATTTACCATCCTCCAAAGCGAATTCGACCATGGAGGAACCCGAAACTACGCAGTGAGTCTGGCGGCAGGCGATATATATGTGTTCATGACACAGGACGCGCTTCCGGATAATGAATACTTGCTGCAGGAGCTTGTGAGACCGTTTCAGGACGAGAAGATATCCTGTGTCTATGCAAGGCAGCTAGCAAGGCCGGAGGCGAATGTGCTGGAACGGCTGTCCCGCGGATTTAATTATCCGGAGCAGTCTTCCACCAAGGATAAGACGGATATCCCCCGCTTGGGAATCAAGACATTCTTCTGCTCCAATGTGTGCGCAGCCATCCGCAAGGACGTATTCATGGAGGTTGGCCGATTTCCGGAGCCGGTTATTTTTAACGAGGATCTTTTCTTCGCGGCAAAATGCATTCTCCAGGGTTACACGGTTGCTTACGCAGCTGAGGCCCGGGTCGTGCATTCCCATGATTATACGCTCATTCAGCAGTTCAGGCGTTTCTTCGACAATGGCGTATCCATGCGCAATAACGACTGGGTCTTCCAGTACTCGGCCGTGGGCAAAGAGGGCTCGCGTCTCGTACGCACACAGCTGAGCGAGCTGCACCGGCAGCGCAAATGGCACTGGATGCCGCGCTTGTTCGCTGAATCGGCAGCCAAGCTCATGGGCTACCAGCTGGGCAAGCGTTACCGCAGCCTGCCAAACGGACTTTGTGTCAAATTCAGCATGCACCGCAAAATATGGAACAAGCTGAACGCCGAAGGCGGAGTCAAGGGCAAAGGGATGTCCGTGTAATCAGAGGCAAGCGTTAGGTAAAGCTCTAATCCTTCAATAATCGACAGGCTCTGGATACAATCTGGAGCTTTTTGCTTGTGTCCAAGACCCTTTGGGCAGCAACATCAAAATATATATAGTACAATGATCAAAATAATCTTCGACATCAAAAAAGGGTGAAACTTGCTTCTTTTTGATAAAAACGCTTACTATAAAGCGCTTACATGAGAAAAACAAAGATTTTATGAACTTTTTAAGGTTTTTTTAACTTTTTAGAAGGAATTCGCATGATTTTGTCGTATTATTAACTTTACCTAAATTTTTTTATACTGCGTATAGAGGGGTTTTAGTTATGGACGTTCGTACTTTCCAATTGTCAGACTATCGACCTGTCACCCAATTGCTCGAAACGGTTTTATCGGCAGAATGCTACGAATTGACCATGGAGGCTTTTGGCCGGCAGCTGTCGTGGGACAGCGAGCTAGTGCTTGTAGCTTTGGTGAACGATGTTGTTGCGGGTATCGTAATTGGCACAATCGATAATAATAAGGGTTATTACTACCGTATCGCCGTTCATCCGGATTACCAGCGTCAAGGTATTGGCAAGTCGTTGATTCGCGGGCTTCAGCTGCGTTTTGAGAAGAAGAATGTAACTAAGATCTTGATATCGGCGGACGAGCATAACGAGCCGATTTTGTCGCTTTATGAGTCGCTGGGCTATGCGGCATCGGATTTCTTCCGGTCGTTTCAGAAGCTTAGCATCGTCGCAGGATAACTCTTACGCCCTATTTGAATACATTGTCATCATGGACAAGCATATCTCGAACGTCATTGATTTTGGCGGCGAGATATGCTTTTCTTAACTTATTAAGCAGATTCAGGCAGCGATTCATTCAGACTTCCACGGGAGAGTTCGCATATGGACAATTATCGCCCAAGTGTGATCAAAAGCTTCAAGCATAACGGCCGGCTGCATCGGATGTGGCTGGAAAATTCCCTGCTTCCGGATCAGCTGACGGCACCTGAACATGCAGCAGAATCCATGTATATTCTGATTAACCGGCAGACGCCTATTCAGGAGGCGGATGGCGGGATGTGGACGAGCCGCGTGCCGGCTGTTTCGTTCTTTATCCCCGGACAGTGGTATAATATTGTTGCTCTCTTGGAGAACGAGGGGATTCGTTATTATTGCAATGTGGCCTCGCCGCCTTATTTTCAGGATGATGTGCTGACCTATATTGATTATGACCTGGATGTGATTGTCGCGCAGGATGGATCAGTTCATGTTGTGGATGTCGAGGAATATGAACTTCATAAGGCGATGTATCATTATTCGAAGGAAGTTGACCGAAAAGTACAAGAGGGGCTTCATGGTCTGCTGGCCCGGGTGGAATCCGGGAAGGAACCGTTCAACAACAATCAAGTCGCCGCTTATTTCGAGACATGGAATAAACAGACGGGCGAGGTGTAGCAGCAGTATGGACAATTATTCGGATTCAATGCAAGAAACAGAGCCTGGCTCTATCGGTCCCCGCAAACGCTCCCATTCCCCATCGAGGAACAAGGCGCAGTCAGGAAGGCCCGACAAACCGGAGAAACCCTCCAGAGAACATACGAGCTGGGGCAAGGAATTATGGGATTGGGCCCGTACGCTGATCGTCGCGGTTGCGATCGTACTGCTGTTTCATTTCTTTGTGTTCAACCTGTCCACGGTAGAAGGTCATTCAATGGAACCGACGCTTTACGAGAAGGAATGGCTGTTCGTGAACAAGTATTCCTACCGCTTTGGATCTCCTCATCTGGGAGATGTGATCATTTTGAAGGATCCTTCCGCGGGAGCGGACAAGAAAGAGTTTCTGGTCAAGCGGATTGTGGGAGTGCCGGGAGATAAGATAGAAATTCGCTCAGGTCAGCTGTACCGCAACGGGGAGCTGGTGGTGGAGCGGTTTACGGACACGGCGATTGAGGATATCGATTATGGACCCTTTGTGGTGGAGAATGACCGTTATTTTGTCATGGGAGATAATCGTCATGCGCGTGCAAGCAGAGACAGCCGCTCATTCGGTACCGTGCCTGCTTCGATGATTCGCGGGCGGGCGGATTATATTCTGTGGCCGATTACCAAGCTGAATACGCTGTAAAGAAGCTGCTGTTTGAAAATAGTGCAAGCTGGAAGGAGGCTATCGCAGTGGACAATGTGACATCCTGGGAGAAGCTGAAGCATGAATTGAAAGCTGCGGCGGCCGGCCTTGGAATTGATAAAATCGGGATCGCCTCGGCGGATCCCTTCGTTGAATTGAAGCAGCGGCTGATCCGCCACCGTGAGCTGGGTTACGAGTCGGGCTTCGAGGAGCCGGATCTGGACAAAAGAACGCAGCCCTCGCTGCTGCTCGAGAATCCGCAGTCGATTATTGCAATCGCGGTGGCCTATCCGTCGAAGCTGAAGAATCCCCCGAAATCCGAGCCGGGAGCGCGGCGCGGGATCATGTCGCGTTCCGCCTGGGGCGAGGATTATCATAAGGTGCTGCGCGACAGAATGCGCAAGCTTGAGGATTGGCTGCGGGAGCGCGTGCCTTCCTTGCGGGCGGAGAGCATGGTTGATACCGGCGCGCTCTCGGATCGGGCGGTCGCCGAGCGTGCCGGCATCGGCTGGAGCGCCAAGAACTGCTCTGTTATTACACCGGAATGGGGCTCATGGGTATACCTGGGCGAAATGATCACGAATTTGCCGCTTCCGCCGGATGAACCCGTTGCAGAGAGCTGCGGCGACTGCACCGCCTGCATGGATGCATGCCCGACGGACGCGCTGGTGGCGCCCGGGCAGCTGAATGCACAGCGGTGTATTTCATTTGTGACGCAGACCAAGGGGCTTGTCACGGACGAGCTCATGCGCAAGATCGGCAATCGTCTCTATGGCTGCGATACCTGCCAGACGGTTTGTCCCAAAAACAGGGGCAAAAACTGGACCCATCAGCCGGAGCTGCAGCCGGATCTTGAGAAGGCCAAGCCCCTGCTTGTCCCGCTGCTGACGATGGGCAACCGCGAATTCAAGGAGGCTTACAGCCAGACGTCCTCGGCCTGGCGCGGCAGAAAACCGATCCAGCGCAACGCGGTAATCGCGCTGGGCAATTTCAAGGATCCGAGCGGGGTGCAGCCCTTGGCGAATGTGCTGCGAAGCGATCCGCGGTTCGAGCTGCGGGCGACTGCGGCCTGGTCGCTGGGCCGAATTGGCGGCGCGGCGGCGCGTGATGCGCTTGAGCAGGCATTGAAGCTTGAGCGGGAGGAGGCCGTTCTGGAAGCCATATCCGCCGCACTGGCGGCCGGCAGCCCCGGCAATCGGGATGCCGCCCAGGAAGCGTCAGGAGCGCCTGGAGAGGATGACGGATTGGTCAAGCGTAAATAATGCTTTTCATGGTTTTGAGGCTTCAGAGGGGCTTCTAAGGGCTTGTGACAGCATGGCGTGCCAAAGGGAGGTTCGAAATCCGTCATCCTGGCAGCGGTCATGCAGCATGCTGGAATTTGCGCGATTTTGCTTAAATATAAACAGAAAGCGGCTGTCAACCGATATATGTTTTGATTGCAGCTGGCATGCCATAAGCCATACCCGGCATGGCCAAAGTCTGCAAATCCATAACGGCAACAAAACATAAGGAGGGACTTTAGAGGATGAGCGAGACCATCTATTGGACCGAATTGAAGTCGCCTGTAGGGCCGCTTGTGCTGCTGGCAACCGATGCCGGGCTGTGCCGCATTGAATTCGGCGATTTTGCCCTGCGGGAAGAGAAGCTGCGCAATTGGACGCGGACCTGGTTTACGGGCGGTGCGTAGTGGGTGCAGGTGAAGCCGAATGAGCACATCATGATCAGCGAGGCTGCCGGGCAGTTGGAGCGTTATTTTGCAGGGGGACTGGAAGCGTTCACCGTCAAGCTGGACATGCGGGGGACTCCTTTTCAAACGAAGGTGTGGCAGGCACTGCTGGATGTTCCTTACGGGGAAAGCCGGTCGTACAAGCATATCGCGGAAGCCATTGGACAGCCGAATGCGGTCCGGGCAGTCGGCGGGGCCAACAATCGCAATCCCGTTCCGCTGATCGTCCCCTGTCACCGTATTATAGGGGCAGGCGGGGCCCTGGTAGGCTATGGAGGCGGACTGGATACGAAAACCTACTTGCTTGCGCTTGAACGGCAGAAGGAAGGCGGGGGAGCCTCATGAGATACATTGATATGGAATCCGTTGAGCCAGGCCATCTGCTGGGAAAGACGATTTATGCGACGAATGGAACGATTCTGCTGTCGGCAGGAGTCCAGATTACGGTATTTATGATCAGCACGTTGAAACGAATCGGGGTTACGAATTTATATATTACGGATCCGAGGCTGCAGGATATTGAGATCGAGGAAGAGCTGCTCTCGGAGGAGACCAAGCGGACGCTGATCCGCACCATGTCGGAAACGATGGATTCGATCCGTTCAGGCAAGGATTTCAACTCGCGTTCGGTCAGCCTCTCGGTGGAGGATATGCTCGAGGACGTGCTTCGCAACAAAGACGTGCTTATCCATCTCAATGATATCCGCACGCGTGATAATGCTGCCTTCGTCCATGCGATGAATGTCTGCATGATTTCCGCTCTGCTCGGCATTCATATGAATCTGAACCAGATCCAGCAGAAGGAGCTCGCCATCGGCGCGCTGCTGCATGATCTTGGCAAACCGCTCGAAGAGTCCGAGTTCGAGTTTGAACCCGCAGATGATGAAGCCGCGAAGAATAAGAAGATGGCCATGCATCACACATGGAGAGGCTTCCAGCTGCTCAAGGCCAGACGTGAGTTCAGCCTGCTGATTGCCCATGTTGCGCTGCAGCATCATGAGCATATCGACGGCAGCGGAGAGCCAAGAGGCCTTGCCGGCGAGCAGATTCATCTCTATTCGCGGATTGTTGCCGTGGCCAACGCCTACGACAACCTGCTGCAGGAGTTTGATAACGGCAAAAGGATGCTTCCGCACGTAGCCTGCGAGCGGCTGCTGGCGATGTCGGGAAAAGAGCTCGACCATGCGGTCGTCGTCCAGTTCATGCGCGTGGTCTCGATCTATCCCAACGGGGTGTCGGTTCGGCTGTCCACCAGGGAAGCCGGGGTAGTGGTCGGCCAGCATCGCGGACTGCCGGGTCGGCCGGTTGTGCGGCTGCTGGAGCGCGAGGGCGACGATTCCATCGGCAGCCGGGAGATCGATTTGGCGAAGGAAAACACGGTGTTCATCGAGCAGGTAATGGGTTGATTTTATTGTCGAATCCGGGGTTTGCGGTAGGCACCCGTACATGCTATGATAGGTTGCAATATGTACATTCATAACGATCAGATAAAGGTTGGGTGAGAGACGGGCATGTGGAATATTATTATTCCGATTGTAACGCTCCTCTTGGGAGCGGTTGGCGGATTTTTTATCGGTGTCTTCTATCTGCGCAAGCAGCTTGAGAAGATGCAGAACGATCCAGAAATGCTGCAGAAGATGGCCAAGCAAATGGGTTATAATATGAACAAATCGCAGCTGCAAAAAGCACAGAGCATGATGAAAAATCAACGTCCGGGCGGCGGACGCCGATAATCAGCGCGTCGCTTGCAGAAGAAGGGGGACGAACAAGGATGGCGGGCAAGAAAGACTACGTCAATTCTGTCGTTTCGGATAACCGTGAACAGATTGAATATCATATCAAGCAAATATTAAGTCTCATCGGTGAGGATATCGACCGCGAGGGACTGCTGGAAACGCCTGCGCGCGTAACCCGCATGTACGAGGAAATTTTCGCAGGCTACGAAGTTGATCCGCGGGAAGTGCTCGGGGTCACCTTCGATGAGCAGCACGAAGAGCTGGTAATTGTAAAAGATATCGTATATTACAGCCAGTGCGAGCATCATATGGCTCCGTTCTTCGGAAAAGCCCATATCGGCTATATCCCGAGCGGGAAGATTGCCGGTCTGAGCAAGCTGGCGCGGCTGGTCGATGCCGTCACGCGTCGCCTGCAGGTGCAGGAGCGCATTACCTCGCAGATCGCCAACATCATGGAGGAAGTTCTGCAGCCCCATGGCGTTATGGTGGTCGTGGAGGGCGAGCATCTGTGCATGTGCGCGCGCGGGGTCAAGAAGACCGGCAGCAATACGGTAACCTCGGCCGTGCGGGGTGAATTCCGTACGAGCGCAGCACTGCGTTCGGAGTTCCTGTCGCTGCTGAAGCAGTCATAGGACGAGGCTGCTGATTGTACCCTACGCAGTAAAGCTTTTTGATTCTTGAGAAAAGATTGCCATTCCCTCTCATTCAAAACAGGGAACCGGCAATCTTTTTTCAGCTTTTGGAACTCCACTGCATTGGCATGCTTAGTACGGCTCCCAGACCAGTTTCCTGGCCTCGGAGAAACGGCCGCTGACGTAGGGCCAATTGACGACCTCCCACCAGTTCCGGATATAATCCGGCCGCTTGTTCTGATGCTTGAGATAATAGGCATGCTCCCAAACATCGAGGGGCAGCAGGGGCACGACATCCCATTGGGATAAATTTTGATGCTTCTCTGCGGTCAGAATTTCCAGTCTCCGGCTGCGCGGACTCCATACCAGAATTGCCCATCCGCCGCCTTCAACCTTCTCCGCTGCTGCGCTGAATTGTCTCTTGAAGGCGTCATGGCTGCCGAAGTCCTTCTGGATTTGCTGAGCCAGTGTACCGGTAGGCTCCCCTCCTCCTCTGGGCGACATGACGGGCCAGAATAAAGTATGAAGATAGTGCCCCGCCCCATGGAAGGCGAGCTCCCGCTCCCAATGCTTAACCAAGTCAAAGTTATTCGTTTTCCTGGCTGTCTCCAGTTCCTTCTCCGCTTGATTAAGTCCATCCACATAGCTCTTGTGATGGATATCGTGATGAATCCGCATCGTAGCCGTATCGATATGCGGCTCCAGCGCATCATACGCATAAGGAAGCGGGGGAAGCGTATGGCCGCCGATAGGGACAGATGAAGCCGCGCGGCGGCTGCCGAATTCAGGCAAATGCACCTGCCCGGGCTCCCCATCCCCGCCCGAATGCTGTGTGGGCACGGAGACGTCGAACTCTTCCTCGAGTTGCTTTTCTTCATAATCATGAAGTTTGACGATTTCTTCTATCCCGTTATCCTCTGCCGTCTTACTGGATGGACCGGGCTGCCGCTCCTCAATCTGCTCATCGCGGGGATGAAGCAGCGACTCCAGAACACATAGAAAATAGTCCGACTCGCGGATAATATGGCGGATGACGATCCCTGCGAACGGGCTTGAAGCTGCTGCCGCGCTGTCCTCCAGCATCTTGGTCAGCTGTGCGACGAATTTCCGCGACTGCAGGGCGGATACCTTCAGCAATTCCTCACTGCTCTTGACCAGATCAAGCGGAATGTCCTCGGGGTTTGCCAGCGCGGCCATGAGCAGCTTCTCCGCCATTTGCTCCGTACGGGCAAATATGGGCTCCCACGCCTGAAGCAGCTGGACATAGGCCGGTTCCAGGTGAGGAATAATCTCCCGGATAACGGCGGTATGCTCCTTCTCCTGCGTTTTCCAGAACTGAATCTCCTCCAGCACTCTCAAGGGCATATAGCCTCTATAAACAAACAGCACAGACTTCAGCCTCCCTATTCTTCACGAATTGCTAAAAGCAAAAATGCCGCTTATTTTTCACACAAAAACCTGTCTCTCCTGGCGCATCCAGTGAGCGGCATTACGGTGGCAGCCAGCGCACGGTGTGGCGTCGCGTGACGGTGGCAAACACCGTGTGGTGTGGCGTCGCGTGACGGTGGCAGCCAGCGTGTGGTGTGGCTGTCGCGTGACGGTGGCAGCCAGAGGCGGTGTGGTGTCGCATGATGCGGTCATCAACCGCTTCCGGCAGGAATGGGTCTGCTCTGCGGCATAAAGGAAGAGCCGTCCGGCAATCCGGACGGCTCTTTATCCTCTTACATCCGATGGCATCCATAATCTAGATGTATTCGGATCAGGCTCTTCCTATGTCGCACTCGCCGTCAAGGTCGGCTGATTGCTCTTCCAGTCCGCATCCACCTGGCTGAGGAACAAGGCGGCACGCTGAATATATTCTTTCGGACGTGTCTGGAATAACAGCTCATGCTTGCCCCCTTGGACGACCCACTCCCTGGATAACGGGTTCAACTGGCTGGATGCGATATGCTCGGCGGTGGCAATCGGCGCTTTGACGTCGTCGGTGCCGTGCATAATAAAGGTCGGAATCGTATAAGAGGTTTGCATAACCTGCTGGGCAGGGATCTGGTTAAAGCTGGTTCCCGTCCAGAATGGCAGCATCAGCTGAACAAGCGGCAGGGATGGAAAACGCGGCAGATCCAGATACTGCCTGACATTGTTGAACAAGGATTCCGGACTCGGCAGAAACAGACTGTCGAGTATCAGGGCGTCGATATCATCGGATGCGTCGGTTTGCAGCGCTGCCTGAAGGGCGGTACCGGCTCCCATGGAGAAGCCCCAAACGACCACCTGCTCTGCCCCCTGGCTGCGGGCATATTGGACAGCTGCGAGCAGCTGCTGCGCTTCTTCGACTCCGCCCGTGGCCGGAGACCGGTCAGCTTCGGAAGCATAACCGTAATCGAACATCAGGACGTTGTAATGCAAACGGTGCAGCAGAGCGGCGAGATCATACATCGGGACCCAGGTCTCTTCGCGATTGGCCCCGTAACCGTGGCTGAATACAACGGTCCGGTCAGAGGCAGCTGGAGCGGCTGCAGCTAGCGCGGCTTGATCATCTCCGCCTGCTGCTGCGGTGATTGTTTTAGCCGGCAGCAAAGCGGCTGCGTCAGCAGCGATATACCAGCCATGAACGGTGGTGCGGCCGCTTTTGCTGGGAAAGACGGCATCTGTATAATCAAGGCCTTTGGCGATTTTGGGATTAGAGGTCAGAGGTGCGACATAAGGATGAGCGACGATCCAGGCCACATAGCCGTGAAAAGCAATAAGCGTGACAAACAGCAGCGCCATAAATGCGGAAACGACAGCAATCGCGGCATGTCTGCGGCGCGTCCTGCCGATCGTCCTGCCGGGAGGCTTGAGAGAATGCCCGGGGGAAGGGAGAAAGCCTTGCGGCGTAAAGCCTGCAGGCAGCATCGGAGTGACGGATGTGCTCATGATGGAATCCCCCTTAGGATGGAAAAATATGAAAACGCTTTATAGTCCTATATTCCTATGATAGATGTGGGGACAACGGCCTGTCAATGGATATACGCGTATTGTTATCAACTTGTAATCTACCTGTAAACTGAAATGAAATTATCTCCATCCGCTTTTACTAATGCCGGGTCATGAGTTATACTGGTTGTAACTTAGTTTCATTGAATGAAACTGATGTAGAAGGTGGGATCACATGTCCGAGGATGGAAAATCAACCGTTCGCGCTGTTGAGCGCGCGCTCGATATATTGCTGTGCTTTACCGCCAAGAGTGAATGGCCGATGACGGAGATCGCGGACAGTGTCGGCCTGCATAAAAGCACGGTCCACCGGATGCTGGCGACGCTGGAGGACAAAGGATTTGTCATTCGCGATCCCGCTTCCGAGCGCTACAGGCTGGGGCTTCGCATCTGGGAGCTATCCGCCAATATGTCCGGCACGGACGATCCGGCTGTGCTTGGACTGGCTGAGATGGAACGTCTGCGCGATATGCTTGGCGAGACCATCAGCCTTTATTTGCGCGACGGGAATGAGCGGATCCGCATACAAGCCGTTCAGAGCAGCCAGGCAGTGCGCAGAGTCGCTCCTGTAGGCGTCCGTCTGCCACTCTATGTGGGAGCATCCAGCAAGGTGCTTATTGCCTTCGAGGAGCCGCAAAAACAGGAGGAGCTGCTCCACGACGAATCATGGCCTGCCTATTTCGACAAGGCGCAATTCCGCAAGCAGATTGAGGAGATAAGAGGGCTGGGCTACGCTACAAGTGTTGAAGAGCGGGAACAGGGCGCTGCGGCAGTCTCTTCCCCGATCTTCAACCGGGCGGGAAAGCTGGTCGCCGCCTTGTCCGTCTCCGGCCCCGCGAACCGGCTGACGCCGGAGAAGATGCGCGAGCAGGCTTCAGCTATTATTGAAGCGGCCAACCATATTGGAGCCATGCTGAAGTAATGCCTTGGCGGGCTATGAATGCAGTTAATGTTTAGCTATGTAAAACAGCATTGCAGCCCGACTATGTGTCGAAGCAGCCCCGCTGTTTTTTTGACTTTAGATCCGTGTTTGATCCGCTTGCTTGCCGATATTTCAAAAAAACGGTCCCGCTCCATACAGGAGGGGACCGTCTGTCTACACATCAGCCAATATCCGGCTCAATATTATTGATTGGCAATCATTTGGCGCAGAACGGCTTGCAGAATACCGCCGTTGCGGTAGTAATCCACGTCCACCATGGAATCCAGACGAACGATCGCCGGGAATTCGAATGTGGTGCCGTCTTCGCGGGTGACGACGACATGAGCTTCCTGACCGGGCTTCACGTCATTGTTAAGACCGATAATATCAAAGGTCTCGCGGCCCGTGATCCCAAGCGTGCTCCAGCCATGTCCTGCCTGGAACTGCAGCGGCAGTACGCCCATTCCGACGAGGTTGGAACGGTGAATCCGCTCGAAGCTCTCGGCGATAACGGCTTTTACGCCAAGCAGCATGGTGCCTTTGGCTGCCCAGTCGCGCGAGCTGCCCGTTCCATACTCTTTACCGGCGATAACGACCAGGTTTTTATTTTTCTTCTGATACAGCATCGAAGCGTCATAGATCGACATTACTTCGTCTGTCGGCAGGTAAGTGGTCACGCCGCCCTCAGTGCCTGGAGCAACCTGGTTGCGGATACGGATGTTGGCGAACGTACCGCGCATCATAACTTCATGGTTGCCGCGGCGCGAGCCGTACGAGTTGAAATCGATTTTGTCGACGCCATGCTTGATCAGGTATTCGCCTGCAGGGCTGTCGGCTTTAATGTTGCCGGCTGGCGAGATGTGGTCGGTCGTTACCGAGTCGCTGAGCAGGGCAAGCACACTTGCGCCTTTGATCTCGCTGATATCATCGATATCGGGACCCAGGTTCTCGAAGAACGGCGGGTTTTGAATATAAGTGGACTTGTCGTCCCACTCGTAGCTCTCGCCCTGCGGCACATCGATTTGATTCCAGCGTTCGTTTTGCGTGAAGACATTGGCATATTTCTCGCGGAAGGATTCAGGGCTCATCGCAACACCGATCGCGTCGGAGATTTCTTTGGATGATGGCCAGATATCCTTGAGATATACAGGCTGGTTTTTGCCGTCATAACCGATTGGATCGTTAGCCAGATCGATATTGACGGTACCGGCAATCGCGTACGCCACAACAAGCGGCGGGGATGCCAGGTAGTTGGCTTTGACCTGGGCATGAACGCGGCCTTCAAAGTTACGGTTACCGGAAAGCACGGCAGCTACGGTCATATCGTTATCCGTGATTGCCGAACTTACTTCATCAGGCAGCGGGCCGGAGTTGCCGATACAGGTTGCGCAGCCGTAGCCTGCAACGTAGAAGCCCAGCTTTTCAAGCGGCTTGAGCAGGTTGGCCTTCTCCAGATAATCGGTAACGACCAGCGAGCCCGGCGTAAGAGAAGTCTTGACGTAAGCAGGACGTTTAAGGCCAAGCTCAACCGCTTTTTTGGCCACAAGTCCGGCAGCCATCATAACGCTTGGATTGGACGTGTTTGTACAGCTGGTGATGGCGGCGATAACGACAGCGCCTGTTCCCATTTTGCTGACAGAACCGTTCGCATGCTTCACTTCAATCATTTCTTCAATCTTGTTGTCTGACAGTCCATAGCCGCCCTTGTCGATCGGAGTGCGGATAATGCCATTGAACTCTTCTTTCATCGCTGTCAGCTCGACGCGGTCCTGAGGACGCTTCGGACCTGCAAGCGACGGTACGATCGTTGACAAGTCCAGCTCCACGATATCGGAGAAAACCGGCTCCGGCGTATCGTCGGTGCGGAACATGTTTTGTGCTTTATAGTAAGCTTCGACAAGCGCGATCTGCTCTTCTGTACGTCCGGTGTTGCGCAGGAAGCGCAGCGTTTCGGAGTCTACCGGGAAGAAGCCGATGGTTGCGCCATATTCGGGAGCCATGTTGGCAACAGTCGCACGGTCTTCCAGTCCGATGTTGGAGAGGCCGGGACCGAAGAATTCAACAAATTTGCCGACAACGCCTTTTTTGCGGAGTACCTGCGTAACGGTCAGCGCCAGGTCAGTCGCTGTAGCGCCTTCCGACAGGCTGCCCGTCAAGCGGAAGCCGATTACCTCAGGCATTACAAAATAAAGCGGTTGACCCAGCATGCCGGCTTCCGCCTCGATGCCGCCTACGCCCCAGCCAACAACGCCAAGTCCGTTGATCATCGTCGTATGGGAATCCGTTCCAACCAATGAATCCGGGTAGACAACGGTTTCGCCGTCTTTTGTTTTGGTTGCGGCAACCGATGCCAGATACTCCAGGTTTACCTGGTGAACGATACCCGTTCCCGGCGGTACGGCGCGGAAATTATCGAAAGCGGTTTGCGCCCAGCGGAGGAAACGGTAACGCTCTTCGTTGCGCTCAAACTCAATGTTCATATTGTACTCAAGCGACTCGGGACTGCCGAATGCGTCAACCATAACGGAGTGGTCGATAACGAGATCGACCGGCACGAGCGGGTTGATTTGCTTCGGATCGCCGCCTGATTTCTTGACGGTGTCGCGCATGGCGGCAAGGTCAACGACAACCGGTACGCCGGTGAAATCCTGGAGTACGATACGGGCAGGAATGAAAGGAATCTCTTTGTCCTCGCGGCCATCGGCCCAGTTTGCCAGTTGCTTGACATGCTCAGACGTAATGGCGTGGCCGTCAAACTGCCGAACCGCTGCTTCCAGCAGTACTTTAATGGAGAAAGGCAGTTTGGAAATATTGCCTAATCCTTGGTCTTCAAGACCCTGCAGGCGGTAATAAACATAAGGTTTACCTCCGACTTCAAGCGACTCGCGGACAGAGTAATCGTTCTTTGATGTCATTTACGTTTGACGCCTCCTTGTACAATTGGGTAAAAAATAAATGGTTCGATGCTGTTTGTGGAGTGCAGCAATTTCCCCCTCAAAAATATCAAAGAAAAATGGCATGAAGATAACCATGTGATATTTTGAAAATGGTTTTCTTGTTTCACCCTGTAAAACACGATTTCAAAAATCGCTGCTTTTCTTAAGTATAACGTTTTTCGTAAATATAAGAAAGTATAAATTCGCCCTATACTTTGCTTATATCTCAAAAAGGAAGAAACTAACTTTGCATCCAACAGGTGGAACCCGTCATTTCCTCATATCCATTTGGAAATTACAGTCCCCTCAATCAGTCGGAATTGATCTGCTGAGCGTTTTCTGCATCAGGTTGTTTTCTCTTCCTCACATGAATTTGCCGTTGGTCTCATATAATGAACCAACTTTGTCAGGCACAAAAACTGCAGGGAGGGAATAGTGATGCCTCAAGCGAGAACGCGGACCGGAGTTAGAAAACGCAAAGGGGTGCAAACGTCAAGCAGGCCCGCAGTACGCAGCAGCCGGGGGACCGCCAGGGCGAAGGAGGCGACCGGCCTCAAGGATCCGGAGCCAAGCGGGTGGAAAGCTTGCGTGCACCATTATGTTCAATTGGTTAACCAGGCCGAGATTGACCGCTTTACGCCGGAATCGGAAGGTATCGTGACCGATGCGGACCATCTGTCCCGCTATCAGCGCAAGCTTTCACGACTTCGCGAGCAGGAGCTGCTGCGCGGCGTTCTGCCTCTGCGCAGCGAGACGAGCGCGGAGCTGCTGCGGATCAGTGAATCGGAATCTCTGGCAGAGGCGACGGCCCTGATCGAGCTGAAGATCAAGCGGACGATGCAGCAGCTTGGCCGCACCTATACGGAGGACAGGCGGGAGCGTGAGCGCCTGTGGCTGTCGCTGGACGGCGAGAGCTACCGGATTAACCGTGTGGAGCCGCTCGTCATGGAACGGCGTCCCAGATATAGTATGTCCGATTCCTTCGCTTCACAGCTGTCTGCCGAGCAGCAAGTTGAAATGGAAGATAAGCCGATATCCATACCTTTTATAAATTATGATGTTTTATCGCGTTTCAAACATGGCCGCGCTGGAATTCGTTACCGCCGGGACTTGGCCGCTGCCTATGCGGATCGGTGGTGGAATGAAGGCAATCCGGCTTATGAAACCTTCGATGTCAATTGTACGAATTATGTATCCCAATGCCTCTTTGCAGGCCACGCGCCTATGAACTATACTGGTAAAAGGGATTCGGGCTGGTGGTATCGGGAGAGAAGCGCAGGGCGCGAAATGTGGAGCTACAGCTGGGCCGTTGCCGGTGCGCTGCAGCTGTTCCTGTCGGGCTCCCGCCAAAGCGGCCTCCGGGCGACGGTCGTGGATTCAGCCGATCAGCTGGATCTGGGCGATGTCATTATTTATGATTGGAGCGGAGACAACCGCTTTCAGCACAGCACCATCGTGACCGCTTTCGACGCGGCGGGCATGCCGCTTGTCAATGCCAACACTGTGCCAAGCCGCCACCGCTATTGGGATTACAAAGATTCTTATGCGTGGACCGAACGTACCAAGTATCGCTTTTTTCATATTGCCGATGAATTTTAAACATTATTCCTGTAAGGATGCATGTCAGATGCATGATTATATCCTGATGTGGGAAATTATTCGTAACCGGAGGATTAGCCATGGGGAAGAAAGTGCGCGTCGGACTCGTTTACGGGGGCCGATCGGGCGAACATGAGGTATCGCTGCAGACTGCGCTTGCAGTCATGAAAGCTTTTGATTACAGCCGTTACGAAATTATTCCTTTCTATATTACAAAAGAAGGCAAGTGGCGCGCAGGACAGACGCTTCTGGCGCCGCCTGATGAACTGGAGCCGCTCCGGCTTGTTGGCGCTCAAGCTGCCTCCGGAACGGACGCGCTTATGCCGGTTTTCAACGCGTTGTCGGCGGAAACCGCCGCTGCCCTGGATACTGTTCCTGCTGAGGCTGGTCCGGCTCTCGATGTTGTTTTTCCTTTGCTGCACGGCACCTTCGGAGAGGACGGTACGATACAGGGCCTTCTGGAAATGGCGGGTATCCCCTATGTGGGAGCGGGCGTATTGGCTTCGGCAGTCGGCATGGACAAGATCACGATGAAGAAAATTTTTGCCCAGGACGGCCTGCCGCAGTGTGTGTACCGGTATTTTAACCGTACCCAGTGGGAGAAGGATCACGGTTTTTTTATTATGGAGATCGAGGTTGCGCTGGGCTATCCCTGCTTCATCAAGCCGGCTAATCTGGGATCGAGCGTAGGCATCTCCAAGGCCCGCAACCGCGAGGAATTGATCACGGCGATCAATTATGCGCTGCGGTTTGACCGCAAAGTGATTGTGGAGGAATTTGTCGACGCCCGGGAGATTGAGGTCAGTGTGCTCGGCAATGACGAGCCGCGTGCTTCCGTGGTGGGCGAAATCACGTCTTCCAGTGAATTTTATGATTATAAAGCCAAATATATCGACGGCAAATCGATGATGCATATTCCGGCCAATATTCCGGCGGAAACAGCGGAAGCCGTCCGCGAAATGGCCATCCGCGCTTTCTTGTCGATTGACGGCTCAGGCCTTGCGCGCGCCGATTTCTTCCTGCGCAAAAGCGACGGCAAGCTTTTCATCAACGAGGTCAATACCATGCCGGGCTTTACGCCCTACAGCATGTATCCTCTGATGTGGAAGGAGAGCGGCGTCTCCTACACGGATCTGCTGGACACATTGATTGGACTTGCGCTTGCCCGCCACACGGAGAAGCAGCGTATCGAGTATGGGGGAGGAGACCCGGTCTGATACAGGACCGGAGTCTGTTTCTTCGATGATTGTTGTCAAGACTTGGTTGATTGTTGTCAAGCCTTGCTCCTGAGGACAAGAAATACGCCACAATATAATTGCTGGAGGAAATCATATGGGGTTCGAAACGGAGTTTAATTCGGTCTGCAAGTTCAAGAATGACAATGAGCTGAACGAGCTGCTTGAATACGGCCGCAGCAAAATAGTCAAGAACGGATTTCGCGTTTATCCTACCGGACAGAAGGTTATTGCATATACGCCCAATAATGAAGCGATTGCGATTGTCCGCATTCTGGTGTCGATCGCGGAGATTAATTTTCAGGGCGAGGAGATTACGCAGGTTGAAATGGAGCTTATCCGAAAGCTGACAGAGGAGGAGGCGCGCGTGCAAACCGCCCTTGCCTATGAAATGTTCTTCGGAGAGCCTGTATGATTGTCCGCTTTGGCTTTGTCGCGATGAGTCTGCAGCTTGAGAATGCTTCGCCGTCCCGCACCATGACCTACACCAGCTTCTCAAAGCTGCCGGATCGTGAAGCAGCTCTGCGCAGACTGGAGCGCATCGCCGAAGAAAATCTGCATAATACGCTGCGTTTGCTGCGCCATTGTCATGCCCATGATATCAAGGTTTACCGCATGTCCTCCAAGCTCATTCCGCTGGCTACGCATGAGGAGCTTCAGGACTGGTCGCCATGGCCGGCGCTTGCAGAAGGCTTCGCCGCTGTCGGCGCGTTCGTGAAGGACAAGGGGATGCGCGTATCCTTCCATCCCGACCATTTCTGCGTCCTGAGCACGCCGCGTCCCGAGGTGCTCGTAAAGTCCGAAGAGGACTTGCGCTACCACCTGCATATGCTAGAAGCGATGGGACTGGACGAGAAGGTAAAATGCAATATACACGTAGGCGGAGCATACGGGGACAAGCCTTCATCAGCTGAGCGTTTTGTCCGCCAGTTCGGGCAGCTGCCTTGGAGGATCAGGAACCGGATCACGCTTGAGAATGACGACAAGACGTTTACCGTCCGGGAGACGCTGGACGCGGCCGAAGCTGTCGGCGTTCCGATGGTGCTTGATATTCATCATCACGCTGTCAATGACGGGAACGAGAGCAACGCATCGCTTGTCGGCGAGCTGTGGCCGCGCATTTTACGGACATGGGGTGGCGTTCTTCCTGATGCGGACTCTGAGCCTGAAGAAGTCTCTGACGCAGAGCGAGCCATTCTTATACCTGGCGGACAACCATCAAGACCGCTTCCGCCGAAGCTCCACGTATCCAGTTCCAAGAGCGAGCGGGACCCGCGCGGTCATGCCGACTATGTGGAGCCGGCTCCGCTCCTGCGGTTTTTGCAGGAAACGGCTGGTTCGACTGATATATTGGATGTGATGCTGGAGGCCAAGGGCAAGGATCTGGCTTTGTTCAGGCTGATGGAGGATTTGCGCCAGCTGGCACAGGACGAACAGGGCATACGGATCATCGATGGAGCAAGCATTGAAGTGAACTGATTCAACTGCAGTCCGGTATTGCCCGTGAATATAGCATAAGCTCTCCGGACAACCGCCCGGGGGGCTTTATTGCCTTATGGGAGGGCAAGGGAGTCTTGCATGCGAGGAATCGGGGTAAAATATAGATGTCATTAAGTATCAGGCGAGGTGACCGGCGTGTTTGAGATTGTCCTTCTCCTCCTTCTGGGTCTGATCGCCGCAATGTTCGGAAGCATTGTCGGTTTGGGCGGGGGAATTATCATCGTTCCAACCCTGGTTCTTCTTGGGCCGCAGCTGACCGGGTCTCCAATCGGCCATACAACGGCTGTGGGCACCTCGCTGTGCGCGTTAATTGTGACAGCGCTTGCTTCCACACTTTCATACGCCAAGAAGAAAAGAGTGGATTTCCGCAGCGCGTGGCTGCTGTTCGTAACGAGCGGGCCTGCCGCTATGGTCGGCTCGGCTCTTACCGGTTATCTGAAGGATGGCAGCTTCCAGCTCGTATTTGGAATCTTTATGCTGTTAATGGCCGCTCTGCTGGTTGCCAGGGATTATATCAGGCCGATCACGCGAAAGTGGCCTGTGGAGCGGCTCTATACCGATCAGGACGGGGTCGGGCATGTCTATGGTTATGCCGTAGGGCCAGCCCTGGTCATCGGATTTTTTGTCGGACTCATTTCAGGCTTGTTCGGCATCGGCGGGGGTTCGTTATTTGTTCCGGTGATGGTGCTCCTGTTCCGGTTTCCGCCCCATCTTGCCACGGCTACCTCGATGTTCGTGATCTTCCTCTCCTCTGCATTGGGCAGCAGCGTACATATATGGCTGGGCGAAGTAGACTGGCGCATTGTGCTGGCGCTTGTTCCCGGGGCATGGATGGGCGGCAAGTTCGGCGCTTACGTTGCAACCCGGATAAGCGGCAGAGGGCTTATGTGGCTCCTTCGCATTACGCTGGGCCTTCTGGCTGTTGAATTAATTATTGAAGGAGCAGCGAAATTATAGACGGTTTCCTGCAAGAACTGGGCGAAACTTTGAAGATATGGTAACGTATACTAATAAGCATATAGCAACTCATAGGAAAGTAGTGTGATAGAACCGTGAGTGACGAGAGCAACAATACACCTGCAATAGGGGGCAAAAACTTTACCGTAGTGGCAATCAATTGCGCGGCTAAAGCGGGTGAATGGATCAGAACCAAACTTGGAAATCATACAAGCTTGTCTTTAAAATACTCCCCTACCGATCTAGTAACTGAAGTGGATAAGGGTTCTGAGATGATGATCCGCAACCTGGTACAGACGCATTTTCCACATCATTCCTTTCTTGGTGAAGAAGGCGTGGAGCCGGGGCCGGAGGCCTCTGCGAAAGCGCTCAATAATGTGCGTGACGCCGAGTATTTATGGGTGGTCGATCCAATCGACGGGACGACGAACTTCGTGCACGGCTTCCCTTTCTTCTCTGTGTCGATCGCTCTGGCGCACAAGGGAGAGGTCATTGTAGGCGTCGTGTATGATCCCATGCGGGATGAATTATTCGTAGCCGAGAAAGGCAAAGGCGCCTATGTACATGGCAAGCCTATGCAGGTAGGCACGGAAAGCCAGCTTGGCGAGAGCCTCCTGGCTACAGGTTTCCCGGCCGATCAGCAGTACGCGCTGCCGCTCAATATGAAGGGGCTGCAGGCGCTTGCGCCGCAGGTGCGCAATATCCGCTCCGGCGGCTCGGCGGCATTGCATATGGCGTATGTGGCATGCGGACGGCTCAGCGGCTTTTGGGAAATCGGTTTGAATTCCTGGGATCTGGCAGCGGGTTCGCTCCTTGTCTCTGAATCCGGAGGGCAAGTCACCGACATGTTGGGCAGCCCCTATGAACTGGGAGTGCGTAATGTTGTCGCGACTAATGGAGCGATTCATGGGCAGCTTGTAGACGAGCTTAAGAAAGTGGAAGCTGCAGGCTAGATCAGGAAGAGAAGCTGTCATATGTCTGCTGATGTGCAGAGCAACAGGGCTTCTCTGAACGGATATGCAGCGATATTGAGAGAATTGGTTTTGCAACAGCATAATAAAATTGTAAAAGGCGTATTCCTGCCATGGTCAAGATGACTTGGGGAATACGTCTTTTTTCCCGTGCTTTTGGAAATGCTCCTTGCATGAAATTTGAATATCTGTTATATTCGATGTATAACAGACAATCAAGATAATACAGTCATCAACAGATTGAGGCAGGGTCAGGAGAGGCAGGTGAATCATCATGTTTATGGAGTTGGATTTGCAATCGGAGTCGCCGATTTACACGCAAATTGCCGAGCAGCTTATTGAGGGCATCGCCAAGGGCGATTTGAAGCCGGGAGATGCGCTCCCGTCAGTCCGCAGTCTGGCAGCAGACCTGGACATTAATTTGCATACCGTTAATAAAGCTTACCAGACCTTGAAGCAGGAGGGCTTTCTCCAGGTCCACCGCAAAAAGGGGGTCGTCGTACAGCCTGGTGAAATGCCTGGCGTGACCGCCGGGTTCAAGGATAAAGTGCAAAGACAGCTCCGCGCATTGTCCGCTGAAGGAATCGTCAGGGGCATGGCTGAGGAGGAATTTCTGAGGCTCTGCCAGGATGCTTTCAACCGGAAGAATACGAAGGAAGGGGAGTAGGAGCGTATGGATCCGACATGGGGGATTTGGCTTTTTTCGATTGTAATGTATGTCATGATGGGGATTGTGTTTATGCTGGTGCCATTGATAAGCACACGCGTTTTGTTGTTCGGTGTTTTTGTTCCCGAGCCTATGCGGGATGACGAGGCCGTAACAGCTGTGCGCAAAAGCTACATCCGAATGTCTGTGTTCATTATGGTATGCGCTGCAGCTGCAGGCGGCTTGATGGGCTGGTGGATGAAGGGGATGTCCGAAGCCGTATTGCTCAGCGCCACACTGGTTCAAGTCATCGGATTCGTCCTGTCTCTCGCGGCCAGTCATCGCAGGGCGATTCGCATCAAGCTGGAAAAGGGGTGGGAGCCGCCGCAGAGCACCAAGCGGGTCGCCAATTTGAATTTTCGGAAAGGACCTCTAACGATCCGTGATCGCTGGTATCTCGTTCATCTGCTGCTCATCATCATTTCAGTGATTGGCGCCGCTGTTCAATGGGACAGCATTCCCGATATCTTAACCACTCATTATAATGCCAGCTTTGAAGCGGACGGCTTCTCTGAGAAAAGCTTCAGCTCCGTGTTTATGATGAATATTACCCAACTCCTGCTGATCGGAATATTTCTATTTGTGAATTTTGTCATCCGTGCGGCCAAACAACAGCTGGATCCAGCCAAACCGGATGAATCCATGATCAAGCAGCAGAAGTTTCGCCGCATCAACTCGATATTTCTTTATTTTCTCTCCCTGTTCATTGTGGCGTTGTTCAGTTATATTCAGGCGACGATACTCTATGGCTGGTCTGCTGATCTGCTCATGCTGACATCGCTGTTTCTGCCTCTTATTCTGATCGGATGTTCCATTGGATTAATCATTTATTTGAGGAGTAAAGGCATCGATCAGGTCTTAGCTGCCGGGGTAAGCGACGACAGTCACTGGAAGGGCGGCTTCTTTTATCATAATCCGGAGGATCCATCCTTTATCGTGAATAAGCGGTACGGGATGGGGTGGACGTTCAACATGGCGCATCCGGTCAGTTGGGTTGTTCTTGGAGGTATACTGCTGATTCTGCTTGTTATCGTGCTGATCACTTCCATATTGGACACTTGACTTGATGGTACTGGAGCTGTGAGCATGCTATGCCTGCAGATGTATCAGTAGTCAAAGCTCCCGGCGTTCTTGTTGACATGAAGCTTTAGAGGAATTCAGAACAGCAGCAGTATTATATGTGAAACCGCGTAAAAGGCCGTCCAGCTGTGGACGGCCTTTGGCGCTTCTATGCATAGGATGATGAAACGGGAGTAAGGATAACGTTAAACCGCTGCGCCGGATGAAATTAATCCTGGCCCATCGTCTGGAACGCGACCCGGGCAGCAGCCAGGGTCTGGTCAATATCCGCTTCGGTATGCGCGGTAGTGAGGAACCAGGCTTCATATTTGGAAGGCGCCAGACATATTCCCTGCTCCAGCATCAGCCGGAAGAACCGTGCGAACCGCTCGCCGTCGGCAAGCTGGGCCTGTTCATAATTCGTCACGGGATTTGTGCAGAAATGAGTCGAAAATGAGCCTCGGATGCGGTTGATCGTAAGGGGAATACCCTGATCATCCGCCAACTGCTGCAGTCCTGTGCTGAGCTTGAGGGCGAGAGTGCTCATTTGTTCGTAAACGCCGGGAGTCTGAAGCACTTCCAGACAGGCGATACCTGCCGAGATCGAGGCCGGGTTGCCGGCCATCGTGCCCGCTTGATAGGCAGGCCCGAGCGGCGCAACCTGGGCCATCACGTCCTTGCGCCCGCCGTAAGCGCCGATTGGCAGACCTCCGCCGATGATTTTGCCCAGTGCGGTAAGGTCGGGCTCAATCGCCTGCCGATCGGGAAAAGCCTCATAGGTCTGGGCGCTGCCGTAGTGGAAGCGGAAGCCGCTGATGACCTCATCGTAGATGACCAGAGCGCCGACTTCGCGCGTCATCCGGCATAATTGCTCCAGGAAGCCAGGAGCGGGCATGACCATGCCGAAATTGCCGACGATAGGTTCTACCATCACAGCGGCCACATCCTCGCCCCAACGCTCCAGAGCCTGGTGAAGTCCATCCGGATCGTTGAAAGGAACCGTAATGACTTCACTGGCAATGCTGGGCGGAATGCCGGCGCTGTCGGGAATTCCGAGCGTGGAGGGACCGGAGCCGGCAGCCACAAGCACCAGATCGGAATGGCCATGATAGCAGCCCGCGAATTTGATTATTTTATTGCGCTTTGTATAAGCGCGGGCAACGCGGATTGTCGTCATCACCGCTTCTGTGCCCGAATTGACAAAACGGACCTTGTCCATCGAGGGAATGGCGGTCTTCAGCATCCTGGCAAGTTGAATTTCCAGCTCAGTCGGCGTACCGTACAGGGTCCCGTTCTTCGCCGCACGGATAATGGCATCCGTAATATGAGGATGGGCGTGACCGGTAATAATGGGGCCGTAAGCGCAAAGATAATCAATATACCGATTGCCGTCAACATCCCAGAAATAAGCGCCTTGTGCGCGTTCCATAAAAACAGGGGCACCGCCGCCGACCGCCTTGAACGAGCGCGAAGGGCTGTTCACACCTCCGACGATATGCTCCAGCGCCTCGGTGTAGAGCGCCTCCGAACGGGTATGATTCAAAGACATGTTGTTGCCTCCTGTCGAATTTACTTTATTATGTACTTCTCCGGAATCGGCTTTCGCTTATCCGCCGGATAACAAAACAAAAGGGCGATCCGCTCGCGAATTCACCCTTTTGTTTATGATGTTACCGGTTATTCGTTCGTTTTGGTGCTTGAGTCGGTATTGGAGCTTGAACTTGTACTGCCTGTATTCGTGCTTGAACCGGTATTGCCTGAACTGGAAGTATTTGCGCTTGCTCCGCCTGCATTGCCGGTACCGGTAGTTGTTGTATCCGGTGGTGTTGAATCCTCCGCTAGGATTTCCTGCACGTATGTCAGGAGCTCTTCATCATCGCGGATAGAGAGCACCGAAGCGCCTGAGACTTTGCGGTCACCGATGTTATCCATCGGGGGAACCTGCGCTTGGCCGGCCAGCTGCGTCTTCACTCCGAGCTGGGCAAGCTTGAGCATATCGGAAATATCCAGATTCGTTTCGATATAAGGATTGACGCTCTCAAGAATTTGTTTCATTTTCAACAAATTCCAACCGTTCTTGAGCTTGTCTGCAACAGTATCCAGAAAATTGCGCTGCCGCTCTGTCCGTGTGAAATCGCTCATCGCATCATGGCGGAAGCGCACATACATAAGCGCATGCTCGCCGTCCAGATGCTGAAATCCTTTTTTGAGATGGATGTCATAGCGGTTGCCGTCGGCATTATCGACATAGTTCATGTTCTTCTCAACGTCAAAATCAATTCCGCCGATGGCGTCGATCAACGATTTGAAGCCTTCGAAATCTGTATACACATAATATTGAATATCAAGTCCGAGCATACCGCCGATCGTCTTCATGGCCAGATTCGGTCCTCCGAGCGCAAGCGCGGTATTGATCCGGCCCTCGCCATGACCTTCAATCGGCACATACGTATCGCGCAAAACGGAGAACAAATGAGCTTTCTTCGTTACCGGATCGATAGATGCGACCAGCATGGAATCGGATCGTGCCGCTTCATTCTTCTCCAGCCCGCGGTTGTCGCCGCCCATGAGCAGAATGTTGACGCGCTCCGTTCCTTCCCATTCAACCGGTTTTTCTTCTTCTTTCACTTCAAACTGTCCGAAACGGGATTCTTCTTTTGGTTTTTGCAGGGTGTCCAGTTGATTATATATACCATATCCTTGATATGCTGCGTAGGCGCCAACGCCTCCCACGACAACAAACAGGATGGACAAGACGATAATAAGCGGTTTTAGCCATGGTCTTTTCTTGTTTGATTTCACCCGCGGCATCCTTTTTTGTTCCCCTCCTTGGTATGATTCACGTTTGTTTTTGGAATTGTCTGCATGGATTAACGAATGATGAAAGGTACTGGTGATTACTTCTTGATTGAAAGAAGAACTTACGTGAAGCTGTTCTTCATCATAAAATTATAAAATGTTTTGACATGCAGAAGCAAGTTTTATCTTGTATTTGGTGTGTATTGGTCGTTAAAAAACCCTCTTAATACAATAAAATGTCGAAAATAAAGCTGAAACGGCTCATTTCGGCCAGCCTTGTTAGATGGAATGAAAATTTTACTATACGGTTTCAGTACTCATAAAGGAAAATTATAGAAACCAAAGATTAGCTTTGTTTAAGAAATCTTTGTAAAGGACCCCGAGAAACCCCGTGAAAAACGCCGCAATGGAGAAAAAAGGAGGACTTTCCTGCTTGAACTCGCCTGGCTGACGGCGTATAAATAGATAGAGAAATCGAAAAAAAACGAACATTTCCCAGGAAATGTCGAAGAGAAAAGAGGAAGCTTCCGCAATGCTAGCGATTGATGTCAAAGATTTGCGCAAGCAGTTCAGTGTCCAGAAAAACCGCGAAGGACTCGGCGGGGCGCTGAAGGATCTGTTTAAGCGTGAATATAATGAAATTACAGCTGTAAAGGATATTTCCTTCCAAATACCTCAAGGTGAAATATGCGGTTATATTGGAGAGAACGGGGCCGGTAAATCAACAACCATCAAGATGCTGACCGGCATCCTCGTTCCTACCTCCGGACATATTCAGGTTAACGGCTTCGTCCCGTTCAAAGACCGTGAGAAATTTGTGAATGGAATCGGAGTCGTGTTCGGTCAAAGAAGCCAGCTATGGTGGGATATCGGAGTTATTGAGTCCTTCCAGCTGCTGCGCAAAGTATACCGTGTTCCGGAGGAGGAATTCCGCAAGCGTCTGAATGAACTGGTGGAGCGGCTGCAGCTCGGGGATCTGCTGAACCGGCCCGTACGCAAGCTCAGTCTCGGTCAGCGGATGCGCTGCGAGCTGGTTGCGTCGCTGCTTCATAATCCTTCCATTCTATTCCTGGACGAGCCCACTATCGGGCTGGATATTGTCGTAAAAACTGAAATCCGGGATTTCCTGAAGAAAATCAACCGGGAGCAGGGGACGACCATTCTTCTCACCACGCATGACCTTCAGGATATCGAAGCGCTCTGCACAAGGGTTATTATGCTGGATGATGGCAGAATCATCTACGACGGCGGCCTGGATGAGCTGAAGTCGCGCTGGAGCAAAGGGCGTGAAATTCAATTCCAGTTCGGCGAACAGCCGGATATCCGTGTGCTGAAGCAGCAAACGGAAGGCTTAAGCGGAGTGAGCTGGTCCATCGACAATGAAGTAACGGCGACAATGTTCCTGCCTCATGAAATCAATGTTTCCGATGCGCTCTCGCGTGTTGTCGGAGGAGTCGCAGACATCCGCGATATCAAAATCATGGAGACCAATACAGACGAGATTGTCCGTGAAATTTATAAATCCGGCTCGGCTTCGCAGGAGACGGCGGATAAGCTCAGCCAATATATGGGGGAACGGACACCGGAAAGCTCTGACGGGACAGCCGCTCCAATAACAAAGGACAGCAGCAGCGAGAAGGAGCCGGTACATCATGGGTAGCGCATATCTGGATCTGATCCGGATCCGTTTCCTGATGATGCTCGCTTATCGCGTTAACTATTACAGCGGTATTGTTATTTATGCCATTAATATCGGAGCTTATTATTTTCTTTGGGAAGCGATCTTTGGCGATCAGAAGGTGCTTGGCGGATTTACGCTTGGGCAGATGACCACCTATGTGGCCGTCTCCTGGATGGCCAGAGCGTTCTACTTCAATAATCTGGATACGGAGATAGCCAACGAAATCCGGGACGGCAGCGTGGCGATCCAGTTTATCCGGCCTTATAATTATTTGATCGTAAAGCTGATGCAGGGCTTCGGGGAAGGGATTTTCCGCCTGCTGCTGTTCATGGTTCCGGGGCTTGCGATAGCCTGCCTGCTGTTCCCGGTCAAGCTGCCTACGGATCCCGGCGTATGGGCGCTTTACTTTGTCATGCTGGTGCTCAGCTTTCTGATCAACACCCAGATTAATATGCTGACGGGGCTGTTTGCTTTTTTTGTGGAAAATAATCAAGGGATGCTGCGGATGAAGCGCGTCCTGGTTGACCTGTTCTCAGGCGTTGTAGTACCGATCTCGTTCTTTCCCGGGTGGCTTGCCGTGACAATGAAATGGCTGCCCTTCCAGGCGATTACCTACCTGCCGAGCTCGGTATTTACCGGCAGGGTTGCGGGCTTCGAGGCGATCCGGGTGCTGGGCGTCCAAATAATCTGGTTTCTCGTGCTGATCATCCCGATCGCATGGGTATGGCGGCAGGCGCGTTACCGGCTGTTCGTTCAAGGAGGTTAAGGCGCAATGCGATTCTATTGGTCATTATGCGCGGAATACATGAAGAATTATGTCAAGACCAGACTGACTTACCGGATGGACTTCTGGGTCGAGGTGCTTTCGGATTTATTGTTCCAGGGCGTGAACCTGATCTTCATTCTCGTCGTGTTTCAGCATACCGCATCGCTGGGCGGCTGGTCGGAAGCCGAGGTGGTGTTCGTCTATGGCTTCTTCATGGTGCCATCGGGCATCTTCGGGATTTTCTTTAATCTATGGGGCTTCAGCGAGCGTTATATAGTCAAGGGCGAGATGGACCGCATATTGACCCGTCCAGCCCATAACCTGTATCAGGTACTGCTGGAAAATATGGACCCTCCATCCCTGTTCGGCTCCATTGTCGGCGCGGTCATTATGGCAATAAGCTGGTCGCAGCTGGGCCTTCCGTTCGAGCTGCTCGATGCGCTCATGTTGGTGGTCTTCACGCTGGGCGCTGTATTTATTTACGCCGGTCTGTATATTGCGCTGACCGCCATTTCCTTCTTCTCGGATGCGCCGACGGGTATTTTGCCGCTTATGTACAATATCCAGAACTATGGACGGTATCCCGTCAACATTTATAATAAAACCATCCGTTTTCTCCTGACGTGGCTGCTGCCCTTTGCCTTCGTCGGTGTCATCCCGGCTTCTTATTTTCTCGACCGCAAGGAAGACGGGCTGTCCACGCTGTCGCTGCTGACGCCGGTGATGGGAATTGTCGTACTGACAATTGGGCTCATGGTCTGGAACTACGGAGTCAAGCGCTACCGCGGGGCGGGCTCTTAGGCTGAGCCTGACCTGGATGTTATAAGGAAATCAAACGGGGAAGGGAGAGAAGCGAACAATGCCGGCAAAAAAAGCAAAGGCGCGCATTGGAAAACCGGCACCGGATTTCTCTCTGGAGACCGTTGGCGGGCGCCGGGTGAAGCTGAGCGATTATCTCGGTCAGAAGGTGGTGCTATTCTTTTATCCAAAGGATATGACTCCGGCGTGTACACAGGAATCCTGCGATTTTCGCGATAATTATGCCGGATTTGGCGAGAGCGGGACGGCTGTGCTCGGGATCAGTCTGGATACGGCAGAGCGGCATGAGCGCTTCGCAGCCAAATACGAGCTGCCTTTCGAGCTGCTTGCCGATACCGAGCATGAGGTCTGCGAGCTGTACGGTGTCTGGCAGCTGAAGAAGCTGTATGGCAAAGAATATATGGGTTTGGTCCGGTCGACCTTCCTGATTGACGAAAAGGGCAAGCTGGTCCGTGAATGGCGCAATATTCGGGTTAAAGGGCATGTGCAGCAGGTGCTGGAAGCGGCGCAAAGCCTTTAACCGGTGCAGGCAGGCATGCCAGGTGCGAAGTTTATATGGGAAGGTTAAGAAATGCCGTATTGCCGGTGAGGGCAATACGGCATTTTCTGTTTTTGCAAACTATTTGTGCCGGTAATAAATTGAGTGGGGATCCGGCGCAAGCAAAGCCAAAAGACGGCTCCAGTGAGGAAAAACCTGCTTACACTCATGCCAGCCTCGGTTCCGAGCGCTGTAGGCGGGAAAAACCTTACTGCGTGGCTGGTCCGGGGCCAGCCAAGCCCTAATGACGGTACCAGTGAGGAAAAACCCGCTTACATGCAGGCCAGCCTCGATTCCGATCGCTGTAGGCGGGAAAAACCTCACTGCGTGGCCGGTCCGGGGCCAGCCAGTCCCTGACCTCTATAAAATGTGGAGCCACTTGTGCAAGCCGCCAAAGCGGACGAGAGCTTTTTTAACTGTACAGATTATCCGGCCATGACGGTACTATGAGCTCCATTGAGCTCCATTCATCCTTGGCAGCAGTACTGAGCTAGTGTACATGTGATCTGCCGCTTGCGGCATAGACTTCCTGCTTGCGGAGAAGCAGAGCAAGCGGCACCAGTGAGGTAAGAAAGAAGCAGCACGCAAGAACCGGAAGGACCGAAAACTCCATAATGGAAGCCCCATTAACGGTCTGCCAACCTATGGCGCCTAATCCAAGTATAAAACCGATACCCGTGATATGGATCAATCTTCTGCGTTTCTGGCTGTTAAGGGATGAGCGTTCCGTCAACCATGCAACCAGGGGTACAGCCTGCAGCGCATGGAAGCCGAGGCCGTGCAGCCAGATAATATTGCCGCTCATCCCGACGAATCGGCTTTGATTGACTGAAATCCAGATACCGGCCGCAAAAGAGAGCAGGACGGCAATCATCGCATATCGGATTCCCAGCACCAGCTCAGGACGAAGTCCGGAGGCTTTCCTGCGGAAATATTGAATGCCCAGGAACAGATAGAACAAAACAAGCAGCAGGGCAACGAAAGCAAAGCCGGAACCGACCGCGACATCAAAGCTCGAACCGCCCTCTACGAATCTCGGATTGACGCCGCGGAAGTTTTGGATCGTTTCCGCCCCGTATGAATAAAGCCCAAGCGCGATATAAAACCAACGGAAGAAAGCTCTCCCTCGCGTCCCCATTCCGGATAACGGACTGATAGCGGCTGTCGACAGCAAGAATAATCCCAGCGCCGCATCGAAGGAAATGGCTTTGGAGACATCCCCATTCGGGGCTACAGGACCTCCGTACAGCAGAACCCATACCGCACATACCCCTGCAAGCACAAAACCCAGCAGCCCGGTAAGCACCAGCCATTTCTCTCCTTCAAAAAATCTTGCTCCCGTACCCGTTCTTGCCGTTGTTTGTTTCACTCCTTAAACACCCTTCCTTCTTATAAAATTGTTACTCTTATCTTATAAGGAGGGGTGGTCTTGACGTGATAGGCGTAAGGATGAAATCCATGCGGTCTCCGGTATGATTTTATGCTCTGTCTACAGACTTAGTAAGGCCAGTCCTCAAGGGTGCTTATTTTCAGTAGCCGATAACAACTGGAGTATCGTACAAACCCCGATTGGTCAGGCTGGAGCTTCTCGCAAACTATGAGACTAAACAGGAGAGGATGTGGAAATGCTAGCTGATAGACAGGTCGCGAGGGAAAGCGATGAAAGGATTGTGATGCACAGTGATTCCGAATCAAACGGCAAATGAGCTGGAATCTTCGGTTTTTCAAAATCATGGGGAGCCTGAAGGCTGGCCGGAAGCGTCCAGCGGACTGTTGAAGCTGATGATTGCCAGAATCAACAGTGTTTTTGTAGGCAAAAACGAAGTTGTCGTTCAAGTGATGGCAGCGCTGCTCGCCGGGGGTCACGTGCTGCTGGAGGATGTGCCGGGCGTTGGCAAAACGCTGCTGGTGAAGGCGCTGGCCCGTGTGATGGGCGGGGATTTCCGCCGCATTCAATTCACCTCCGATATGATGCCGGCAGATGTAGTGGGAGGCATGGTGTGGGACGGGAAGCGCGGAGAGCTGGTGTTCAGGAAGGGACCGCTTATGGCGAATGTTGTCCTTGCCGATGAGATCAACCGTACTCCGCCGCGTACCCAATCCGCGCTGCTTGAGGCGATGGAGGAACGGAGCGTAACAGCCGATGGAGAGACCATGCGGCTGCCAAAACCGTTCATGCTGCTGGCGACCCAGAACCCGCTTGGCGACGACGGGACTTATCCGCTGCCGGAGGCGCAGCTGGACCGTTTCATGATGCGGCTGTCGGTTGGCTATCCGTCCGCGGAGGATGAACTGTTCATGCTGGAGTCCGGCGAGGGTCGGCTGCAAGCCGAAGAGCTGCGCCCGGTTATTATTCCGGAGGAATGGCTGCGCATGCAGAAGGATGCCCAGTCGGTGCATGTACACTCGGCTCTGCTGACCTATGTTGTAATGATCATCCATGCCACGCGCTGTGCGCCGGAGCTGCTGCTTGGAGCAAGTCCGCGGGCCACCCGCGACTGGGTTCGCGCCGCACGGGCGACCGCTTATGTGGCGGGACGCCGTTTTGTCGTGCCGGATGACATGAAGGCGACGGTCGAGTCCGTTCTGGCACACCGGCTCATTGTTAGGGATGAGTCGCTTGCGCAAGGGCATTCCGCAGCCGCTGTGCTCAGACGGATTCTGGAGGAGACCCCCATACCGGCTCCAACCTCGGATGGCGGCCGAACCCGATGATCCGGTCCGGGGACAGGTTTGGAGGATTGAACTCCAATCTTCAGGCAACGAGCAGCACAAGGGGGATTGGCGGGATAGCCGAACAAGCGGCGGGAAGAGGGGCCAATCCCTTGGCCGAGGCCCCGACTACTGTGAAACAGTTGGGAACCAAGCCGCGCAGCCGCCATCTTGCACGGCTTATGCTCGTTATGCTGGTTATTGTCTGCCTGCTTGCTTTGCAATCGCGGGGAGGTGCTGTGGAGTGGCTGCTGACCGCAGTTGTTTGTGCTGCCGCCGTTTGGTGCCTCATCATCCCTTATGCGGCTATAGGCAGCATTCAGATTGTACGGACCATCAAGGAGAAGGGAACTCTCTCCGATGGGGGAACGATACAGGTCGAAGTGAACGTCAAGACGACAAGGCCGCTTCCGTTAATGTGGATTTCGGTACATGAAGAGCTTGAGAATAATTCCGCTTCCAATGGCGACGGCCGCGCATCGCTCCAGCGGCGGACACTGGAAATTCCCTGGCTGCGGCGCAGCCATTCTTTTTCATATTCCGTGAGCGGGCTGCACAGGGGAGAATGGCGTTTTCGTCCGGTGCAGATCAGCGCAGGCGATTTGCTTGGAATAAGCATACGGAGCTTCACGATCCCTGCACAGGGAAGCGTAACGGTAGGAGCGGAAGCCCCGCTGGGAGAGAAGCTGGAAGGCTTGCCTGCTTCTATGGAGGGGCGCAGCCGGGCCTATGAACGCCGTCCCATCGACGCGACGGGCATGACTGCCAAATTCGCCCGCCGCCGATCGGGGGCAGGCTCCCAGTCTCGCGGGTATATCCCTGGTGATCCGCTTTGGCGCATTGATTGGCGGGCGATGGCCAGAGGGCTTGGCATGCAAACCCGGCTGCATGACAATGATGCGCCCAGCGATATCATTGTTGTGCTGGATGGGAATTTGAGCTCGTATGGCGGAGACGGGCGCTTGTTTGACGCCAACTGCGGGCGGGCGGCCCAGGTGATACGCCGCGCATTCTCGGCAGGAAGCGGTATAACGCTCCTGATGACGGGCCATGAAGAGGCGGTTCTCCATGTTCATGCCCTGGATCACAGGAGCCTGCAGGCTGCAGAGGAACGGCTTCTAAGATTGCAGCCGTCCGGCCGTCAACCGTTTTTCGACCAGCTTGGGAATATCATTGCCCGCCTCCCGCACGGCTCAGCTGTTATCTGTTTGACAACGGCGCACAACGGCGGCAAAAGGGCTGTCCGCGGTACAGCACTGACGGCAGGCGCTGTACAGGGAACAGGCAAGAGTGCCCACGTACAGGCAGCAGGTGGTTCCGGTTATATGGCGCATGCTTCAAGCGAAGCTTCTATGAATGGCGGCGAGCCGGAGAGCAGCGACAAGGCAGCCTATGCCGCCCGTTTGGCCGCAGCCCGCCGGGGGAAGCTGTATATGCTGCTGGCATGCGCGGGGGATGCTGCAGATAGCGAACGGCTGTATATGGAGGAACTGATTAAGCGTGGCTGCCGGGCGGTGCTGCTCCCGCTTCCCGCTGCTTACCGGAGGCAGCCTGAAATTTTGGAAGGGGGAGACGGCTATGCCAGTGTCCGTATCTGATACACCGGCCCGAGACAATAAAGATATGCTGGCCATCGAGAAGGAAAGCGGATTTTTTGCCAGCTTCCCGCGCCGTTTTATAACGAGTCTGCTGCTGTTCGGACTCCTGTCGGAGTGGCTGTTGCCCCTGGAGCAGTTAAAGGCTTATACCGAGCTTTACCGGATTTATCCCGTTATTGCGGCGATCGGCTGTTATTTGGCGATCGGCCTTTTTGTGCCTCCGCTGTGGGTTTCGCTGACGCTGAGCAGCCTTGTATGCCTTACAACGGTATTGGTGCTGTTCGGTGTCCAAACTCCTTCGTTGACCGATGCTTTTGTGCAGCTTGTCGAGGCGCTGAGAGCTGACGCTCTGGGGCTGCTGCAAGGAAATCTGCAGCTAAGCGGGGAGACGCGCACCCTGCTGTTGGTTGCCGGACTTGGCATGATGGCCGCCGCAATCCAATCTCTGGTATGGCTTCGTCAATGGGGGATCGGTCTCGCCGTGCTGACTGCCGCTTATCTGGTGGCCCTATCCGCATTTCTCGGCATGGATGTGCTGCCTGGTCTGATTCGTACCTGCCTGGAAGGATTGGTGCTGGGCATGCTGCTGACCCTGCCGCGCGTGGAGAGAACCCTTGGACCGATCGATGCCTACAAAGGGCGCGGCGGACTTCTGGCGGGATGGCCGTCAGGCTGGTGGAGCGCGGCTGCCTGGGCAGCTGTGCTGCTGATGGCAGGCGGATTATGGGCGGCGCAGGGAGCGGAGTCTTCAGGCGAGCAGGCGCCTTGGGCAGAGCAGGCAGTCGAATGGGGAACCAGCCGGTTGAACGGTGAACATTCGCAAGGGGCAATGAGCGGCCAAATTCCCGGAGACCTGCAGACAGGCGCGGATTGGGGCGGTGGCGCGCTGACCGGCTACGGCTTCGATGACCGCTCCCTGGGCGCGCCGATTTCCCCGGATGACACTATATTGTTTAAGGTGCTCACCCCGCAGCCGACTTATTTGCGTGGAGAGAGCAAGGATACCTACGACGGACAGGGGTGGATTCAAAGCAAACAGCGTCTGGAGCTGCGGGCAGTCGCCGGCGGCGGCTTGATTGCCGGGGATGGCGGCGCTGTTCATGTGGCCAGCCTCTCCGCCGGTTCAACCGCCAGAGAAGCCGGGCAGGAGGGGGACTTGCTCCGCCAGACCGTCACGGCCGTTTATCCCGCGGAGGGCTGGCCGCTGTTCAGTGCAGGGGCGGACGCCAAAGTATTGTCGCTGCAGCTGGCTGCTGCCCATGGTGATGCCGACGTCTTGGGCTATCGGGCCGATACGGCAACCGGAGCTTTATACCCGGAGACGGCCAGCCAGCGTATCTATCAATATACAGTGGAAACCACACTGCCGGATTTGCAGGCCCTATCGTCTGAAGCGGATAAGCCCGGGCTGCTGGATCCGGAAGATATTGTACGCGACTATACCCGGCTGCCCTTATCCCTGCCGCCGCGTGTCGGCCAGCTCGCAGGAAACATTGCAGGCGCAACCGATGGCGGAAGGTATGAAATTGCAAAGGCTGTCGAAAGCTATTTGCGCAGCCATTATGCGTATACGCTCAAGGATACGGCGATTCCCCGAAAAGGGGAGGATTTCGTCGATCAGTTCCTGTTTGAGCAGAAGCAGGGGTACTGTGTCCATTTTGCCACGGCCATGACCGTGCTTCTCCGCACACAGGGCATCCCGGCCCGTTATGTGAAGGGATTTGCGGCGTCCGGGGAGACGGAATCGGATGCCGGTCAGGCAGAGGGGCGGCAGAGCGGAGGGCAAGAGGCCGGTAGTGGGAACGCGGGAGCGGCAAGGCTGCAAAGCTACAACGTGCGTGCAAGCGACGCTCACGCCTGGGTAGAGGTGTTTTTCCCGGGCGCCGGCTGGGTGGCTTTTGAGCCGACGCCGGGTTTTGCGGCGCCGATTGGCGAAGCCGGCGGAGGAGCATCGGCTGATTCGGCCGATGCTGCCCGGCAGGGGCTTGCCGCTCAGGCGGGCGATGCCGCCGCAGCGGGAAGTGCCGCAGGCGCGCCGGGCCGCGTTATGCGCGCGGCAGCTCAGCTGCAGGCGGCCGCGGTGCGGGCCGCCGATGCCGCTCTGCTCGAGGCGGATGCCCTCGCGCAAGCGGTTCGCGGCGCAGCGGCGGCCAGGCCATGGGCCGTGGCCGCGCTGGCCGCAGGCGCCACAGCCGCCGCCGTGCTGCTGGCGGCGGCGTGGCGCAGGAGCGAACGCCATGCGTTCGCCACAGCGCTGCACAAGTATGGCAGCGCTCTAGCAGCGGGCCGGCGCACAGCGGCCCGCGCGTATTTCCTCGCGCTCGCGGACGCGTGCTGGCGTGAGCTGCAGGCTGGCTGCGGCGCCCGGGGAACCGGCCGCACGGCGCGTGAATATACGGCGGCGCTGAACCTGCCGCCGGACACCGCACGGCTGATCGCCGACTTCGTCCGTTGGGACGAAGAAGCCCGCTACGGCGACGACTTGCGCGAGCCGCCGTCCGTGGCGCAGCTTCAGCTGCTGATTAGCGCGCTGCAGCCGGGCACGATCGGCAAAGCCGTGCAATCGCAGCAGGCCTTGCAGCGGAGACTGGCAGCCAAATAACTCTCGGCACCTCGCACGGCTCCCCGCGCGGGGTGTGACGGTGCATGATGGTTATCAACCTCACGCCCGCCCAGCTGCCCTTTTCTTTCGCGGCGGAAGCTTTTTAGGATACGAAGAAACAGCCTGGGCGTTCAAGCGCCCAGGCTTTATTTGAAGTTTCGCAGCGTATTGAAATCCCGCCACGCGCATCACCCGTCAATCTTCTGCCGGAGGCTGGCGGCAACCGCCGTCCCTTTATTTTGCCTGAAGCATTTCGTGAACAGTATGCCCTGACAGGCATTCCCTCCCCGATTCTGGACGGCGCTCAACAATCGCCTTTACTATGCCTTGACTGTCCCAAACGACGTTATATATAATGATCACATTGATTTCTAGTATATGCTTCCGAAGCGGGATTGTTTGGCTCGCAGGATCAGATATCCGAAGTATAGCAAAAAATCCTGAGGAGGCACGGCATGGACAAGCCAAATGAAATGATTATCGTCCTTGATTTCGGGGGACAGTACAACCAATTAATCGCAAGACGTATCCGGGATCTGGGCGTATACAGCGAACTGCTCCCTTATAACACGCCGGTGGAGCGGATCCGCGAACTGCAGCCGAAAGGCATCGTGTTCTCGGGAGGACCGGCAAGTGTCTATGAGGAGAAATCGCCGCTTGTAGATCCCGCTATTTATGATCTGGGTCTGCCGATCTTCGGCATCTGCTACGGCATGCAGCTTATGTCCCACCAATTGAACGGCAAAGTCGAACGGGCTGGCAAACGGGAATACGGCAAGGCCGATGTGGACTTCGTTATGGATGCCACGCTTGTACAAGGACTGGAAGGCCGTCAAACCGTCTGGATGAGCCATGGCGATCATGTCGTGGAACTGCCGGAAGGCTTCCGCGTCGATGCCAGCACGGACCATGCGCCAATCGCTGCGATGAGTCATGCCGAGCGCAAGCTGTTCGCCGTTCAGTTCCATCCGGAGGTTCGCCACTCCGTTTACGGCAATGAAATGATCCGTAATTTCCTTTATAATGTATGCGGCTGTGAAGGCACCTGGAGCATGGAAACCTTCATTGACGATACAATCCGCGATATCCGCGCCCAGGTTGGCACCGGCAAGGTGCTGTGCGCGTTATCGGGCGGCGTTGATTCTTCGGTTGTGGCGATTCTGCTGCACAAGGCGATCGGCGACCAGCTCACCTGCATGTTCATTGATCACGGTCTGCTGCGCAAAGGCGAAGCGGACAGCGTCATGGAGACCTTCGTCGGCAAATTCGACATGAAGGTGGTCAAAATCGACGCCCGCGACCGTTTCCTCGGCAAGCTGGCCGGCGTTGACGATCCGGAGCGCAAGCGCAAAATCATCGGCAACGAGTTCATCTATGTGTTCCAGGAAGAATCCGATAAATTCGAGAATTTCGAATTTCTTGCCCAAGGCACGCTTTATACCGATATTGTGGAGAGCGGCACGGCAACGGCGCAAACAATCAAATCGCATCACAATGTCGGCGGGCTGCCGGAGGATATCAAATTCAAGCTGGTCGAGCCGCTCAAAGCGCTGTTCAAGGACGAAGTGCGCAAGGTCGGCGAGGAATGCGGACTGCCGGATGCTATCGTATGGCGCCAGCCGTTCCCGGGTCCCGGACTTGCCATCCGTGTGCTGGGCGAAGTGACGGAAGAGAAGCTGACGATCGTCCGTGAATCCGACGCCATCCTGCGCGATGAAATTGCCAAAGCGGGCCTTGACCGCGAGATCTGGCAGTACTTCACAGCGCTGCCGAATATGAAAAGCGTTGGCGTTATGGGCGATGCGCGCACCTATTCGTATACGGTCGGCATTCGCGCCGTTACCTCCATCGACGGAATGACGGCGGACTGGGCGCGCATTCCCTGGGATGTGCTGGAGAAAATTTCGGTCCGGATTGTCAATGAGGTGGACAACGTCAACCGCATTGTCTATGACATTACATCGAAGCCGCCGGCGACGATCGAGTGGGAATAAATTTCAAGAGCCTGGACTCCTCCATTGAGGGATTCCAGGCTCTTTTTAACAATCGAGACTTCAGCCAATCCTCTATGAAACTATTTATTTTTTTAATTGACAGTTTTGCAGCAACGTCCTTAAAATGATGTATAGTCATGTTTCACATTGACAATTGCACAACTTTTCGTATAATCCCAGGAATCGGCCTGGGAGTCGTTTGCGGGATCACCGTAAATGATCTGCTACGAAAAGCTGGAAGAAGGAAAGTGTGGTAACGGTCCGCCATGCGCCTGTCATGCTGTCTCATGGATAGCAGCAGTCCTGATTCCTGTTTTGCCCGGAACCTGGGGAAGATGCTGACTTATAGGCATATATTTCTCAGGTTTCTTGTTGTTCTGTACACATGTTTTGGGGAGGTTAAAAAATGGATGGTTTCTTTCGACTGAAGGAAAACGGAACAAATGTACGGACAGAGATTATGGCAGGCCTCACCACTTTCATGACGATGGCTTATATTCTGGCTGTAAACCCGAGCATTCTTGGCGGAACGGGGCTAAGCGTATATTCCGTATTCCTTGCCACTGCGCTCGCGGGCGGTATTTTTACCATTGCAATGGGCTTGTTCGTCAATTTTCCGGTCGCGCTTGCGCCGGGGATGGGACTCAACGCTTATTTTGCAACGACTGTACTGGCTTCACAAGCCACAAATTCACCGATTTCTCCGGAAATGGCCCTTACGGCCGTATTTATCTCGGGTATCATCTTTCTGATACTGACGCTCACGCAAATCCGCCAAATGCTGATCACCGCTGTTCCGGACAGCCTGAAGCATGCGATTACGGTCGGAATCGGATTGTTCATCACGATTATCGGGCTCAAGAACAGCGGGCTGCTCACAATCGGCGTGGAAAATACGGCAACGGACATTCCGAAAGCCCAATTCACCGATGTACTTAGCTTTGAGACGGTTATTCATATGGGCAGCCTGGAGAATCCGACCGTTTACTTGACGCTGGCAGGACTTGCCCTGATAGCCGTATTGATGGTGCTTCGCGTACCGGGAGCGATACTGTGGGGCATTTTGGCAACAACAGTCATTGCGATTATCACTGGCGATGTGAAAGTAAGTGCAGCGCTCGAAGGGCAAACATGGGCGCCGAGATTCGGCGAGCTGAATTTCTGGGATTTTGATTTCGAGGGCGTATGGCAAACGGGATTGATCTCTGTTATTGCGACCTTTACGTTCGTTGAATTGTTTGATACCTTTGGTACGCTGGTTGGCACGGCCAACCGTGCCGGTATTATGAAAGACTCTGTAGAGGGCAAGAAAAGGGTCGGTAAAGCGATGTTCGTCGACGCAGTTGGCGTAAGCGGCGGAGCGATGCTTGGAACGAGCACGGTCACAGCTTTCGTGGAGAGCTCCGCAGGTATTGCCCAGGGCGGGCGGACAGGCCTGACAGCCGTTACGACGGGTGCAGGCTTTCTGGTTGCTTTGTTCCTGTGGCCGATTATCGCGCTCATACCGGGCTCGGCAACGGCCGCTGCGCTGATTATTGTCGGGGTGCTGATGGTGCAGTCGGTGAAGGAAATCGACTTTAAGGATATGGTTTATGCCATCCCGGCGTTCCTGACCATTGCAATGATGCCGTTCACCTACAATATCGCCAACGGCGTTTCGTTCGGTATCGTCACCTATGTCCTGCTGGCGACTGTGGCTAATTTGTCGGGCAAAAGCGATGTTAAATACAAGATTCATTGGCTGATGTGGGTTTTGGCGGTTCTTATTATTGCCAGATATGCCTTTATTGGAAGCGCGGGCTAGATCAGCGCGATATGCCGGGTACTGCCAACCAAGAGAAGACAGCCCTGGACCGGTGCTGTCTTCTATTTGGAGTCTCTTTTATCACGATCGTGCACATGGTTCGTAATTAAGCAGACTGGTTTAGTCATGTTAGAAAATGTACAGGGAATATATGGGAATCGTGGTATAAACACGAACTATTTTATTAAAATGAAGATTAATGTTCGTCTTTCTGCGTTGACAATCTGACATGGGATTGTTACACTAGAAGAGGTTTGAAAGTGGTTTGTCGATTATTGCTGATGCCTCGTATATCCTTGGGAATATGGCCTGAGAGTACCTACCCGAAGACCGTTAATTTTCGGACTATGAGCTCATGAAACAAAAGAAGCAGGTTGCCGCCTATCAGGGGCAGCCTGATGTTGTCTTTATCCAGTCCAATCCGGTTTGTAGCGCCTGCTTGCAGGACGCCATGCTGCCGGAATCATGAGACGAGATAAAGCTTCTTGGTTCCATGGTTGTTCATGTCCCGAAGCCTTCCTCCAAAATTGGAACAGGTGCTGAGGGGCTTTTTTTCTTCTTTCAGGCAGCTTTAAGGCAAGGACAAGGATAACGGAACAACATTTTATATAAAAGGTGGTTATCAATCGCATGTCAGCGAAGGTAGGCGTCATAATGGGCAGCAAGTCCGATTGGGAGACAATGAAACTAGCCTGTGACGTTCTGGATGAGCTTCAAATCGCTTACGAGAAAAAGGTTGTATCGGCGCATCGCACGCCGGATCTCATGTTTGAATACGCGGAAACCGCCGCATCCCGGGGACTTAAAGTCATTATTGCCGGAGCTGGCGGAGCTGCACATCTGCCCGGTATGGTCGCTGCCAAGACGATTCTTCCGGTTATTGGCGTGCCCGTCAAATCCTCGACCCTGAACGGTCTGGATTCCCTGCTGTCCATTGTGCAGATGCCTGGCGGCATACCCGTCGCCACCGTTGCCATTGGTAACGCAGGGGGGACGAATGCAGGACTTCTGGCAGCGCAAATGATCGGGGCGTTCGAGCCGGAAGTGCAAGCCCGCGTTCAGGCAAGGCGTGACCGGGTACAGCGCGAGGTAATGGAAAGCAGTGAGACGTTATGAGCGGTCAAGACAAGCAGGTCCCTATTCTTCAGCCGCTTGACCTGGAAGGTATCGAGGGCGGTCTCGGAAGCTGCGGCATAGACGGATGCGAGCCGGCGGAGAAGCAAGCTGTTGTTGATTCCCCGCCGGTGCAGGTCATTTTGCCCGGATCCACGATCGGCATTCTGGGCGGAGGCCAGCTGGGCCGGATGATGGCGCAGGCCGGCAGCGCGATGGGGTACCGGTTTGTCGCCCTCGATCCGACGCCTGATGCACCTTGCGGCCAGGTAGCTCAGCAGATTGTTGCCGCTTATGATGATCGTGAGGCGGCAGCGGAGCTTGCCCGGAGGGCCGATGTCATTACTTACGAATTTGAGAATGTCGATGCCGATGTGGCTGCGATGCTCATGGAGACCTCCTATGTGCCGCAGGGCAGCGGGCTGCTTTACACCACGCAGCATCGTCTTCGCGAGAAGCGGGCGATCGAAGCGGCCGGGGTGCGTGTCGCACCCTACAGCGAGATCCGCAGCGTGGATGAGCTTAGAGCGGCTGTGGACCAATTCGGTCTTCCCTGCGTGCTGAAGACGGCAACGGGCGGCTACGACGGCAAGGGCCAGTGGGTCATACGCAGCGAAGCGGAAATCGGCGAGGCATATGAGACGCTGAAGCTGGCAAGGACGGAGCTTGTTCTTGAGAAGTTTATCTCATTCGACAAAGAATTATCCGTCATCGCCGCAAGAAGCCCGCAGGGCGAAATCCGAACGTTCCCGATTTCGGAGAATGTTCATGTGGACAACATTTTGCATCTGTCGATCGTCCCTGCGAGAATCGATGAAGCTGTTCAGCAGAAGGCGCGGCAGCTGGCATCGCAGATTGCCGAAGGGCTCGGCGTTGTCGGACTGATCGCTGTGGAGCTTTTTGTTACCGGGGATGGGGAGCTGTTCGTTAATGAACTGGCTCCAAGGCCGCACAACAGCGGTCATTATACGATGGAGGCCTGCCGGACCTCGCAATTTGAGCAGCATGTCAGAGCGGTTTGCGGTTTGCCGCTCGGCGATACAGCGCTGCTGACTCCTGTGGTCATGGTCAATGTGCTTGGTGAGCATATACAGCCGCTTGTCGGGCGTATGGCTGAGCATGATGCTGCCGCTGAGCGGCTGAACGTCGCACCGAAGGTTCATTTGTATGGAAAGCATGAAGCCAAGCATAAACGGAAGATGGGACATGTCAACGTATTGGCGGATGACGTCGATACGGCACTTGCCTGGATCGCCGAAACAAACATTTGGAGGGTTTAAAATTCATGTTAGAACGTTACAGCAGACCGGAAATGAGAGCCATTTGGACCGAAGAGAACAAATTTAAAGCCTGGCTGGAAGTTGAGCTTTGCGCTTGCGAGGCCTGGGTTGAGCTTGGTGTCATTCCACGCGGTGATGTAGAGGCGCTTCGCAAGGGAGCAAGCTTCAGCATCGACCGGATCAACGAGATTGAGCTGGAGACACGGCATGATGTCATCGCCTTCACCCGCGCCGTATCTGAGACGGTCGGTCCGGAGCGCAAATGGGTTCATTACGGTCTGACCTCCACGGATGTGGTTGACACGGCGCTTGGCTACCTGCTGCTTCAGGCAAATGAAATTCTGGAGCGTGACATTACGAACTTCATTGAAATCCTCCACGGACAAGCGGTGGCATATAAAGATACCCCGATGATGGGGCGTACGCACGGCGTTCATGCCGAGCCGACCACATTTGGTCTTAAGGTAGCGCTTTGGTACGAGGAAATGAAACGGAACCTGGAGCGCTTTCGCCATGCGGCGAATGGCGTGCAGTTCGGCAAAATCTCCGGTGCGGTTGGAACGTATGCAAATATCGATCCTTTCGTAGAAGAATTTACCTGCCGCAAGCTTGGCATCTCGCCGGCGCCGATCTCGACCCAGACGCTGCAGCGCGACCGTCATGCGGAATATATGGCGACACTGGCGCTCATCGCCACATCGCTTGATAAATTCGCCACCGAGATCCGCGCTCTGCAGAAGAGTGAGATCCGCGAAGTGGAAGAGGCTTTTGCCAAGGGGCAAAAGGGTTCCTCGGCCATGCCGCATAAACGCAATCCGATCGGCTGCGAGAATATTTCCGGTCTGGCCCGCGTGATCCGCGGCCATATGATTTCCGCGTACGAGAACGTTACGCTGTGGCATGAACGCGATATCAGCCACTCCTCCGTCGAACGGGTGATCCTGCCCGATGCGACGATGCTGCTCAATTATATGCTGAACCGTCTTGGCAACATCATCAAGAACCTGACCGTATTCCCTGAGAATATGAAACGCAATATGCAGCGCACATACGGCGTGCCTTTCTCCGGCCGCGTGATGACGAAGCTGATCGACAGCGGCTTCAGTCGCGAGCAAGCCTACGACACCGTGCAGCCCCGCGCCATGCAGGCATGGGAAGAACAGCGTCAGTTCCGCGAAATTATCGAATCCACTCCGGAAATTACGGCGGTTCTGGGGCCTGAGGATATCGACGATGCCTTCAACCCGACCTGGCATCTGAAGCATGTGGACACCATTTTCAAAAGGCTTGAACTGATCTGATCCGGAGGCTTACCGCCGGATTAACACTGTTAACGGAGCTGCATAAACTTGCAGCTGATGGTGTGGTAACACAACGATAACGAGCTGCATAAGCCTGTGGCTAACGGTGCAAGCAGCGCAACGATTGCTGACAACCGAGCTGCTCAAATATGCAGCTAACGGTTGCAGCAACACAACATTTGCTGACAACCGAGCTGCCTGATTATGCAGCTAACGGTTGCAGCAGCAGCACAACAATTACTGACAACCGGGCTGCTCAAATATGCAGCTGACGGTTGCCAAGGAGAGATAACCAATGACATCACCTGCATTGTCAACGGCTTCAGATTACGTTAAAGCTCCGCTGGTCTATAAAGGGAAAGTGCGGGAGCTGTACGATCTGGGCGAGCATTTCCTGATCGTGGTAACGGATCGCATCAGCGCGTTCGACTATGTACTCGATCCGGCTGTTCCGGAGAAGGGCAATGTACTGAACCGCTTGTCGGCTTTCTGGTTTGAGGAAACGGCAGCCATCCAGCCCAATCATGTTGTACATACCGATGTTTACAAGCTAGGCGATATCGTGACCGAACCGGAGCTGCTGAAGAACCGGATTATGGTCACCCGCAAAGCGGAGCGCATCGATATGGAATGTGTGGTACGGGGCTATATCACCGGCGGTGGTTGGAGACAATATGTTCAAACATCCGCAATTAACGGAATCGAGCTCCGGGAAGGGCTGCGCAAGAATGAGCGGCTGGAGCAGCCTCTGTTCACGCCCGCCGCGAAGAACGACGTGGGCCATGACGAGGATATTCCTTTCGAGCGTATGCAGGAGCTGATAGGCGCAGATCTTGCTGTCGAGCTTCGCGACCGCAGCATCCGGTTGTATGAATTCGTCCGGGCCTATTGCGAAGAGCGGAGCATTATTCTTGCAGATTGCAAGTTTGAATTTGGTCTTATTGATGGTCAGATCATTCTGATCGACGAAATTTTCACACCGGACTCTTCCCGTTTCTGGGCAAAAGAAAATTATGAGTACGATATCGAAATCGACAGCATGGACAAGGAACCGGTCCGCAAGTATTTGCTTGATTCGGACTGGGACAAGGAAAGCCGGCCCGACCCGCTTCCGCTGCATGTCGTTGAAGAAACAACACGCCGTTATCTTGACATTTATCAGCGCCTGACCGGCTCTTCTCTATAAAATCAACAAGATTAAAGCTTTATAAGCTAAAGTCATACAACATAACCCGCGGGGCAAGCAAAGATGTCCCGCACCCCTAATCCTGCGAACGTCATACAGCCGGCGATGCGGATAAAACGTGATCAGCAACAGAGAATTCAGGAGGCGAACCATCGACATGAAAGCAAAGGTTTACGTGACCATCAAGCAAAACGTACTGGATCCGCAAGGAAGCGCCGTTCAAGGCGCGCTTCACTCCATGGGCTTTGAAGAAGTAGCCAAGGTGCGAATCGGCAAGTATTTGGAGTTTGATCTGGATACAACCGATCGCGCACAGGCGGAGGCCCGTTTGAAGGAAATGTGCGAGAAGCTGCTGGCCAACACGGTAGTCGAAGATTACCGCTTTGAATTGGAGGGATAAACGATGAAGTTTGCGGTACTCGTTTTTCCGGGATCGAATTGCGACATTGACTGCTTCAAGGCGGTTGAGGACACAATCGGCGAACAGGTTGAATATGTTTGGCACACCGCGACGGATCTATCCAGCTTCGACGCCATCCTCGTTCCCGGCGGGTTCTCTTATGGCGACTATCTGCGCTGCGGCGCGATCGCGACATTTGCCCCTGTCATGAATGAAGTGAAAAAGGCGGCCGAAGCCGGCAAGTTCGTTCTGGGCATCTGCAACGGATTCCAAATCCTGACGGAAGCGGGCCTCCTTCCCGGAGCGCTGCTTCGCAACACGGGCATGAAATTCCGCTGCCACTCCACACTGCTGGAAGTGGTGAACAACGAAACCTCATTTACAAATCAATATGCCAAAGGCGAGATGATTGACATTCCGATCGCTCATGGCGAAGGCAACTACTACTGTGATGAAGCGACGCTTGCACAGCTGAAAGCCAATAATCAAATCGTATTCCGCTACAAAGCGGGTGCGAATCCGAACGGCTCCACAGAAGATATTGCCGGGGTCAGCAATGTCCGCGGAAATGTCGTCGGCATGATGCCGCATCCGGAGCGCGCTGTGGACCAGCTGCTGGGATCGGAAGACGGCAAACGGATGTTTACATCGATTTTGAACGCATGGAGGGAACAGCATGGCGCAGCAGTTAACAGCTAAGGAACCGACGGCGGAGCAAATCGCAGAGCAGCGGATTTATACGCAATTCGGCGTGACGGACGAGGAATACGGATTGATCTGCGGCTTTCTTGAGCGCAAACCCAACTATACCGAAATTGGCGTATTCAGCGTCATGTGGTCCGAGCACTGCTCCTATAAGAACTCCAAGCCGATTCTGAAGAAGTTCCCGATTACCGGACCGCGCGTCCTGATGGGACCGGGAGAAGGGGCGGGAATCGTCGATATTGGCGACAATCAAGCGGTTGTGTTCAAGATCGAATCGCATAACCATCCTTCTGCGGTTGAGCCTTATCAAGGTGCGGCGACTGGTGTTGGCGGCATTATCCGCGACATTTTCTCCATGGGAGCCCGTCCTGTCGCGCTGCTGAACAGCCTGCGTTTTGGGAAGCTTACGAATCCGCGGGCAAAATATTTGTTCGAGCATGTAGTCAGCGGCATCGCGGGCTACGGCAACTGTATCGGCATTCCGACAGTCGGCGGCGAAGTGGTCTTCGACGAAAGCTATGAAGGCAATCCGCTCGTAAACGCGATGTGCGTGGGCCTGATCGATCATGATAAAATCCAGCGCGGCGTCGCCAAGGGCGTAGGCAACCCGGTATTTTACGTAGGCCCGGCCACCGGCCGCGACGGCATTCACGGCGCTACCTTCGCTTCCGTTGAATTGTCCGAGGAATCCGAGGAGAAACGCACAGCGGTTCAGGTCGGCGATCCGTTCATGGAGAAGCTGGTTATGGAAGCAACGCTGGAACTGATCGACTCTGGCATTGTTCTCGGCATTCAGGACATGGGCGCGGCAGGGCTGACCTGCTCCAGCGCGGAGATGGCATCCAAAGCCGGCAATGGCCTGGAGCTGTATCTCGATGAAGTGCCGCAGCGTGAAACAGGCATGACCCCTTACGAAATGATGCTCTCGGAATCCCAGGAGCGGATGCTGTTCGTCGTCGAGCCGCAGCATGAAGCGCAGGCGAGAGAGATTTTCGAGCGTTGGGGCATTATTTGCGCCAAGGTCGGCAAAGTAACCGATGATGGACGTCTCCGCTTGTTCCATCAAGGGCAGGAAGTTGCAGACATGCCGGTTACGGCACTTGTCGACGAATGTCCGGTGTACAACAAGCCTTCCAAGGAGCCTGCTTATTACGGGGAGAACGCGTCAGTGGACACCACTGCCTATCCGGAAGTGACGGATTTGACGGATGCGCTGAAACAAGTATTGGCTTCTCCGACTGTAGCAAGCAAGGAATGGGTATATAATCAATATGACTACATGGTTCGTACGAGCACAGCCGTTCAGCCAGGATCTGATGCAGCTGTTGTCACTATCCGCGGTACCCGCAAAGGGCTTGCGATGACAACAGACTGCAACGGACGTTATGTTTACCTTGATCCTGAGGTTGGCGGGCAGATTGCCGTTGCGGAAGCGGCGCGCAATATCGTGTGCTCCGGTGCCGAACCGCTGGCCATTACCGATAATCTGAATTTCGGCAATCCCGAGAAGCCGGAAGTGTTCTGGCAAATCGAGAAGGCGGCCGACGGGATTTCCGAAGCCTGCCGGATTCTGGATACGCCTGTCATTGGCGGCAACGTCAGCTTGTACAACGAGAATGCCAAAGGCGCGATTTATCCAACCCCGGTTATCGGGATGGTCGGCCTGGTGCATGATATTGATCATATTACGACACAGGGCTTCAAGCATGCGGGCGATGTAGTCGTCTTGCTTGGCGAGACGAAGAATGAGCTGGGCGGCAGCGAGCTGCAGTACGTTCTTCACGGCAAAGCCGAAGGACGTCCGCCGCAGATTGACCTGGCTGTAGAGAAGAAGCTGCAGGGCGCTGTGCTTGGCGCGATTCAGCAGGGACTTGTGGCTTCGGCCCATGACCTCGCTGAGGGCGGTCTTGCCGTGGCGCTGGCGGAATCCTGCATCAGCGGCAAGCTGGGAGCAGAAGTGAACATCACGACGGATCTTCGTGCCGACGCTGCTTTATTCAGTGAAACACAATCACGTATCCTGCTTTCTGCAAGTGCGGAGCAAGTGGCTAAGCTGACGGATTACCTGACAGAGCAAGGCGTACCAAACGCAATTATCGGCGTTGTCCGCGATAGCGGGCTGACCCTTAACATCAATGGCAAACCGGGCGTCAACGCACCGGTTGAGCAACTGGAGAAGGTCTGGAAGGATGCGATTCCATGTCTGATGAAGTAATGCAGCTTTCTAAGCTGTGGGCAGGCTCTCATTACAATGAGGGTATAGGACGGGACGACATTTTTGATAAATTGCGCGAGGAGTGCGGCGTGTTCGGGGCTTTCAATATCCCTCATGCCTCTTCTCTTGGTTATTACGGGCTTCATGCCCTGCAGCACCGTGGCGAAGAAAGTGCCGGAATGTGTTCCGTGGATTCCAGGAACGGCGGAAACTTCAACTACCACCGCGGTATGGGACTGGTCAAGGAAGTATTCAACCAGGAGCGCCTGGATGCGCTGCCTGGAGACCGTGTGATCGGGCATGTCCGTTATTCGACATCGGGCGCCAGCAAGCTGGCGAATGCCCAGCCGCTCATCTTCAAGTATCGTGATGGCGATCTCGCTATTGCGACGAACGGCAATATCGTGAATGCCCCTTCGATTCGCGAGGAATTGGAACGTCAGGGCTCGATTTTCCAGACGACCAGCGATACGGAAGTTATCGCCCATCTGATCGCCCGCTCCAACAAGGATTTTGTATCAGCCGCTAAGGATGCTCTGCAGCGTATAATCGGCGGATTTGCTTTTCTTATTATGACCAACGGCAAGCTTCTGGTCGCATCCGATCCGCATGGGCTGCGTCCGCTCGTTATGGGCAAGCTTGGCGAAGGGTATGTGTTTGCTTCCGAGACCTGCGCATTGGAAACCTGCGGAGCCGTCTACGAGCGTGACGTACAGCCCGGCGAGCTGATCATCCTGGACAGCGACGGCATTCGTCTGGACCGTTTCGAGAAGCTGGAGCGCCGCGCGACCTGCGCGATGGAATATATTTATTTTGCCCGGCCCGATAGCGACATTAATGGCATTAATCTTCACTCGGCCCGCAAACGGATGGGGCAGAAGCTTGCTCTGGAATCCTTTGTCGATGCGGATATCGTTACGGGGGTCCCGGACTCCAGTATTTCCGCTGCTATTGGCTATGCCGAGCAGACGGGTATTCCTTATGAGCTGGGCCTGATCAAGAACAAATACACCGGCCGTACGTTTATACAGCCATCCCAGGAGCTTCGCGAGAAGGGCGTCAAGATGAAGCTGTCTGCCGTCCGCAAGGTGGTGGAGGGCAAGCGTGTGGTCATGATCGACGATTCCATCGTGCGCGGCACCACCTCCCTGCGTATCGTCAACATGCTGCGCGAAGCGGGAGCGACCGAGGTGCATGTGCGGATCACATCGCCTCCGTTTATGAATCCCTGCTACTACGGCATCGATACGCCGGACCGGAAAGAGCTGATTGCCTCCCAGAAATCTGTTGAGGAAATCCGGCAGGCGATTAATGCGGATTCCATCACCTTTCTCAGCCATGATGGCTTTATTGACGCAGTAGGCGGGAATGATGGGGAATACAATCGCGGCATGTGCATGGCTTGCTTCGACAATGATTATCCGACTCCGGTTGATCCGAAATCGGAAAAAAGCTGCAGCTGCTAGAAATCCATCCGGTGGACAAGAGCCAGTGAATGGTGCAGCTGTAACATGATTCGTATTTATGTCATTTTATTATAAATAGAATTAACCCTTTGCGGGATTAATTGACTAAGCGTAGGGAGTGACCCTGGTGGCAGAAGCTTACAAAGAAGCCGGCGTTGACATCGCGGCAGGTAACGAAGCGGTCGAACGGATGAAGAAGCATGTGAAAAAAACGTTCCGCCCGGAGGTACTGACCGAGCTCGGCGGCTTCGGAGGTCTGTTCGGACTGAATAAAGACAAGTACGAGGAACCGGTGCTGGTCTCGGGAACCGACGGTGTCGGCACCAAGCTGAAAATCGCCTTTGCCATGGACAAGCACGATACGATCGGTATTGATGCAGTCGCAATGTGCGTCAACGATATTGTGGTTCAAGGTGCGGAGCCCTTGTTCTTCCTGGACTATCTGGCTTGCGGCAAAGTAGAGCCGGAGAAGATCGAAGCGATCATCAAAGGAATCTCCGATGGCTGCCTGCAGTCCGGCTGTGCTCTGATCGGTGGCGAAACCGCGGAGATGCCCGGCATGTACCAGGGCGATGAATATGATATCGCCGGCTTCACGGTAGGGATCGTCGATAAGAAGAATATTATCGACGGGTCGACAATCGCCGCAGGCGACGTGGTGATTGGCCTGGCATCCAGCGGCATTCACAGCAATGGCTTCTCTCTGGTTCGCAGGCTGCTGCTGGAGAAGAGCGGATATTCGCTTGACCAGACACTGCCTGAGCTGGATGGCCAGAAGCTGGGCGATGTTATTTTGGAGCCGACGCGCATCTATGTGAAATCAGCGCTTGAGCTGATCAAACGCGTGAAGGTTAAAGGCATGGCCCATATTACCGGCGGAGGCTTTATCGAGAATATTCCGCGGGTTCTGCCGCAGGGTGTTAATGTGGAAGTGGAATACGGTTCATGGCCGATTCAGCCGATTTTCCAGCTGATGCAGGAGAAAGGCACTATCACGAATCGCGATATGTTTACTACGTTCAACATGGGCGTCGGGATGATTGTTGTCGTCCCTTCCGAGCAGGCTGAAGAAGCGCTGCAGGCGGCGAATGAGCTGGGCGAGAAGGCTTACCGGATTGGACGTGTTACGGAAGGAAGCCGCATCGTAACCTTCACAGGAGCGGATGTCTAATGGCGGAATTACGCATGGCCGTATTTGCATCGGGGCAGGGGACGAACTTCCAGGCGCTTGCAGATGCGGCCAAACAAGGACGGCTCGAGGGCGCAAGCCTCGAGCTTCTTGTATGTGACAAGCCGCTCTCCCCCGTGGTGGAGCGTGCACGGCGGGCAGGCATTGATCTGCTTTTGTTTCAACCCAAGGAATATTCCTCGCGTGAAGCTTACGAGCAGGAAATACTTGAGGAGCTTCAGCGGCGCGGAATCGAGCTCATTGTGCTTGCCGGCTATATGCGGATTATTACCCCCGTACTGGTTGAGCCCTATTATGGGCGGATGATTAATGTGCATCCGGCGCTGCTGCCGGCTTTTCCCGGTGTGAACGGGATTCGCCAGGCGCTTGACTATGGGGTGAAGGTGACGGGCGTCACCGTCCACTATGTGGACGGCGGCATGGACAGCGGGCCGATTATTGCACAGCGGGCTGTGGAGGTGCAGGACGGCGATACGGAAGCAACGCTTGCCCCGCGAATTCACGCGGAGGAGCAAGAGCTGCTCCCCTGGGTTGTAGGACGCATTGCAGCGGGCGCAGTCACCCTTGACGGAAGACATGTTGCAATAAAAGGCATGCATGCGGCAGCAGGAACCGAAGAGAAGCAGAGATAGCGGACCAGGGCAGCAATAACGGTTAATTCAAGCGATCTCTCCAGGCGCATGTCCCGGAAGAGCATGACGGTGGTCGAGCGTGAACTGCTTGGACTTGGACATGCCGCAATATTTCCGTGTTCAGCAACATATCAATCATGACGCTCACGCACCAAAGCGGGCTGGAGCTCCCTTACTTGCTTTAAATATCGTAAAATCCGGCAACCGACATCCAAACCTTTATTCATTTTTATTACCAGTCGCAGTAATCATTTAGCTTGAACCGGATATGAGCTTCGCACTCATGCAGATGCTGCTCTGGCCAGATTCGCATTCTGCTTGAATGACAATAAAACTTTTGGGAGGGTACCCTTTTGGCTATTCGCAGGGCATTGATCAGTGTATCGGATAAAACGGGCATTGTTGAGTTTTCGCGGGCACTTGCGGGACTTGGCGTACAAATTATTTCAACAGGCGGGACAGCAAGTCTCCTGGAGAAGGAAGGCGTCCCGGTTGTCGGTATTTCCGACGTGACGGGTTTTCCGGAAATTCTCGACGGACGGGTAAAAACGCTTCATCCGGCTGTGCACAGCGGACTGCTTGCCGTTCGCGATGATGAAGAGCATCAGCAGGCGATGAAAAACCTCGGTTTGGATTATATTGATATGGTCGTGGTCAATCTGTATCCGTTCGCGGCTACGATTGCCAAACCGGATGTTTCGTATGAGGATGCCATTGAGAATATCGATATCGGCGGCCCGACTATGCTTCGTTCGGCTGCTAAGAATCACGCTTTTGTGACGGTTGTCGTAGATGCCGGCGATTATGCCGGAGTGCTGGAGGAAATACAAGCGGGCGGCGATACAAGCCTTGACACACGCAAACGCCTGGCGGCAAAAGTATTCCGCCACACGGGTGCTTATGATGCGCTGATCGGCGATTACCTCTCCAAGCTGGGCGGCGACCCGCTTCCTGAGCGCTACACGGTCACCTACGAGAAGGTTCAGGATCTCCGCTACGGGGAGAACCCTCATCAGCAGGCTGCTTTCTACCGGAAGCCGTTGGCGGCTGAAGGCAATATCACAACAGCCCGGCAGCTGCACGGCAAGGAGCTGTCCTACAACAACATCAACGATGCCAATGCGGCGCTTGCCATTGTGAAGGAATTCAATGAGCCGGCTGTCGTAGCGGTCAAGCATATGAATCCATGCGGCGTGGGTATCGGAGCGGACATCCATGAAGCCTACCAAAAAGCCTATGCGGCCGATCCTACCTCGATCTTCGGCGGAATCGTCGCGGCGAACCGTACAATCGGGCTGGAAACCGCGCAGCTGCTCAGCGAGATTTTTCTGGAAATCATTATCGCTCCGGACTTTACGCCCGAGGCGCTGGATGTTCTGACGAAGAAGAAGAACATTCGCCTCATGAAGCTTGGCGAGCTGCAGGCTGCTGCAGAGCGCAAGCCGGAATGGCTCGTGACCAGCGTAGACGGCGGTATGCTCGTACAGGAGAGCGACGTTCACAGCTTATCGCTGGACGATCTGAAAGTCGTGACCAACCGCAAGCCGACCGATGAAGAGCTGAAGCAGCTGCTGTTTGGCTGGAAAGTGGTGAAGCATGTTAAATCCAATGCCATTCTGCTGGCGGCTGACAACATGACCGTCGGTGTTGGCGCAGGCCAGATGAACCGTGTCGGCGCAGCGCGTATTGCTATTGAGCAGGCAGGGGAGAAGGCCCAGGGTGCAGTGCTTGCATCGGATGCTTTTTTCCCGATGGGCGATACAGTCGAATTGGCAGCTCAAGCCGGAATCACGGCCATCATTCAACCAGGCGGTTCGATCAAGGATGAGGAATCCATTGCGGCAGCCAATGCCAACAATATTGCGATGGTGCTGACGGGCGTTCGTCATTTCAAGCATTAAAACTTGGGGATTGGTTATCGTTTTAAACTTTGGGGAGGGTTTCCTTTGCGGATTATGGTCATCGGCGGAGGCGGGCGTGAGCACGCCATCGTCTGGGCGCTGAATAAAAGCGATAAAGTGAAGAAAATCTACTGCGCTCCGGGCAATGCCGGAATTGCGGAGCTTGCGGAGTGCGTGCCGATTGCGGTTAACCGGTTCGCCGATCTGATCCAGTTCGCATGCGATAATGAGGTCGATCTGGTCGTTGTTGGACCGGACGATCCGCTTGCCGACGGTATTGTGGACGCATTCGAGGAGCAGAACATTCCCATCTACGGTCCGCGCAGGAATGCCGCGGCTATTGAAGGCAGCAAAATTTTCATGAAGAATCTGCTCAAGAAATACAGCATTCCAACAGCCAAATACGAGACATTCACGGATCATGAATCAGCGCTTGCCTATCTTCGCGGGCAAACGGCACCGATTGTGATCAAGGCGGATGGCCTTGCAGCGGGCAAGGGCGTAACGGTGGCGTATACGATTGCGGAAGCTGAGCAGGCCCTGCACGACATGATGGTCGGCAAAGTGTTCGGCGAATCGGGCGGACGTGTCGTCATCGAGGAGTTTCTTGAAGGACAGGAAATGTCGATTCTGGCTTTTGTGGACGGCGAAATCGTGCGTGCCATGGTGCCGGCCCAGGACCACAAGCCGGTCTTCGATAACGACAAAGGCCCGAACACCGGAGGCATGGGGACGTATACGCCGCTGCCACATATCGATCCGGCGCTTGTGGAGGATGCAATCGAGAACATTATCAAGCCGACTGCCCAGGCAATGGTCAGCGAAGGCTGCCCGTTCCGCGGCGTATTATTCGCCGGCCTGATGATCACCAAGGACGGCGTGAAAACGATCGAGTTCAATGCGCGTATGGGCGATCCCGAGACACAGGTTGTTCTGCCGCGGCTGGAAACGGATCTGGTGGATATCATTCTGGCCTCGCTTAACGGCCGTCTGGATCAAATCGATATCACCTGGAGCGACGAAGCAGTCGTTTGTGTCATTGCCGCTTCGGAAGGCTACCCGGCTGCTTATCCAAGGGGACGCGTTATTACAGGCCTGGAAGCTGCCAAAGCGCAGGGAGCGCTTGTTTTCCACGCCGGCACATCCGAGCAGGACGGGGAAATCGTGACGAATGGCGGACGGGTGCTCGGCATCGTGGGACGCGGCAAGGATATTGCCGAAGCACGGGCCCGCGCTTATGAAGCGGTCTCGACCATCCATTTCGACGGAATGCACAGCCGCACGGATATTGGGGCTAAGGCGCTGAAGAACTAACAAATAGCACAGGAATTTTTATAAAGCATTCATTCATACGTTCAAAGCTATATGAGCTGCCTTGTGAAGATTGATCAATTTACGCCGCTTCCTTAAACAGGAGGCGGCGTTTTTTGTGCTTTATAGCTGGTTGGTTAACAGGAGAGCAAAGAGAAAGGAATTGAAGATGAGGGGGGTGAGACCCCTACTACTGTTATTGAAACTCCTTGCATGCACGTCGGCCATGGATATGTTATTGGCTTTGTTTAAGCGGGTAAAATTCTGCTGCGGCACGACAAAGTGTCAGCCAAGTCTAATCGGTGTCTCTAGTAAGGAAAGTCCTTGTTAGATGTACCCCAGCCACGAATACTGCCTCTGTATGCGGGATTTCCTCATTAGAGGAAATGAAGTGGCAATTTTGGCCATGTAATGCGGCTGCAAACCGGAAATTCCTTGTTATAGCGCTGGAAAGCGGGGATAAAGCGCTGTAAGCCGGAAAATCCTTACTAGAGTGCTGAAAAGGTGGACATAATGCTGTAATGGGAAAATCCTAATTAAGTGTTGAAAAGTGAGGATACAGCGCTGAAGGCTGGAAAATCCTTACTAGAGTGCTGAAAAGGTGGACATAATGCTGTAACGGGAAAATCCTAATTAAGTGTTGAAAAGTGAGGAGAAAGCGCTGTAAGCTGGAAAATCCTTACTAGAGTGCTGAAAAGGTGGACATAATGCTGTAACGGGAAAATCCTTATTAGAGTGCTGAAAAGTGGATTTTCTTATGGGACTATTGCCAAACTGCGGGTTTGACTCGGCTGCATCGCTGTTCCAATAAAGAGCCTTGATAGCTGAGCCAAGTCGCTCACCGATCAAGGCTCTTCTTCATCCCATCATCAGAATCTCCCGTACGTCCTGTTCCGTCAGCGTAGACAGCGCCTCCTGGCCAGGCTGGATCACTTCGTCGATGAGATTTTTCTTCTTCTGCTGCAGCTCGTACATCTTGTCCTCTACGGTGCCCTGCGTTACAAGGCGGATGACCTGGACCACATTCTTCTGCCCGATGCGATGGGCACGGTCCGCAGCCTGCTGCTCGACAGCGGGGTTCCACCAGAGATCGTACAGAATAACGGTATCGGCTCCGGTCAGGTTCAATCCGGTGCCTCCTGCTTTCAAGGAGATCAGGAACACATCCCGCTCTCCCTCATTGAAGCGGCTGCACAGCTCGACGCGGTCGGCTGCAGGCGTTTGTCCATCCAGATAGAAGAACGGCACCCCCTGGTAACCCAGTTCCCGCCCGATCAGGTCCAGCATTCGGGTGAACTGCGAGAAAATCAGCATCCGTTTACCGGAGCTGCGGCATTCCTCTATAATGTCGAGCAGCTGCTCGAACTTGGCAGAGCCTCCATCGTAGCCTTCAATGAACAGGGCGGGGTGGCAGCACAGCTGGCGAAGCCTTGTCAGGCCGGCCAGAATTCGGATCCGGTTCCTCTGGAAGCTGTCCTCGCTCAGATGCTTCAAGGTTTCCTGCTGCAGCTCAGCCAGATAGGCCGCATACAGCTTCTTCTGTTCGGGCAGCAGCCCGGAAGCCTGAACCGACTCAATCTTGTCCGGCAGCTCCTTCAGCACATCCGTCTTCAGCCGGCGCAGTATAAATGGCCTGACCCGCCTGGCAACCGCCTGCCGCGATAAGTCGTGGAATGCCCGCACACTTTGGAACAGCTCGGGAAACACCACATCGAAGATCGACCACAGCTCCTCGAGGGTATTCTCCACAGGGGTTCCGGTCAGCGCAAACCGGTACCGGGCTTGCAGCGCCTTCACCGCCTGCGCGGTTTGAGTCGCATGGTTCTTGAAGGTCTGCGCCTCATCCAGAATAAGCGTATGGAAGGGCAGCTTGATATACGTGTCAATATCCTGACGAAGGAGCGGGTAGGAGGTGATGAAAACATCCACCCGGGAATCATTTTTCAGAGCGGCAATCCGTTCGGTTCTGCTTCCGTCAGCAATCATGCAGCGGATCCCGGGAGCGAATTTCTTCAGCTCGTTCTGCCAATTATAGATCAGAGAGGCAGGGGATACGATGATCGCAGGCAGCTTCTGGCTGCGAATCTCAGGCAGAACGGAAACGAGAAAAGCGATGCTCTGCAGCGTCTTGCCCAGCCCCATGTCATCGGCCAGAATGCCGCCGAAATGATAATGGGCCAGCGTTTTCATCCATTGGTAGCCATATTTCTGATAATCCCGGAGCACAGGCTCCAGGCTTTCCGGCACAGGAAAATCCAGATTATCGGGATTTCGCATATTCTCCAGCAGCTTGCGGAAGGATTTTCCAAGCTTGACGGCTTGTCCATTTGTTTCGGCATCCATCATATGCAAGCCGCGGACAACCGGAAGACGAAACTGATTTCCCTTCAGATCCTCCCTGATGAGTCCGGTCTTGTTGATGAAGCGCCTGATTTCCTCGTATTCCGCACTCTCGAGGGGAAGCAGCGCTCCGCTTGGCAGCCGGTAATATTTGCGCTTCTCTTCGATTGCCTGAACCAGATTGCGGATGTCCGTTTCCGGAATTCCATCCATGTCGAAGGTAAACTCCAGCCAATCCGCCCTTTCATCCAGCTCGACTCTGATCTTCGGAGGGACATGTCCGGTGTGAAGCCTGGTCTTCACCGCTGTAGTCGCATAAACCTGCAGCAGCTTCTCCAGCAGCGGTATGACATGATAAAGGAATTCATATTCAGCTTCTTCATCATCCATAAAATAGCCGGCTTCCGTCCGGGCGAACGCGCTTTGCTCCATCAGCGACAGAATTTGTCCCTCCAGCTCTCCGTCCCGCATAAGAATGCGGCCTTCGCCGCGCTTCTCTCCGGTCCCTTCCAAGGCGTTGATCACAATATCCCCGTATTGAAATTCCAGTCCGGCAAGCAGGCGGTTCTTCACACGGTCCAGATACAGCCTTGCCTTGAGCGGGGTCTGCACAATACGCTCCGATACCGCCTGAGAGATGTGAACAGCGCCCAGCTTCATCAATCCGGGAATGACCTTCTCCATAAAAGGCTCCATCTGCTCCGGTAATATCTGCACATGCGGCTTCCCGGAGGTGCTGAGCATCTGCTTCAGATCGGACAGGCGTTTGCATTGATCGGCTGGGAGCCTCAGCATTCTGCCTTCCGAGAGCACAAGCCCATATGATTCCATGACGATCAATGGATCCAGCCCCTGGATATCCAGTTGAAAGCCGCCATCCTCCCCCTCATAGAACCCGAATTCAAGGGGAAGCGCCTCATTGGATATGCCAACCCCGTCTACGATCTGACCGTCCTGCTGAAACCGCACAGACGGAGCTGCTGCCAGCAAGGGATGCAGGGTTTCCCAGGAGACAGGAGGGATGAGCAGGGTACGGTCGCCGCCTGTGGGGTTGCCACGGGCGGAGTAGGCGCCGGATGATTCCCGATACAGCCTTTCATGATTCAAAATATGGATCAGCTGCCCAAGGACGGCATCATGCTCAGGCTGGAAGCAGTGAAGCTGCGGATCATAGGTAAAATGCCGGGAGAACCTATACGGTTCCTTCCGGTCAACGCGATCCAGGAAATCTCTTATGTCTGGTACGATATACAGCCGTTTGGGACCGACCTTCATCTCCAGGCCGAGCATATGCTTGTCATAGCCGTAAGCGGAGGGCTTGCAGACAAACTCGGCCTCGAGAACGGTACGGTTATTGAAAAGAGGTCTTGAAGTACGGACAGGCCGCAGCGTCCTGTCTCCGAACAGCCCCAGCATGCCGTTTACGAGCTTGGCGTCTGCTGCGGAACGGGATGCCGAACCGTCATGCCGTTGTACAAGATGACCGGATTCGCGGGGGAAGGCATCTGCAGGCTGCAAAGCCGCTGACGCCTGCGCAGATATGCGGCCATCCTGCTGCAGATCATGGAGATGGAGCAGCACGGCTGCGATATGCTTGCAATATTTATCATAGGAAGGAAGAGCAGGGCAGCTGCAGGTCGCATGCACTTCGCCGCCGCCATCGATCTGGACGCTGACCTGGCAGCTGCTATTGTCCTTGACGATGGCCTCATAGACAGGAATCCCGGGATCGAAATCCTGAAGCATAACTTTGCCGGAACGGTAATAGGCTTTTCCTCTATCGTAAGAGATCTGGCCGCACAACAATTTAATGACCCTGTGGGTCAGCGAAATGCTCATGGCCTTCTGATCCTTTCTTCTGTGTGAACTGTGATTGGTTATCAAGGGCGTACAGCCTTTATGATACCAGATTTCGCACATCTGTGCGGGGAGGAAGGACCCGCAGGGTGATCAGGACAGGATAGCCCTCCTCATGGAAGAGAATACTTCCTAATAAAAATCTTATTTTGGACAGAACTGTATTAATCTCTCCCTTTTTTAATTGGATACAGAGCGCTATGATGAAGGGATGTGGATGGACAAGCAGCAGACGCGGAAGGGGGGCGCCAATGGGACTCAGAAGAGGATATCGCAACTACGTCAGCAATAATTTGTTCGTGAAAATGATCCTGATCTTCTCCGCAATAGCGGTTCTTACTATCATGACGCTCTCTTATTTTACGTTCTATTTTATCTCCCGCTCGATTGTGCAAAGCGAGCTTACGAATCAGAAGAACGCGATGGAACGGGTCGACCGTTATATCGCGGCCAAGCATGATTCGGTTCAGCTGATGGTTCAGAATATTTACAGGGATCAGCAGCTTTCAGATAATATGACCTACCTGCTCAAGCATTCCTTTCAAGAGTATGTGAACCGCCGCCTGGATCAGTTTATGGGCAGTCAGAACAGCTCGACCGACGGCATTGCCTACTTGAAGAATATGATTGAGGACGATCAGGATATGGAAAATTTATTGCTGTACAGCACGGAGAAGCAGTTTCTCTATGTACAAAGCCAGCGCAATACGTCCCGGCTGATCACAACGAATCCTTCGAGGTCCTTCATCCCCGATGCGATGGCGCTCCAGAACGGAAACATCTCGGTGCCCAATGAATGGGTGCGCAAAACCATCAATCAACCGGACACGAGGCTGTATTCGGTTCAGAGCTCCATTAACGATCTCGGCACATTGAAGGCGGTCGGGCAATTAATCGTGTATTTCAATTCCGACAGCATCCTGCAATCGATCTCGGGCTACGAGAAGGATTTTCACGGTTATATTCTCGTTCTGGCATCGGAGGGCGGCGTTATTTTCGACTCGTCGGGCAACTATTACGGGACCACCTATCCTTATGCGGACAAGCTCAATTCACTGAATATCTCAGGCGAGCTGGAGCAGGATTCTTATATCTCCACGCTGACGCCAAACAATCTGGGTTATGTTGTGGTAGGCGTGGCTCCCAAGCAGGAGGTGGCGGAGTCCTACAGGACGCTCCGCAATCTGATTCTGTTTGTCAGCGCGGCGTGCATTCTCGTTGCGGTCATCGTTCCTTCGCTCGTTGTGATTAATTTCGCCAAGCGCACAAACCGGATCATCCGCTCCATGCGCAAGGTTGAAACCGGCGATACGTCGGTGCGAATCCAGGACACCAAAGAGGATGAGCTCGGACAGATCTCGCGCAGCTTCGATCAAATGCTGGAGGAGCTGACGCGTCATATCGACCGTGTCTATAAAGCGGAAATCAAGCAGAAGCATACGGAGCTTACGGCGATGCAGGCCCGCATCAATCCCCATTTTCTCTACAATACGCTGGAGGTCATCCGGATGAGGGCCATCTCGCAGGGCGTGACGGATGTGAGCGAAATGATTTACAGCCTGGCTGTGCTGTTCAAGAGCTTCGTACAGCAGCAGACCGTGGTCACGCTTCAGGAGGAGATGGAGAACTGCCGCCGTTATCTGGAGCTGTTCCGCATCCGCTACAAGGACAAGTTCAGCTACACGATTGCGTATGAACCGGAGCTTGGCAGCCGGAAAATGATCAAAATGTCGCTGCAGCCCATAGTCGAGAATTATATTGTTCACGGCATCCGCGCGGATGATACGGATAATGTGCTGGCTGTGCGCGCAGAGGAGCGGGAAGGCATTATCCATATTGAAATTACGGATAACGGGACCGGCATTGCGCCGGACAAGCTGGAGCGCATCCGCAGCTCGTTCCTGCTCCCGGAGGACGACGAAACAAGCGGATCGCTGGGGCTTAGAAGCGTATACGAACGGTTGAAGCTGGTGTATGCGGACGAATGCGGGGTTGAGCTTGCAAGCACGCCCGGCAAGGGCACAACGGTGAAAATCTGGTTTCCAAACACATCAGAGGGGGAAAGCTGATATGTATAAGGCATTTCTGGTCGATGACGAGCCGTTTATTCTGGATGGTTTGTACGATGCGGTGGACTGGTCCTCGTATGGCCTCGAGCTCACCGGCCGGGCAGAGAACGGGAAGCAGGCGCTGGAGCGGATGAAGGAGGTTCCGGTGGATATTCTGATCACCGATATCACCATGCCGGTAATGAACGGCCTTGAGCTGATTTCCGCCGCGCGGCAGCTGTATCCGGAGCTTCGGATCATTATCCTGAGCGGCTATAACGAGTTTGATTATTTAAAGCAGGGCATGAGGCTGGGCATTGAGAATTATCTGCTTAAGCCCATTAATTTTACAGAGTTGACGGAGACCCTGCAGAACACGGTGGAGAAGTTGAACGCCTCTGCTTCGCAATCCCTGATTCCCGCTTTCACCGATGATGAGATCGGTATCCTGAGGGATAATATTCTATACCGCTGGATGACCGGCCAGATTGCGCCAGCCGAGCTTGCGGAGCGGGCGAGACTCCTCGGCATCGTCTTTGAATGGCCTTATCTGCTGGCGTCGATCGTCAGGCCCGACGATGAGGATGAGCAGATGGTGCTTGAGTTGAGGCGCGAGATCAAGCATCGGGTGGCTGCGGACCGCGCCACCGTTTGTTTTACCAATCTGGAAGGGGATATTGTCATTGTTTTTATGGGCGACAGTCCGGAGGCCTGCAAGCTAGCGGCCCTTGATCTTCTGACCAGGCTGCGCGATGAGCTGGGTGAATCCTACCGGTCGCGGATTTCGCTCGGCACCGTGAAGCGCATGGGGGAGGAGCAGCGGCAGAGCTACGAGCAGGCGCGGCGGGCGCAGGAATATTTTCTGATGCTTGGCCGGACGGACATCGCTGAATATGAAACGCTTATTCCGGACCGCGATGCGCAGCTGACGCAAATTCCCGTCGATTGGTCCGATCTCGGCAAGCTGATGGTGGCCAAGGACAAGGAGAATCTGTTTACCCGGATCGAGGAGGAGTTCCAGCAGGCGCAGAAGCAGGAGGGCGTTACTCCCGCGCTGCTGCGCAGTCTGGCCATCGAGATGATGCTGCGGCTGAAGATGGAGCTGAACGATTTGAAATCGGCGCAGGCTATGGTCAGCGGACTGTATAAGGATGTGTTCGGAAAAGCGTCCCTTGCTTCTGACGTGGCGGAGCTGGTCTCGCTCGTACAGGAAGCGGCGGGGATGATGATCGATATTCTGGGACAGGATGACAGAAGTCCGATTGTCAAACAGGTCCTGAACCATATTCATGAGTTCTATATGGAGGAAATGTCCCTGAAATCGCTGGGGCGCAAATATAACATTCATCCGGGCTACCTTGGCAAGCTGTTCAATAAGGAAACCAACGAAACCTTCACGGATTATATCAATAAATACCGGGTCCAGAAAGCGAAGGAAATGCTCAAGGAAACCAATCTGAAGGTGCATGAAATCGCCCGCGGCGTCGGATATTGGGAAACGGGTTATTTTCACAAGCAGTTCAAGAAATATGTGGGAATCTCGCCGACGGATTATAAAGGGCTTATTTGACGGCCTTTCAGTTGAAGGAAGAATGATCCTTCACCGTCGTTTGCGACCGGTGCAGGATCATTCTTTCTTAAGAGGAGAAAAGTCCTTCTTTGTTTATTTTGAACACGATATGTCTAGTTTAAGCTCTATTTGTAACGGTTTTCATAAGTTAATGTAAAGAAGAGCCTAAGAGGCATGAAAGAAGCAATCATCAAACGGGAGGGTTAACAAAAATGACAAGAACAAAAAAAAGCGTTGGTCTGGCGCTTGCGCTGATGCTGGTTGTTGCTATGGTCCTGAGCGGCTGCGGCAGCAAGAACAATAACGGCAATACAGCAGCAAATAACGGCGGCAGCACGAACGACAGCACCGCCGGAAATAGCGGCGGCAGCACGGAAGAACCGGTAAACCTGGTCTGGTATACGATCGGTGCTCCGCAAAAAGACATGGACAAGGTTATGGCTGAGGTCAGCAAATATACAGCTGAGAAAATCGGCGTCACTGTAACGATGAAAATGATCGATTTTGGCGACTATGACCAGAAGATGAAGGTCCTTACCGCATCTGGTTCGCCAATGGATATCCTTTTCTCCTGCTCATGGGCCTTTGATTATGTGCAGAATGCCCGCAAAGGCGCTTTCGCACCGATTGACGAGCTGCTGACGCAGTACGGTCAAGGTATTGTGGATGAGCTTGATCCGGCCTTCCTGGAAGGCTCCAAGGTCGATGGCCATAACTACGGCGTTCCGGCCAACAAAGAGCTGCCTACTCAAGAAGTATGGCGTTTCAACAAAAACCTGGTCGACAAATACAACCTGGACATTTCAAACGTGAATACGCTTGAAAGTCTGGAACCGCTGCTCAAAACAATCAAGGAAAAAGAGCCGCAGGTTGCACCGTTCGCGGTCAACAAGGATCATGTTCCAGTTGTACCTTATGACTATATTATCCAAAACCTGCCGATGGCGGTAAAACTGGATACAACGGATTTCAAAATCGTCGATGTGCTTGAAACACCTGAAATGAAGCAAGCACTGGAAACGATGCACAAATACTATACAGCCGGCTACATCTCTCCGGAAGCGGCAACGATCAGCTCGACAGATGACCTGACGAAATCAGGCAAATGGTTCCTGGACCGCGCGTCTTCCCAGCCTTTTGCCGACATTCTCTGGTCGCAAAGCTATGGCTATCCGGTTGTTTCCAAACCGGCTAACGATTCCGTTATTTACAACTGGTCGGTAATGGGTTCCATGCAAGCAATCTCGGCGAACTCCAAACACCCGGACAAAGCGATGCAGTTCCTGAACCTGCTTAACACCGATCCTGTACTGCGCAACATGGTGGATTCCGGTATCGAAGGCGTACATTACAAAAAAATCGATGATACGCACATGGAAAACCTGCCTGACGCCAAAAACTACGATATGCCTACTTTTGCACTGGGCAATATCATGCTGACTTACCTGAGCGCCGCAGATCCTGCTGACAAATGGGAGCAATTCAAAGCCTATAACGATGCCGGCAAAGCTGCTCCGACGCTCGGCTTCAACTTCGACAGCTCCAAGGTGGTCAATGAACTGGCTGCCATTCAGAACGTGAAAGGCGAATTCTGGCCGGCACTGATGACCGGAACCGCTGATCCGGATAAATACCTGCCGCAGGCAATCGAGAAATTCAAAGCGGCCGGACTGGACAAAATCATTGCTGAGGCCCAGTCCCAACTCGACGCATGGAGAGCAACGCAAAAATAAAGCTTTATGAATCAGGAGGGGGCGGATGCATGCGTCCGCCCCTCCTTTTGTTACCGGATAAGGAGGGATAGAATGAGCACGCTTGGGAGAGTTCTGAAGGATATTGCCAAAAATAGAGCGATGCTGTTCATGGTGCTTCCGGGCACGGTATGGTTTTTCTTTTTCTCCTACTTGCCCATGGCCGGCACCATTATCGCATTCAAGGAATACCGCTTTACACAGGAAGGTTTTCTGGCCAGCATCCTGCAGAGCAAGTGGGTGGGCCTCGATAACTTCAAATTTCTGTTCAGCACCGAGGATGCTTACGTCATAACGCGCAATACCGTGCTTTATAATGTAGCCTTTATTATTCTGGGCCTGATATTCTCAGTGGGTCTGGCCATCATTCTGGTGGAAATCGTCAATAAACGCTTGTCCAAAATTTATCAAACGGCTATTTTCATGCCTTATTTTCTGTCCTGGGTTATTGTCGGCTACTTCGTGTTCAGCTTTCTGAGCGCGGACAAAGGGCTCCTGAACCAGATTCTGGGCTACTTTGGCATGAATCCGATCAATTGGTATGCGGAACCTCACAAATGGCCTTACCTGCTTGTTATTATCAACTTGTGGAAAACCATCGGCTACAGCAGCGTTGTTTATTTGGCAGCCATCATCGGGATCGACAAATCCCTGTATGAAGCGGCCATGATCGACGGTGCAAGCAAGTGGAATCAGATCCGGCATATTACGATTCCGATGCTTACGCCGCTTATGACCATCTTGACCCTGCTTGCAATCGGACGCATCTTCTATGCGGACTTTGGTCTGTTCTACCAGGTTACGCGCGATTCAGGCATGCTTTATTCAACGACGAATGTTATCGATACCTATGTGTATCGTGGACTTAAAACGACCGGAGAGATCGGCATGAGCACGGCGGCTGGCTTGTACCAATCGGCAATCGGCTTCATCCTGGTGATCTCATCCAACTGGATCGTACGCAAATTCAACAAAGACAACGCCTTATTCTAATCAGAAAGGAGAAGCGGTCATGTCGAAGACTCGAAGCAAGTCCCGCGATTTCCAGCGGTTGTCTCCCCCAGCCAATGTGGTGTTCAACATTATCGCCGCGTTGTTCGCTTTTGCCTGTGTATTTCCTTTTGTTTTCGTGCTGATTATTTCATTTACGGATGAGCTTACGCTGGCCAGCAACGGCTATGCGATTATTCCGGACGTGTGGAGCCTGGATGCCTACCGGTATATATTCAGAACAGGCGATTCCCTGCTTCATTCATACGGCGTCACGATCTTCATCACCGTCGTGGGAACGCTGATCAGCCTGATTTTTATCACCCTGTATGCTTACGCGATTTCCCGCAAAAGCTTCAAGTACCGCCATTTCTTCAGCTTCCTGGCTTTCTTCACGATGCTGTTTAACGGCGGACTTGTCCCGACTTATATCGTCGTAACGCAGCTGTTGCATCTGGGCGACAATATCTGGGCGCTTATTCTGCCGATGGCGGTTAATGCGTTCTACATTATGATTATGCGCACCTTCTTCAGTACGATGGTGCCGGACGCGATCATTGAATCGGGCCGGATCGATGGAGCAGGGGAGCTGCAGACGTTCATCCGTCTGGTTCTGCCGCTCTCTCTGCCGGGTCTTGCGACCATCGGCCTGTTCAGCACGCTGGGCTATTGGAATGACTGGTTCAACGCCCTGCTCTATATCGAAAATCCGGACCTCGTTCCGCTGCAGTCGATGCTGATGCGGATTGAAACCACCATGCAGTTCATTACGCAAAATTCCAATAACTTCAATGCAGGCATGCTTCAGGATATGCCGCAGGAAACCTCGCGTATGGCGATGGTGGTCCTGGCAACAGGGCCGATTATTCTGGCTTATCCGTTTTTCCAGCGGTATTTTGTGCAGGGCCTGACGATTGGCGCGGTAAAAGAATAAATGTAAAGGTTGTTCAAAACGTCCGACTTCAATCGCGAAGATTACCAGGAAGCGGATCTTCTCGGTGCTAAAAGTCGAGCGTTTTGAACTTATATTTAAATGATGATCATATCCCCGTGGGGATGCGGGAGGAAATAAGAGATGAAGCAGTTCCGTTTACCGAAAATCACCATGCCGGAGCTTCCGCTTCCGGCCGCCGTTCAGGCAGTATTGGATGAGGCGGAGGAGAAGCTGGCCCATCGTCCCAAGCTGCTCCAGCTGTTCCGGAATTGTTTTCCCAATACGCTGGAAACCGCAACGAAGCTGATGGACGACGATACCACCTTTATCCTGACCGGCGATATCCCGGCCATGTGGCTGCGCGATTCCGTCGAGCAGGTCATCCACTATGTGCCGCTGGCCGCGGAAGATGCGGATCTGCAGCGGATTCTCGGCGGCTTGATCAAGCGTCATATGGCATCGATTATCATCGATCCGTATGCCAATGCATTCAATGAATCGGCGAATGACTGGCATTGGAATGCCGCAGATGAGACCGAGATGGGACCCTGGGTCTGGGAACGCAAGTTCGAGCTCGACTCCATCTGCTTCTCGGTCCGGCTGGCCCATATGTATTGGAAGGCTACCGGCCTGACAGACATCTTCGATGCGAATTTCAAGGCGGCGATGAAGGTCATTGTGAAACTGTGGAGAACCGAGCAGCGTCATGACGAGCTTTCATTTTACCGCTTCACGCGCAATAACGGCGTTGCAACCGACACCTTGCGCAATGACGGCGCCGGGATGCCGGTGAATTACACGGGAATGATCTGGTCGGGCTTCCGGCCAAGTGATGATGCGTGCGATTTTCACTATAATTTGCCCGCCAATATGTTTGCGGCGGTCTCATTGGCCCAGCTTGGCGAAATTGCCGAGTGGGTGTTCCGGGATTCCGCGCTCGTGCAGGAGCTTGGCAGGCTGGAGGCGGATGTCCGCCACGGCATTGAGCTTTACGGCATCTACCGTCATCCGGAATTCGGCTCGATCTATGCGTATGAGACCGACGGCTTCGGCAATTACTGTCTGGCTGACGATGCCGGCACGCCGGGGCTGATGTCGATTCCTTATTTGGGCTATACGACCGCCGCCAATCCGGTGTATCAGAACACGCGAAGGTTCGCTTTGAGCCGCAGCAACCCTTACTATTACGAGGGCAGTGCCGCCAGGGGAATAGGCAGCCCGCACACGCCTCCGGGTTACATCTGGCATATGGCTTTGTCGATGCAGGGAATTACCGCCTCATCGGATGTTGAGAAGCTGGCGATGATCGCCATGCTGGAGGCGACCGATGCGGATACGGGTTATATGCATGAAGGCTTTCATGCCGATGACCCTGGCGTGTACACGAGAGACTGGTTCGTCTGGTCGAACAGCCTGTTCTCGCAGCTTGTGTACAAAGTGATGAAGGAAGGCATTTTATAGAGCGGATGAAGATGAAAGACGCCGGAACGGTTGCTGTTCCGGCGTCTTTTTTGTGACGTTCACTTCTAAGTCTCACTTTTATAAAATGTCGGTGCACTCCATAATATACTGTTGATAAGCAAGGAGTTTCCCGCTTGGAGCAGCCGATGCTGATACGAGAGCGAATGGACAAAAAGAAAGGACCAAAATGATCCTTTTCTGTTGAGCTTAACGTACCTGTTAGTTTAACGCATCTAACATTAACAATAGGTTTTTATAACGAGATAACGTTTCCGTATCTTCAATTTTATAATCGGATTGAAAAAACAAAATATCCCCTGTACCGCCTCCTACTTGATTCCTTGCTTCGAGTATTCGTCTTAAATTTTTAGCGGTACCAATACTTCCGGAAATAATGTCTACTCCCACAGGAAATATTTTCTTTAGGCTATCTTCAAAAAAGGGGAAATGAGTACATCCCAAAACAACGGTTCCAAACTGGTTCAAATCAAATGACGATAATTCCTCTCTTAAATAGGGCATAATTCTTTCTTCATCGAATTCAAATTTCTCTGCGAATTGAACAAGTCCGGGAAGGGGTAATCTTTCAACTAAGTCTTGATGGTCTATGCTTCTCACAAGAGTATTAAACTTTTCCTCTTTTAGAGTTAAATTAGTCCCTAAAACCAAAACTTTTTTTTGCTTTCCTTCCCATTTTAGAACAGCTGGTTTTACGGCAGGCTCTATACCTACAATTGGGAAATCATACTTTTTGCGAAGTTCTTCAATACTTATACAGGTTGCAGTATTACAGGCAATGACGAGTGCTTTCACGTCTTGCTCGGCAATAAAGTCGACTGCATGGAAAATATAGTCCCTAACCTCTTCCTTTGGTTTTTCACCGTATGGAATATGTAAGGTATCAGCATAAAAGATGTAGTCTTCATGTGGAAGGAATCGCAATGCTTGATGAAGTACTGTTAAACCACCTATGCCAGAATCAAAAAATCCTATTCTCACGAAAATCACTCTTTCGCTTCACAATTTGTGTTCTATCTTATTTTATCATTCATGTCTTTCAAGTAAACTGCCAGTTAGCGTAACGAAGGGCTGCCGCGCGGCAGCCCTTCAGCATTGTGCTATCGTATCTGTTATCGTAATAATTAACGCCAAATCCTTTGAATAGTTGGTGATGCGTCATCAAATTGTAAGTGATAGACATCTGGATTTGATAGACCTTCCCATTCCTCGAAACCGATATTCTTGTCGAAATATTTAAGTAACAAGGACATTAAGTTCCCATGGGTAACGATGACAGCATTTGTTAATCCGCTTTCTCTTACATCCTTTATGACCGATAATGCACGATCCATCGTGGCGACACTTGACTCCCCACCTTTATAACACAACTCAAGGTCATTAAAAGTATTACGAAGCATTTCGCGCCAATTCGTATGGTTTTCAGCGCACAAAATTCTTTCTGATAAACGGTCATCTGTAATTATATTAACTTTGAGTTTCTGCGCTAATGGGGTGATTGAACTAATTGCCCTTACAAAAGGACTTGAATGGATGCTTTCAACGTTTTTTCTGTACAGAAATTCAGCAAGCCGGTTGGCTTGCGTATATCCTTCTTCTGTAAGATTAGCACTTGGTGATTGTCCATCCGCTTTGCAGTGTCTCACGATAAAAATGTTCAAATAATACCACTTCCATTCCTCAGATGTTTTCTCCGCCCTTGTTATGCTTTCCTTCGTCCAATGTAGTGTATTAGGATAATTCATTATTTCATCGTATGTCATCTAACATACCTTATCGACATTTGGTTTCTCCTTACATATCCCAGTTAAGGAAGCAAGCCACTTAATCGTCCGATCACGTTCAAAATATAATCCCGGTCCTTATCGCTCAGTTTACGTAAGCCTTCGATTATTTTAGTATGTTTCGTCCAAATGCTTTCCTTTAAGATTTGAGGTGGAGGTTTGATTGAACTTACCATCTGCATCTTTCCCATAAACATAATTTATCAATGGTTCGTCTTTAAATCTCACCTGTGCCTTGTAATCACTTGTTTTAAAGCTATAAAGTCCTTTCACTGACAATATATCTTCTGATTTATAATGCCGCTCAGAAATCAGGTATTTCTCCACTTCGTTTGCCATTTTATATTTACCTATTGGCGAACCTGCATAGAAATAATAAAAAATCGCAGCGAGAATTACAAATATAATTAAGACTATTAACACAACTATCCTTTGTTTTGTCACTACATGTATTCCACCTTTCTCTCCACTATGTTCCCGAGAACTCGTCAATTTTTCGTTTTTACCCACAATCGCGCATGACACCTGCTAACCTATTTTATAGCAGCACTAATAAATGTTGAACCAATAACAAGCGTAACTGAGTGACCACAATAATATATACTGTTTCTCTTTGTAATTCGGGAATATAGTGAAGGTTTCAATCTATTCCAGCTCATATGATTCCCTTTGGGAGTGTTAGTAATTTGAAATACATATCCGATGTTACAATTTTGTAACGACTTATTAACATCGCTCCTTTACCATAAAGGTATAGCAATGAACAGGGAGAGAGCGATATGATACCCAGAGAAACAGTCACAGCCAGAAACAGAAAGAAACGTCGTCGGTTTGTGCTGCTCATTATGTCGATAGCCGTCATTTTCTTTATTGCCGGATACAACACCCAGTCTGCATGGGAGCTGTGGGCGGATGAAGGAGTGAAGGGCGCCGTCGAAGGCACTGAGGCTCTTGGCGGAGCGGGGAACGCAGCATCCCATGAAGGCGGTAATGTAGCGTCGGCAGCAGGCAGGGACGATGGAGCGGAAGCAGCGCAATCGGAGGCGCAAGTCCGGGAGACTGCTGGCAGCAAGAATACGGCAAGCGGTCAGATTCAGAAAGCCCCTGAGGGCGGCAATACGGCGCAGAAGGCGAATGCCCCGGGTGGTGCAGCGGCAGTGAAGCTGGATAAACCGACACTCCCGGTTGTACAATATACAGCAAAGACTGGGAGCAAGCTGGTGGCTCTTACGTTTGATGACGGGCCGGATAACCACTACACACCGGCTATTCTGGATATTTTAAAGGAATACAAGGTCAAGGCAACCTTCTTCACGGTAGGCACGCAGGTTAAGAAATACCCCGATATGATGAAACGCATTGTTAAGGAAGGCCATGAAATCGGCAATCATACCTATCATCATAAGGATTTGACGAAGCTTGACAGCCTGCATATCGGCAATGAAATCATGTGGACGGACACGTTGATTCAGAAGGCGGTGGGATTCGTGCCCCGTCTGGTCCGGGCGCCTTACGGCGCGACTAACAATATATTGGATGCAATGATCGCCGGCAGCAACCGCGATCTTGTAGGCTGGACGGTCGATACGAGAGACTGGGCGGGCGAATCGGTAGCAAGCATCAGGGCCAACGTGAACAAAAATACGAAGCCGGGCGGTATTATTCTCATGCACTCCTTCGGCAGCAGCCATATTAAGAACTCGGTTGCCGCACTGCCCGGCGTGATCAAGGACCTGCAGAAGAAGGGTTATACCTTTGTAACCGTGGATCAATTATTGGCTGCGAAGAAGCATTAGGCTGCATACAGCATGAGGCTCGGAATGCCATAGGTCGTTCATTCATAAAAGCAGTTTTGCTGCATACAGAGAATGGTACAACATACAAAAGAAGACATCTACCCTTCGTAAGTGCTGCAAGCGAGTTTGCCGACTTGCCGCTTGCCGAAGAAGCTTTTTAGAATGATACAGCGGATGTCTTCTCCTGCAGCGGTTATGACGACCGGAAGGGACGGGGCAATAACAGATGAAGCGACGATATAAAAGGGGGCGCCCCGGCTGGATGCCGGGGTTAATCATGATCGGTATGCTCGTGCTTTCAGGCTGCCAATACACGACTACACCGGCAGACCTGCTGCTCAGTCCGCAATCGACGCCGGAGAACGCGAAGCTGGCTTCAGCGGTGCGCGACGCGCTTCCGGTCCGGGCCAAGCTTGCGCTTCCGGTTCAGGAAGCATCGAATGCCGCCGTCAACAAAACGGATATTGACGGCGACGGGGAGCAGGAAGCGATTGTCACGTTCGTCACGGAGAATGATACGGAGCAGGTTATGGTGCTGAAGCAGCAGAATGACCGCTGGAAAAAATGGTTCACATTCGACGAGTCCTCAAGCTACGGCATTGATTTGCTGCAGGTGGCCGATCTGGATCAGGATGGACAGCCGGAGGTGCTGATTGGCTGGAATCAATACGGCGAGCCTCAGCATAGCCTGGCTGTCTATCATATTAATGAATCGTATACCGGCGATAGTCTGCCCGGCCCCATTGCCGAGCTGCCCTATGACTCGCTTGGCATTGGCGATGCGGATGGCGATGGCCGCTCGGAGCTGGTGTTGATCCAGCTGGACCGCGAGCAGATGAAGGCTTCCGCCCATTTGCACCGCATTCATGAGGGCAAGGTGGAGGAAATCGCTTCGGCCCCTTTGAACGGCAATGTGAACGGGTATTATAATATCGTAGTGGGCAAAATCGCCGCTGACCGCTATGGCATCCTGGCTGACGCCAGTCTGGGAGCACACTCCTCCAGTACAGTCATGCTGGCCTGGAATGAAGGGAAGCTCAGCAAAATTTATCCCAGGCCTACCTCAAACGGCGAGGTCGTAGAGAATAATTCCCGGCAGACCGTAGGCGGGGACGGGAACGGAGACGGCATTCTGGACATTAACGTGACGCTGGAGGCTCCCGGACAAGCTCCGAACCTGCCGTACAGCGATCTTCTCTGGCTCGAACAATATAAGCAGTGGGATGGCGGGGAAGAGTTCCAGGTGGTACAGGAGAGATATGTGGACGAAACGGACGGCTACGAGCTGCGGTTTCCTGCGGAATGGCGTGAGAAATATACGGTGCATCTCACCAATGACAGCGATGTGAGAGAACTGGCTGTTGATTATTACAATCAGCAGACGGAGGACCGGGCGGAGCTGTTCGCGATTGAACCGGTGCCTCTGGCGGACTGGAGCGATAAAGAGCAGGAGCTGCAGGATGATTCCAGAAGAGTGACGGTGCTGACGGAAGCTGGCGGATTTGTGTATGCTGCCGTCTGGTCGGAGGCTCCGGAGGACTGGACCGCTGACAACAAGCAGGATTATGATCAGCTGCAGCTGGATGAAGTGACGCTGAAGCAGATTTTCAAGCTGATTCCCCAGCATTAATTATTCATGGGATTAATTATAAAGGTAGTCGTTGCATCAAATGGACGGTCCGCTCAAGGTTTATCCCGGGCGGCCCGCCGCTGTCGGGAGGTAGAAGCTATATATGCGAATATTGCTGCTGGAAGACGAGGAAGCCATTCGCGGTTTTATCCGCATTAATTTAAAACGCAACGGAATGGATGTAACGGAAGCCGGGGATGGAGAGACCGCATTGGCGCTTGCCTATGCGGCTTCTCCTCCTTTTGACGTAGCGCTGCTGGATGTGATGCTGCCGACGATCAGCGGTTTTGAAGTGTGCGACGAGCTGCGCGGGAGATTTCCGAGCATGGGAATCATTATGCTGACGGCCAAGTCCCAGGAGGAGGACAAAATCCGCGGCCTGGAGCTGGGGGCCGACGATTATGTGCAGAAGCCGTTCAGCCCCGGCGAGCTGATCGCCAGGCTGAACGCCCTGCACCGGCGGATGATGCCGGGCGGCTTGACTTCGCAGGATGCCCGGGCGGCGGGCAGCGGCGGCATTGCCGAAGCTGGAGCGCCCGATGACGCAGCCGGAAGCACAGGTGCTGGCGGTTCCGCTGCCCAGAGATCCGGGCAGGGCAGGCAGCCCGGCTCGCCTCATACGGACGAAGCGGCGACGGGAAGTACGGCAGCTAATATGGGGCGATCTGCAGGGGAAAGCCTAGGCATGCTGGGCGGAAGCACGCCGGCTCAAGCGGGGCAGCAATCCCCCGGCGAGCGTGCAGGCGAGCTGCGATCAGGACCGTTCCGGCTGTCGGCGGCGGAGCGGCGTCTGTGGAAGGGCGGCGAGGAGATCGTGCTTACGCCGACGGAGTGGACGCTTGTCCTGCTGCTCATGGAGCGCGAAGGGGAAGGACTCAGCCGCGACGATATTCTGGATGCGGTATGGGGGAGGCATTTTATCGGCGACCTGAAAATCGTCGATGTGAATATCCGGCGAATCCGCCAGAAGCTTGAGGACGAGCCATCCGATCCGCGATATATTGAGACCCTCTGGGGCTTTGGATACCGCTGGAAACGGAGCGGATTTTAGATGAGCAGCCTGAGGACTCGCATGGTATGGAGCTACGGGGTGCTCATTACGCTTGTTGTGGTGCTTCTCGGTGCCATGTTCGTTACCCTGGTATGGAATTATTATTATGGAAGCGCCGTTGGTTCGGTCATCCAGCGTGCGGAGACCGAGGCAGCCCTTCATAACCGCAATATTTCCTACCAGCCCATGGAGGATAAGGCAAGCTATATGCTGCAAAATATGTCCGAGGGCACCGCGCATCTGCAGCTGCTGGACTACACGGGCTACCTGGTGGTGGACAGCGACGGCCTGCCGGGAAACGGGGAAGTGGTTGAAACGCCCGATGTGCTTGAGGCGATGGGAGGCAAACGCGGCGTCTGGCGCGGAGTGGATCCTGTGACGAATGAGCGTATTGCGGCTGTCACGCTGCCGGTCAAACAGGATAAGCATATTGTCGCCATGTTCCGTTACACGGCCTCTTTGGTGAGCGTGGATGAAACAGTCCGCAATATGCTGTGGATCACGGTGCTGGTGGGCTTCATTGTGGTGCTGCTGTTCTTTGCCATGAGCGTGCTGCTGGCGAACCGGATTGCCAGGCCGATCCGTAATTTGACGCGGGTAGCCGAGCAGATGGCGGAAGGAGACTGGTCGCGCAGAGCCACCCCGCATGATCATGATGAGATCGGGCGGCTGGCGGAGACGCTCAATACGATGGCCTCCGAGCTTACCCGGCGGGAGAAGCTGAAGAATGATTTTATTTCTTCCATTTCCCATGAGCTGCGGACACCGCTGACCTCGATCAAGGGCTGGAGCGAAACGCTCGCAGGCGACCCTTCCGATGCGGAGGAGCTTCAGATGGGCTTGACGATTATTGACCGGGAGACCGACCGGCTGTCGGGGCTTGTGGAGGATCTGCTTGATTTCTCGAAGCTTTATGCCAAGAGCATCATTCTGCATCCCGAATCGGTGGACCTGCTGAAGCCGGTCAAGGAGACCATGCGCCAGTTCGATGCGCGCGTCCAGAGGGAAGGAATCCGCCTCACGGCAAACTTCGGGAATACGCCGCCGCTGCTGGTGGAAGCCGATGCCAACCGGATGAAGCAGGTGTTGATCAATGTGCTGGACAACGCCTTCAAATTCACCCCGAGCGGAGGAAGCGTGGTTGTATCGGCCGAGCAGGAACCCGGCTGGGCTCGTATTGCCATTCAGGATACGGGCTGCGGCATATCGCCGGAGGATCTGCCCCATGTGCTGGACAAATTCTACAAGGGCGGGAGCCAGAAGATGGGCAGCGGTCTGGGGCTTGCCATCTGCAAGGAAATCGTGGAGCTTCATGGCGGGGCTTTTCGCGTGGACAGTGTATGGGAAGAAGGCACAACGGTGACCATCCGTCTCCCGCTCGCGGTCCAGGAGCCGCCGTCTCCGGAAGAGCCGAACGTCTAAAGGGAGCGGGCTGTTATTCTTTATAAAAGAGGGATTTGCGCTTCGCGAAGATGTAGGCAACAGCCGCCGCTGCTCCTATTATCAGGACGATGACAAGCCAGTGGCGGCCCGTCCATTCAATCAGCTGGGGCATTATGCTTCAGCTCCTTTTTTTTTGAAACATCAGAAAGCATTAAAGTTGACTTGTCCTTTACTGATATTTCTTCCCGCAGGAAATGAACAGGTCTTAAGTAGTATGGAAACTTAGTGACACAGTATACCCACGAAATTGGCGGTATCCCCTGCCTGCTCAGACTCGCTCAATTGACATCAATTTCATTTGCATACTAATCTCTGTTCTTCCCCATGATATCCTCTCTCCAGAACGGACGCTCCTTGTTCGGCCAGGCGGACATCCATGAAAAACAAGACAATCCTCCTTTGCGTATGGTTTAATAAGGAAATAGGAAAAAGGCAGTCATCACAAGCAAAAAGGTGGTTTACTCATGGTTGATAAAGGCCGTACAACCTTCCGGCGCATCGCAGGCAGCGGGCTGATTGCCCTGTTCCTGCTGCTTATGGGCAGTCTCTCCGGGTGCAGTGGAGCCGATAAGCTGAATAGTGATCCCAAGCCGCTCACCGAGGAGAAGCCTGTCCCCATCCCGGAGCCTACTCCCAAGCCGGAGCCGGAGCCGGACCCCGTCCCTGCCTTCAGGGCGTCGCTTACGGGACTGCCGCTTGAGCAGGAAGCGTTGGAGCGTCCGATAGCGGTTATGGTCAATAATATGGCGCTGGCTCGGCCCCAGTCCGGTCTGCCCCATGCCGATATGGTGTGGGAGGTGCTGGCAGAGGGTGGAATCACACGTTTGGTAGCGATTTTTCAGAGCGATAATTTCAAGGATCCGATCGGTCCGATCCGCAGCAACCGCCCCTATCTGATTGAAATTGGAGATACCTTCAACGCGATTCTGGCGCATGCCGGGGCAAGCACGGACGGTTACGATATTTTGCAGCATCAGGGCAAGGCCTATCTCGATGAAATCTCCAATGCGGGCAGCTACTTCTGGCGGGAGTCGTTCCGCAAAGCGCCGCATAATTTATATTCCAACATCGAGAAGCTGCGGGAAGGCGCCGCCCACAAGAAATACAAGGACACGGTCGCAATACCGGCCTATCCGTTCTCCGATGTGGGTGCGACGGTCGGAGGGATGACGGCCACGAAGGTAGAAATTCATTTTCTGCTGAAGGATTACAAGGTTTCTTATGCGTTCGATGAAGCCAGGAAGATCTATGCACGGTCGATCAACGACAAGCCGCATACAGATTTGACCACGGAGGAGCAGCTGACGGCGACGAATCTGGTTATTATCGGGGCTGCGCACCACACCTACGACGATTACGGAAGACTGGAAATTGATCTGCAGTCCGGCGGCCCGGCGGTGCTGTTCCAGCTGGGGCAGGCGGTCGACTGCGAGTGGGTGCGGGCCGATGACGGAGCGATCAGGCTGATGAAGGAGGGGCGCGAGCTGCCATTTGTCCCGGGCAAGACGTTCTATCACATTGTACCGATGACCCCCTCGTTTGAGGAGCATCTGAGCTACAGCTGATGATTTCAGATGCTTAAGGCATGGTTTCAGACAGATAAAGACGGGTGACCGGGCGGCTGACATGCTGACCCGGTTTTCTTGTTGTATCCGGTCAATCGGGAGCATCCGGCTGGCTTATTCCGTGCTGTGCAGTTAAGCGGGAAATATCCGGTTTACCTTGGCAGCGGGGATGGCCTTCAGCAGATACACAATGATGATGCGGCTATGCCCATTTACACGGAATGTCTACAAGACTGGTTATTTTAAGCGGTTAAGGAAAACAATAGCGGTGCGGGCTGGATTTTTACTTCAATCATGCAGGGGTATTCGGGCAGGAAACGATTCCGGAATCTTAGCGGCAGATCCTTTTCTCCTTGAAAGGACCGAAAAAAATAGCTGGAAAATTTATTTTTGCTGTTTTTCATAAAAAGTCATAAAACCTTTACAATCCCTTAACAATTGCAAGGTAAACTATGTTAAGCTATTGTCGGTTTCATATGTTCACTTAAGTGCATGTTTTTCACAATAAAGATAAGGGCGAAGGGGAATACCGATGTTTAAGAAAAAGGACATTTTTTTTACGACTTTGGAAGCGATGGCAGATACGATTCTTGAGGCTGTTCAATATTTTGAGGTCAATGTCGCGAAAATCAGGGATGTTACCCAGTTCGCAAAGGATATGAAGGAGTATGAGACCACCTGCGACAGCTATGTACATACAATCCTGACAGAGCTGAACAAAACGTTTATTACGCCGATTGAGCGTGAGGATATCATGGCGCTGACCACATCGCTTGACGATGTGCTGGACGGTATTGAAGCATCTGCATCGCGCTTTGAGATGTACAATGTCACGGAGCCCGATGAGTATATTACCTTGTTCGCCGAAATTCTGCTCCGCAGCGCCCAGCAGATCAAGAAGGCGATCTATCTATTGTCGGAGAAGAAGCTTCTGGCAATCCGGGAGCCGGCTATCTCGATTAATGAACTGGAGAACCAGGCCGATGATCTGCTGCGGGTATGCATCAAAAGTTTGTTTGCCAATGTGAAGGATCCGATTGAACTGATCAAGCGCAAGGAAATTTATGAGCGGCTGGAGCAAACGACCGATTGCTGCGAAGACGTTGCCAACACACTCGAAACCATCATCATGCGCAACAGCTAAGGAGTAGGTGACGAGCGGGTATGGATATGATGTACATCTGGGTAGGAGCAGTCATTTTTCTCGCTTTGGCATTTGACTTTATAAATGGGTTTCACGATACGGCTAATGCCATCGCAACGTCCGTATCGACAAGAGCGCTCTCGCCGCGTATGGCGATTGTCATTGCGTCCGTTATGAACTTCACAGGAGCCATGCTGTTCACCGGCGTAGCCAAAAAAATCGGCAGCGGCATTGCCGACCCCGCCACGCTTGACAACGGGGTACAGGTAATCGTCGCCACGCTGATATCCGCCATTATCTGGAATTTGATCACCTGGTGGTTCGGCATTCCTTCCTCCTCCTCGCACGCTCTGGTCGGTTCGCTGGCCGGTGCGGTTGTTAGCGCGGACGGATTTGGCGCCCTCAATGGGGGCGGCTTCACCGAAATTGTAAAAGCACTTATTTTCTCGCCGTTAATTGCCTTTGCAGGCGGCTTTATTGTGATGTGGCTCCTGAAGAAGATTTTCGCCAAATCCAGCCCGCATCAGATCAACAAAGGCTTCCGTACGGGGCAGATCATAACGGCTGCCTTCCAATCGTTCACGCACGGCACCAACGATGCGCAGAAGGCGATGGGAATTATGACCTTCGCGCTGGTGACGGCAGGCCTGCAGGACAACATCGAGCATATACCGCTGTGGGTCAAAATATCCGCAGCAACCGCCATGGCGCTTGGCACCTCCATCGGCGGCTGGAAAATCATCAAAACGATGGGCACCAAGATTTTCAAAATCGAGCCGATCAACGGCTTTGCGGCAGACATCACGTCGGCATCGGTTATCCTGACCGCCACGCTTACGCATCTGCCGGTCAGCACCACGCATGTCATTACCTCCTCGATTCTGGGCGTCGGCAGCGCGAAGCGCTTCTCGGCTGTGAAGTGGGGGCTTGCCGGGCGGATCGTGGTCTCCTGGATCGTAACCATTCCGGTGACGGTGCTTCTATCCGCCCTGATCTATCAGATTATGCTGCTGTTTATGTAGCTTCCCGTGAATGATAACAGGCTGGCTGTCAAAGCCGCAGGCGCATCAAGCGTCCAGCGGCTTCTGACATCCAGCCTTTCTTGTTCAATGTTGGTTACATTTGCTCACTCAAGTTCGTTTTATCCCATAGAATGTTCTTGAATGTCGGGCATCCCAACAGGATGAGCGTGTCTGCCCCCAGGCCGTTTGCGATTTATTACCGCTTCCGTTTCTTGCTGACAGGGCGCCGCTTGCGCTTGGAGCCGGAACCTGCCCCTCTTGGCCGCCGGCGCTTCCTGCGCCGCGTTATTGCCGCATCCTCCTCTTCGTCTGCGTCTTTTTTGCCGAAGGAGCCTGCCAGCACCTTGATCAGCGGGGCCATCTGGGTAATGCTGCCGACAACCTTCTGCACCTTGGTCATCGTGCTGACAATACCCTCGATGCCGCCCATCCGGTCGACAATTCCTTTGATATCGCTCAGGCTGGTAGGCAGCGAGAAGCCGCCTACTTTGGCCGGCACTGCCGTGACGCCTTCGGTAATCGTCTCCGCAAGCGGAACGATGGCGCCCGGACCGGGGTTCTGAAACTGCCCGGGATTGAAGGGAGCTCCCTGGTTAAAGCCCATATTTCCTCCGCCGAAGAAGGGATCGGAGATGCCCGGAAAGGGGCCGGGACCCGGCCCCCCGAGAGGCGGCTGCTGAAAGCTTCTATGGGACGGATCGTAGCGGTATTTCACGCGGATCACAACCTTTTTCCGTTTTGTTTATAGTCTATGGCATAGGCAAACATAAGGATTGGACGAATGCCCGGTTTTGCCTTAAAAAATTCCGCAGGTGCGGGTATTTGCGACCCGAACGGTTCTTCTATCCTGTAATGCGTGAATACGGTAACGCTTGAAAAGTAAGCCTGAAACCGATACAATGAGAATATTAGTTCGGGTAGGGAGGAAGCAAACGATGCAGCTTAAGAAGCTTAACGATAAAACGGTCGATCAGCTGTTTGAAGCGGTATTGACGCTCAAAACAGTCGAGGAATGTTATGTTTTTTTTGACGATTTGTGCACGGTGAACGAGATTCAATCGTTGTCGCAGCGTCTTGAAGTGGCGCGAATGCTGGGCAAGGGTTCCACATATAATCAGATAGAGGCGGAGACCGGCGCAAGTACGGCTACGATTTCGCGCGTGAAGCGCTGTCTGAATTACGGCAATGACGGGTACAAAATGGCGCTGGAGCGCGCAGGACGCTAATCGATGAAGCCGGGGGTGCTGGTTATCAGCCACGGTTCGCGGGAAGCGGATTGGGTGCGGCTGGTGGATGACGCGGTGAAGTCGGCAGCCTCGTATGTGAAGCAGCCTTTGGCGAGCGGTCAAACGCAGGCAGGAATATCCCCTAGCGTGCATGGATCTTCATCACTTTCAACGGCGGCCGGGAAGCGGCTGGAGATGGCTGCTGCCTCTGGCGGACAGGCGGTTCCGGTCGTTTCGTCCTTTCTGGAGATTGTCGAAGGGCGGCTAATACAAGATGGCATTGACAAGTTGGAAGCGGAAGGTGTGACGGATATTTACGTCCTTCCGCTCTTTGTCTCGTCCGGCAGCACGCATGTGGATGACATCGCCCAGGCCTTCGGCCAGGCGCCGGTATCCCCGGCGCGGACCGGCGAGCTGGAACGGTTTCGCTGGAATCCGGGGACACGTATCCGGTTCGGCGTGCCGATCGACGATGATCCGCAGATCGCCGATCTGCTGCTCGCGAACATCCGCGGGCTGTCGGAGGCGCCGGAGCGGGAACGGCTGCTGGTGGTGGCGCATGGCTCACGCGAAGCGGTCTTTCATGACCGCTGGAGAAGCGGCATGACGAAGCTGCTCCAGCGCTTGCAGCAGCTTGGCGGCTTCGCGGGCGGGGATATCGCCATGCTGCTGCCGGATCAGGCGGCAAGCAAGCTGGACGCGATGCTGCGCAAGCGGCCGGATCAGGCGGTTATTGTGGTGCCGCTGTTTCTGAGTGAGGGATATTTCACCCGGACGGTGATACCGGCGAGGCTGGGCGGACTGGCTTACCGCTATAACGGACGCGCGATGCTTCCGCATTCCTGCATGGCCGGCTGGATGGAGCGGCAGATGAGCGGATGGCTTGCCGGGCTGGGTTAGAATCGGACCGGCTGCCGGCGATTCGCAGGGCCGGAGATTGGTTTAATCGATAGAAGTAAAGATATATGATAAGGGGAAGGGTAACAGGCCGGTTTCACTTGTAGCCAAGCGGCCGCGGGAGCGGCGCTTGCACGGTTGGAACATGCCGTAGGTGGCCACAATGTCAATTAAACGGGCAAGATTAATTTATAATCCGACCTCGGGGAGAGAAGAGATCAAGCGGCGGCTGCCGGATATTCTGCAGCGGCTTGAGCGGGGCGGCATCGAGACCAGCTGCCATGCTACTGAGAGCGAAGGGGACGCCACCATAGCGGCATCGGAAGCGGCGGACCGCGGCTTCGACATGATCATTGCGGCGGGCGGAGACGGAACGCTGTATGAGGTTATCAACGGTCTGGCGACCAAGGAATCGCGGCCGCCGCTCGGGATTTTGCCGCTGGGCACGACCAACGATTTTGCCCGGGGACTGGGTATTCCCAAGCAGTGGGAGTCCGCCTGCGATCTGATCATCCAGCAGTTTAAGCGTCCGATCGATCTCGGGAAGGCAAACGAGCGGTATTTTATCAATATTGCGGGCGGCGGCTCATTGACGGAGCTGACTTATGAGGTGCCCAGCAAGCTGAAAACGATGATTGGACAGCTGGCCTATTATATGAAGGGCCTTGAGAAAATGACGCGTCTGCGCCCGACCGAGCTGATCCTTCAGGCTGATGAGATCGGCGAGATGCACGAGGAGATCATGCTGTTCCTCATCTGCAACAGTAATTCGGTCGGCGGCTTCGAGAAGCTCGCGCCGGATGCCACGATTGACGACGGGCTGCTCGACGTCATCGTGCTGAAGAAATGCAATCTGGGCGAATTCATCCGGATTGCCTCGCTTGCCCTGCGCGGCGAGCATCTAAATGATCCGCATGTGGTTCATTTTCAGACCCGTGCGCTGCAGGTGACGACGCCGGATTATATTCAGCTTAATCTGGATGGCGAATACGGCGGCACGCTGCCTTGTACGTTTAATATATTGCCGTCGCATCTGGGAATCTTCGTGGATGAAGAGGGCAATACAACCTATAAGTAAACTAGAGAATAACGGAGCGATCGAAAGCAAATGAGTGTTCCAGTCAGCAAAAATGATGAAGTCGTCGTCGACATTGTCGGCTTGACGCATGAGGGAGAAGGGGTAGGCCGTGCAGACGGCTTTACCCTTTTTATACAGGGAGCGCTTCCCGGCGAGCGCGTGCGCGCAAGAGTGCTCAAGGTCAAGAAGCAGTATGGCTATGCCAAGCTGCAGGAGCTGGTTGCGGCCAGCCCCGACCGTGTCGAGGCGCCGTGTCCGATCTATATGCAGTGCGGCGGCTGCCAGCTGCAGCATATGGACTACGACGCCCAGCTGCGCTGGAAGCGGCAGCATGTGGTGGATAATCTGGAGCGGATCGGCAAGCTGCGCATTGCAGCGGGTGAGGGCGGAGATAGCGGAGATGTGATCGTGCATCCTGCTATCGGGATGGACAAGCCCTGGCATTACCGCAATAAGGCGCAGGTTCCGATCGGGATGGTGCCGGAAGCGGGCAGAGCGGCTGATGGTTCGGCAAGCGTCAGGGATATGAGGCTGGTTGCGGGATTTTACGCGAGGGGCAGCCACCGTATTATCGATATGGATCAGTGCCTGATCCAGCATTCGGTCAATGACGAGATTGTGGCCGAGGTGAAGGCCGTTGGCCGTGAGCTTGGCATCACGGCGTACGACGAAGAGACAGGCCGCGGGCTGCTGCGCCATGTGATGGCGCGGGTCGGCTTTGTCTCCGGTGAAGCCATGGTTGTGCTGGTGACGAACGGACAGCGGATTCCGCAGATCGAGCGCTGGGTAGAGCGTATTCGCGAGGCGGTTCCGGGTGTGACGAGTATCGTGCAGAACGTCAATACGCGCAAGACGAATGTGATCTTCGGCGATGAGACCCGCGTCCTGTGGGGCAGCGATGTGATCTATGACGAACTGGACGGGATCCGCTTCGCGATTTCGGCCCGTTCCTTCTATCAGGTGAACCCCGTGCAGACGGTGGAGCTGTACCGCAAGGCGGTAGAGTATGCGGGGCTTACCGGATCGGAGACGGTCATTGACGCGTATTGCGGGATTGGCACGATCTCGTTGTTTCTGGCCCGCCAGGCGGGCAGGGTGTATGGCGTGGAGATAGTGCCGGAGGCGATCGAGGATGCGCGGCGCAATGCTGCGTTGAATGAAATCGGCAATGCCGAGTTCGAGGCGGGTCCGGCGGAAGTGGTTATTCCGCGCTGGCGGAAGGAAGGCATCGTGCCGGACGTGATCGTAGTCGATCCGCCGCGCAAAGGCTGCGACGAAGCGCTGCTGGAGACCATTCTGGCGATGCGGCCGGAGCGGGTGGTGTATGTATCCTGTAATCCTTCGACACTGGCGAGGGATCTGCGCATGCTGGAGGATGGCGGGTACCGGACGGTTGAGGTTCAACCGGTGGATATGTTTCCGTGGACGGTGCATGTGGAGGCGGTTGTATCACTGGTGAGGAATTAAACAGGAGCTGGGAAGCCTTATATATCAAGGGTTTTTGGCTATAATGTCCGTTGATCTGAAAATGATGTGAAAAACCTGATTAATAGATATTCGACACAATCGATTACAAAGAAGGCGCTGGGAGCGACACTCTCGAGCGTCTTTATTTTTGTGCTTTTGCTTGCTGACTGAAGGGCATGACCGTAAATGTTCATCGTGGTCGATATACATCGCTTAACCTACTGAAGCGAATACGCAAGGGAAAATGAACCACTCCGTTTCCCGCTTCAGCGGATAAAAGAGTGGTTCTATATGATATAACAACCTCCCCATATTAAGCCAAGGATGTCACTTGATATTCAAGGCTTGCTGAAATATTCGTTTAGCGAATTTTACGACCGTGCTCCGAGGCAGTAAACGCGGCAGCTGAGCCGTAATATAATTATTTCGTCCAACTATGATGTGGCTGCGATTCCTTTCTACCGCTTTAAATGCCGCGTTCACGACATCAATCGGTTCCATGCGCTTACTTTTCAAATTGTCCGAACCGGATACATCATGAAATGAGTGGATCGAATGCGTTTCTTGAAGTTCATTTGCAATTTGTTTGAGTTTATCCTCTGACCGGGAAACTAATATTAAGGTACATCCTTTTTTGGCAAGTTCGTTTGCGAAAATCTCCCCTATTCCGGATGATGCGCTTCAATGAACAGGATTCGATCGATTTCACCGTTCAGGAGTTTTTTTATATGCTTCGAACTTCTGTACGAATGCTTTCTGTTTCGCCGGGTCCGCCTTCGCCAAAGTGTATGTAGGCACCGTAAAACTAAGCTTCAAACGATAGAGCAATTCTCGGGATCCACGGTCCGAGTACATCACGCCAAATTCTCGTTCGATCCATTTCCGGATGATCGGTGAAGTCCAGTTCATTTTGGCGGGAAAGCCAACATCCGCAGGTGTCTGATTCACAATTGTTTGATAGACGAGTTGCTCTTGTTCGGCGTTCAGGAAAGGCCTTGCTCCAGATCGTTGTTCGTACGGGGTTGTTTCCATCGCGATAATCCCTGTATTTGAAGGTAACTTGTCCGTTTTTCATGCTGCAGATCCTCTGGTTGGAAATCGCAATTTTATGGGTATACCGTCCCAAATAAGCAAGAATGTTCCGGCCTGACGAAGGGAGGCTTGCAGTATACCACCCAACTTTTCTGGTACAACAATGAAACCTGTTTAAGTTAATGACATTTTGAAATTAAAGGGACTTTATTTTAGCGTGTATTCTAATTTTACCGATTTACTGTCAAACTCGGGTTCATTCAAAAGTTATTGAACAGAAAAAGGATCTTCTATCCCGGTATAGGGTTCGATAGGAAACTCCTCACCATTCAAAAATTTAACAATGGCATCAGTGTAAGTCTGCTGGTAGGGCTTAGTGATTACGTGTCCAAGCCCCTTAATTGGCAGTAGCCTGGAGTTCTGGAATGTATCCTGGAATTCACGGGTCTGCTCCCAGGCAATATAATCATACTGTCCACGAATGATTAAGACTTGTGTTGTATCCTTTTTCAAGGCTGGCCGCGGATCTGGGACTTTCTGAGAATCCAATGCCATTTTCACATTAACCCAGAAACCAAACCCTTCAGAAGGAGACACCTCATTCGTATCTGGATTCGGATTACTCGGTTCCATGTTAAGCATATCTACAAAACTTTCGTATAATCCATCGAGTGATTTTTCAGGCATCAAGACGTATAGACCTTGTGTGCCTCCCGCTTGAGAAATGATTTGAGCTAGGGTAAAGCGTAAATTTGCTGAAACTACTTCACTTTGATCCTTTTGTCCGGCTTCATTTAATTTAGGTCCAATATCACTGTTATTTCTAAGCCAGATACCTCCTGGGGACAGAAAGACAGCCTTCTCAACGTTAGGGTAAGCCGCCATGTAGTTTGCAGTCAAGGTTCCGCCCCAGGATTCACCGACTAAAATCACTTTATCCGCATTCAATTGTTTACGGATGGCTTCCAAATCCTGTACTTGTCTATCTACAGTATATTCATCTGGATTATGCCGACTGGAAAGGCCGGCACCGACTTGGTGGTAGTTGTATACGTCATACCCTTCTTGGCAAGGGCATTAGCATAATCATCGTTCTCCAAAGAGGGTGCGCCTGCGCCCCCATGAACGAGTAAAACGGGATATGGCTTATCCACATTCTCGGAGATATGTGTATACGCAATTCGTGAACCAGTGGATAAATCCCAGTAATGTACATTATCGCTCGGTTGCATTGGATTTGATTCGACAGGAGCATAAAGGAAACCGAACATGAGCGATGCGGACAAAAGTAGAGCTATTCCAGCAGAAAACATGGAGTATTTCCTGTTTGACCGTACCTGATTTCCCTTAACATTCGTCCGGTGAAATACCCACCTCCACCTGCAATGATAACAAGAATAACTATCCCGGCTACAAAAGCGATTATTCTATTCCCTGAACTTCCAGCAAAGTATATTGTCGCGACCATCGAAACGATCATTCCTACAATGCCAGATACGGTCAATAGAGCCCAAGCTGAAATTTTCTTAAAAATTGTTGGAGTAACTCCTTTTGTTATAGGGGTGATATCTCCCATCTTATCTTCCTACCTTCCTTATATGTGTGGTTGCAACTCTCTGTTGAGAAGCATTCTTGTTTTTGATTCTGCTCGAGACAATCGTTTTCTTACAATTCCAGTAATTTCCATGTAGAGTTATAATTTTACGATATACGACTCTGCTTTCATTGTCCAGAAAATTATTCCAACTATCTAATGCCGAATATATAGTTCACGATGCTCAATGGAAAATTATAAAAAACCTATTTCCACCGGACGAGAAACAAGGGGAAGACCTCCAAAGGACATTCGAATTATATCCTATGATGGGTTCATCGCGAACGTTTCGTTTGATTCGTTAAATATTTAATGTAAAATTGATGGAACAAGAAAGCCTTGGGCAAAAACCCGTTAGATCATACGTTCCCAATCTAAGTAAAAACAATAAGGGGGAAACTAACATGACCAAGAAAAGTGAAGTCAACAATAAACAAAAGTTGTCACCAGAACAACAAGAAGAACTACTCCGAGCATTGAAAACCCGTTTTGATAAATACATGAACCGCCATAAAAGTCTTGAATGGACAAAAATACTAATAAAGCTTGAAGCGAATATTGAAAAACTGTGGTCGCTCAATGAAATGGAAAGAACTGGCGGCGAACCGGATGTTGTAGGTCATGATAATGAGACAGGCGAATACATTATTTGTGATTGTTCAGCGGAGAGTCCCAAAGGCCGCAGAAGTGTTTGTTACGACCGTGAAGGGCTGGAGTCAAGGAAAGAACATAAACCCGAAAACAACGCGATTGATATGGCTGCTGCCATGGGCATTGAGCTTTTAACGGAAGAACAATACCGGGAGCTGCAGAAGCTTGGAAATTTCGATACGAAAACATCAAGTTGGGTGAAAACGCCTGCCAATATCAGAAAACTCGGCGGGGCCATCTTTTGTGATCGCCGCTACGATACTGTCTTTGTATACCACAATGGAGCCGATTCCTACTATGCTGCCAGGGGGTTCCGTGGCTCGCTAAGGGTCTGACTGATAGTGCCAACATTCTATATAATTGTAAAGAGCTTAAGCGGCCCAGGAGCTCGTCATATCAAGGTTTCAGCGGATTGCAACAGATAACATCCCAAGTCAGAATGTTTCAGGATACGGGGCATGTGGAATGCTTAATATTGATGGTTCGAAAATGAGATGTGACAGTATCACTCAAACTATTAGACTAACGAGCAGTTAAGGCAAATCGCGGTGAACCTTGCCACAAGTGATGGCAAGTTTTTGGTGACAGCATTAAGTTTCAAGGGGGCAGCCAATGAACAAAACAGACCGTTTATTAGCCATCGTGCTGGAGCTGCAAAGCAGAGAAGTGGTAAAGGGCGAAGATTTGGCGGACCTATTCGAAACCAGCGTGCGGACCATCTATCGTGACATTCAGGCACTTAGTGAAACGGGCGTACCGATTATAGGTGCCCCAGGCACAGGATATTCTTTGATGAAAGGCTATTTCCTGCCGCCGATCAGTTTCACGGTAGAAGAAGCCGTAACCTTGCTTATAGGAACGGACTTTATCGAGCAGCGATTTGATGATGAGTATCGTGTCAAGGCTCAAGCCGCTCGGAGGAAAATCGAGGCCATTCTATCGGAGAGCGTTCGCAATGAGACCTCTCGTGTGCGCAAGGCGCTGCGCTTGCTCACTCCCGGTAAACGGGTCGCGCTGTCAAAAGAAAGGGAATATTTCGAAAAAATCCGTCGAGCGATATTAGATGAACGAAAGATCAGATTTCATTATTCGAAAGGGATTGGGGATTCCAAGGGGAATCACCATAGTGATCGTACCGTCGCACCCTATGGCCTGGTACTCGTTGAAGGATCTTGGATGCTCGTGGCCCGTTGCGATCTACGCCAAGACATTCGCCATTTCCGTTTGTCCCGAATGACCGGACTTATCGATCTGGAAGAACGATTCGAACTACCGGCGCATTTTAACTTAAGGGAATATACCCCTCCGGATGATCGCCACTTGCTAGTTCGCCTTCGATTTAACCATGACATCGCTGATAAGGTGAAGGAATCGAACTATCATTACATGGAGGATATGGAAGAGCATCAAGATGGATTGCATGTGGTCTTACGCGTTCGTCAACTGGATGAATTGCTGCAATGGGTGCTTGGCTGGGGAGCGGGTGTGATCGTATTGGAACCTGAATCATTCCAAAATCGGATTCGTGAGGAAGCCCAAAAAATGCTAAAACGCTACTGACATAACGTTGTCAGTAGCGTTGTTTTATAATCGGGTATGTAAACATAAAGGGGTGGTGAGAATAAATGCGAAGTACGTCTTGCATCGGTTGGGGACATAGCCAATCTATTTTTTACAGCTACTATGCCCCTTAAGGAAGCTTCGCTGGTTCTGGCCCGCGATATGATACGATATTGTATCATTAATTATAGGAAGGATGATATCTTGTGAATTTCGCTTCTGTGCGCATCATTACCGACGACGTGGATCGTCTCGTCGAGTTCTATGAGAAAGTCATGGGTGCTTCGGCGGAGCGCCCCGCGCCCGTTTTTGCCGAACTCGTTGTGCCATCATGCACCCTGGCAATCGGCCACTCCCAGACGGCGCAACTATTCGGCGCTGGTTCCGTAGTGGCGGCCAACAATCACTCTGTCATCATCGAGTTCCGCGTCGACGATGTCGAAGCCGAATACGCGCGCTTAAAGCCATTTGTCGATGATTGGGTAAAGGAACCGACAACGATGCCGTGGGGGAACCGTTCTGTGCTTTTCCGCGATCCCGACGGCAACCTCGTTAACCTCTTCGAGCCGGTAACCGAGGAAGCGATCAAACGGTTCAGCGGTAGGCTTTGACGGACAGTTAAAGTGAGTGAGGCCTCAATTTAGGGAGTGGCACAACGATTCGTAAAATATATGGCCATCTAGTAGTTTAAATGGTCTAACAATAATTTCCCTATTCAACGATTCAAATGACAAACACCTATCTTCCTCCTCATCGGGAGGTTTTTTTCATGCGAACATATACTCAGAGATGGGGGTTCGAATTCAGAAGAAAATTGAGAAACGCAAGGTTGCTTGTATTTAGTATGATCGATGTGTTGGTTATTGTATTATGGATAATAGAGAGACTGCCTCTATAGAGGTTTTTATAATATGGAACATAGGAGGATACATGTCCTGGAGCAAATTGAAGCAACATCTGGAGAGTTTTCTCTGTCCTGCGTTATATGGAAGGGTCGAATACCGTTCAACCAGCTACCGTTATTTACCCGATAAAGCAGGACTTTGTTATATTACGGTAGATAAAAAGAACGTACTCAATATGAGTGATATATCTACCTTAATCAGATGGTATCAGACGGAGCTGGAAATTAAGAATGATTCAGATATCCAAATTCCTATCAACAATGAAGAAATTGAAGCGGTCAGAAAAGATACCAAGGGAATAGTTCCGGAGGATCGTCTAAAAGTAATGGCAAGAAGTAGAAAAATATCAGAATATGCAAAGGAGCTTTTGTCAGCACAGTCATCATTAAGTAAATCAAATTTTATCGTTGTAGCTAATAAGTTTTTATCCACTTCTATAGAGGAAAGCATAGAGAGCAATGATATCTTATTGAATATTCTAGCTTTGGTGGACAGACGAGTTGGAAAAAAGCGAATTTTAAACATGACAGAGAAGATGAAGTTAAAGCATCCAATTGTGCAGTATTTTTATAAACTACGGCTTAGTACGTTATGAAAATAAATAACTCATTCACCTCCAATCTGGAGGTTTTTTCATGCCAGTTAGCGCTCATTTGAGACGTTTCCTGTACCGTGCTTTGATCGAACGACCAATGTGGTGAATGGCAGCTCCATGCTGCTCACCGAATTATTCGGTGAATTGGCGATTTGGACCATATTGCCGCTTGGCTCCGGGTTGACGGTTTTGATATTGCCAGGCACGCACGCACAGCAATGGGCGTTGCAGCCACGCCTCTGAATTGCCCGGTGGTGATCGCGGCGGAGCTTGCGCTGCGCTAATAATATTCAGGAGGATGAGGGAACGCCGTATCCTGCGACATTCCCTTCTCATACAAATAATGGCCGGTCGCTCTGATTATTCAGAGCAGCCGGCTTTTTGCGCTGCAGCGGATTCGATCGGGCTGACCGGGGGGCAGCCAGCCGCTGTACGATCATACCCGGCGCCGTTACCTACTCGTTTGAAGTGTGGGCTATATGGTTCAAATGAGAGGTTAGAACTTCCGGCTGCGAGAAGAACGGCGAGTGAGCCGTATCCATGATGATGACTTCTTTGCAAGGAGACTGGGCGTACATTTGTCTTTGCAAACCAATCGAGATCGCTTTATCTTTGAGGGTTTCAATATATACCCGGGGAATCGATCCGAAATTATCGTCCGTTAGATGGACAGGCGTGATGAAAGGCCCCATCGGATCAGGGCAAATCCTTTCTTTGGCAAAAAGTACATCCTCATCTGAGCAATCGTCATAAAAGCTCGTCTTGACGAAATCTCCGTTGAGTGACATGTATGTTTGATCGTCGCTAAGCACAACGGCAGAAGGCGTATCGGAAGTTGTATCTCTTTGCTCACTTTGAGCGATTTGAAGTACGGTCTGCTCATTTTTTGGAAGATATGCGCATAGATACACAAGCGTTTGAATTTTTTCCGGGCGGTACTCGGCTGTCTGGGAGATGGCGTGTCCACCCGAGCTGTGCCCTACCAAAATTACCTTTTCAGACTCGTTGTCTAAAACGCTGCAAAGGCGGTCCGTGTAGTCTTTAAAGGTAACCTCTTGTACCGGTGTTGTATCTAACCCATGTCCAGGCAAGTCTATGGCGATGACTCGATGACCTGCATTTTGCAGCGAAGGGGTAATTTTATCCCAGCACCATGCTCCGTGCCATGATCCATGAACCAATACGAAAGTACTCATGAAACAGTAATCCCCTTCCAATAATAAACATATTTTATGCTTATATAATTTAATCCGAATTTAACATTAAAAGAATTTAATTTTATTGTCAATAAGACGGCGATGGTTTGCACCATATGGTTCTATTTACCATATTTAATAAATAAATCGTAAGATCTAGAAAAACGGGCTTATCCTATTCCCGAAGCTGCCCGATGGAGCAGCATATAGGGTTTAAGCGTCCCTTACATTTGCTTATCCTATGTGTTGGAACTGCCTCTTCAACAAACGTGGAGGAGGTTGCTGTACAGGTGAGGGATATAAGCAGGATGCTTGTTTTTTCTTTAGGGAAAGTTTGGTAATCTTATAGAGATCCCGATAACTGGACTCTGAGGCATTATGAATAATAGACGATGGGACGATGTGAAACTCAGAAGAGAATCTTATATTACCTACCATTAATGCTATTAAAGGCAGGGTGACATGAATGAAATATGGAAGAATAATGGGTGAAGGCAATACGGCAACTGTATATGAATGGGAAGAAGGTACAGTGCTTAAGCTTTTCGTTCAGGGCTATCCAAAAAATGCGGTAGAAAGAGAGTTTCAAAACGCAAAGGCAATTAATGATATGAACTTTGCAAAGCCAAAGGCCTATGAAATTATTAGCTGTGAAGAGCGAACGGGTATTGTCTATGACAGAGTGGAGGGCGAATCCCTGCGGGATTGGGTTTTGAAAACAGGCGACCTTCAGGGCTGTGCAGAATATATGGCGAGGCTGCATAAAACAATCGTTCAGAACAATGCCCGCAATGTACCGGATTACAAGGAATTTTTAAGATCCAATATATTAAACGCGCAATCGCTTAATTCAATGGAACAGGAAGGAGCATTAGCATTCCTGGATAATTTGAAAGAAGGAAAAACGCTTTGTCATGGAGATTTTCATCCGGGAAATATATTGCTGTCTAATGGGGATACCGTGGTGATAGACTTCATGAATATATGCCGCGGAGATTTTTTGTACGATGTTGCAAGAACTGTTTTTTTGGTGGAATATACGCCTGTACCTGCAGAAGCGAATGATCGGGAAACCCTTCTGCAGTTTAAGAAAACATTGGCAGACTTATATCTGATCGAAATGAATGTTACCCGGGAAATGATCCAGGATTATTTATCCGTCATTATTGCGGCCAGAGCGGGTGAATGTCCCGACGAATAAGGTCGGGTTTTTCTAAGAAGCGGTTCTATAGAGCCTGTCCAAAGAAGAAATATTAGAAAACCGCCTTTTGGTGAATGGCGAGCAGATTTACGGCAACAACATATACCATGTATTCTGGTCAATCGTACAGACATGAAGGACGTATTGGAGAAAAACCAAGATCATGTCCTTCATGTTTGGAAAACAACTTATCGACTATTGACTTCATTACCTGTCCGCCCGCTGTAGGTTAGTGTATGGTGAATAATGTTAGGGGAAACGGCTTAAGCCTATGATAGTAAGACTTTCAGCGGTACGGATTGCGATAGCGTCATGACGCAGGCTGCCGACGAACGGCAGCCTTCGCTGCAGCATTACCGCAGGCGGCTTAAATAAAGTGTTATAAGACATTGAACTGGCATGCGGACGAAGATTCTGTCGGGCAGCAAAAGACCCCGTTGAACCAGTTCAATGGGGTAATTTTAATATTGAGTATTCTGTATCCATTCAGGTTTTAAAAATTAAATAAGCAATAATCCCTTGCTGGCTTTTTCCATCAGACATGAGAAAATCTACATAAGGAGAAGATGTTATGAATATTGGTGAAAAGCTAAAGGCAAGAAGGAAAAAGGCAGGATTTACCCAGGAAGAAATAGCAGAAAAGATGAATATTACAAGACAAACGCTGTCCAATTGGGAAGTCGGTAAAAACTATCCTGACATTGATTCCATTATTAAGTTAAGCCATATTTATGAGCTCTCCTTAGACGAATTGCTGTTAGGAAAAATCTTTTTTAAAGGAGCGTTTCCAATGATAAAGAAGTTAACTGAGGTGGAAATTGGGGCTTTGATCAAAAAGCATTATCCCGCTGCATTAAATATTAAAGAGCTCCACGGCGGGCTGGTTTCACAAACCTACTCCTTTCAGGAAGGCGAAAATCGCTTGATTTTCCAGGCAGGAAATAGCCTGGAAGCATATGAAAAAGAAAAATGGATCGATAAAAATATTCATACCATTCTCCCGGTGCGCAAAGTGTTAGAGGTACAAGTGACTGGGAACGAGCTTGTTTACTCCTTTTCAAAATTTATAGAAGGAAACAAATTGTTTGATTTAAACAGTCAAGAGTTACTTGATATTGTTCCTGCCGTAATAAAAACCTTGGAAGCTCTGGAAAAAGTTGATGTGACTGATTCAGAAGGATATGGACGTTTTGACAAAACGGGACATGCGACTTATCCCTCGTGGTTAGATTTTATTAAGGCAGTCTATAACGATAATATTTATAATTGGTCGGCCTTGGAGAGTAATGGATTAGACTCGGAAGTAGTAAAAAATGCCATTCAGGAACTAAAGGCTCATATTAGCAGTGTCACATTGAGGGAAAAAAATATGGTTCATGGGGATCTGGGCTCATTCAACCTGTTGGCAAAAGACGATCAAATTTCAGGAATTATAGATTGGAGTCTTGCGTTATATGGAGACCATCTGTATGACAAGGCAAATATCTTGTTCTGGAATGAAGATAAGCTTCAGCCGCTTGTTCAACAAATTACTCAACGGTATATTGCGTCTCCCGAGTCCAAAGAACGAATCTATTGCTATATGCTCCGCATTGGATTAGAAGAAATCTACAATACCGTGATTCTTAAAGAAGTAGGCTATGACATTGAATGGGTTGCAAATCGATTGCAAAAAATTATGGACAATGATTAACACAATGTACAAGATGGAGGGAAAAGTGATTTTCAAGGTGGTTGAAGATCCTATTCATGAAAAAAAGCCCTCCCCGATATTATTTTCGGGGCGGGCTTTTGCGCTTGCTTTTATTTCAGGCAGTCGGTCCCGCGGTGGTGATCATCCACATGATGCCGTATTTGTCTTCGATTTGTCCGAACAAGGCTCCCCAGAACGCCGGCTCAAGCGGGCACTTCACATTGCCGCCCTCAGCCAGTTTATCGAAGGCTTCGCGGGCTTCGGTTTCTGTTGCAAACTCGAGACTCAAATTTATGGCGTTTCCCCGAATAATCGGCTCAAATACGGAATCGGACATTAAGAAGTTAATTCCTCCTGCCATCAGACTCAAGTTAACGACTTTGTCCTGGAGCTCTTCCCTTGCTTCAGGAAGCTGCCCATGCGTCATAACGGACATAATCTCTCCACCGAGCGCATGAGTGTAGAACTCAGCTTGAGCTCTTGCGTCCTCCGACATAATATAAGTGGTGTGTTTTGCCATCTCATAACTTCCTTTCATCCCTTGGTTTGTGGACTGTCTTGTCAGCCTCTATGAAGACAACGTATGAGATAGGATAAAATCGACAGATTCCAAAAAAAAAATTAAAATAACCGGGAATATGTTGTTCCCAGTGCGGGGCGATCAACTAGCTTGACGAACAGATGGAGCAGTACGACCAGACGTCGGAGGCAATTCCGCGTTTCCGCTTAATTTGCCTCCTAACAAAAGAGGGTTCATCCATGCGAATGCCGCTCGCAGAATGGGGGAACTGGGCGAACGAATCCGGGAAGCTTATCAAACCTTCCTCCCAGCCTGCCACTCCGCCGATATAAGCCTGCCTAAACAGAATATGTCTTGATATAATAGGGGAAAGAGAAAAAGGGAAACATGAGAAATAACCCTACAGGAACGATGGTGATTATGAAGATTGATTTTGAAGCTCATACAATCGAATTTAATGTTCAATATGGAAGCAGAGAAAAGATTTCGATTCAAATCGATTCTTTGGGCCACATAACCGTTAGGGCTCCTAATCATACAGGTGATGAAATAATTATGAGGGCTGTGGAACATCATGGGCGAAGGATTTTGGATAAATTACAATCCATTGCGAAGGCTCGGGATACCTCCGGGATAAGAGATTATCAAGACAACGGGAAGTTCCTGCATCTTGGCAAATATTATTTTCTTCACGAGCTAATAGAGACCGGGGATTTAAATGAAGATGAGCTTAAAAGCAGTTTGAAGAAATTCTATTTCGCAAGCTGCAAGAAGATTGTGGGGGAACGGATCAAAATATATCAGGCACAGCTGAAAGTAAAACCCAAAACCATGGAGGTCGTCGAATCTAAAACCAAGTGGGGAAGCTGCAGCTCGGATAAAAAATTAACCTTTAATTATCGTTTGGCCATGGCTCCAATTGAAGTTATCGATTATGTGATCATCCATGAGCTGTGTCATCTCACGCATATGAATCATGATCGTTCATTCTGGCGGCGGGTAGGAAGCGTGATGCCGGATTATAAGGAAAAGGAAGAGTATCTGGCCAGGCACGGGCATAATATGACACTTTAAAACAAAACAGCAAAGGGAGTTCACAAATGCCAACCATTAGCGCAAAACCATTTGATCCAGACATGCAGAACCTGTTAAGCGAATTGAAATCCGGCTATCATGCAGGAGAATTGAGCAAGAAAGACAAGTCGGATTTACCGGAAGACATCTATATCATTGAAGCGGATACCACTATGGTCGGGTACGGTGTGGTATGGGAATACGATAACGGGAAACAGTTAATCCGCAAGGCGGAAAAGGATTATTTTAATGATGATGAAAAGTACCTGGAAAGAGACTTCTATATTGATATCAAAAACAGAACCCATTTTATATTTATTGAAGCGTTGGATGTTCTGAAGGAATTTGAAGGCAAGGGATATGCCGCTTTTTTTATAAATTGGCTTAAAGAGAAGTATTCCAATAAAAAAATGTACGTATATACGCTGGATAAATCGCGGAACTTCTGGTTTAAACAGGGGTTTGAGGTTTTGGGAGATACAGTATGGATGACATATAATTGAATGGGTAATGATGGATATATTTGATTATATATAGAAATTTATGAAATCTAACTCCCACAGCCTTTGGGCTGATCAAGGATTTTCGAGGGAGCAAATTCAGCCGGACACATCCGAGAAATAAACTCTGAAAATGGCAGGTTGGGAATGATGGCGATCCACGTAGGATTCAAAGCTAACTTCGCGGGAAGAGCAAGCAACGAATGCTTTCAATTCTCCTTGAGAGAGGGCTGGATTTAAAAATTAAGGATGACTTAGAACAATATAGCTCGAATTCTTGGACCCGAGGCTGCCACTTTCAGTCAGGAAGCTGGCTTGAGGGGATAGTGCTCACCGGGTGTGAGGGTTCAAATCCGTCCGACCGCATAATAAGAAAAACCCTTATGTATCAAGGGTTTTTCCCTTTTTAAGGCTTTTGTCGGCGTGATGAATTCGTGAATGATCCAGCACAATCACTTAGTCTTCCCCGTGAATGACATGACCCGTTTCGTAATCAATCGGCGCAAATAGTTTGGCTCCTTGATGCTGGCCATAAGTGGCTGCATCAGCTTTGTTCATTTATATGGTTGCACTTTGTTTGAAACTTTGCCTTGCCCTCCAGCAAATCATGTAAAAATGTTTTCGACGTTTCCAGACTCGCCTGAAGGTCTTCTATATGCTGAATTTTACCCGTAACAATGTGTTTCTTTTCCTCATAAGCAGCCTCGTTTTCATTCATTAGGGAACTCAATTCTTGAATCGTAAAACCTACTAATAACAATGTTTTCAGATCGTCAAGTAAATCAATAACTTCTTCATGATATACCCGGTAGTTATTCTCATCTCTAGTTACTAGCGGAACCGGAATCAACTTTTTGCGCTCATAAAATCGCAAGGTGGAGATCGGCAACCCTGTTAGTTTTGAAATCTCATTAGCTTTCATATGTCTCTCCCTTCTCATGTGATTATCCTATAACAATACTAAGGCTTATATGGCTTCCACGATGTATTTGCTATAAACCTAGGTTCATAGTTCATAATATAAACATGATAACCAGTGACATGTCTAATGTCAAAAACATCTGGTGTTATCAAAAGGAGAGATAACATGCTGGACCGTATTCAAAACAATGATTTTTCGAATATCATTAAGGGACGACGCACTGTACGCCATTATGAAGAGAATATTAAAATACCGGAAGAAGAATTGAATGACATCATAGCAGAGGCGAGTTTGGCTCCCTCTTCCGCAAATATGCAGCCTTGGCGTGTTGTCATTGTCCATACCCCGGAAGGGAAAAATAAACTGCGCCCGCTGGTGCGTTTCAATACGTTGCAAAATGATACTTCATCTGCCATGTTAATCATTTTGGGTGATACACAAAGCCATTTGAATGTGGAAGAAATTTATGATACAGCCGTTAGACAAGGAAAAATGCCGACGGACGTACGGGATAAACAAGTGGCACAAATTATGAGCATGTATCCGGATCTACCTCGAGAAGTCAGAAGCGAGGTGGCGAAAATTGACGCAAGCCTCTTTGCCATGCAGCTTATGCTAGTGGCTCGCGCACATGGTTATGATACCAATCCTATGGCTGGTTTTGAGCAAGACCAAATTGTAAAAGCGTTTGACTTAGATGAAGAGCGGTATGTACCTGTCATGATCATTTCCATCGGCAAAGCTCAATCAGAAGGACATGAATCTGTACGGTTGCGCAGTGATCAAATTACATTTTGGCGCTAAGTAACGGAGACGTCCGCATGACCGCATTGTTTTCCATATAAGCGAGAGTGATAATTTCCTTTCATGCAAAAAAAGCCGATTGCTCTGAAAAGAAGCAACCGGCTTTTTGCAAAATATCTATAATAAAAGAGAACGACCTGATTTTCTAAATTTTCCATTTCATGAAGGATTACCAATTGAGGGAATGATGATCAATCGGAAGAAACTGAATTTGTTGAGGGGCTGTCCCCTTTGCTGTTTCAACATTCAACAATCGATGAGGAAGGAATATTTTGGTATCGGTAGAATGTATAGAAAGAGGTTTGTATCCTATATTTCTAGGGGCGCGACTAATTGAAGAAGATAATAATGATTCCAATATCACTTATATTCTACTTGTATATTGCTTTATCAAAAGCAAAGGATTGTATTTTGGAGTCTTAGTTTAGTTCATTTACTGCTAACATTCTGGTTATTTCAACTTAATGGGCATTTAGGATCTACAATCGTGAGGAATTGATATCAGCTTAAAACACCGTATTTTGAAAGGATAGATATGAATAAGAATGTAGTGAGAGTTTTATTGGCTTTATTATTTATCATTATTATTTTGAATATCAGCATTCCAAATGACAAGAGGTATATCAACTGGCTTCTTGAGGAACACCAGATTTCATGTTCCGGTGCTAAAATAACAGAGGATTGCACAATAAGAATATTGGATCAGAATAAAAAACTGGATTGGATTTCAAGAGCAAAAACGAATACAGGTATTTACCTGAAAATAAAAGATACGTTCAAAGATCAGAATGGAAATATAAAGGTCATCAAATCCTTAGGGATAATGAATAATTTTTTTAGGAGATAATCTTCCTAGTAGTAAGAGGGTTATTAGTAAAGGGGGGCGTTCGTTTTTTGAGCATAAGTATGTTTGCAAACCCTACAAGAGCAGAGGTGAATAATGTCTACAACGCCCAAAGAAGTGCAATCCAGGACATGGTTTGTACTCTTGACCATATTGGCATCATTAAGCTCAGTGCTGGTTCTTTATATTAATATATTTCGGTGGAGATTAATTTACGAACTTACCCCAATTCTCGAACCGTTTTTAGAAATGATCATTTATGGATTTTTTTATTTAGTTGTTTGTATTTCATTATTATATGGATTAATAAATTTATTAAAAGCAAGATCGCTGAAGAACTTCCAAAAGAAGAAGACCATACCGTTGTTAATCGGCATTAGTATTATTGGTATAAATTATTTTGTTCCTTTGGACAAAATGATTATTAATAGGGACTTTCATCGTTATTTAAGTGAGCGTCTTGAAGTAGTCGATTTAATTGATGAGGGTAAAATCCGAAGTTCGATTAATAAGAGTACGGCCGTATTGCCAGATAATTACGCTCATCTGTCGAAGGGAGGAGGAGAAGTAATCATACTCGGTTCTCCAGATAATAGAGAAGTGATTTTTTTCACGTTTCGTGGGATTTTAGGTAGTTTTTCGGGATTTGTATATACAAGCAATGGTAATGCACCTGATCAACAGTTGATGGGCTCAAAATTTATTGAAGTCAAGAAACATAACGACCATTGGTATTGGTTGAGTGGTATGTAGTGTTATGGGCATCCGGATCGAAGCTGGTCTCTTGAGGTCAATGGACAATGTGGATGATCTCTTTTCAAGATTGACACAAGCTAAGGCGTATACAATAGAGCCTTTTGTTACTCAACTGGAAGTAAATCAATATCGGGATAATAAGTTACATTGGCTCCAAAATAATGATAACGAGCCAAAGATTAAACCGGCATATTTTCACCCAGAGGCTGTTAAGAATTTTATCAATCAAACATCAAATGAACTGAAGGAGCTATTTAAAGTTTGGGGTATCACGTTTATCGAAGATAGCCGGATTATCAGCTAATATCATAATCACGCAGAAATTCAATTAACGTCACGAAAAGGAGTCAAGAAAGGAGAAATCATGGACGGAAACAAAATCACGTATGAATCTGTTGATGAATATATCTCAACATTCCCATCCGAGATTCAGGCAGTGCTTGAAGCGTTAAGGAAAGTGATCCAAGAGGCGGCTCCTGATGCAAAGGAGAAGATAAGCTACCAAATGCCTACATACGCGCAGCATGGGAATTTGGTGCATTTTGCAGCTTACAAAAGCCATATTGGATTTTATCCGGCGCCAAGCGGCATTGTTGCATTCAAGCAGGAGTTATCGAAATACAAAGGGGCAAAAGGGTCCATACAATTCCCTTTGGATGAGCCGCTGCCTTATGAATTAATAAGCAGGATCGTTCAATTTAGAGTGGAAGAGAATATAGAAGCGGCAGCAGCCAAAGTAAAAAAGCAGAGTTAGCTTCCTTTTCTGAGAAATAGGGATACGTTGATCAGACTCACCGCGGGTTCCATTTGCCATATCCCTACGGTCTGTGTTATTTTTAACTTACGAACAATGAAGGGGGTGAGGTAGGTGAATCACGAAATGGTTAACAACCGTATTAGCCAGCTGCCGATTGCTATGGCTGGCATTGTTCATGCATTTTCCGCGAACGGGATCAGTCTGTCCAATGAAGATTATACGTTTGAACCATTCGCGAGAAGACGCCTACCTTAACCACACGGATAGCTTTACCATCCTAAGGGTCGCGGGCTTGTTGCCGCGGCTCTTTTTGTGTATTCAAGCTGGGGTCTTCATCCAACAGGAGGCTCTTAATGATGATTATTGTTAATGTTCAACAGATAAAGAAATACCATGCGGCAAACCTGGTGCTGGACGGGATCACGCTGCAGCTCCATGAAGGCGAGAAAGTCGGTCTGATCGGCCGCAACGGGAGCGGAAAATCCACGCTGCTCCGGTTAATTTCCGGCCTTGAGCAGGCAGATGAGGGTATGCTGACCATCCGGAAGGATATGCAAATCGGCTATTTGCCGCAAATTCCGGCCGAGTTTGAGGAGCTGACTGTATATGAAGTGCTGGCCTATGGCTACCGGGAGCTCACGGCCGCCAAGCAGGAAATGTCGGTGATGGAGCAGCAGATGTCCAGCCCGGAAGCGGCTGTCGATCCGGAAATGATGGAGCGGCTGCTCAAGATGTATGCGCTGCTTCAAGAACGGTTCGAGCAGGCTGGCGGCTATGAAATGGATACGGCCATTGATCAGGTGGCGAGCGGCCTGCAAATCGATCGAAGCCACGACCGGCGAAGGTTCGGCAGTATGTCAGGCGGGGAGAAGACCCGGATTGTTTTGGCATCCCAGCTGGTTGTCCATCCCGATCTGCTGCTGTTGGATGAGCCGACGAATCACCTGGATCTCAAGGGCATCGAATGGCTGGAACAGTTCCTTCAGCGCTATGGCGGCGCATGTGTCATCGTATCGCATGACCGTTATTTTCTTGATGCTGTGGCCACGAAAATGATCGAACTGGAGGACGGCGAAGCCCATACGTATCTCACCAACTACAGCGGGTATATGAAGGAGAAGGAAGAGAGGCTACTGCAGCAGTTCGCGCAGTATCAAGAGCAGCAGAAGGTGATGAAAAAGATGAAAGAGACGATCCGCCAGCTTGAGGAATGGGGGCGTATCGGCGGAAATGAGAAATTCTTCAAACGGGCAGCCTCGATGCGAAAAGCATTGGAGCGGATGGAGGCGGTAAAGCGTCCCGTTCTGGAGCGGAAAACGGCAGACTTCGAGCTGTCTCCCCTTGATCGTTCGGGCCGTAAGGTCATCACATTCGAAGGTGTGGTGAAGCAATTCGGAGATCGGTTGATTTTGGATGGTACTGAGGGAAGTCTCCTCTACGGCGAGAAGGCCGTACTGCTTGGGGATAACGGTTCGGGGAAAACGACGCTGTTCAAGCTGCTTTTGGGCGAAGCTGAGCCGGATGCAGGCGAGATCGTGCGGGGAGCGCGTGTGGAGATCGGTTATTTGGCTCAGCAGGAGCCGCTGGGAGAGAACAAGCAGACGGTACTGGAGTTTTTTCGCACGGAGGGCGCACTGGAGGAAGGCGAGGCGCGGAATGTGCTGGCAAAATATTTGTTCTATGGCGCGGACGTCTTCAAGCCGCTGAACATGCTCTCGGGCGGTGAATGGTCCCGTCTGCGGCTGGCATTATTGGTGAGGCGGAAGCCGAACCTGCTTTTGCTGGATGAGCCGACGAATCATCTTGACGTGGCATCACGTGAAGCGCTGGAGGAAGCGCTGGAGGATTTTCCGGGGACGGTGCTGGCCATTTCCCATGACCGCTATTTTATTAACCGTCTGGCGAAGCGCGTATGGGAGCTGCATCAGGGCAGGATTACCGCTTATCTCGGTAATTATGATGATTTTAAAGAAAAGCGTGGGGAACCGCATATTCAGGAGAGCGCACCGTCGCGTGCAGAGACGCAGGGAGCCAAGACGGCATCCGCTGATCGGCAGCGGCCGGGAGCAGGAACCGTCGCAGCAAGCAGCGGCTCATCCCGGACGGTCGAGCGGAGACGCGAGCAGCTGGAGCTTGAGATTGCTGCAATGGAGACGGAGCTGGCCCGTACCGATGAAGAGCTGCACCATTTCGATCACAGAGGCGATGCTGTCCTGCTTGAAGCGAGATGGCGTGAGCGGGAAGAGAGGCAATCGCAGCTGGATGAGCTCCTGGAAATATGGATGGAGCTGTCGAATTGAAGGTGCTGGTCAAGCGGGGGAGGCTCGTTGCGTCGATAGAATCGGCGAAATTTGATAAGCAGCGCTGTTGTTAGAAGCTGTTGGTGTAGGTTATACTGGTTTTCATTACTGGTGCGAAGTGATAACAATTAGTGATTGAGCCCCGGATGCCCGAATTGGACGAAGGGGCTCCACTTATGTGGGCCATATTAATGGGATGAACGATAATAGATCGGAGTGGTCATATGGCTAAGGGTAAAGGCGGAACAGGCAGAGGGACAGACCGCAAGGGCTGGACCCGATGGGACAAGAGCGCCAAGGCGAAGAGCGCCGTGAAGGTTTTTGGGAAAGGCAAAGGCAAAGGGAAAGCGGCGGAAGCCGGGAAAAGTGATGGCGGTACAGGCGGGAGCGGGGCTGATGGAGCGAAGGGCAGGAGTTGATGAATAACCGTGGATAGGATAAGTCGTTGAAAATGAATATTTGATCTGGCGAGAGAAAGAAACAACCTGCAAAGATGCTTAGGATGTTTCTTTTTTGCTTTTAAACGGGCAATAAACCTTCTGGAGCTGCAAAGAATCTGTTCGCATTTGAATTCCCTTTATTTAAGACTGGTTAGAGTTTAGGCTTTAGCGTTTTGAGGAGGTTGTTCGATGAATCACGTTCAGGCGACCGGTACGTTTATCAAAGTAAACGAACATATTTTCAGGACGGCAGCAGAATTGCGCTTTGGGAATGGATCGGGTAAGAAAATCAAGCTCACTATGTTGAATCCAGGCGGATCGCGGCTATCCGATGAAGAGGAATGGACAAATTTGCTTTGCCAAGACGGCTCCCCCGTTACAGGAACGATTGCCCTCGATCAAACAATGAAAGCAGTTTGCGAAATTATGTATCAGGCACTTCCCGGGTATGAAGGAGTTGTTCGCATTGAAAATCTTTTTAACCTGAGATGCGGCAATCTCGATAAAGCGCTAAAGTTATATTCAGAGCTCAAGAATAAGGGAAGTTACATCAAAGTTATTGAAACGGATCTTCATTCCATGTCGGCCGGAACTTACGTTTGCAATTGGGTTGGCTGGTCATTGAAGGAACATAGCTTGCTGAATAAAAGAAAGCGGGAGGTATTCGACTTGTTAAGCGTGGAAAAATCCGGTATTCCAAGGATTGGTAAACACCGGAATGACAATGTTGACAGTATTCATATGTGGCATGTCCGTCCGCAGTTGAAGGTACAAGCAGAAGCGTACAAAACGTTCATCGTTCCTTTATTGCAGCGTTCTTTAATTTAGCAGATTCTTGATAGGATTAACAATGGGTTCATGGGCCAAGAGGCGCCGGGACGATCACAGCTCTACCGGCAAATCATAAAGATACATCCGCAAGCAATCCGTATTTCTCCTCAGCGCGTCCATCGTTTTCCGGTTGGGCGCTGCAAACAGAACCGGATAATCCTCCTCGCCATATTCCGCCCGGACAGGGAAGGCCAGCTTTTCTTCCGTAATGGAAAATGCAGCATGGACGCCAGCCTTATTGCCGCGGGCGTCCAGACGAATCCATCGCTGCTGCGCAGTAAGATAGACGCCGTTCAGAGCATGGATACAGTACCCGGTCTCCGGCGTATCGCCAATCGTCAGCTTCTGATAGCAGAAACCTGCCGGAATCCCCTGCAGCCGGAGCAGTGCGGCCAGCAGATTCGATTTTGCGTAACAGATGCCCTCCCGGTGGAACAATACCTCCGAAGCCTTCCTGGTGATGCGGCTGCTCTGGATATCCCAGGAATGCGAGACTTCGTCCCTCACGAATTCATAAGCGGTCCTGATCCGGGAGTATTCATCCTCATCCCCGTTTGCAAACAATCTGCTGACTAACCGTTCAATCTCAGGGTGATGATAATCAACTTCTTCTGTTTCCTCTACATAATTGGACAAGTATGGGGATTCTGCGATTAGCTGCAAAGGGTCTCCCTCCTGAACGGGTTAATAGGGGTGCTAGCCATTTCTTCGCGAGGGTGTCCGTTCCATGGGACGCCGGCTGTCCTGAACGCCTGCCAGAACGGATTGGGCCACATCCACGAGCTTTCTTCTTTCCGCCATCGCTTGGGTGCGCATCATCTCGTAGGCCTTGGTTTCGCTCATATTATTAATGGTGCTAAGCATGATCTTGGCATTGTCTACCACCTTGCGCTCCTCGAACTTGGTAGCCAGAAAGGAATATTCCCGCTCGAGATGAAGCCGCCTTTGGTAGTTTTTGATGCTGACCAGCAGCGACCATTGAAGCTCGTTATCGTTCATGCCGCAGCAGAGCACCCCGTCGATCTTGTCATGGGGAACGGCTGTTGCAGGCTTCCTCTCCTCACACCACCATACAAGCGGCACATTATAGTGATTATTGGCCTCATAAAGCCACTGTTTGAGCCGGCAGGCCGGGACGTCGAGCACCATGAATTCGAACCGGGTTGATTTTAATGTATCCATCGCATTTGCTTCAATAGAGGATACCCTGTAATTCAGTTCCTTCAATTTCTGATCAACCCGGCACTTGGGGGTCGGGATATCATGTACATGCAACACTCTAGTCTTCATCGTAATCATCACCTCGGGCATAGGATAATAATAAACGAGTTATATATGTGTTAAGTATCGATCATTTTCTATAGGAATGTCAACATCGATGTAATATTATGCAGCTGGGAAAGTTTGATTCCATTAACGGCGTAATTTATATGTTAAATATGTTGACATTACCAAAAAAATCTCCTATACTAGCCATATCAAACAACTGCATATCACAAATTCCCACCCGGTGGGGATTTGTAAAGGCAAAGAGGCCACTTCTCAAAGAAGGGCCTCTTTTTGTCTTTTATTAGAAGAAACGGCTGACACGGTCCTCTGACTGTTAAAGCAGGCTTCTTCCACACGGAAACATCAGAAGGGTGAGGCTGCATCGTAACCTTTCTGAATATTGCGAAAACAAGGATGGAGTGATGGGGATGAAGTACCGCCCGCAAATCGAGATTGGTACAGGTAAGCCGCAGTTCGCAGGGATTTATACGTTTATGCACCTGCCGCATGTTCAAACGCTGGAGAATGTGGATTATGCCGTAATTGGCGTGCCGTTCGATACGGGAGTCAGCTATGCGGTCGGCGCCCGCTTCGGTCCTTCCGCCATACGCACCATGTCGCAGCGGATTATGCCGATATCCAGGCATCATCAGATTAATACCTCCGACTATTTGTCGGGTATCGATTATGGGGATCTTAAGGTCTACCCGGCTTATATCGAACAATCCTACACGATTATTGAAGAACAGCTGAAGCCGGTCTTCGAGGCGGGAATCGTCCCGATCCTGCTTGGCGGCGACCATTCGATTTCATTGCCCCATCTGAGAGCTGCCGCTGCCACCCATGGTCCGGTATGTCTGGTTCATTTTGACTCCCACTCGGATACGGGACGCTCGGATACGCCAGAACGGATGTGGTCGCATGGCGCGGTGTTCAGCTATGCCGTGGACGAGGGGCTGCTCGATGCAGAGCACTCCATTCAGATGGGGATGAGGGGTACGGCGTATCGGGCAGGCAATCTGGATGAAGCCCGGAAGATGGGCTTCGAGGTCATGACGACAGATGATGTGCGTGCCATCAGCATTCCGGAGCTCTGCGAGAAGGTCAAGCAGCGGGTTGGGGATCGGCCCGTATTCCTCACCTTCGACATCGACTTCCTCGATCCGGTGTATGCACCGGGAACGGGCACGCCGGAGGTTGGCGGGTTCACCACCTATGAAGCGCAGCAAATGCTGCGGGGTCTGGCAGGGATCAACTTCATTGGCTTCGATTTGGTGGAAGTGCTGCCGGACCGTGATTCCAGCAGCGTCACGGCGCTTAATGCCGCTAATATTGCGTTTGAGTTTGTCAGTCTGCTGGCAGTCAGACGGCGCCTTGAGGGGGCTTCGGGGATTCAGGAGGAAGCCCCGGCCCTATAGCAAGCGAAAGTCGAATCACATGCATGATCCAAAAAAACATAAGGGAGAGGATCCACTTGTATCGTCCTCAAATTGAAATGGGTAGACCGTTGTTCGCCGGCATTCATACTTTTATGCATTTGCCTCATATACAGACCTTGGAAAATGTAGATTTTGCAGTAATCGGCGTGCCGTTCGACACCGGCGTGAGCTATGCAGTAGGCGCCCGCTTCGGCCCTTCCTCGATCCGCACCATGTCGCAGCGGATCCGGCCGATATCGGTCGTTCATGACATTAATATTTCCGATTACCTCTCGGGTATCGACTATGGAGACCTGAAGGTGTATCCGGGGTACATTGAACAATCCTATCAAATTATAGAAGAACAGCTGACTCCTATCTTCGAAAAAGGCATTGTGCCGATCATGCTCGGCGGCGACCATTCGATCTCCTTGCCTCATCTGCGGGCGGCTGCGAAGAAGCATGGTCCGGTATGTCTGGTCCACTTTGACTCCCATTCCGATACGGGACGCTCCAAGTTCCCTGAGCGGATGTGGTCGCATGGCGCGGTATTCAGCTACGCCGTTGACGAGGGATTAATTGATGCCCAGCATTCCATCCAGATGGGCATGCGGGGAAGCACCTTCAAGGCAAGCGGGCTGGACGATGCGAGAGAGATGGGCTTCGAGGTAATGACGACCGACGATGTCCGGCAGCTCAGCATACCGGAGCTGTGCGAGAAAATTAAGCAGCGTGTTGGCGACAGGCCGGTGTTCCTGACCTTTGATATTGATTTCCTTGATCCTGTCTATGCTCCGGGTACAGGTACGCCGGAGGTCGGCGGATTCACAACCTATGAAGCGCAGCAGATGCTGCGGGGTCTGGCTGGTCTGGACTTTATCGGCTTTGATCTGGTGGAGGTGCTGCCGGATAGGGATTCGAATCAGATTACAGCCTTGAATGCAGCTAATATTGCGTTTGAGTTTGTAAGCCTCCTGGCAGTCAGGCGGCGCATGGACAGCATGACTGAACTGCAAAGCGGGATTACGGTGTAGAAGACCGGTGAAAAGCCTGGCAGCCCGCGCATATCCGTCTTCGGGTATTCGCGGGGGCCTTCCGGATCAGGTGAGGCAGTTCACACACAAAAGGGGATAGATGGATGAGGAGACTATATAAACAATGGGCCGTGTTATCGCTATTGACTGCATTGCTGGTCACCGGTTGCAGTTCAGGCGGCAGTAAGACTGAAGGAACTGCGCCCGCCGCGGGTAATGCCGGCGGTACAGCAGCCGCAGTCAAAAACCAATTGAATATCGGGATTACCAATCCCCCGCTTATGTTCAACCCGATTGATTCGGACGGCAGCGGCTCAAGCGGAGCGGTGTTCGCGTACCGTTACTTCTTCGATTCCCTGGTCAAGACCGTCGGGCCGCTCGATTTCAAGATGATGCTGGCTGAATCCTTTGACACCAAGGACGATCAGACCTTCAGCATCGCGATTAATCCGAATGCGAACTGGACGGACGGCAAGCCGGTAACGGCTTATGACGTTGAATTTACATTGAATCTGATTGCCAATCCCGCTACCATCACGACACAGCGTTCTGCAATCTTCGCATTGGATGGACTTAATGAGAAGGGGATGCTGCCGGAAGGCCAAGAGAAGCTGAGCTCGGTTAAGGTCATTGACGACAAGCATCTGGAGATCAAGACGGCGAGTCCGGTCGATCCTAATCTGATTTATGAGCGGTTCTCCGATGTGTTAATCGTTCCGAAGCATGTATTGGAGAATGTCGATCCGGTCCAGCTGAACCAGAATCCGTTCTGGAGGAATCCGAACGTCACATCGGGCGCTTATAAATTCGTGAAATATGAGAATAAGGCTTATGTCGAGCTGGCTGCCAATGCTGATTACTACAGAGGCGCGCCGAAAATCGAGAAGGTGTTCATCAAAATTATGCCGGCAGCGAACATCGTCGCCCAGCTTCAGTCCGGCGAGCTGGATATGAACGCCGCGCAGGGAACCGGGAATATTCCGGCCGCGGAATGGAAGACGGTGAAGACCTTCGCGAACCTCAAAACAAGCGAGGAACAGACGCGGCGCTACAACTCCATTGAGATCAATACGGAGCGCTTCCCGGATAAGAAGGTCCGACAGGCGCTTGCTTACGCAATCGACCGCCAGATGATCGTGGACCAGTTAATGCCGGAAGCCGGCGAGCTTCAGGACGGTCCGTACGCGAATTCCCATCCGTATCACGACAAGAATGTGAAGAGCTACGGGTATGATCCCGAGAAAGCGAAGCAGCTGCTGGCGGAAGCGGGCTTTGATATGAAGAAGCAGATCGAGCTGATTGTGCCTACCGGCGACCGTACACGCGAAATGGCGGGAAATATCATACAGCAGAATCTGCAGGCAATCGGGCTTAAGGTGAAACAGACCAATTATGATTTTCCGACGACAGTTTCCTATCTGATCAAGGGTGAATTCGATCTGACGCTCAGCAGCTTCGGGAGCATCATGGACCCGGATGGACCCGCTACCGTCTACCGCTCGACAGCAGCTCTGAACGATATGAGATTCAAGAATGCACGGGTGGATGAGCTGTTCAATCTGGGGATGAAAGAGACGGATAAAGACACGCGCTTCAAGCTGTACTCCGAGCTGCAAAATCTGATTCAGGAAGAAGTGCCGCTTATCACGATCTATTCGGAATTTAATCTCATGGCGCTGTCTAAGGATGTTCAAGGCAAGGGCGGCGTCGTGGACGGCATGCATTATGACGTGAATGAATGGTCCCGTTAAACCAATAACGAAAACAGGGTGAGGCAAATGGGCAATCTCTTGGAAGTCAGGCAGCTTCGAACGGCCTTTCGCACGGAGGACGGGGAAGTGACCTCGGTGGATGATGTGAGCTTTTCCCTCGAGCAGGGTGAAATTCTGGGAATCGTAGGGGAATCCGGCTGTGGCAAAAGCGTGACCTCGCTGTCCATTCTGAAGCTGCTCGGACGCAATGGTTACATCAAGAGCGGATCGGTCATGTTCCAGGGCCAGGACCTTGCGGCTTTGTCCGAGAAGGAGCTGGAAGCGATCCGCGGCAAGGATATTGCGATGATCTTCCAGGATCCGATGTCTTCGCTGAATCCGGTATACACGATCGGCAATCAGCTGACGGAGTCGATCCGGCTGCATCTGGGGCTTGACCGCAAGGAAACCAGGAAGCTGGCTGTAGAGCTTCTGAAGAAGGTGGGATTCGCAAGGGCGGAGGAGTTGATGGGGCAGTATCCCCATACGCTCTCCGGCGGGATGAAGCAGCGTGTCATGATCGCCATCGCGCTGGCCTGCCGGCCAAAGCTGCTCATTGCCGACGAGCCGACAACCGCCCTGGACGTTACGATCCAGGCCCAGATTCTGGAGCTCATCAACACGATCCGCAAGGACGCGAACACTTCCATTATGCTCATCACGCATGATCTGGGAGTCGTTGCCGAGATGGCGGACAGGGTCATTGTCATGTATGCCGGCCAGGTGGTGGAGGAGGCGGATATATTCGAGCTTTTCGACCGGCCCAAGCATCCCTACACCGTTGGATTGATGGGCTCCATTCCGCATATTGAGTTAAGCGACGAGAAGCTGAGCTCCATACCAGGAACGGTTCCTTCGCTGCGCGACATGCCGGCCGGCTGCCGTTATCAGGCGAGATGCCCGATGGCAGCCGAGAAATGCGGGGAGGCCCCGCCTCTTGTCGAGGTGAGGGAAGGACATAAGGTACGCTGTTGGTTCGCAAACGGGAAGAAGACGCATCACGACTTCAAGCAGGTCGTACAACTTTAACGGGAAAAGGGGAATTGCGATGCTGACGACGATAAGACCGGAAATGGCTTTGTCAGAGCCTCTTTTGAAGCTCGAGGGCGTGAGGAAATATTACCCCATCAAGAAGGGCGTGTTCTCAAGGACGGTTGGCCAGATCAAAGCGGTGGACGGCATCGATCTGAATATCTATCCCGGTGAAACCGTAGGGCTTGTCGGGGAGTCGGGCTGCGGCAAATCGACCCTTGGGCGGAGCATCATCAAGCTGGAGGAATTGACGGAGGGCCGCGTTCTCTATCAGGGGCAAAATCTGGCGCCCATGAGCATGTCGCAAATGCGCAGTCTGCGCACGGACATTCAAATGATCTTTCAGGATCCCTATTCATCCTTGAACCCGCGCAAACGGATTGTGGATCTGATGACCGAGCCGATGAAATTGCTGCTTGGCCTCAGTGAATCGGGCGCCGTGCGCCAGGCGGCCGAGCTTATGGAGGTTGTGGGATTGTCGGCCCAGAGCCTGGGCAAATACCCGCATGAATTCTCCGGCGGCCAGCGTCAGCGCATCGGCATCGCAAGGGCTGTGGGACTGAAGCCGAAGCTGATCGTATGCGACGAGCCGGTGTCCGCGCTTGATGTGTCCATTCAGGCGCAAATTCTGAATCTGCTGAAGGACCTGCAGAAGCAGTTCCATCTCACGTACCTGTTTATCGGCCATGGACTGGGAGCGGTCAAATATATGAGCGACCGGATTGCCGTGATGTATTTGGGGAAAATCGTCGAGCTTGCCCCGACGGACATGATATTTAACGCGCCTAAGCATCCCTATACGAGAGCGCTGCTGGATGCCTATCCCGTGCCTGACCCGCATTCAAGAAACAAGCCGCGCATCGTTCTGGAGGGAGATGTGCCAAGTCCGGCCTCCCCGCCAAGCGGCTGCAGCTTCCACACCCGCTGCCCGATGGCTACGCAGCAGTGCAGAGAGCAGGAGCCCGCTTTGACAGGACAACAGGAGCTTGTCGCCTGCCACTATCCGCTAATGGATGATGCTGCCGTCCGGATTGCAGCTGTTGCCCATGGTTAATTATATCATCCGCCGGCTGCTGATCTCGATTCCGGTACTGCTTGGTGTTACCTTCCTGAATTTTGTCCTCATTAATATGGCGCCCGGAGACCCCGTCGACATGTATGTCAATCCGGATGTATCGGAAGCGGATAAGGAGATCCGCCGGGCGGCGCTCGGACTGAATGATCCTTTTATGCTGCGTTATGTCAAATGGCTGTGGCTGCTGGTCCACGGGGATCTCGGACATTCCTTCAGCTCGTTTCAGCCGGTCACCCAGATGATCGCCGAGCGTCTTCTGCCGACGCTGATTTTGATGGGAACATCCATCCTGTTCGGTTATTTGATCGCCATTCCGATTGGAATCTACTGCGCGGTCAAGCAGAATACGAAGTTTGATTATCTCATGTCCGCCGGTTCCTTCATGGGCGTATCGATTCCGAGCTTCTTCCTGGGGCTTGGCCTGATTTATGTATTCGGCGTACAGCTTGGCGTGCTGCCGACCGGAGGGATGAATACGATGGGCGGAACGGGCGGCTTCTGGGATTCGCTCAAGCATCTGATTCTCCCGACGGTCACGCTTGGAACCGGCATAGCCGGGGGGATGGTGAGGTATGTCCGCTCAAGCGTCATGGAGGTGCTGGGGCAGGATTATCTCCGGACGGCAAGGGCCAAGGGAGTCAGCGCATTTAAGGTTGTTAACAAGCATGCGCTCAAGAATGCGCTCATCCCCGTCATTACGATCGCAGGACTGGATATTCCGATCCTGATCGGCGGCGCCGTGATTACAGAAAGCATTTTTCAATGGAATGGAATGGGACAGCTGACCATCCAGGCGATTTTCTCCCGCGATTTCCCGCTGCTGATGGGGGTTAATATGCTTGCGGCTCTGACGGTGCTTACCGCCAATCTATGGTCGGATGTAATGTATGCGGTCGTAGATCCGCGAATCAAATACGATTAATTCTCACGCGAAGGGAGGAAAACAAAATGACGCCTGAGCTGCAAAAAGAAATGAACGCGCCGGATTCTCTGCTCGCCTTTCTGAAGCCCGAGCCGGTCGTGTATAAGTCCGACAGTTATATGAAGCTGATTGCCAGGCGGTTCGTCCGGCATAAAATGGCTGTAGCCGGGCTTGTCGTATTCGCCCTGTTGATTCTGATCGGCATCTTCGCTCCCTGGATCGCGCCTCATGATCCCAATATAATCGGCAATGCTTTCTCTGCCGCTCCATCCGCAGCACACTTGCTCGGAACGGATCAGGTAGGACGCGATGTGCTCAGCCGTCTCATTTATGCGACGCGGGTATCTCTGACAGTGGGTGTAGTTACCGTTGCCATCTATATGGTGGTCGGGATTATTATCGGTGCCATTGCCGGCTATGTGGGCGGATGGGTGGATATGGTGATCAACCGGATCATCGATGTGTTTATGTCTTTCCCCAGCCTGATGGTCATATTGGTGCTGGTTACGGTCCTGGGTACGGGCTTATCCAATATTATTATTGTACTCGCTTTGCTTGGTTGGCCGGCTGTAGCGAGGCTTGTCAGGGGCAGTGTGCTCTCCTTGCGGCAGACGGAATTCGTCAAGGCCGGCGTTGCGCTGGGGCTGAACACGCCGCGGCTTATCTTCGGTCATATTCTTCCGAATGCGATGGGGCCGATTCTGGTCAATGCGACGTTTGGCGCGGCAGCAGCCATTTTGTCCGAATCCTCGCTGAGCTTCCTGGGCATGGGGGTTCAGCCTCCCACTGCGAGCTGGGGCAATATGCTCAATGCCGCCCAATCCATCACGGCCCTGCAGAGCCAGCCCTGGCTGTGGATTCCGCCGGGCGTGATTATTGTGATTTCGGTGCTCTCGATCAATTTCATAGGCGACGGCATCCGCGATGCCATGGACCCGAAGAAAATCAACGCTTAATACGGGGTGAAAATAACCTTAAATTCTAAAAATGGTGGTCCAACATGAAGCCTAATCTGCTAATGTTTCAATCCTTGTCCGTCCTGCGGACATTCCCGAGAGATGCCTTGTTCTTCCTGATGGCAAGCTTCGTCAATTCGACCGGAAAGGCCATTATGTGGCCGCTCACCACCCTGTACGTGCATAATGTCATGGGCAAGTCGTACGGGGAAGCGGGTTTGATCCTGCTGTATCAGGCGCTGGCAAGTGTAGTCGGAGAATTTATTGGCGGCAATTTGTATTACCGCGTCGGGCCCAAAACGCTGATCACGGCAGCCTTCACCGTTTCCTCCGCAGCCTTGTTTACCATTGCCTTTACGCATAACTGGCCTCTCTATATGGTGCTTGTCTGCCTGCTTGGCATATCCAACGGGATCTCCATGCCCTCCATGAACGCCTATGTAGGGTTCCGGTGGAAGGAGCATCGGCGCAAGCTCTATAATGTCATGTACGTGTGCAATAATTTCGGCTTATCGATCGGCGCGATGGTCGGCGGGCTGATTGCTTCGATTTCCTTCTCCTTCACCTACATGCTGACGGGAGGCACGACGTTTCTGTTCGCTGTGTTTCTGTTCTTCTTTATGAAAGAAAGCGCTCCGGCTGACCTGCTTGCCGATGCGGGAGATGGCGGTAAGCCCGGGCGGAGATCGCGCGGCGCTTCCGGCCCGATTGAGATGGATCGGATAAAGCTGCTCAAAAATTTCCGGATCTATTTGTTTCTGGCCTTCGGGTCGATGTTCTTCTGGCTGTCGTTCACCCAGTGGTCGACCGGAGTGGCTCCTTATATCGACCAGAAAGGGCTGGATCTGAAGTATTACAGCCTGCTCTGGACGATCAACGGCGTCGTCATCCTGGTGGGTCAGCCGCTCACCAGCTGGATCAAGAAGCATGCTGCCCCGGATATCGTGAGGCAGATGGTCATCAGCGCCATATTTACCGTGTCGGCTTTCTCGTTTGTACTCGTCTTCCACGAATACTATATTTATCTGGTCGTCGGCATGATTCTGGCCACTTTGGGGGAAATGATGCTGCTGCCCACCATCCCGACCTTCTTCTCGGAGCGGACGGGAGCTTACGCGCCGTTCTATATGGGCTTGGCCGGAGGCTTTGCCAATCTGGGGCGTATGGTCGGTCCGCTGATGTTCGGCCATGCGTTCGATTTATGGGGAATCGTTCCGGTGTTCCTGATCGGCACCATCGCTTCCATTGCCGCGCTGCTCATGTTCTATATTCATGCAAATATGAACAAGGAGCCGGATCCATTGCCGGAGCTGGAGCTGCGCACGTCTTCGTTGTAGGGAAAATAGCCGGCATTCGCGAGCGCGCATCACTCCCGGTGCGCGCGCATGCTGCTGTATAATGATGGCCGGACCGATGCCTTTAGGTAAGAGCCGGCTAGGGATTATTTGACGCAAAAACAAGAGCTCAAGCCGGATTCGGCTTGAGCTCTATGTTATTTAATCAGCTGACATAACGAATATGAATTCGCTTTCATTCAAAAAACCGCAAACCACATTCAAATCCGCACATTTACACGCTTTTTCCAGTCGATTACGATAAAGCTGAAACTAAATGACTCGGAGGGATGCGTAATGACCAAGTTAAGTTGGTACGATTTTATGACCGAGCAGGACAAAGCACATGATGAGCTTCTCGGCAAGAAAGAGCTCGCCGGATTTGGCGAGACGCCGGCATTGGTGCTGATCGACATCTATTACAGCGTGCTTGGCTTTCAGCGGCTGCCGATTATGGAGTCCGTACAGACATGGCCGATGAGCACGGGCCTCGAAGGCTGGGAAGCGGTGGACCGGACGGTCACGCTGCTCGCATCGGCGCGCAAGAACGGCATTCCCGTCATTCATGTGAAGGGTCTGCATACCGGCGTCAACACCTGGTCGCGGGGCGGCAAGAAGCGCCGCGATTTCTCCAGGCTGACGGAGGAGATGATGATCAAGGGACGGGAGATCGTCGAAGAGGTCAAGCCGCTGCCGGGAGAGCTTGTCATCGAGAAGGCGGCCGCAAGCGCCTTTCACGGAACGCCTCTGCTGTTTCAGCTGGTCAGCCTCGGCATCGATACGGTTATCGCCTGCGGCGAGACGACAAGCGGCTGCGTAAGAGCTTCGGTCGTAGATGGTGCCACCTACCGCTTTAAGATGGGCGTTGTGGAAGAGTGCGTGTTTGACCGGACGCAGTCCTCACATTATATGAATTTGTATGATATGCACCAGAAATATGCGGATGTCGTGGATCTTGGCTATGCTACCCAATATTTCGATACGATCGGCAGCAGGAGCGGACAAACCGTTACGGCCTGATTCGCAGTGTAAGCTTGAAGAAAGGGGCGTGCTTCATCCTTGGGCAGGATGGGTGCGTCCCTTTGGGTATTTTAGGGACTATAGAGAGGCGGGAACAGCAATGGAGCATCGGCAGCTTGGGAACAGCGGCTTGCGCGTGTCGCAAATTTCGCTGGGGTGCATGGCCTTCGGTCGCTGGATCGGAGAGAAGGAATCCGAAGCGGTAATGGATGAAGCGATCGAGGCGGGTGTTACGCTATTCGATACGGCGGATATTTACGGCAAAGGGATGGACAACGGCAACCCGCTTGATTCGGGGGAATCGGAGACGATTTTAGGCCGCATATTGAAGGGCCGCAGACCGCAGATCCTGCTCGCCACGAAGGTGAACGGCCGTACCGGCACAGGGGTAAATGATGCGGGACTGAGCCGGTTTCACATCTTTCGCGCCATTGAGGCAAGCCTTCGGCGGCTGCGGACGGATTATATCGATTTGTACCAGGTGCACCGCTTTGACCCGCATACCCCGCTTGAAGAGACATTGGGCGCCTTGCATGATTTGATCGCGCAGGGCAAGGTGCGCTATATCGGCTGCTCCAATTATGCCGCCTGGCAAATAGCCAAAGCGCATGGCATCAGCGCCGTGCATCGCTGGCATCGATTCATTTCTGTTCAGCCGCCATACAGCCTGCTCAGCCGCGGTATCGAAGAGGAGCTTCTTCCGTTCTGCGCCTCGGAAGGCGTCGGCGCAATCGTATACAGTCCGCTGGCCCGTGGCCTCCTGACCGGCAAATACCAACAGGGCCAGGAGGCTGCATCCGGAACGAGAGCGGCGGCGGGGGATCGTGCGCTCATGCGGCTGCTGGATGAGCCGGAGAATTTCCGTATTGTCGAAGAGCTGCAGGCCTATGCGGAACTGGAGAATATGAGCCTGCCGCAGCTGGCGCTCGCATGGGTTCTTGCCCGGAAGAGGGTCGCGGCTGCGATTGTGGGGGCATCCAGGCCGGAGCATATCCGGCAGGCTGTTCAGTATGCCGATACCAGGCTGTCAGGCGCGCAGCTTGATGCGATTGAGCGGATAGCTTCACGGGGGCAGGCGCCGGAGCGTTGACGGCAAGCTTCAGCTTGCGCCTGTCTTGTGGAAAGTCGCGAGAGCGGCGTTTGTCTGGGGCTTCCGGTTGATCCGGTCCTCGAAATGCTTGATGAACAAATAATCCAGACTGTGAAGCTCATTCTCGCGGTAGGTGACAAACACCTGGCTGAGCGGGAAAGGATTGTCTTCAATTTCCAGCTGGACCAGCTCCTTGTCGTTAATCTCCTGCAGCATATAGGCGCTGCCGGACAGAAACACGCCTGCATTGCGTTTGAGAAAATGCTTGATGAGCTGAAGGTTGTTTGTTTCCAGCTTCGCCTGATAAGTCAGATTGAACTGGTTCAGCGTCACATCGATCATGTTGCGGTACTGGGTTTCCTTCGGGTAAGTCAGTATCGGCTCCTGCAGGATCTCCTCCAGCGTAACCGACTTGCGCTTGGCAAACCGGTGCTCCGGCGACACGAACAGCATCGCCTTCTCGCTCAGGACCGGGCGGTACGTCAAGTTGCTGTCATTACTCGTGTAACGGGTGATGCCCAGCTGAAAATGCTGGTTTTTCATTAGCCGGACCAGCTCGCTGGAGGCATAGGTGTACACCTTGATGGATACATGGGGATAATCCTTGCTGAAGGATTCCATCACATCGGGCAAAATATAAGCGGCGAAGGAATTGTTGCAGCCGATGGACAGCTTGCCCTTCAATCCTTCGCCAACCCGTTCCACGGCTTCCTGTCCTTCCTTCAACGTCCCCAGAATACGCCGCGCGTAAGGCAGGAATGCCTTGCCTTCCTCTGTCAGCCTGACCTTGCCTTTGCCTCGAATGAGCAGCGATTTGCCCAGCTCCTTCTCCAACTGGTTGATCCGGTGGGAAACAGTCGGTTGAGGCAGATACAACAATTCCGCTGCCTTCTTGTAGCTTCCGCTTTGATAGACTGTCAGAAACGTTGAGATTTGCTCCAAGTTCATGATCCCAGATTCCTCCTGTATTTTATTGTTAGTATTCTTAACGCAAGTCTAACAAAATTACAACATATTAACAATGGAATTCAATGTATAATAGTCAGAAAATTCGTTCATGTATCCGCTATCATTCGTTTTATGAATAAAACCATTCAAAACCGATTATTTACCCCTCCAATAATCAACTGTATGATGAGGTCATCACAAGAACGAATAAGAAAGAAGTTAGTTTCGAGTTAGATTTTATAACGCAAAATGTTTGATGAGGATAGCCGTCTAAATCAAGAGGAGGAGTAGGAATGAATTCAAAAGGGTGGGAAAAGTATTTTTCGGAGCGTGACAAGCAGCACAATCAGCTGACAGGCAAGAAGGAACCGGCTGGCTTCGGGGAGAAACCGGCGCTGCTGCTGATCGACATTTATTACAGCGTGCTGGGAACGAAGAGAGAACCGATCTTTGAATCGATGAGCTCCTGGCCGGGCAGCACAGGGCTGGAAGGCTGGGCCGCCGTGGACAAAACCGCGGAGCTTGCAGCTGTAGCCCGGGAGGCCGGAATACCGGTCATCCATGTGAAAGGGATGCAGAGCGGCATCACCCCGTGGATTCACCGCAAATCCCGTCCATCCGCCCAAACGGAGGAGCAGCGCAGCATTGGATTCGAGATTGTCGACGAGGTAAAGCCGGCCAGCGGCGAGCTGGTCATTGAGAAAACGGCTCCGAGCGCATTTCAGGGCACGCCTCTCCTGTTTCAGTTAATCAGCCTCGGCATCGATACGGTCATCTGCTGCGGCGAAACGACCAGCGGCTGCGTCAGAGCCTCCGTCGTGGATGGCGCAACGCACCGGTTCCGGATGGGCGTCGTAGAGGAGTGTGTGTTCGACCGGACGGAAGCCTCCCACTGGATGAATCTGTACGACCTGAATCAGAAATATGCCGATGTCGTGATGCTGGATTCCGTCAGAGACTACTTCCGCAAGGTGGGCGCCAAGGTAACGGTTTAGGTGCCAAATGATGACCATTAATCAAAACCAAGTGCAGAGCATGAAACGTAAATCAAATTTCAGGAGGTCATGGACATGTATGGATGGGAACCGTATTTAAGCGAGCGGGACAAGGAACACGATAAGCTGTGGGGCAAGAAGGAGCTGTATGGCTTCGGAAGCAAGCCCGCTCTGGTACTGATCGATATTTACTACAGTGTGCTGGGCCTCAAGCGGGAGCCGATCTTCGAATCCATGCAGATGTGGCCAAGCAGTACGGGGCTGGAAGGCTGGGAGGCGGTCGATAAAACGGCTGAGCTGCTGGCGGTGGCCCGCGAGAACGGCATTCCGGTCATTCATGTCAAAGGACTGCACAGCGGAGTGAACCACTGGGGCAGGAGAAGACGCAAGCAGGTGGAGATGTCGCCGGAAATGCGGCATCGGGGCACGCAAATCGTCGACGAGGTGAAGCCTCTGGATAATGAGCTTGTGATCGAAAAAGCTGCGCCGAGCGCATTCCACGGCACGCCGCTAACCTTTCAGCTGATCAGCCTCGGCATCGATACGGTTATTGTGGCAGGGGAAACCACGAGCGGCTGCGTCCGCGCATCCGTCGTCGACGGAGCGACCCAGCGGTTCCGGATGGGCGTCGTCTCGGAATGCGTTTTCGACCGGACGGAGTCCTCCCATTATATGAACCTGTACGATATGCATAACAAATATGCCGATGTCGTGTTCCTGGAAGATGCCAAGGCGTATTTTAACGGCATCGGAGCGGCCAACAAACAGAAAATCCACGCGTAGCGTAAAAAAGGATAACGCTGCTGCCGGTAAATGTATGATCACAGGGGGAGAAACCATATGAAAAGACAATGGAAGCTGAATCTCGGCATTTGGATTGCTTTTGTACTTCTGTTATCTGCTTGCTCCAACAGCGCAAATCCATCTGCGGACAATGCGCCGCCCGCCGATGCCGCCGCTGCGGGGAATGAAGCAAGCGGGAATGCCGATACCGCCTCGGCGGCGGCCGGTCAGCCCAAGGTGCTCAAGGTCCGGTTCTACGATGATCCCGCGGGATTTGATCCGGCCAATATTTTCCGCATCGAGAACGAGAACATCGCCTTTAATATTTTCAGCGGGCTGACCAGCTACGCGTCCGATACCGGGGAAATCATACCGGATCTCGCGGAATCGTGGGAGACCGAAGGCAACCAAGTCTGGACCTTCAAGCTGCGGCAGGGTGTGCAGTGGCAGAAGGACTATGGGGAATTCACCTCCGCCGACGTGCTGTATTCGTACAACCGGATTCTCGATCCGGCCACCGCTTCGCCATACGCTGCCGAGTTCAATAACGTGGACAGCATCGAAGCGCCTGATAAATACACCGTGGTGATCAAGCTCAAAACGCCGGACGGCAACTTCCTGCATCAGGTGGCGAACTATCATCAGGGACAGATCGTGAAGAAGGAAGCCATCGAGAAATTCGGCGATCAGGTCAAATGGAATCCGGTCGGAACCGGGCCGTTCGAAGTGGAGAAAATCGATCCAAGCTCGGAAATCATCCTCGTCCGCCATGAAGGCTATTATCAGGGCCCGGCGCCGATTCAGAAAATTATCTTCAGCATCATCAAGGATGAAGCGACAGCCAACATCGCGCTTCAGAACGGCGAGATCGATGTTATTATGCGCGCCAACCGCGAGGAGAATCTGGATATTCTGGAGAAAGCCGGCTTCAAATTGAATCATGTGGACAATTATGCGGTTTCATTGAAAGTCTTCAATCTGGACAATCCCATACTGTCCAACCTGAAGGTCCGTCAGGCCTGGGCCTATGCTGTTGACTTCGATGCTATCTCTGAAGGCGTATCCCCCCGGCTGCAGAAGGGAGCCAAGAGCATCCTGCTGGACTGGATGGAGGGCTACAGCGAGAACGCGACGCAGTACAGCTATGACCCGGAGAAAGCCAAGCAGCTGCTGGCGGAAGCCGGTTACCCGGACGGCTTTACGATCAAGCAGGACGGCACTTCGGCGACAGGGGTTACCGAGCAGATGCAGCTGGAGCAGGAATACCTCAAGGCCGTCGGCATCAATCTGGAATTTGATCTGGTCGACACGCCGACCTACAACGAGAAGCGCAACAGCGGGGATTTCGATGTATCCGGACGGCTGCTGCCAGCGGTGAACCCGGACACGATTTTGTTCAGCTACCTGCATCCCGACAATATTGCTCCCAAGGGGCTGAACGGCGCCCGTTACAACAATCCCGAGCTGACGCAGAAGCTTGAAGCTGCCCGTGCCGAGACGGATTCGGCGAAACGGCTGAAGCTGTATGAAGAGGTGCAGCAGATTGTTATGAACGACCTGCCCTACCTGCCGACATACGCAAGCAATGTCTATTGGCCGAGCAAGGCGAACATTGAGGGCATTGTCATCAACAAGCTGGCGCAGGTCAATTTCTACGGCGTTGATATCAAATAACGGGCAACTCCATTTTTGATAAAGCACGATAGTGGAGGTGAAACGCGATGCTGAGCTATACGATGAAACGGATTTTGCAGCTGGTTGTCACCATGTTTGGCGTCGTAACGCTTGTATTCTTCGCCATCCGCATGATCCCGGGCGATCCTGCGGCGGCGATGGCCGGCGATAACCTGTCCGGCGCCGCGCTTGAAGAATTCCGCCAGAGGCTGGGGCTTGACGCCCCCCTCTGGCAGCAGTACACGGATTATCTTCTCAGTGTGGTCCGCTTCGACTTTGGCAGCACGATTACCACATCCTTGCCGATTGCGGGTCTCATGTTCAAGGCGCTGCCAATTACGCTTATGGTTGCGGGACTGACGGTACTGCTTGCGGTTGTGCTGGCCATACCGCTTGGAACGCTGGCTGCATTTCTGGCGAACAAAGGCAGGAAAACGCTCGATAACGCCATCACCTGGACGGCGATGATCGTCGATCTGATGCCGGCCTTCTGGACGGCTCTTCTCTTGATGCTGTTCCTGTCTCTTAATCTGGGGCTGCTTCCGGCAAGCGGAGCGGTTTCCTTCGACGATCCGGCGCTTATGCTGAGGCGCATTGCGCTGCCCGTTATCGTGCTGGCCATTTCCCAGGTCGCGACGCTTGCGCGCATCACGCGGACAGCTGTGCTTGAAGTGCTGAACGAGGACTATGTCCGTACCGCGCGTTCGCTTGGAATGTCCGAGATTGTGGTCGTGTTCCGCCATGCGCTCAAGAACGCCATGCTCCCGATCATTACCGTCGTCGGACTGAGCTTCGGCAATCTGCTTAACGGCACCGTCATCGTTGAATTTATTTTCTCCATTCCGGGCATCGGCACACTGCTGGTTTACGGCATCAACAGCCGCGATTACCCGCTTGTGCAAAATGTCATTTTATTCTACGCGTTCGTCTTTGTCGCCATCAATTTCATTACGGATATGGTCTACAAAAAGGTTGATCCGCGCGTCCAGTTCTAAAGCCGGCTTGAGCCACAATGAAACGAAAAAAGTACCCCGTGAAGTAAACGTTAGGAGTGATGAAACGTGGAACAAGATGCTGTAGTCAGTGCGGCCCGGCAGCCGGTTGCAGCGGCACCGCCGCGAACCCGGATCCAGCTCCCTTATTTGCGCTTTCTCTATGTCAACAAAAATGCCAAATGGGCGATGATCATCCTGCTGCCCATTCTGCTGTTGACCTTTCTGGCGCCGGTGCTTCCGCTGCCTGCGCCGCTTGTGAGCAATATCCGGGTAAGCCTGAACCCTCCATCGCTGGATCATCCATTCGGCACCGACAAGCTGGGCCGCGATGTCCTCAGCCGTACGCTGTCCGGCATCCAGGTATCGCTGCTTGTCGGCTTCACGGTCGCGCTGATCGCTCTGGTGTTCGGCATTGTGCTTGGCACCATTTCCGGATTTTTCGGAAAAGCTGCCGACCGCATCATTATGGGAGTCGTCGATATTTTCCTGGCGTTCCCGTCGCTGCTGCTCGCAATCGGCCTGGTTGCGATACTTGGCGCGGGAACGGTGCCGGTCATCTGTGCGATTGCGCTGGCCGACGTGCCGCGCTTTATCCGGCTGCAGCGGTCGCTCGTGCTGAGTCTGAAATCCCGGACCTTCATCGACGCCGCCCGAACGGTGCAGGCTCCCCAGCTGTGGCTGATGGCCAAGCATATTGTGCCCAACACCATCGCTCCGCTGCTCGTCGCCGCCAGTATTGCCGCCGCCAACGCCATTCTGATCGAAGCGAGCCTGAGCTTCCTGGGTCTGGGTATTCTGCCCCCCGAGCCGTCGCTGGGCAACATAATCAAGGATGGCCAGATGTATCTGCAGCAGGCATGGTGGATTTCCACGCTGCCTGGAGTCGTTATTCTGCTAATCGCCATTTCCCTTCACTTCCTGTCCGACGGCATTCGCGAAGCGCTTGATCCAAGAGCCCGCAAGTAGCTGTTTACATTCGGTATGCTGCGATGACTTCAACCATGTAAAAGGAGCTGACAGCCATGAATAACGGGGCAGCAGCGGGTACGCTAAACCGCCCAAGCGACATTACGGCTTCACCTTCTCAGCCCTTGCTGCAGGTCCGCGACCTGCACACCCATTTCTTCACCAACTCCGGCGTCGTGAAAGCGGTCAACGGCGTCAGCTTCGAGCTTCAGCGCGGAGAACGGCTGGCGATCGTTGGCGAAAGCGGCTCCGGCAAAAGCGCAATGGCCATGTCGCTCATTCAACTCATCTCCTATCCCGGCAAGCTTGTGTCCGGCAGCGTGCAGCTGGATGGCAGGGAGCTCGTCGGCTTAGGCGAGCCGGAGCTCAACAAGCTTAGAGGCAGCGCCATCGGAACCGTATTCCAGGACCCGATGTCCTCGCTGGACCCTGTCATGCGCATTGAAGACCAGATGATGATGCCCATCCGCATGCATCTGAAGCTTGGACCCAAAGAAGCGCGCAGCCATGCGGTGGATCTTCTGAGCCGGGTGGGAATCCCCGATGCGGCCAAACGGATTTCCTCCTATCCGTTTGAAATGAGCGGCGGCATGCGGCAGCGGATCATGATTGCGATGGCGCTCTCCTGCAATCCGAAGCTGATATTGGCCGATGAGCCGACAACGGCGCTGGACGTGACGATCCAGGCGCAAATCGTCGAGCTGCTGAAGACGCTGACGGAAACGACCGGCAGCGCGATGATGTTTATTACGCATGATCTTGGACTTGTCGCCCGGTTTGCTCAGAAGGTCGCGGTCATGTATGCGGGCAAAATCGTCGAATTCGGCACGGTCGGCGAAATCTTCAGCTCGCCCAGGCATCCGTATACCCAAAGCCTGCTGATGACCATTCCGAGCATCAGCGGCGAGAAGCGGAGGCGGCTTCTCCAAATCCAGGGCTTTCCGCCGGATATGAAGCTTCCTGTCAAGGGCTGCTCCTACAAGGAGCGCTGCCCCGCCGCGTCGGAGCGCTGTTACCTGGATGCGCCGGAATTGATGCCCCGTCAGGGCCAGCAGACAGCAGCCTGCTGGCTGGAGGAAGGGCTTATGACCGAAGGATATGAGAGCATCACCGCCATGCTCAGCAGGGGGGAGAAGCCTGCGCCTGCCGATAAGGCGGCTGCACCGACGGCAGCGGCTGCTGCAGATTCCGGATCCATGAATGCTGTCATTCGCGGCGAAGCGGAACCCGTCAGCGGAGCTATGACCGTCGAAGCAGCCCCAGGCGATACAGCTTCTGCAGCTGCTTCCGATGTTGTGCTGGAAATTACCGACTTGCATAAGCATTTCACCAAAACCTCGATGCTGCCGTGGAAGAAGGATTCGGAAATCCGGGCCGTCAACGGCATCAGCTTCAAGCTGCAGCGCGGCGAGACCATCGGGATCGTGGGGGAAAGCGGCTGCGGCAAAAGCACGACCGCCCGCATGCTGCTGCAGCTGGATGAACCGACAAGCGGCCGGATCGACAGGAACGGCAGTATCCAGATCGTGTTTCAGGATCCGTATTCTTCCTTCAATCCGAAGATGAAAATCGCGGATATTATTGCCGAACCGCTGCATGTCCGCAAGATCGGCACACGCGAGGAGCGGAAGCAGCGGGTAAGGGAACTGATTCTGAAGGTAGGGCTGGACCCGTCTTATCTCGACAGATACCCGAACCAGCTGAGCGGCGGGCAGCGCCAGCGTGTCGGCGTCGCCAGGGCGCTCTCGCTGAACCCTTCCGTCGTGGTGGCCGATGAACCGACCTCGGCGCTCGACGTGTCCGTGCGCGCACAGATCATCAACCTTCTGTGCGATTTGAAGGAAGAACTGGGCCTGAGCTTCGTATTTATTTCACATGATCTGTCCACCGTCCGCTATATTTCCGATACGATTGCGGTGATGTATCTGGGCGAGATTGTGGAATACGGCCCGGCGGAGGAGATATTCGTCAGCCCGGCGCATCCGTATACGCAGGCGCTGCTTGCCGCCGTGCCGGTCCCCGATCCGGAAATTGAAGGAGCCAGAAGCATCGAGCTGCTCAAAGGGGAGCTGCCAAGTCCCGCCAATCCGCCGTCGGGATGCGCCTTCAGCTCCCGGTGTCCGCATGCGACCGATGTGTGCACCTCGGCCAAGCCGAAGCTGAAAGGACATATGCAGCGCCGGGAGGTCGCCTGCCATGCTGTCTCCTGAGTTTTACCGGAAATTCGGCATCTATGGCGGGGGACTCTTCTTCACGATTACGGGAATGGCGCAGCCGTTCTTTACGCTTTATGCGCAGGAAATTGGCGCCTCGACCGCAGCGATCGGCTTCATGGTGACGCTGCGGTCGCTGCTTCCCATCTTCATCGCTATGCCGATCGGCCAGCTCATCGATTCCATCGGACCCATCCAGATGCTCAAATACGGCAGCGTGCTGCTCATTTTATCGCTATTCATCAATATGATGGCTACGGGCTTGTGGATGCTGAGCCTGTCGCAGATTTTCATGGGCGCATGCGTCATCATCATGGCTTCCTCCTTTCAGGTGCTGGTATCGGAGGGGGAGAAAACAGAGCGGAACGAGAGCATCAAGAAATACTCCATGTGGATGTCGGGCGGCGGGATGCTGGGTCCGCTTATCGGCGGCGGACTGACTTCCCTCTTCGCCAATGCCCTGTTCGGCTACAAGTTTTCCTTCGGGGTGGCCTGCGCCGCCTCTCTTCTCTTCTTCATTGTGCTGATGGCCGCAGCCAGAGGTTACCGGAATACGTCCTATGACGGAGCCGCGCACCCCAAAGAGCTGCTCAAGATAAAAGGCATCGCCGACAGCTATGCGAGCGGCTTCCATTTGACCAAAATCCGCTCCGTCCAGTTCGGACTGATCGGAACGTTTCTCATTATGTACATTCAGTCGCTGTATATGAGTTTTATGCCGATTTATCTGAATGAGCTGGGCTACACGACCCTGCTGATTTCTATCATTATTTCAATCAATGGACTGGCTGGCATGCTGTCGCGCTACGGTCTCGGCTGGCTGATGGCCAGGACGCATATGGAGCGGATTCTGCTGATCGCCGGTCTGACCGCTGCTGTCTGTGTCGTGTTTACGCCGCTTGCCGGTTTTCATATCGCGGGAGTGATTATATTAGTTCTCGTAATGGGCGGTGCGGTAGGCATCAATCTGCCTGTCAGCATTATGATTGTGGTTAACGATACGAAGGATTCCGACCGCGGCAAAATCATGGGGCTGCGGCTGATTATGAACCGCTTCTCGCAAATTCTAAGTCCCGCGATGTTCGGGGTGCTCGGCCAGTGGTTCGGCTTGACGATCGCCTTCTACGCCGGCGGGGGTTTCCTGGTTGCGACAATGCTCGGCTTCTCCGCCTATACCTCGATGAAGTGGAAGCTGCGGACGCGCGGCTCTGATAATAAAGGGACGGCAATCAGCAAGGAGCGCGCGAGCGGCCACGCGCCGCCCGCGGAGGAGGTCAAACCGGTTGGCATGTAAAGACGGTCCCGTCCAAATTGAGCGGATATACCCGTCCTGATGCTTTAATGCTGCAACGCTTTAAATAAACGCCCGGAAAGCAGCCCCCTGTCAGGCTTCGCTTCCGGGCGTTTTAGCGAAATCCAGAAGTCCGGTGATGAACAGGCGCAGCCAGATTTTTTTCACTGGACTGCTAGCGGACGGCAGAAGAGGCATAGAACCAATTCCAGATCATATTCATCGTCTTCGCGAGATTCGATACGGCGCCTCTCCCCGCTCTGGGGGAGAAATAGTTCGGCGATTGTCCTTCCACATCCAGCATGGCGACATTGTCTGGCGCGTAATAGCGGCGCCCTTTCTCCTGCGAGTTATACAGCAGGCCGGGGTATCGGTGCGAGGCGAAGCGGTACTTGGCATGGGACCAGCTCCCCTGCCAGGCCAGGGGATCGCCTTCCAGCCACGCTCCCTTCTTGACGATGTAGCCGACTCTCCCCTGAAAATGTCTGCCGATCGGCACCTTTGGCGATCCCACCTGGGCAATGAAGCGGATATCGCAGCCATCCTGCTCCAGCAGCTCGGCGGCATGATAGGCCGCGGCTCCTCCGATGCCATAGCCGATAAGCAGAATGGGATCGCGTGCGCCAAGCGTCCGCACAAGCGTTCTGACCTGCTGTCCCCCGGCAGATTGCTGCACCTGCTCGGGATAGAGCCGGACATCCCGGCGCGCGGACCGGATCTGTCTCATGGTGCTGTTATGCTCGCCGCCATAAGGAAACAGAATGCGAATGGTCACATTCAGATTCTCCTGCCCGAACCGGTTGCGCAGCGCATCCGCGAGCGGCCGGAACACCGGCTCCGCCGTACGAATGCCCGCCACCAGATAGATATTCACCCGTTTAAGCTCAGACAATTCGGCCATATGTAAGACTCCCTTCCGCCATCGCCTATCTGTTCTATGTCCTTTCGACAATGCGGCAAGCGTATCCTGCAAGGAATATCCCCCGTTTAACGATGGCGGGCCAGGGAGGGGATTAGTCTTGGCGTTCGCGCGTCTATTTCGCACTGCGAATTAGCTGCCAGCTCGCGGTGCGGAGCCGCAAGATGGCGGTAGACAATATGCCGGACAGGCATGGCCGCTTCTTGCCATCCCCTCCGGAGAGCGGTATAAATAAGCTAGCGCAAATATTTTCTGTTTATTGCCGGGACGGAATTGTTTACAATGAAGCCAAGTACGAATAAGCGGGAGGAATAATAATGAGCTCAAATCAGGTTAAGCCAGCCATCGGTTTTATCGGGATCGGCGTGATGGGGAAAAGCATTGTACGCAATTTAATGAAAGCCGGTTATTCGCTGCATGTGTACAGCCGGACCAAGTCCAAGGCGGAGGACATCCTGGAGGAAGGCGCCCGTTGGCATGATAATCCGGCGGAATTGGCGCAGCATTCCGATGTGGTGATGACGATGCTGGGCTACCCGCATGATGTCGAAGAAGTTTACTACGGCGAACAGGGGCTGCTGAAGCACGCCAAGCCGGGCACGGTGCTGGTGGACTTGACCACCTCAAGTCCGGAGCTGGCCAAGCGGCTAGAGGAATCTGCCCGCGGGCAGGCGTGCTTCAGTCTGGATGCCCCCGTATCGGGCGGAGATATCGGCGCGCGTGAAGCCCGGCTGTCCATTATGGTCGGCGGTGAAGAAGAGGTATTCCAGCGCATCAGTCCTATTTTCGAAGCGATCGGCACGAATATTGTGTACCAGGGATCGGCGGGCTCGGGACAGCATACGAAGATGTGCAACCAGATCGCGATTGCCTCCAACATGCTCGGGGTGACCGAGGCCATCCGTTATGCGGAGAAGGCGGGGCTTGATCCCGATACCGTTCTGAAAAGCATCGGAAGCGGAGCGGCAGGCAGCTGGTCGCTCAGCAATTTGGCGCCACGGATGATTAAGGGAGACTTCGATCCGGGCTTTTATGTGAAGCATTTTATCAAGGATATGGGGATCGCCCTGGAATCGGCGGAAGCGATGGGATTGCAGGCGCATGGCCTCAGCCTTGCCAAGTCGCTGTATGAGCGGCTGGCCGCATCCGGCGAGGAGAACAGCGGGACGCAGGCACTCTATAAATTATATGAATAGTTCAGGGGGCGAAAGAAAATGAGAGCGGAGCTGCTTTACGGCAAAAGTGGATTGAGCATCGAGGTCCCGGACCATGCGGTCATTATTGAGCCGGCGGCCCAGGCTGGACTTGCCGATGAGAAGGGAGCCGTGACGGAGGCGCTGCGCAGACCGGAAGGTCTGGCACCCCTCCGGGAGCTGGTCCGGCCAACTGACCGGATTGCCATCGTAATCAGTGACATCACAAGACCTACCCCCAATGAGAAGCTGATTCCCTGGATACTGGAGGAGTTGTCCTTTGTACCGGAGGCGCAGTTCGTCATTATCAACGGAACGGGAACCCACCGGGACCAGACCCGCGAGGAGTTTGTCCGGATGCTGGGGGAGGATGTGGTGAACCGGATCCGGATCATCAATCATCACTGCCATGAGAAGGAGGAGCTGACCCATGTCGGTACGAGCTCCTTCGGCTGTGAGGTATGGCTGAACAAGGAATATGTGGAGGCTGATTTTCGAATTGTAACCGGTTTCATAGAGCCGCACTTCTTTGCCGGATTTTCCGGAGGGCCCAAGGGCATTATGCCGGGAATAGCCGGTATCGAAACGATAATGACCTTTCATAACGCGAGAATGATCGGCGATCCCCGGTCGACATGGGGCAATATGGTCCAAAATCCGCTGCAGGAAATGACGTCGGAGGTAAACCGGATGTGCCCGCCGCATTTTATGCTGAATGTTACGTTGAACAAGGAGAAGGCGATTACCGCGGTGTTCGCCGGCGAGCTGTTCGCTGCCCACGCAATAGGCTGCGCCTATGTGACGGAGCACACGATGGTGCCGGTCAAGGAGCGCTTCGATGTGGTCATCACCTCCAATTCCGGCTATCCGCTCGATCAGAATTTATACCAGGCGGTCAAGGGGATGAGCGCCGCCCACAAAATCGTCAAGCAGGGGGGAACCATCATCTGTGCGGCGGAATGCTCCGACGGGATTCCGTCTCATGGGAACTACGCCGATATCCTGCGGATGCGTCCAACGCCCCGGGAGATCCTGGACATGATTAATGATCCCAAGTTCCGTCTGTTCGATCAATGGCAGGTGCAGAAGCAGGCGGTCATTCAAGTCTGGGCCGATATTATAGTATACTCGACACTGTCTGAAGAGGATGTGCGGGCTGCCATGATGACCCCGACGGACAGCGTGGATGCCGCCCTGCAGGGCTTGACGGCTAAATACGGCAAGGAGATGACGGTAGCCGTGATGCCGCAGGGGCCGCTGACCATTCCTTTCGTGCAGGGAGAGCAGGCCTAATAAGCAAAAGGCTTAAATTGCCATCCTGAGTTCACAAAAACAAGAAACATGGAAGCGTAAAATCGTTTATGATTAAAGGAACTAACTTCAGCGCATTCAAGCTGTCAACTTGAATGCGCTGTCATTATTGGAAGGGAGAAAGCGGGCTGGTGCTTAAGCATTCAAGAATATTTCGCAGATTTCTGATTTCTTATATTGTCATTCTGATAATTCCAAGTGCGGCCGGCTATATGTCCTATCGCACTTCCATCAATGTTACGCAGTCGATATCCATCGATAACAGCGTCATGCAGCTTCAGAAGAGCAAGGAGATTCTGGAGCGCAGAATGGCTGAGGTCGAGGGCTACACGAGACAGCTGGCTTTGAACCAGGACCTGAACGTCTTGATGAATGAGGATATGAAGGGCGACAAGACGAATGTATACGGCGTATGGAAGGTCATGCGGGACGTGATGGCGGTCAGCCAGACCAATGATTTCCTGCAGCATTTTTTCATTTATCTGAAAAACTACAATGCGATCCTGACGCTGGGTTCGTCCTATTTTCGGCCGGAATACTACTATGAGACCTCTCATTATAACGATATGTCTCTGGAGGAATGGAAGAAGACGGTGCTCGGGGAAACGCATCGAAGTCAGATCATGCCGCTTCGCTCCTATATGGATAACGGCGCGCAGACCTCCGTCATCTCCTATATGCAATCGCTGCCACTGGACAGCTTCAGCGACTCTTCGCCGGCGACCGTGGTGATTACCATTGACCAGAAGCTGATCAACAGCCTGCTGTCAGGCGTGACTGAGCGGTATAACGGCTGGTCTCATATCAGCGATGCGGATGGACAGACGATCAGCATACAAGGGATCAAGGAGCAGGAAATCGACGCTTTAGCGGCGGATCCCAAGTTCGATGAATCCAAGGTCAGTCAATTCTATGATGACGATCTGGTCGTCACGATCCGTTCCAAAACAAACGGCTGGGTCTATCAGGCGGGAATCCCCCGGCATGTTCTGATGGAGAATGCCAACAAGATCAAGCTTATTACCTGGTGGGTCACCGGCATTGCGCTGGTCGTCGGGCTGCTGGTCGGGCTGCTGCTCTCGTACCGCAACAGCGCGCCGATCAACCGGCTGCTGGGGGTCATGAAGGAGAATTTCGGCAAGGATGAAGTTCCGGCAGGCCGCAACGAATATGATTTTCTGCAGGGAAATATATCCAATATGCTGATCAACAACAAGCGTCTGGAGACCGAGCTTAGCCGCCAGATGCCCCTGGTCAGGGACGCTTTTCTCAAACGGCTGATCGCCGGCGAATTTCAATCGCGGGAGGAAATTATCGCTGCGGCCGGGCAGGCAGACACCGGTCTGAGCATGAACAGCGGCTATGCCGGCATTCTGCAGATTCACGGCTACTCCGGCATGGACAGCGTGGAAATCCTGAACGAGCTCAGCGCCGCCAGGCTGCTGCTCAAGCAGGCTCTGCAAGACAGCGGCAGCGATATCCAGATGACGGATCTGGGCTCCGACCGCATGGTGCTTGTTTTCACATCGGGGGAAGAGGAGCCGGGCGAAGAGAGCCGCAGAGCCAAGATCCAGCACCTTTTGGAACAGCTTGCTGACTTCGTGCTTCAGGAATACCGCATTACCGTAACCGTCGCCCTGGGCGATAGCTTTCCTTCCGTCATGGAGGCCAGCCATTCCTTCGAGCAGGCCAAGCAGGCGCTGGAGTATGCGGCCTATATGAACCGGAAAGGGATTTTGTGGTTCAGCGATACCCGGATGGAGAGTGCGACCTATTATTACCCTCTGGATATTGAGCTTCGCCTTATCAGCACGATCAGCAGCGGGGATATCGAGGAAGCCAGGCGGATTGTCGCCTCTGTCATCTCGCAGAATGTGGAGAACAGGGAGCTTTCCATCGATATGAAGCAGCAGCTGATTGAGGAATTGAAGGGAACGCTGCTTAAACTGCTGGATCAGAAGTCCTTCATGGAGTCCGAGGTGTTCGAGAATGTCAAGAACCGGATTATCGGCATTCAGGCCAAGGAAGCGATCGAGCCGGTTACACGCGAGATCGATGGCATTATGGAAGCCCTGTGCGGGGTTATCACAAGCAAGAAGAATGATGTCCACACCAGAACCATCGAGCAGATTACGCTGTACATTGCCAAGACGTACATGGACCCAGATCTGAATCTCTACCGCATTGCCGAGAAGGTGGAGCGCCCCGAGAAATACATCTCCCAGCTGTTCAAGGATGTGACGGGAACGAATTTATCGGATCATCTGGAGAAGGTGCGGATGGATCATGCTGCCGTATTATTAAAGAAGAACGATTACACCGTCGACGATATCGCTTCCCGTGTCGGCTATAACAGCTCGCATTCCTTCCGCAGAGCGTTCAAACGGGTCATGGGAGTCTCCCCAAGCTCATACAGACAATCTGCCGGTGAATGATAATCCCGACTGCCTCGTGCAGCCGGGATTTTTTTCTAACGATTGTGCAGACGAATACATCCTCCTGATGAATGCCCGGTACCTCCCAAATCCCGCTTCGCACAAGGACTTGAATGTCGTTCCCCCTTGATATACAAGGGATTAGAGGACGCTGCTGCGGACAAATGGACCCCCGAAACAAGGAAATCTGTACGCAAAACGACCCAGATGTACCTATTCATTGCCCGGAAAAATCACATACAATCAGTCGTGTAGAAAGCGCTGTCACCTTTCATAAGGCATCGATACATTAGGGGGTATTGTTTTGGATACGGACACACTAACCAATCAAAGGACGCTTCCGCGAAGCGGCAGGGCAGGCTTCGCGGAATCCGCAGGGAAGAGCCTGAAGAAGCATTGGCAGCTGTATATGATCGTGCTTCCGCCGGCTTTGTTCTTCCTTATATTCAAGTATTACCCGATGCTCAACGCGGTTCTTGCCTTTAAGGAATATAACGTAATGAAGGGCATATGGGGCAGCCCGTGGGTCGGATTCGACAATTTCAGACTGTTTTTTGATAATCCGATGTTCTGGACGCTGATCAAGAACACGATTCTCATCAGCGGCTATCAATTGCTCGCCGGATTTCCGATTCCCATTCTGCTGGCACTGGGCCTGAACGAAATACGCGTCGGAAGGTTCAAGCGGCTTGTCCAGCTCGTTTCCTTCGCGCCTTATTTCATCTCTACGGTTGTCATGGTCTCCATCATTATGCTGTTTCTGGCTCCGAGACTTGGTTTTGTCAATATAGCGATGAATGCCATGGGCATGGATTCCATCAATTTCCTCGGCGAACCGGGAATGTTCCGCTCCATCTATGTGTGGTCCGATATCTGGCAGACAGCCGGTTATTCGGCCGTCATCTACCTGGCGGCGCTGGCCGGCATTGATCCCGTGCTGTACGAGGCGGCCAAGGTAGACGGAGCGACGCGCTTCCAGAAGATACTGAATGTGGATCTGCCCGGGATACTGCCCACGATCACGATTGTGCTCATTTTGAATGTGGGAAGCATTATGGCGATAGGTTTCGAGAAGATCTATCTGCTGCAGAATCCGCTTACTACATCCACTTCGGAAATTATTGCGACGTATGTGTATAAGGTCGGGCTGCTTAATGCGAACTACAGCTTTGCGACTGCGGTCGGCTTGTTCAACTCATTCATCAATCTTATTCTGCTGGTAGTCGTCAACGGGATTGCCAAACGGGTATCCAACAACAGTATCTGGTAAAAAGGGAGTGCAGCTATGTCGGCTATGAAAACAGCGATCAGGGATTCAACAGGCGATAAAATATTTTTGACAGCGATTTATGTCGCATTGGCTTTTGTGCTGGTAATTGTCTTATATCCGCTCATCTATATCGTAAGCAGCTCGTTCAGCAGCCCGTCGGCCGTCACATCCGGCCGCGTCTGGCTGTGGCCCGTCGATTTTTCGCTCAAGGGGTACGAGACCTTGTTCCATACCCCGCAAATCATGGAGGGCTATGGCAATTCCCTGTTTTATACGTCAGCGGGAACGGTGATCAGCGTATTGCTGACCATCATGATTGCCTATCCGTTATCGCGCAAAACCTTCTACGGGCGCAATGTGCTCATGATGCTGATTACGTTCACGATGCTTTTCAGCGGCGGCTTGATTCCGACGTACATGGTTGTCAAAGAAATGGGAATGATCGATTCCCGGTGGGCGCTGCTCATTCCGAACGCCATCTGGGTGTGGCAGGTCATTATTACCAGATCATTCTTTCAAGCCTCCATCCCGGATGAGCTGGTGGAGGCCAGCGAAATCGACGGCTGCAGCGATTTGCGCTTCATGCGCAGCGTAGTCGTCCCGCTCTCCAAGCCGATCATTGCCGTGCTCGTGCTGATGTATGCCGTCGGTCAATGGAACGCTTATTTTGACGCTCTGATTTACCTCAAATCTGCGGAGCTGTTCCCGCTGCAGCTGATCCTCAGAAGCATCATCGTGCTGAACAACAGCGCAAGCTCCATGGACGCGATGAAAATGGTCGAGAGACAGCAGCTCGCCGAGCTCCTCAAATATTCGTTGATTGTCGTGGCGACGCTGCCTGTTCTAATCATCTACCCGTTCGTGCAGCGCTTTTTCGTCCAGGGGATGCTGGTGGGTTCGGTTAAGGGATAATAACTGGGGTTTATCCCCATTGATGAAAGGGGTGATTTTTATGTAGTATAGAACCCGAGCCAAAACAACCATAATCATGAGCTTTTAGTATTTTCAGGATACATATTCATAGGGGAGGAAATAAGTTGAAAAAGAGATTGGTAAGCTTAGTCATCATCGTCACGATGGTCAGCATGTTCCTGGCAGCATGCTCGGAGAAGAATAATACAACAGGGACGGCATCCAATGCCGCAGCCGGAGCGGGAACAGGGGAAGCAGGCGCGAAGCCGGTAGAGATCAGCTTATTTGCCCAGCAGGAGCAGGGCACGGATCTCAAGACGAATAAATTTACGCAATTTCTTGAAGAGAAATTCAACGCCAAATTCAACTGGGAGATCATCCCTTACGATGGTGCCAAAGAAAAACGTCAAATCTCCCTTGCCAGCGGAGACTATCCGGAAGCGTATATGCTGACGGCTTACATCGACCAATTCTCGCAAGGCGATGTTCTGAAGTATGGCAAACAGGGCGTGCTTATTCCCTTGAACGATCTGATTGACCAGTATGCGCCTAATATTAAAGCGGCCATGGAAAAATACCCTGATTTGAAAGCGTATAACACAGCGCCTGACGGCAATATTTATGGACTTGTTGCTTTCACCCAATGCTTTCACTGTTCATATCCCAACAAGATGTGGCTGAACAGCAAATGGTTGAAGCAGTTGAACCTGGAAACGCCAAAAACGACCGAGGATTTCAAAAAAGTGTTGGAAGCGTTTAAAAATAATGATCCCAACGGCAACGGCAAAGCGGACGAAGTGCCGCTTAGCGGATCTAAAGAGGATTTCGGCGTTCACGTTATCCCCTATCTGATGAATGGATTCATTTATGACGACGACCGGAATTACCTGAGCCTTGCCAGCGGAAAAGTGGACACGGTGGCTAACAAGCCGGAGTGGAAGGAAGGCCTGGCTTATATTAAATCCCTGTTCGACGAGGGCTTGATCGATCCGGGCGCGTTTACGCAAAATGCCGACACGCTCAAGAAAATCGGCGAGAATGCAGACGCGCAAATTCTGGGTGCGGCGGCAGCCATGCATCCGGCGATCTTCGTGAATACCGATGCGGGCAATAAGAATGGCAGCGATTACGATGCGATTCCTCCGCTGACCGGACCTCATGCTTCCTATGCGACTCATGATGGCGGCGGCGTTTCATCTGGCGCAAAATTCGTCATTACGAACAAGGCCAGCAAGGAAGCGCAAATCGCTTTGATCAAGATGGTTGATTACATGTTCACGCCGGAAGGCGAAACCAATGCATCAAACGGCATGAAGGGCATCGGCTGGAAGGATCCGGTAGAAGGCGAGCAGGCGCTGGGCAAGGATGTGAAGCCTCAATTTACGCTGATTCCTGCGGTAGAGGGAGCCGCTCCTTCCAATGCGGGCTGGAGCGGCATGGGACATTTCTACCAGCCCAAAGAATACCGTGACAGCTTCGTACAAGGCACGGATATTTATGCGCCGGACGGTTATGAACGCAGACTGTACAATGCGACGCTGCTGTACGAAGGCAAGGAGCCGAAGGAGCTCTTCCCGATTTGGGCACTGTGGGTAGATGCGGCGGATGCGGATGAAGCGAGCATTCTGCAGACGAACATCAAGAGCTATGTCGATCAGAGCGCGCTTCAGTTCATTACCGGCAACAAGGATCTGGACAAAGACTGGGATTCCTATGTCAAAGGGCTGGAAGATTTGAAGGTCGGCCGTTATCTGGAAATCATGCAAAAGGCGTATGACGCTTCATTTAAATAAGCTTTCATTTGCGGAGCGGGGGCTTTGTTTCAATATGAAGCCTCTGCTTCCATGATCACATCCCATATGATATCCTTTAAATCGTAAGTCCTCCCGCTCTTGTCAAGGGAGGGCTTTTTATCCAAATCATACGAAGATGAAGAAACCTGCTTCAGGAGCCAAAGAACGGCGTTAGAAAGGTGGTCAAAATGATGGAAAATCGTATCAACAATCCGGGGGAACATGCAGGAGAATTATCCGGTGCCCCCGATAGCAGGCTTTGCCTGTGGTACAGACAGCCGGCTGAGGATTGGATGCAGCAGGCGCTGCCGGTCGGCAACGGGATGCTGGGGGCGATGATCTTCGGCGGAACGCAGCGGGAGCATATCCAGTTCAACCATAAGACCCTCTGGACGGGGTCGGCGGAATCATTAGGCAATTACCAGAACTTCGGGGATATCTATCTGGCGTTCCCGGATGCAGAAGAGGCAGCGGAATACCGGAGGGAGCTGGACCTTGCGCAGGCCGTGTCCCGCGTCAGCTACAGCATCGGAGCAGCGCGGTTCGAGCGGGAATACTTCTGCAGCAGCCCGGATGACGTGATTGTGGCCCGGTTTACATGCAGCGAAGCGAACAAAATCAGCTTTACCTTCAAGCTGGCGGACAGCCGGGATGGCATTATTGCCTATTCGGGAAACCGGGCCAGGCTGACAGGGAAATTGACGGTTCTTTCCTATGAAGCGCAGTTTCTCATCCAAAGTGAAGGCGGTTCCATTACTTCAGACGAGAATGGAATTATCGTAAGCAATGCCAATGCCGTTACCATTCTGGCGGCAGCGGGAACCGATTATGATCCCCACTCTCCAAGTTATACGGGAACGGGACTATCCACAGCGCTTACGGAGAAAATCAATGAAGCTGCTTCCAAGTCGTACGGGCAGCTATTGGAGCGGCATAGGGACGATTACCAGGCGCTGTTCGGCAGGGTTCAGCTCAGTCTGAATGAACAGAAACCGGAAATTCCGACAGACGAGCTGCTGGCCGGATATTCCGCAGGCGAGCTTAATCCCGCATTGGAAGTGCTCTATTACCAGTACGGGCGTTATCTGCTGATCAGCTCTTCCCGGGGGCTGCCGCTTCCGGCGAACCTGCAGGGGATCTGGAATAACTCCAACACGCCGCCATGGCAAAGCGATATCCATACGAATATTAATGTACAGATGAATTATTGGCCTTCCGAATCCGCGAATCTGTCCGAGATGGACAAGCCTTACCTGGACTTTATCTATAATCAGGCCATTGTTCAGCCTGTATGGCGCAGCACGGCGCAGTCGATGGGCGCAAGGGGCTGGACCGTTTATACGCAGATGAACATTTTCGGCTACTCCGATTGGCGGTTGAATAATCCCGCCAACGCATGGATGTGCATGCAGCTGTGGGAGCATTACCGTTATACGCTTGACCGTGATTATCTGGCGCGTACCGCCTATCCCGTCATGAAGAGCGCTTGCGAATTCTGGCTTGACCGCCTAGTCCTCGCTCCGGGCGGCAGCTGGGTGGCGCCGATGGAATGGTCGCCGGAGCATGGCCCTGACGAGGATGGCGTCGCCTATGCGCAGCAGCTGATCTGGGATCTGCTGAGCAATACGATTGAGGCAAGCAAGGCGCTGGATGAGGATGCGGCATTCCGGGAATCGCTGGAGACGAAGCTGGGCAAGCTGGACCCCGGCGTGAAGGTCGGCAGCTGGGGGCAGCTGCGGGAGTGGAGGATCACGGAGGACGATCCGGACAACTCGCACCGGCATGTGTCCCACCTGATGGGCGTATTCCCCGGCAGGCAGATATCTCCTGCGCTGGATCCCGCATTGTCGGATGCGGCCAGGGTTTCGCTGGAGGCGCGGGGCGACTTCTCGACCGGCTGGAGCATTGCCTGGAAAATGAATCTCTGGGCGCGTCTATTGGACGGAAACCGGGCCTACCGGCTGTTGACCCATGCCTTGAGAGTGACCACGGTGTCCGAGGTGACGATGGATGCCAGCCAGGGCGGCGTCTATGCGAATTTGTTCGACGCCCACCCGCCTTTTCAGATCGACGGCAACTTCGGGGCGGTCTCGGCTGTCAACGAGCTGCTGATGCAAAGCCATCTGCATGCGGTACAGCTCCTGCCGGCTCTTCCGGACGCCTGGCCAAGCGGGCATGTGCATGGTCTGGCAGCCCGGGGCGGCTTCGTAATTGATATGGAGTGGGAGCAGGGGACGCTGAAGCAAGCGGTAATCCGCTCAAGGAAAGGGCAGCTGGCGATTATTCAGCATCCTTCTTTTGCACATCGCCAGCCATCTGTCACCGATCAGTCGACAGGCTTGCAGGTTGAATATGAGTTATCGGGAGATACGCTGTCCTTCCCGACTGCCAGCGGTTCAGGCTATGTTATTTCGCTATAATGGCGAATAACCGGCGGAGCTGGGTACAACAGCTTCTTCAATGAGTGACAAGCAGATAACCCGCTTGTAACACCTGCGAAGCATCGGAAGACGTTTCCGCACGCGGAGCTCGCACAATTATCGTTGATACAGCGGGCAAACCGCATGAACCACGACCGGATTAAAAATCCAGGGCCGTGGTTCTTTTTTTAACCCTCCTTCTGTGCCATGATAGCTATGGGGGCGATGAACCGTGTTTAATGATTTTAAACTCATAGATGAACGTCCGGTAGCTATTCAAGTAAAGGACTACATGAAGCGGTTAATTATAAAAGGCGCCCTGCAGGCGGGGCAGAAGCTTCCGTCCACGCGCGAGCTTGGCGGGCTGCTGAAGGTCAGCCGCAATACGGTGATGGCGGTTTATGCGGATCTGGAGGCGGACGGCTTCGTCTATGTGCTCCAGGGCAAAGGCAGCTACGTGGCAGCGCTCGCCGATAACGCCAGTGCGGCGGCTCCATCCTGGCAGATGGACTGGACGGCCCGCTTGAACGGGAATGCCCGGCTGGCCGAGGAGCTGGATCTGATGAAGCACGGCATACGGGCGGACAGGGGAACGATTTCCTTCACCAGCATTGCGCCCGACGAGAAGCTGTTTGATCTGGATAATGTGAAGCGGGCTTTTCTGGACCGGATGTCGGTGGAGGGCAATGTGCTGCTGAATTACGGGTATGCCAAAGGCTACAAGCCCCTGATGGATTATTTGCTCCGCTACATGGATCATAAGGGAGTCGATCTGAAAGGCAAGGATATTCTCATCACCAACGGGTTTACTGAGGGCTTCGACATTGTATTATCGGCCCTGAGCAGGCCGGGCGGCTCCGTAATCTGCGAGAATCCGACTCACCATACGGCGCTCAAGAACCTCAAGCTGCACGGGTTCGACATAACCGGGATCGCAATGGAGCGGGACGGGATCCACCTCGGGGAGCTGGAGCGGGCGCTTAAGCAGCGTGCCTATGATTGCGCGTATTTCGTTCCGTCCTATCATAATCCCACGGGCATTGTGATGTCGCCGGAGAAAAGGCTTGCGCTGATGAAGCTGATGGAGCGCTATCAGATTCCGATTATAGAGGATGGCTTCAACGAGGAGCTGCGCTACTCGGGCTCTCATGTGTCGCCGCTCATTGCAGCGGCCGGCCAGGGCAACAATGTGGTTTATATCGGCAGCTTCTCCAAGGTGCTGTTTCCGGGACTGCGCGTAGGCTGGGTGCTGGCTGACCGGGAGCTGATCTATTATTTGGAAAGCGTCAAGCGAGCCCGCAGCATTCATACCTCTACGCTGGATCAGTCGATTCTGTACCAGTATCTGTACAATGGCAATCTGGAGAAGTATTTGAAGAAAGCGAGAGCCGAGTATAAACGCAAATACGAATGGACGATGCACTGCTGCCGGGAGCATATTCCCTATACCTCGCTTTCCGGAGACGGGGGACTGCATCTGTTTGTCACATTCCCGGAGGGCTTCAGCACAAGGGAGCTGCTGGATGCATGCCGGAAGCAGGGCGTTATCTTTACGCCGGGCGATATTTTCTTCACGGACGGCGGAGGGCAGAATACGATGAGGATCGGATTCTCCCGGGTATCCGATGAGGATATCGGCAGGGGAATCCGGATGATCGGCGAGACGGCCAAACAAATGATGAGCTGAAGGGGAGCGTTTGAGAATGGAAGTTAACACGATGAGCATGAATGATTTTATCACGCCGCATATACGGGATATCCCCCCTTCGGGGATCCGCAAGTTTTTTGAACTGGAGGCAGGCAGCGATACGATATCGCTTGGCGTGGGGGAACCGGATTTTGTGACGCCTCTGCATGTCAGAGAGGCCTGCATGCGGGCATTGGCAGAAGGCCAAACGATGTATACGCCCAATGCCGGTCTCCTGGAGCTGCGCGAGGAAATAGCCGGTTATCTGAGCAGTGGCTTTCAGCTTCAGTATGACCCGGCGAGCGAGGTGCTGGTGACAGTTGGAAGCAGTGAAGCGGTTGATTTGGCCCTGCGGACATTGATCGGTGCCGGCGATGAGGTTCTTCTCAGCGCCCCCAGCTATATTGCGTATTCGCCGATTGCCAATCTGCATGGCGGAGTCGTCGTCGAGGTGGAAACATCGGCCGAGCGGCAGTTCAAGCTGACGGCGGAGGCTCTGCAGGAGCGGATTACGCCCCGTTCCAAGGTGCTCATCGTGAACTTCCCGAACAATCCCACCGGAGCCGTCATGTCCAGGGAGGATTGGCTGCCCATTGCGAAGCTTGCGATCGCGAACAATCTGATTGTCATCTCCGATGAAATCTATGCGGAGCTGACCTATGACCGGCAGCACTTCAGCATCGCATCGCTCCCGGGAATGAAGGATCGGACACTCGTGATCAGCGGATTCTCCAAGGCATTCGCAATGACCGGCTGGCGGGTTGGATACGCCTGCGGCAACCGGGAGCTTATTGCCGCCATGCTCAAGATCCATCAGTACACCGCCATGTGCGCGCCTGTGCTGGGGCAGATTGCCGCAATCGAGTCGCTGCGCAGCGGCCTTGCGGAGAAGGACCGCATGATCAGCTCGTTCAAGGAGCGCCGGGGCTTGTTTGTCCAGGGGCTGCGGGAGATTGGACTGTCTTGTCATGAACCGCAGGGCGCCTTCTATGCTTTTCCTTCTATTAAACACACCGGACTCACCTCGGAGCAGTTTGCCCTGCGTCTGCTGAAGGAAGCCGGAGTTGCTGCCGTTGGAGGCGGCGTGTTCGGACCGGGAGGCGAAGGCTTCATCCGCTGCTCCTACTCGGTTTCACTGCCGAAGCTGAATGAGGCGCTTGCGAGGATGGAGCGGTTCATGCGGATGCACTTCCCCCATAATAACGTTTCACCGTGTTTAGCTTAACTGTTATACCCCATCGTTTGATTCTCCCATGGAATGGTTGTCATGATGACACCGTCCCATGGGCTTTTTTTATCCTTATAGATTTTATTTGTTTTCACCCCCTCAGGAGCCTCGTATCCATGACCTCAAGCTCAAGGTATCCATCTGCGGATTCCGAATATATCCGATTATTTCCGTTTATGGGACAAGACTAATGTTAAAAGTTGTCTCAATAGACTATAAAAATGTCTTAGTAGACGATGTCAGATACGTTTCAACCCCTTATTCTAAAATAGGCAAAAAGAAAACGTTTACATGTAAATTTATACTTATTTTAGGAGAACGGAGGGAGGTGGAAGAAGGATAAATAATCAAATTTTATAGAGGACCAATGTAAGGCTGCAATAAAAAAACTCAAACATTTTCAAAAAATGGAGGGCAAAAGATGAGGAAAACGAGTTTGATCATCCTCTCAATAATACTCTCGGCTATTGTATTATTAGCTGGTTGTGAGGATTCTGCAACGACTGTCAATACCCCTGCAGCCGAAGAGAACAAGACCCCCTCAAACAATGCCGACACGGAACAAACACCTGTAGTGACAGAACCGGCAGAGACGGCTGAATTGAAGGAGATTACCGAATTCAATCAATCTCCTTTTCTGGATGACAAATCACTGCCGCCTGTCAAAGACCGCCTTCCGAAGGATTACAAGATTACGAATGAAATGCCGGCAAGCCTGCTGAAATATGAGAATGGCACCTATGGCGGCACTTTAAGAACCATTACCTCAGCCGTCGACTGGGATGCCGATGTTTTTGTTATGAATGATGAGCCTCTCATCAACACGCCTGGTATCCTTGGAGAAGAAATAACGGGCAATGTGGTGAAGGACTTCAAGATGAGCGAAGACCAAAAGACGTTCAGCTTTGTTATGCGTGAGGGACTCAAGTGGTCGGATGGCCAGCCCGTTACAACGGATGATGTCAAATTCACAGTTGAGGATGTCCTGTTGAATACGGACATAACACCCATCTTTCCGGTTTATCTTCGTGGAGGCGGCGTTCCCGAAGGCGCGCCGTTCAAGCTTGAGATTGCTGACCAATATAACTTCAAGCTGGTTTTTGACAGGCCCTATGGCGGTCTTGCAATCCGTCTTGCCATTCAAGGCTGGAGAGGCTACTCCGAACTGCTGCAGCCGGCACATTATCTGAAGCAGTTCCATACCAAATATACACCGCTTGATAAATTGGAGCCCTTAATCAAGGAAGCCGGGTTCCAGCCTGGCGAGTGGGCGAAGCTCTTCAATGAAAAGGACATCACCAGCGGGGAGCTGACGAGCAAGAAGGCCATCGGCTTTCCTGTCTTGTATCCGTGGATTTTTGTGAAAAGTACTGAGACAACCGCTGCTTTCGAGAGAAATCCTTATTATTTCAAAGTAGATACGGCAGGGAATCAGCTTCCATACATCGATAAGATTGTGAGCACCATGGTGCAGGATATTGAAATGGTCTCATTGAAAACCATTGCCGGCGAAGTGGATTTTTCCCGCGAATCGGCTGCATTGGTCAAAATGCCCTTGTATAAGGAAAATGAAAAGAGCGGCTACAGGGCTTTACTTGCCAATATGCATGTCACGCCAACGGATATTTTCCTTAACATGACCTTCGATGATAAATCCTGGCAGAGCGTTGTGCAGGATGTCCGTTTCCGCAAAGCGCTTAATATGGCACTGGACCGGGATGAGATTATCGATGCCATCTATTATGGCTTTGCCGCACCGTCCGTTATCGCTGATCCAACCTTCAATGTCGATGAAGCAAATAAACTGCTTGATGAGATGGGGATGAAGAAGGGTGCCGACGGAATCCGCACGGCCCCGGACGGCAAGAAATTTACGATTCCCTTTGAGGTAGGGGCACAGGCTCCGGATATCGTTCCCATGACACAGCTTGTTGTCGAAATGTGGAAGGAGCTGGGGTTGAATGTAACGATGAAGACCATTGACCAAGCCCTCTGGACCACCCGCAACACCGCAAATGAGCTTCGGGCGACCATGATCTGGACACATACCCCCCTGTGGTATATGGGCGACTGGGGTATCGGAAACTGGGCGCCAGCCTGGGAAAGATGGCGCACTACAGGCGGCAAGGAGGGTGTGGAGCCGCCGGCCGAGGTAAAGGCCTTATTCACTCAAATTGACACCGCGGCGGCCGCTGCGCCGGCAGAGGCACAGAAAGTTTTTGCGCAAATCAAGGCGGACTTTGTAGAGAAGAACTGGTATTTCATCCCGATTGAAGAAGTGAAGCAGCCATTGATCGTCAATGACAAGCTGCATAATGTTCCAACCGAGGAGTCCTTTGCTATTGCCGCAAACTTTAGCGGGGAGCAGTTCTGGTTCGGCAACTAGGCAGATATCCCATGAGAGAGCCCGGCGGGTTGCGGGAGGGCTGGGCTCTCTCAAACATTGACCTGGAATCACAAGAGGCAGGAATGCTTGGATGAAGGAGGAAAGTGCTTGTTAAATTATATCGGTTATCGGGTTCTTCAACTTATTCCGCTGCTGGTCGCCATCAGTATTATTGTGTTTGTCATCATTCAACTGCCGCCGGGCGATTTCCTGACCACATACATTGCCAATTTAAAGCTGTCCGGTACGGATGTGAATGACAGTGCCATTCTTAATTTGAAGCTGCAGTATGGTCTTGATGAGCCTATGTACATGCAGTATCTGGTATGGGTGAAGAATATCATTCTGCACGGAGATTTAGGGCGGTCCTTCCAATGGAACATGCCGGTAACGGAGGTGATCGGCGAGCGGTTGGCCCTGACCATGACCATATCCATTATTTCGCTTATTTTCGTGTGGATCCTCGCCATACCGATTGGCATTTATTCAGCAACAAGGCAATATTCGGTTATGGATTATGTATTTACGTTTATCGGCTTTATCGGTCTTGCCGTTCCCGGTTTTCTTATCGCCTTGATTATTGTTTATGCGGTTTTTGCCCAGACCGGGATATCCATAACGGGGTTATTCTCGCCGGAGTATCAGGATGCGCCCTGGAGTATCGATAAAGTGTTGAATATGCTCCCAAGACTCGCGCTGCCCGTCGTTGTAATCGGGATGAGCGGAACAGCAGGCCTCATCCGTGTCACCCGGGGAATGCTGCTCGATGAGCTCAGCAAGCAGTATGTGATCACAGCCAGGGCAAAAGGCGTCTCTGAACGTAAACTGCTATTTAAATATCCAGTCCGTATGGCGGTTAATCCCTTAATCAGTACCATAGGATGGACTCTTCCCGCGCTGATTTCCGGTGAAGCGATTGTCTCCATCGTGCTCAATATGCCTACAACAGGACCGATGCTGCTCAAGGCGCTTATGTTCCAGGACATGTATCTGGCCGGCAGCTTCCTGCTCATTATTAGTGTATTGACCGTAATTGGGACGCTTCTCTCGGATATTCTGCTGGCGGCATTGGATCCGAGGATTAGATATGGAGGAGGCACTGAATGAGCGCGATCACCCAGCTATCGAGCAGATTTCGGAGGAACAGGAAGTCAAGGCCCGACAAAAAAAGCAGGCTTGAAAATGTGGAAGTAGCCTCTCAATGGCAGCTCATGTGGTGGAAATTTAAAAAGCATAAAATGGCGGTCGCTGCAGCCATTATTCTTCTGCTCTTTTATTTGGCAGCCATCTTCTGTGAATTCCTGGCGCCAGGCGTTCCGGCCTTACGGTATCCTGAATATAAAAATGCTCCGCCGCAAAAAATCCATTTCACCGATAAGCAGGAAGGCTTCAGCCTGCGGCCCTTCGTCTATGGCCTCAAAGAAGAAATGAATGTGGAAACCTTCCGCCGCACCTTTGTTGAGGATACATCGCGGAAGTACCCGATTTCCTTCTTTGTCAAAGGCGAGCCTTATAAAATGTGGGGGTTTATTCAATCGGATATTCATCTGGTCGGCCTTCAGGATTCCAACGAGGCATTCATTCCGCTGGGTACAGATCAGCTTGGCCGGGATATGTTGTCGCGGATTATTTATGGATCCAGGATTTCCCTTTCCTTCGGACTGCTGGGTATTGTATTTACCCTTATCCTGGGGCTGCTCCTGGGCGGATTCTCCGGTTATTTGGGCGGGGTTACCGACACCATCATTCAGCGGACGATTGACTTGTTGATCTGTATTCCCACCATTCCCTTATGGATGACGCTTGCAGCGGCACTGCCGAGGGACTGGACAGCGCTGCAAATTTACTTTGGGATGATCATCATCTTCTCCGTTATCGGCTGGACGGGTCTTGCCCGGGTGGTGCGGGGGAAAATTCTATCCCTGCGCGAAGAGGATTTTACAATGGCTGCCCGGCTCTCGGGCGCTACGGATTTACGCATTATCCGCAAGCATCTTCTTCCGTCCTTTGCCAGCTATATTATTGTCAGTACAACGCTATCGATTCCTGCGACAATTATCGGGGAAACGTCGCTTAGCTTTCTGGGATTGGGACTTCAGGCGCCAGTCGTCAGCTGGGGCGTGCTGCTGCAGGACTCGCAGAACCTGGAGACGCTCGCGCATCATCCGTGGCTGCTGATACCCGCTATCTTCATTGTCATTGCCGTACTAATGTTCAATTTTCTGGGTGACGGACTGCGTGATGCGGCAGATCCCTACAAGTAGAGGAGGCTTTCCATGGTTGTTAGCGGAGATATCGTTCTGGAAGTGAAGGATCTTACCACACATTTTCATCTGGATGAGGGTATTCTGAAAGCAGTGGATGGCGTGGATTTAACGATTAAGCGGGGGAAAACGCTCGGGATCGTCGGTGAAAGCGGCTGCGGGAAAAGCGTGACCTCCCAGGCATTATTACGCATCGTACCCAAGCCGGGAAAAGTGGAAGGACAAATTCTGCTGAGCAGGAAGAAGGATCATGATCAGGCCAGAGTTACGGATCTGGTCAAGCTTGATCCAGTGGGAAAGGATATCCGCGATATTCGGGGCGGCGAAATTGCTATGATTTTTCAGGAACCGATGAAGGCGTTCTCGCCCATTCATACGATTGGGAATCAGATTATGGAAGCCATAAAGCTTCATATTACCAATAATGAGGAGGAAGCTAAAGAAATTGCTATTCAGACCCTGAAAAATGTCGGGATGTCCAATGCGGAGCAGCGGATGAACGAATATCCCCATCAATTATCAGGAGGAATGAGGCAGCGGGCGATGATCGCGATGGCCCTCTCCTGCAAGCCCTCGATATTGATCGCCGATGAGCCTACAACTGCGCTGGATGTGACTGTACAGGCGCAGGTTCTGTATTTAATTAATGAGCTTAAAGCCAGGAATAATATGTCTGTCGTCTTCATCACGCATGATCTTGGGGTCATTGCCGAGATGTCGGATGATGTGGCGGTCATGTATCTGGGCAAGGTTGTGGAATATACAGATGTCGATACCTTATTCCATGGAGCGCAGCATCCGTATACAAAGGCTCTACTTAATTCGATACCAACCATTAATAGAGAAAATGAGCGGCTTGAATCCATCGAAGGAACGGTACCTTTTCCAATGAATCTTCCGGCGGGATGCGGCTTTTATACACGGTGCAAGCATGCGATGGATGGGGTATGCAATCGGGAGGACATTCCCTTGATTGAAGTGAAGGAAGGGCATCGCGTCAGATGTGTGCTGGCTGAAGTAAACCTGGAGTAGAGGAGATGAGGCAGCTATGGAAACATTGGAACGGGTTCTGGACGTCAAGGGGATGAAGAAGTATTTTCCGATTACAAAAGGCTTTTTTCAGCGGACAGTCGGCTATGTCAAAGCGGTTGACGATGTGAGCGTGTCTATAGGCCCTGGGGAAACCTTTGGTTTGGTCGGGGAATCGGGCTGTGGTAAAACAACCTTAGGCCGTTGTATTTTGCGGGCTATTGAACCGACCTCGGGCGAAGCGCAGTTTCAAAAGCGCAATGGGCAAATGGTCGATATTACAAAGCTCGATACCAAGAGCCTGCGTGCGATACGAAGAGATATGCAGCTTATCTTCCAGGATCCCTATTCTTCGCTTAATCCAAGAATGACCGTGCTGAATATCGTAGGGGAGCCCCTGGTATGCAATAACCTGGCCAGCGGAGACGAACTGAAGGAACGCGTTCGTGAGCTGATGGAGCTTGTCGGGCTAAACAGCCGCCACATGGAGAGATATCCCCACGCTTTCAGCGGAGGGCAAAGGCAGCGGATCGGTATTGCCCGTGCTTTGGCGACAAATCCCAAGTTTATCGTGTGTGATGAAGCGGTATCCGCCCTTGATGTATCCGTGCAGGCCCAAATCATTAATTTACTGCAGGATTTGCAAGCCAAACTGAATTTAAGCTATTTGTTTATTTCCCATGATCTTGGTGTCATTCAGCATATTTCCAATCGGGTCGGTGTCATGTATGTTGGCAAGATGGTGGAAACAGCCGGCACCAGGGAGCTGTTCAACCGTCCCATGCATCCCTACACGGAAGCGCTCTTGTCGTCCAAACCGATACCGGATCCCCGGAAGAAATCCAACCGGATTATCCTTGCAGGGGAAGTGGCTAATCCCGCCAATCCTCCGTCCGGCTGTTATTTTCATCCGCGCTGCCCCTATGCCCAGGATGTTTGCAAGAAGGAAAGTCCGCCCTGGGTCAAGGTGGATGAGGGTCATTACTCCGCCTGTCATTTCGCAGGAGAACTCAGCTTGAGGGGAGTTGATCATTTATGACGCCTATTCTAATTACCATCCTTGGCTTTGTTATTCTTCTGGGAATGACCATGGCAGGTTTGCTATGGTACCTCAGAACAATAACCGGCGTACTCGTCGTCAGCAAGCATGAGCAGCTGGAGCGGATAGCAACGCTGAATGATATTCCTGAGCAATGGAAGGCGAAGTATAACGGGCGGATTATGAAGCTGCATCAGCAAGGGAACCATGTAAAATCCCGGAAGCTGCAGGAGGCGGCGAAAAGAAGTTATGTAAGAAGACTGAGGCGGCTTTCCCTGTATTTAAGAAAAACACGGCTTGTCGATAGTGAAGAAACAAGAGCCTATACGCTTACGCTGCTCGATTCGGTCAGAATGAAGTGGGAGGATCAATCCTCCCATGGATGAGTTTTTGAAAAGGAGTAACAGGCAGGCAAAGGCGGGCATTTATTCTTATTTGCTATCCTTCGCGACAAGTGCTCTGGGGATTTATCTGTGGTTTGAGCTGCGTGATTTGATTTCCAGTTTGCTGATCGTCTTCAACATCAATCCTTCAGCATGGCGGGCGATCGACAACTTTTCCTTTCTTTTGTTGGGTATTCTATGGCTCGCATGCGTATTCTTTGTACAGCATGTCTATCACAAGAGCTACCTGGCAGGCTGCCTGTTCCGCCGCGTTTGTCTCGTGATCGGCATCCAGATGCTCGTATGGTCTGTTATTCGGCTGATTTCCGTCCTTGTTCGATCCGTGATATTGGATGCGCTGGGCTGGACTATCCTGATCTGCATTGGAGGTGTCGGGATATCCCTGATTTATTACACCAGAAATAAGCGGACTGCTATGAATGCAGAGGAGATCAAGGGGTGATGAAATCATGCTTGCTGCTGTGAGATACCAGCGGATTGTCGACCTGGTCAATGAGCGCGGGAGTGTCCGGGTAACGGAGCTCAGCCAATTATGCCAGGTAACGGAGGAAACGATCCGCAGGGATTTGGGCAGGTTGGAAAGCGAAGGCAGACTCTACCGCAGCTTCGGGGGAGCGCTAGGGATTCGAACGTATACGCCGGAAATCTCCTACAAGGAACGGGAGATAACCAATATCAAGGAAAAAAGCAAAATTGCTGAAGAGGCTATCCAGCACATCGCACCTCATGAGCGAATTGTTCTGGATGCGAGCACAACGGCTTGGTACATGTCCTCGAAGCTGCCTGACATTCCGTTAACCGTCATCACCAACTCACTCAAGGTGAGTCTGGAGCTCAGCATGAAGAAGAATATTCAGGTCTTCAATACAGGCGGTACTATGCTCTCGCATTCGCTGTCCTTCGTAGGTCCGATCGCTGAAAAAACAGTGGATGATTTCCATGTGAATAAGGCCTTTATCTCCTGCAAAGGTGTGCATCTGGAACGCGGGATCAGCGAATCCAATGAAATGCAGGCGAGGATCAAGAAAAAAATGATGCAGATGGCAGAAGAAGTGTATGTATTGGCAGACTACAGCAAATTCGACATTCAGTCCTTCGTTTCTGTAAACGGCTGGCAGGGTATTCATCATCTGATCACCGATGCCAAGACCAGTCCGGATATAATAAATCAACTAAGAGGCAAGCAGATTCAAGTCATTCAATTAATGGAGTGATCGTACAATCCGGGTGAGTGTTCACTACTCAAACTTCAGCATACTTATGCAAAGGGGAGTTGGCATGCTCAATTACTCGAATCATTCATATTTGGATGAACATAAATTACCCTTCTCGATCTCCCGCGTCTTTCTGGATCAACATAATAGTCCATCGATGCAGGAGCCTGATTGTGTTGAGCTGGTTTTTATCGTACAGGGCGATGCGAAGTATATTTGTGAAGGGGAATGTTATGATATCCATACTCGTGATGTCATTATTATCAATCCGGGTGAAACTCACAGGTATGAGGTAGGACAAGGCAAACCATTTGAAATGATCAAATGCCAGTTTAACTCGGAGTTCATCCAGGAGAGTTTATTGCGGCAGCTGGAGATCACAACCTTAATGGACGGTTCATATGTTCACTCCTTGTTGAACAAGGGGGAACGCCGCTATAATCGGTTGAATCTCAAAAAGCAGGATAGCATGCGCGCCATATCACTGCTGAATTGCATACAGCTGGAGTGGAAATTCAAGCAAGCCAACCATCATACCCTGATTAAAATTCTGGTGCTGGAGCTTCTGGTGCTGCTGTCGCGCTACAAAAGCCAGAATGCATCCTTCCAGCCGGAACCCAGGCTCCAGCGGAGCAGTCACAACCGGATATTAACACGCCGGGTTAACGGCTTTCTCGAGCATCACTATGCCGAAAAATTGTCCATATCCTCCATATGCGAACTATTTAATATAAGCACGCGCCAAATGAATCGTATTTTCAAAAGAGAAACAGGACAGACGCTCACGGAGCGTGTGCATGAAATCCGCATTAACCGGGCCAAACAATATTTGATGGAAAGCGATGAGAAGGTCATTCAGATTGCGATTCTGGTGGGCTATGAGGATCCTACATTCTTTTCCAGTTTATTTCGCCGCCAGGTAGGCTGTCCTCCAGGGAAATTCAGGAAATTTTATCAAGAGCTGGGGTGAGCCCTTCCAGACGGTCCAATTTCTGTCGGCGTGCAGCCGGATATTCAGGCAAAGCTGTTGTCCGGGCTTAACAAAGAAATCATTCAAGGTCTTAATAGTCAATCACGTTAATCAAAGAAACGGTTTGAGCGGGAGATGATTCTCTTCCTGTTCGGGCCGTTTCTTCTTGTGTGATGAGATTTCCCCGGCCGTCAGGGGCGGTCAAGTTTCCCAGGGAAAATTGAGTCGTCGATACTTGAGTGCTAAACTAAAAAAGAATACACTCAAGCACGATGAGGCTCGACACGGGGGATAATGCATCAATATGTCCCGATTATGAATCAAGGAGGATGTCCTATTGAGAGCGATAATAGTTGAACAGCCCGGAGGGATCGAACAATTGAAGGCAGGGGAGTACCCGAAGCCGGTTCCCGCGGATCGCGAGCTATTGGTCCGCGTAAAAGCCGCGGCCATCAACCGGGCGGATATTCTCAAGCGCAGGGGACTTTATCCGGCAGCTGCAGGCGCAAGCCCGATTCTGGGTCTGGAAATGTCGGGGGTAGTTGAGCAGGCGGGAGCGGCCTGCGAAGGCTGGAAGGCTGGCGACCGCGTATTCGGGCTGCTTCCCGGCGGAGGATACGCGGAATATGCCGTCATTCCAGGGGAGATGGCGATGCGCATCCCTGACAGGCTGTCCTTCGAGGAAGCGGCGGCCATTCCCGAAGTATTCCTGACGGCCTATCAAACCCTGTTCTGGCAGGGCGGGCTTGCGGCCGGTCAATGGGTGCTGATTCATGCAGGAGCAAGCGGAGTGGGGACCGCTGCCATTCAGCTGGCCAAGCATAAGGGGGCCAAGGTCATTGTCACCGCGGGAACCGACGAGAAGCTGGCGGTCTGCCGGAGCCTGGGCGCCGACATTGCGGTTAACTACAAGCAATCTTCCTTTGACGAGGAAGTTAAGCGGGCAACAGGGGGACAGGGAGTCCAGCTCATTCTTGATTTTATCGGCGCTTCCTACTGGGAGCGGAATATCGCCAGCCTTGCTGTCGACAGCCGGATGGTGCTGATCAGCTCGCTTGGCGGCTCCAAGGTGGAGAATGTAGACCTGGCGGCGATTTACGCCAAGCGGATCACCATCTTCGGAACGCTGCTCTCCACGCGGAGCGTCGAATATAAGACGCAGCTAACGCGCGATTTTGTCCGGGATGCCCTGCCTGCTTTTGCCGACGGGAGTCTGAAACCCATTATTGACACCGTTTATCCGCTGGAGGAGGTCGGCGAAGCCCACCGGCGCATGGAAGAAAACAAAAACATCGGCAAGCTTGTGCTGACCGTACAGGATGAAAGTGACCCTGACTCAACCTCCTCCTGAGCCGGGGGAGTTTTTCTTTTGCGCTGGCCAGACGATGCCAGAAATTCAGCTGCAGGAGCACGATGCGGCACTGCGTGGCGGGGTTAAGCCGTATTTGCCTAGCTCCGCAACCTGTTGTAAAGTAAATTTATAACCTCGCGGGGAAGACCCACCATTGACCATGAAAATGGAATCGCTTTCAAAAATAAGGGGCGGCTAAATGATGAAAACCAGGTTTTCCAAAACGTTCAGAAGATTTCTGTTATCCTATCTCATCATTCTGATCATTCCGAATATAGCGGGATATATCACGTATCGGACTTCTATTGACGCCGCTGAGAAGAATTCAATAGACACAAGCCTGCTGCTGCTCAAGCAAAGCAAGGATATTTTGGAGAGACGGATGGCCGAGGTGCAGAATTTCACCAGACAGCTGGCCATCAACCAGGATATCGCGCTGATCATGAATGAAAATGTAAAGAAGGACTCTTATAATATTTATGGGTTATGGAAGACCTGGCGGGATGTATCCTATTACGACAAGACCAATGACTTTCTGCAAAACTATTATATTTATCTGAACAATTATGACGTTGTGCTGACCCCGGCAACCATCTATTACCGTCCGCTTCATTATTATGAGCAAAACTATTACAGCGGTCTCTCGTTCGATGAATGGAAGAAGACGATCATTCAGACAAGCCATCAGGATACGATTCTGCCTCTGCGCTCGTATATCCGCAACAAGACGGAATCCTTCGTCATGACCTATATTCAATCCCTCCCGCTGAACAGCTTCACCAAACCGAGCGGAACGGTGGTGGTGGTCATCGATGAGTCCAAGATCAGCAGCATGCTGATGAGCTTCTCCAGCCAATACGGCGGTTGGGCGTATATAACGGACAAGGATGGGAAGCCGCTCGCTTCCGCGGGAATCGACAATGAGCAGATTGACCAGTTGGGGCTAAAGACGACGCCCGAGGAGATGGAGACCCAGGAATTCATCGATGATACGCTGCGGATAACCGTCCGCTCGGAGAGCAACGGCTGGGTCTATGTTGCCGGCATTCCGCGAAAGGCTCTGATGGAGCAGGCCGACAAGATTCAGCATATTACGTGGACGGTTACGGTTGTCGCGCTTGTGATTGGTCTATTGATCTGTCTGCTCCTGGCTTACCGCAACAGCACGCCCATTAACCGGCTCGTCCGCATTGTGCGGGAGCAAATCGGTCAAGACTCGTATGTCGCTTACAATGATTATGATTTCCTGCACGGCAATATATCGAGTCTGATAAGCGACAACCGGCTGCTGGAAACGGAATTGAACCGGCAGATTCCGCTTGTGCGGGATGCCTTCATGAAGCGGATTCTCCGGGGAGAATTCCATTCGCTGCACGAAATCCGGGCCGCCTCTTCACAGTCGGGCACGGAATTTCAAGGCGATTACGGTTATGTCGGCATGATCCGGATTAACGGCTACAGCGGCATGAATACGGAAGAGATTCTTAATGAGCTGCAGGCCGCACGTCTCTTGATTACACAAACCATGCGTACGATTGATGCCGCAGCAGCCATAACCGATATGGATTCCGACAAAATCGCGGTGATCAGCACATTTGCCTCGGAGCCGGGCACGGAGCAGCGGAAGGATTACGAGAAGAAGATCGCCGGGCTCAGAGCGATTCTGGAAACGGAATACCGCATATCCATCTCGGTTTCCGTAGGCTCCTCCTTCCACAGCCTCTCCGATATCAGCCGATCGTTCGAGGAGGCAAGGCGGGCGATGGATTACGGGGCCGCCGCAAGCAGTGACGGCAGTATTACCTGGTATCACGAGACCTGGAAGGAAACCACAACCTATTATTATCCGATCGATCAGGAAATGCGCCTCTTGAGCGCCTTGAAGGTTGGGGAAACCCTGGAAGCCAAGCGGATCGTCGATCAGATCTTCGTACAGAACTTCGCCGAGCGCGGCTTGTCCGCAGAAATGTCGCAGCAGCTCATCGGGGAGATCAAAGGAACGATACTGAAGCTGATCGATCAGAAGGCGATTCAGGATCCGGATGAATCCGAGCACCTGAAGAACCGGACTGTTCAGATCATGCTGTCGGAAGGCGTCGAGCAGGTGCGCAGCGAGCTGGAAGAAATTATTGAACAAATCTGCGAGCTCATCGTAAGGAAGAAGACCGAGAAAGAAAATGAAACGGTGGACAAAATAAGAAAATCCGTTGAAGCAAGGTACGGAGACGCCAATCTGTCACTATACCAGATCGCCGACTCGGTTGGCAGGCCGGAGAAATATATTTCCCAGCTCTATAAAGAGCAGACCGGTGAGCCTATCTCGGATTATCTGGAGAAAGTCCGGATCAAGCATGCTTCCGGCCTGCTGTTTGACTCCAATTTGACAATTGATGAGATTGCTGCTCAGGTCGGCTATAACAGCTCTCACTCCTTTCGCAGGGCGTTCAAGCGCGTTCTGGGCGTTTCCCCCAGTCTATACCGCAAATCCACAAATGAATAACCATTCCCCATCGCGAGCCCGGCCCCATCAGGTCGGGCTTTTTTCTTAAACGGTTAAGAATGAACCCACTGCATTGATGACCGTTCGGCAGGAAAAACCGTGCTGCTGCGCAGATCCGGAACCAGCCAGGCCTAAGCGGGCTGCTCCAGCAAGGAAAAACCTGCTTGCATGTCCCCCTGCCCCGGCTGAAGGCCCCGCAAGCAGGAAAAACCGTGCTGCGGCGCAGATCCGGAACCAGCCAGGCCTAAACGGCTGCTCCAACAAGGAAAAACCTGTTTGCATGTCCCCCTGCCCCGGCTGAAGGCCCCGCAAGCAGGAAAAACCGTACTGCGGCATTGCAAAGCGCTGCAAAATTGACTTATTGTCATGCCCGCCTGCAAAGCTCCGAATGGTTTATATACCGGCTTCTCGATTGGATGAAGCCTCAAGCCTCATCCGGTTAACAGTGGGTATTCCCGTTCTTCGCGTATGGTCTTGCCCATGACTCCATTCATCGGCATGGGCGGTCCGTCACAAGTTTGGTCATGTGCCGCCATGGCAGGCGGCAGCCGCTTCTTTCAGCAATACGTACAGTTGAGAAATCGGGGTACAGCATGCTGCTGTACCCCGATTTCTCAACTGTACCTTTACTCAGGTGCTTGCTAACCCGTAATATTTGCGTAAAGAAAGCGCTACCATTTCGATTGGAATTGCGGATTGCAGCCTGCCTTCCAGCTGCCCGCCTTTCTCTATGAAAAACGGTACGCACGATGACGAAAAAGACGATGAGGAGGGAATCCATGGAAACGGTTAGGGCTGTGCAGCCTGGAAAAAAAACGACCGCCTTAAGAGGGGCAAAGCTTCGTGCTGACGCCAGAAGAAGCTTTAGAAGACATTGGCAGTTTTACCTGCTCATTATCCCCCCTGTACTTTTCTTCATCATATTCAAGTACGTCCCCATGCTTAATGCGGTCATTGCTTTCAAGGATTACAGCATTGTTAAAGGAATCTGGGGAAGCCCTTGGGCCGGGTTCAAGCATTTTAGGCTGTTTTTTGACAATCCGGTCTTCTGGGTGCTGATCCGAAACACGCTGATTATAAGCCTCTATCATCTGGTTGTCGCCTTCCCGATTCCCATTCTGCTGGCGCTGGGGCTTAATGAAATTCGCAGCGGCTTCTTCAAGCGCGCCGTGCAGCTGGTAACGTATGCGCCTTATTTTATTTCTACCGTCGTGATGGTCTCTATTATTATGCTTCTGACATCCCCGCGGCTTGGCATTCTCAATATACTCATGCAGAACATGGGAATGGAGCCGGTCAACTTTCTGGGTGACCCCGGGATTTTCCGGTCGGTGTATGTGTGGTCGGATGTATGGCAAACGGCCGGTTATTCCGCAGTCATCTATATGGCGGCGCTTGCGGGTGTGGACCCTGCGCTCTACGAGGCTGCCCGGGTTGACGGCGCATCCAGGATGCAGAAAATCCTTCATATCGACATTCCGGGGCTGCTGCCGGCGGCTGTCATTATCCTGATCCTGTCCGTCGGCAATATTATGGCGATCGGCTTCGAGAAAATCTATTTGCTGCAAAATCCGCTCAACACCAGTACATCCGAGATCATTGCCACCTATGTGTACAAAATCGGGCTGCTCAATGCCAACTTCAGCTTCGCTACCGCAGTCGGATTATTCAACTCCGTCATCAATCTTATACTGCTTGTGCTGGTCAACGCACTGGCACGGCGTATATCCAATAATAGTCTCTGGTAAGAGGGAGGAGTATCCAAAGATGCAAACCAGCCGAGTCCGCATCCGGGAATCTTTAGGGGACCGGATCTTCCTGACAATTGTCTATATCCTGCTGATAGCCGTACTGCTCGTTGTGTTGTATCCGCTTATTTATATCTTCAGCTCATCGCTCAGCAGTCCGAATGCCGTATCGTCCGGCCGTGTATGGCTGTTCCCGATTGACTTTTCCCTGGTCGGCTACAAGGCGGTTCTGGAGAACTCCCAGGTGCTTACGGGCTACGGGAATTCCCTATTCTATGTCATTGCGGGAACGCTCATAAGCGTGTCGCTGACAGTTGTTCTGGCATATCCGCTGTCGCGGAGATCGTTCTTCGGGCGCAATGCGCTGATGATCTTCATTGTATTCACCATGCTTTTCTCCGGCGGTTTGATCCCGATGTATCTGGTGGTCAAGCAGCTTGGCATGATCGATACCCGATGGGCGCTGCTTATTCCCCAGGCCATCTGGGTGTGGCAGGTCATTATAACCCGGACGTTCTTCCAATCCTCCATTCCGGACGAGCTGGTGGAAGCGAGCGAGATGGATGGCTGCAGCGATCTGAGGTTTATGTGGAGTATTGTCATCCCGCTGTCGAAGCCCATCATTGCGGTGCTGGTGCTGATGTATGCCGTGGGTCAATGGAATGCTTACTTCGACGCCCTGATCTATTTGAAGTCGCAAGCGCTTCATCCGCTGCAGCTGGTGCTGCGCAATATTCTGATCCTTAATACCGCTACCGGCAATATGGAGGCTTCGGAAATGCTCAAACGCCAGCAAATGGCGGATCTGATGAAATATTCCCTGATTGTCGTCGCCAGCCTGCCCGTGCTCATCATCTATCCGTTCGTTCAGCGCTACTTTGTGCAGGGCATGCTGATCGGCTCCGTTAAGGGCTGACGAATCAGGCGAATGGCCTTGAGAGGGGGAGTTTGTATGTAAGTGTAAAGGGGGACTTATGATTACACAAACGGGAGGGATTAGATTGAAAAAGAAGATGGCTTTGATCGTGTCACTCATGCTTGTCTGTACGCTGGTACTGGCTGCTTGCTCCAAGGAAAACGGCGGTGGCGCCGCCAATAACGGAAATGGCGCCAATACAGGCGGGACGGCTGCGGAAGGCAATGCGAATGCCGGCAGCGGCGATGCGGCGGCGGCTCCGGTAAAGATTTCGATTTTCGCCCAACAAAACCCCGACACGGATTTCACAACCAATTCCTTCACCAAAGAAGCGGAAAAGCAGTTCAACATCCAGTTTGAATGGCAGACCATTCCGTATGACGGCGCAGCTGAGAAAAGACAAATCTCGCTTGCCAGCGGCGACTATCCCGACCTGTACATGCTGATTCCGTGGGTAGACCGCTTCTCGCAGACGGACCTGCTTCGTTTCGCCCAGCAGGGCGTCGTTCTCCCGCTCAACGATCTGATTGACAAATATGCCCCGAATATCAAAGCGGCTATGGATAAATATCCGTTCTACAAGGCGATGAATACCGCGCCGGACGGCAATATTTACGGCCTTTCCCAGCTGATCGAATGCTACCACTGTTCCTTCCCGAACAAAATGTGGCTGAATACCAAATGGCTCGATAAGCTTGGCCTTGAGATGCCGACGACCTCCGAAGAGTTCAAGGCCGTGCTGAAAGCGTTCAAAACGCAGGATCCCAATGGCAACGGCAAGGCGGATGAAGTACCGCTTAGCGGCGCCAACGGAGAGTCTGGCGAGCATATTATTCCTTACTTTATGAATGGCTTCATCTATGACGACGACAGAACCTATCTGCTGCTGGACAACGACAAAGTGGATATTGCGGCCAACAAGCCGGAGTGGAAGGAAGGCCTTGCTTTCGTCAAATCGATGTATGACGAGGGTCTGATCGATCCGGGAGCCTTTACGCAGAACGGTGAAGCCTACAAGAAAATCGGCGACAATGCGGAGATTCAAATCCTTGGCGCCGGTGAGGCGATGCATCCGGGCATCTTCGTGACCACGGGCAACGATGCCCCTTACGGCGCGGATTACAATCCGGTGGCACCGCTGCAGGGACCCAAAGCTTCTTTTGCCACCTACAACTATCCGAGCGATCCCGGCGCAACCTTCGTGCTGACGAACAAGGCAAGCGAAGAAGCCCAGATCGCGGCGATTAAATTAGTCGATTACATGATGACGCCGGAAGGGAATCTTCGTGCCAACTTTGGCGAGGAAGGGGTGGATTGGAGAAAGCCTGCCGAGAGCGAGAAAGCCATTAATGATGCGGTTGCTCCTTACTTCACCACCATTCCGCTCAAGAAGGATGAGAAGCCGCATAACACCAACTGGGGTGCAATGGCGCAGTACTACAATCCGAAGGAGTACAGGGACAGCTGGGTGGCTGCCGATGATATCTATTCCTCCGAAGGCTATGAGCGCAGATTGCAGCAGGCGACAGAACTCTACGACGGCAAGCAGCCGGAGAACCTGTTCCCGCATTGGGCAATCTGGATCGATCCCGCGACAGCCGATGAAGTGGCGATGATGAAGACAAACATTAAGGATTATATCGATCAGAACGCCCTGCAATTCGTCACGGGAGCCAAGGATCTCGACAAGGATTGGGATGCTTACGTCAAAGGCTTGGACAACTTGAACCTGAAGCGCTACCTCGAGCTTATGCAGACCGCTTACGAAGGCACGAAATAAGGATACAACCAGAAGTGCAGGCATATGATCGTTACAAGATCATTTTTTGCATAATTGCAACTTGAATAAGGCGGCAGTCCCCCATGCCTGGGGGATTGCCCATAGAGGAGGATATACACATTATGGCCAATGAAAGACAGCAGTTGTTGATTCTTCATCTTGCTATGCCCGATCTGGATTCCCATACGGTGGCCTGGGCGTTATACGACGGCGCGCTGCCTGCCAGCCAGCTGCAGATGAATACGGGGGATCAGAATGAGCCTCCCTATAAATCGGTCATCGATGCCATGAGAAACGGCTGGTTTGTCATTCAGTTGGCTCCTGCCCCCACTTATCTAAGGGGAGCGGAGCATGAGAGCGGTCATCTGCCCTATGAATATGTGCTTGAGAGGAGAGTTGCAGTATCATGAACATTATTGGAAGCGAGCTGAAGTCTGAGCAGAAGCCGCAGCCCGTGGGCCTAGAGCATCTGCTGACAGCCAGGCAAATGGCCTCCTTCGTCACCGACGGTTATTTGCATATTGAGAACCTTGTGCCGGATGAGCTGAACAGGCTGGTGGATGAGGAGCAGCGCAGCGGACGCGTCAAGCAGCGGGGGTATTGGCAGAGTTCCCAGTACATGCAGCAGGTATTCGATCTGCCGCAGGTGAAGGGGATTATCCAAAGCCTGGTCGGCCATTATCCGGTTTATGACCATTCCGCCCTGCATATCGTGCAGCCGAAGCATCTCAAGGCGCAGGAATGGCATGCCGATTCGATCATCAACACGCGCAAGTACGGCTTTGACATACAGGCGTTCTACTTTGCCCACGATGCGCCTGACGAGATGGGACCGACCCTGGTGCTGCCGGGTTCGCATCTGCGCCGGGTCAACACCTCCAGCATCGGACGGTACAAGAACATCGTCGGACAGAAGCGGATGGTATCCAAGGCAGGCACCATGTTCTTCGTTCACGAAGGAATCTGGCACTGCGCCCAGCCTAACCATACGGACGACACCCGTTATGTGTTCAAGCTGCGGCTGCGCCCCGGCCAGGAGCAGCGGGGGCTGTTCAATACGGAGGGCTATCGGGACGAGGAAGTATCCAACATCATTTATAGAGGGTATGAGATCTGGCAGGGCAACGAAGGGCGTCTCGATCATGTGGCGCGGGCGAAGCTGTGGCGATATGTTACAGGTGACGACACCATTGATGTCTCATTCGAGGGAGCGCTGTCGAGGATGAACATCCCGCTTTGATGTAAAAAAGAAACTTGCTCCGCCTCTTCATGCGGCAGGCAGGTTTCTTTTTTTGCTACCGGGCTGTCCTCCCGGCCGGTCAATCGCTGACCCGGCTCAAGCCATTCCATTCCAAGAAGAGTCCTCGTAGCTCTCTTCATTGGCGATATCCTGGATCTCCTCCGAGCTGACGTTGATATAGCGGTAGCCCTCCGCCTGCTGCTTCTTCAGCGCCCGTTCCTTGTAGAAGCGGGGGCTTCCTTCGCCGGCATCCTCGTCATAGACCAGCAGGATGCCGTCTGTTTTGCGGAATAACAGATCGTCTCTGGCGGCGAACTGCCAGGTGCCGCTGTACGGTTGATTGCTGACGCTGGCGTAATGATCCACGCCTTTAAGGATTTCATTGTAATATTCCTTCTTGGCGTCGTTCCATTTCTCCTCGGGATTCTGAAAGGCCGCGATAATGGACAATTTCAGCTGCGGATAGGTATGCTTCAATGCGATCACGACCTCGCAGGCCCACAAATCCACACCGTACTGGCCGGGTGTAATGACCCATTCCAGCCCTTCTTCAACAAGAGGGAAAAGGCGCCGGGTCAGGGCTTTTTGGATATAGGGAATGCCCACATGCTTTTGGTTGAAAATATTCAGTTCATGCGCGCGGTAGCCGGTCACCAGAAGATTCTTCAACGCTTAACGCCCCTTCGGTTTATTAGACCTATTATAATAAACGTTCGGGGTGCAAACAAATCCTGCCTTCGAATATCATGCAGCCGGTCTGGCCCCTCTTTAAACATTTAGTAAAATATGTCGAAAACAGGAATATTCTATGATAATATAAATGAATTAAAGTCAAGAAATAGAGAGAATAATAGCAGTTATGGGGGATTGCGAGTGGAGAACAACAGAATCATACTGCCTCTGACAGGCGCATTGCTGGCTGCCGTCATCGGAGGGGTGCTGTGGGCGGTTATCGTGGTGCTCACGGACTATGAAATCGGCCTTGTCGCATGGGCTATCGGAGGCTTGGCCGGGTATTGGGTAACCTTGTTCGCAGGCAGACAAGCGAATCGGGGACATCAGGCAATTGCGGTTATCGGCAGCTTGGCCGGGATTTTGCTGGGCAAATATTTTATGTTCGGCTACATGATCAATGGCGGCGTGATCGGAATGTTCGATAATGAGGTGATTACCTTATTCAGTGAACATTTCGCTGAGTTCTTCGGCGGGATGGATATTGTTTTTGTCTTGCTTGCGGTGCTGACGGCATGGCAGCTGCCGGCCAGAATGTCCAATCGTCCGGCTCCAATGGGACAGCCTTTCGGCGCGTAATGTTCTGCAGCCAACGGATTGCATTCGTCTTGAACGGTCATAAGCAGTGAGCGGTGGAGGACAGGCCTCCATCGCTTATTTGTGCTTCCGCCAGTCCATGCTGCTGTTCTTCAGCAGATGTCCAAAATCATTCTCCAGCCGTTTCTTTTCGGCATTGGCCGCTTCCTCCGCCCGGAGCCGCTGCTCTTCCTTCGCCTTGGCCTCATCGGCCTTCAAGGCATCGCTTTGCGCTTTTAATTGCTCCAGAATATCCGGGCGCAGCAGATCCTTCAGCGTTGCCGGTTTATCCTGGGCCTCCGCCTTGGGGGTAGGCTTTGTTTTATTTTTCTTCGCCACTTGGCTCCACCTCGTTTTTTTCATTCTATCCTACCAGATAACCGTCATCGGAACCAGCAGCAGATGCCTTGACAGCAATATTGCAAAAAATTAACTTTAAGGAATCGTAAAAAGCAAATATAATTGTGATCACCCCCCACACAACAAAAGAAGGTGATCATTTGTGAAAAATTGTGCCATATACAGTACTCAGTTTAATGTGGATCAGGTTGCCGGCATCATCGAGAGTCTATATCCAAAGGCGTCTATACAAATGAATGTGGATAAGACGGAAATCAAAGTTTTGCATAAAACATGGCTCAGTAAAACTGAAAATACGTTTACGGTGCTGACCAGCCGGGCCGACCCGGAAGCATTCACGGTAATGATCGATGAAATCGGATATTTCTTCAGCAGGATCAGAGCCGGGAATGAAACGCTTCATAAGAAGCTGCTGCTCCAGATCTCATCGCTTAATATGGTCATTGGCGTCAAAGCCGAGAAGAAGATAGCGGAGCCGTTCTACTCGGAGCTCCTCCACATCACGCAGCAGTTAAACGGCATGATCCTGATGGATGACCGCAGGCTGTTGAATGAAAAGGGAGAACTCATTATGGATATCGACGGCCGCTCCCAAATTGAGGACATGCCTGTAACCGCTCACACCAGCTATCTGCACAACGACCTTAACGTTACGGATCCCGCGCTGCAGCGCAAGGAACAATCCGAAAGACTGCTCACGCAAAAGGGCATACCATTCAATAAAAGCCTGCCAGTCATTGCGTCTGAAGACGCTGTCATGCTCCGCAGCAGAGAAGAAACCGCCAAACGTGCGATCGCACTGTGCATTGTCGCTTTGAAGGGCGAGTGCTGCGGCACTGATTATAAGCCTGAGGAGACACGCTCGCTGATCAACCAGGTGATGAATCAGTTTAATGCTTCATCCTATTTCTCTCCCCGGGAAAGCCTGTTTATCGGGAAGGATCGTCCGGATCAAACGGAGATTGTGCAGTTCGCCTGGTGCTATGAAGGATTTTGGGTCATGCTCTGGGCTCTGGGGTATGTGGATCAGCTGGATACGCCTACTGGCATATGTGATGTAGAGGCTGCCGTGTCGATTTTGCACCAATATGATAACTATGACGCTTTTCTGGCAGATGCAAGGATGCGGCCGAAAAGCGAGATTCTGGATGCGGCCGATCTTATCTACAGGATTGACTGGGTATGTGTGGACGCCCGGCTCCATAACAAACCGGTCCCGGCCGGTCTGGACAGCAGCGTCGTCTATGAGAGGCACCGCGCCTTGAACTGGCTCACGACCTATATGGATCAGGAGTGGGACGAGGTTGCAACCCATACCTGATTGTCCAATAGCCTGGCTTCATCCGGATCCGTCCGGAAGTGGCCGGGCTTTTTCTTTGTGCTGCCTTGAAACTGATGGACTTGAAGCATACGAAGGGAATTAAGAGCAGGTACTATAAAAAGATGGTACTTATGCAATCATGGTATTCCTTATAAGATAAGGACATCAAGAATAACGAGCCAACAAACGGGAGGGCTTCACATGGAGACCATGCAACAGCAGCCGCAAGCACAGACACAATCACGGAAAACGATGAATTTTTACCGCAGACGCAATACACCTACGTATACCTTTATGGCCTGGTCGGCATTCCTGCTGGCATGCGGCTTCGAATTCGTCGGGATCTATACCTTGAAGCAACCGCTGTCGGTACAAGGCTATTATGCGGTCACGGGGTTTCTGATCATCATCACCTCGTTCCTTCTCCAGAAGGTTGCCAGAGATAACGATGAGGATAAATTTCTGAAGGATCAATCGCCAAACTACAGAAGCCGCAACACCTCCGCCTTTACTTTTATGGCCTGGGCCGGGTTCATAATCGCCATCCTGGCTGAGTATATCGGGCTGTATACGCTGGAAGAGCCCTTCCATGTGAAAGGCTATTATGCCATCGGCGGCGCCTTCCTGATCGTTGCCTGCCTGGTGCTGCAAAAAACAATCCGCGACAATGAAGAGGATCATATGTTTTTGAAAAGCGAGGACGAATAGAGGGCGAAATAAATACTGACAAGAAATGGATTTCCCTTCCGGGAGGTCCATTTTTTACGATTTCTTAATAAAAATTCATAGTAATTTTATTTGGGGATGACACAAATAGAGGATAATTTTAATAAGACTTTACACCTAGAGAGGATGGAGACAAGATTGAAAAAGTTTCTGATTTTATTTGCAGTTTTAGCCATATTTACCTTGGAGTATGCACAAGCGAAATCTAATGACGGAGCGATGTCCGGCATGAGTATGGACCCCGGTATGAGCATGGACTCCGGCATGAATATGGGCACAGGCACGAATACGAACATGAGCATGGATATGGGTGCGAGCACTGCTACAGGTACGGACACGAGCACGAATACGGGCATGGGCATGGATTCCGGTTCAGGCATGAATGCCGGCGTGAGTATAGACGACGATGAGGAAGGCGAAACGACCGGGGATGGGACGATGTCCCTTACCTTAAATGGTAAATTCCTCAGCACGCCAGCGTTATTGGGTGAGGATTTCATACACTCCTATGTACCTATCCGTACCGTTGCTTTGGCTCTCGGCGCTCAAGTCAAATGGGACGCTGCCGATCAAGCCGTACTTATAAATTCTCCGTCATTTTTGAATACGCCCGGTCATGCTCTGAATGATCATCACGGACCTCTGGTGGTATTCAATGAACAAATGTTGACTCCTGCACGCAATCCTGTTTTGTTCAATGGCACTGTTTATGTTTATGACGAAACGGTTGCGAAGTTATTTAACGTAAGCATCAAAGCAAATCAGGCCATGAATCAAGTGCAAATCGTAACACCTGATAATACCAAGCAGTTTCAGGATGAGGATCAGCAGGTAAACGACGTATTCAATGGCGTTGGAATGGTGCCGCATATCGCTGCAGATGGAGCCAAGGAGTTTACGTTGACCGCTCAGCAGCATGCCTGGTCTCCTTTGCAGGGCGTATTGACTACGGCCTGGACGTTTAATGGACAAGTCCCCGGACCAACCATACATGTGACGGAAGGCGACCATCTGCGGGTAACGCTTGTGAACAAGCTTGCGGAGCCGACAACGATTCACTGGCACGGCCTGGATGTTCCCAATGATATGGATGGAGTTCCCGGCATTACGCAAAATGCGGTGCTTCCCGGTCAAACATTTGTCTACGATTTTGTAGCCAATCATGCCGGAACCTACATGTACCATTCACATTACAATGATATGAAGCAAATCGGCAACGGCATGTATGGCACCGTTATTGTCGATCCCAAAGATCCGAAACCGGAGGATCACTATGATCACGACTACACGATGATGATCAGCGGATTTGCCATTAACGGGACGGCGGATGAAAAGGATTATTTCACCATCAACGGCCGGAGCTACCCGGATACCCCTCCCATTGAAGTGAAAAAGGGAGAAACGGTCCGCATCCGCTTGCTGAATATTGATGCAATGGAAGTCCATACGATGCATCTGCACGGCATGCATTTCAAGGTCATCGCCAAAGACGGAGATCCAATTGCAGAGCCTCAAAGCATGGATACCATTCTGATCGGTCCAGGAGAGATTTATGATATTGCTTTTACGGCAAGCGCAGTAGGCGACTGGATGTTCCACTGCCATATTCTCGACCATACGATGAACGGCGATGACATGGCTGGCGGAGAGATGGGCGGGCTTATCACACTGGTTAAAGTGACCAAATAACCACCGAAAACCACTGAATAGCCAGTTGCTCTCTCAGCCGTGTTAGCTTATCCTTGTGTGCACCCCTTATCATTCCCATTGGAGCGTTTATCCGATGAGTGATAGGGGGTGTGTTTTTTATATAGTGAGTTGTGCAGCCGGGAAACCAATGAGAAGGACCAACTGCTTCGGTTAAAATAAAACAAGCTGACGTCGGTTAGAAATACCGGAGCCAGCTTGCATTCTAGAGCTTGTTCAATGTTTGCGGAAGGCGCATTGCCACAAGAGCACAGGGTTAGCGGACTATCCTGTAGTTACTGGACTTTAATTGTTGGGATTGTCCCAGTCGTATCCAGTTTGAATCCGGGTAACTGGGTAATCGACTGCAGTGAGATATACGGTTCATCTTGTGGACTCTTCCAAATCGCATCGGTGAGCTTCAGGGTGTTTCCATCCAGTAGAGCTTGTGCGGAACTCATGGTGAAATCCAGCTCAGAATTATGGTAGAGCATCATGATCTGGGTTCCGTCGATAGTCAAGTCGGCGTTCACGTTTCTGGCCAATGCCTTCAGCGGAACCATAATCCTGCCGTTCTCATTCTTGAAGGCATCTCCGCCTTTGCCGCTCGCGGCAATCAGGTCGTTGTTCAACTTGACATCAACGGCCGTACCGCTCGGAGATGAAGGATGCACACCGTCTTCGCGGAAAATATAAGGCGTAAAATCCGGATGGTCAAAATCGAACATGTCCACCATATTATCCGCGTTGGCATCCCTGTTGTTCAAAGACTGCAGGTGATAATTCCATTCGAGAAAGCTCAGAACGGACGTTGTATCGTATTGTACATGGCTTACATAGTTTTTCTTGGCATACGGTGAAATCACGATTGCCGGAATTCGCGGTCCGTCGCCTTGTAGTCCGTCGGGACCCGGATCTACCTGCGGAGGCGGTACATGATCCCACAATCCGCCTGATTCATCGTAGGTGAGAATAATAGCGGTATCCTTCCAATAAGGGCTGGACATGATTTTGTTGATGGTTTTCAGGGAAAAGCTTGCCGCTGTAGGACCGCTGCTCCCCGGATGCTCATCATCGCCCTCGCCGGCTTTGACATATACGACATCCGGAAGCTTGCCGCTGTCGATATCCTTATCCAGTTCGGAGTAATCCTTTATATTGTCGGTATAATCGCCATCACCGTAGTTCTGGAAGTACTGGAATGGATTATGGTGAGGGATATATTCTTTCCCGTCGCCGTATCCATCCTGGTACCAGGACCAGCTCAGTTTGTTTTCCGATAATACGTCTCCCACGTTCTTGTAGGTTAATGGCTGCCATGTGCCGATGGCATCCGTATAAGGGCCGAAGGATGGGTTGGTATCATCCTTGAGTGGAGTGCCTTCATTTCCAGATTGCGCCGCTACTAAATAAAGAGCGCCGGAGGTCGAAGGCCCGAAGACCGGCTGGTACCAATTGTCTGCCAGGCTGAAATGCTGCGCATACTGCCAGAGGGAAGGCTCCGCCCAATAATCGTAGTGCCCCATCGGGACGGTTTTGTTATTTTTAATAACGTACTGGTTCATAGCGCCCATGTTATAATCTGCAATCATGCCTTCATAAGAATGCTGGACATCCTCGGTTATCGCTTGATCCGGCCCCAATCGGAACGGAAGGACCTTTGCGCCATTCTTATCCAGATTGTAGGCGCCGTCCGGAATTCCATTAACCTCCGGTGTTCCCGGCAGCGGCATAAATCCATCCGCATAAGGGTATGTGCCAAAATAATTGTCGAAGGAACGGTTCTCCTGATAAATGATGACCGTATGCTTGATCGGTGAGGATGTAGGCTGAGCCGCACTGCCGTGAGGCATTGCGCTTCCCAGATTGGAGTAAGCCGTTTTACCGGAGACCGTAACAAAATAATAATAAGTGACCCCGTTCGGAAGACCCGAATCGGTATAGGAGGTTGTTGAACTGGAATCGATCTTCACGAACGGCCCCAGGGCGGATGTGCTCCGGTATACATCGTAGCCGGCTGCGCCGCTTATCGCATCCCAGGTCAATGCTATTTTTGTATCGCTGCCGACGGCGAAGAGCTTCTTCGGTCCTGCGCCCCTTATAATAACCTGTCCATGCTTATCGATATCCTTGATCACAAAATTATCAAGCGAATAGACATAGGAAGCTGTAATGGAAAACCCGCCTGCATTCGCTGAAACATTGTTGGTCGTGCCGATCTTGACATAATCGGCATCGCTTGGGCCTTTCACATAGACCTCCAGCTGATTGCCCTGAAATCCGAATTTAACATCGTAGAAGGTGTTCGGGCTGAATGTCTTGGCAACGTTCAGATCGCCTGCCGTATTTCCTGGCGAGCCGCTGTTGACGGCTGATTTGACGCCAGTCGGGGTGAATTGCACGACAGTTGCATCGGAACCCCCGTTATACCGCAAATAAAATTTAATATAATTGCCGGTTTGCGTGCCGACGGACTCGAAGCTTGCATAATACCACATGTTTTTCACATTGCTGACGTTCGGCTTGATGGTATTCTTTTTCGATGTATCGTTGTTGTAATTCGCCGCGGTATAGGTTGCATTCAGCATGCCGTTGCTGACATTCCAGCTTCCGGACACGGACGAGGTCGGGGACCATTTCGTCGCGAGCGAATCCAGGCTGAAATCGTCCTGGAAGACAACCGCTCCTTCCGGGTCCGGCTCCGTGTCGGTTTCGTCCGCTGAAACAGCGGACGCCTGGATCATTGACAGCATGATCGCGCAGACCATAAGCCAAGCTAACATTTTGGTTTTCAATTTATATTCACCCGCTTAATTTAGTTTGTGGTAATGACTGGCTGCGTGCTGTTCATATCAACCGTAAACCCAGGCAGACCGGATAGATCCTTCATTGAAACGTAAGCCTCGTTCTTAGGGCTTAACCAGATTTGGTCCGGCAGCGCAGCGGTTTTTCCGTCAATCTGGACACTTGTGGAGCCAACGGTCAACCGGACCGAATGATGATTGTAGATCAGGCTCAGCTTGCCGTTATTCTCCTTATAGACTGCATTAATATTACGGGCGAGCGCTTTTACCGGCACCATAATCCTGCCATTCGTGTCTTTGAAAGGAGACTCGTTAGCCACACTGTTGGCCAGCAGTGCGCTGTTTAATTTCACGTTCACTGCGGTTCCATAAGAAGAAGCGGGAGCTGAAGTGGCGTCACGAAACATGTAAGGCGTGAAATCCGGATTTTTGAAATCAAACATATCCAGCAAGCTGCCGGCATTCTTATCTCTGTCGTTCAATGGCTCAAGTCCATAGTTCCACTCAAGGAATTGCAGGATGGACGTCGTGTCCGTTTGAACATTGCTGACATAGTTTTTCTTCGCATAGGGTGAAATGACCATCAGCGGAGATCTTGGCCCAAGTCCCTGCAAACCGTCCGGACCCGGATCAACCTGCGCCGGCGGTACATGATCCCAGAAGCCCCCGGATTCGTCATAAGCGATAATGACGACGGAATCCTTCCAAAGCGGACTGGACATCAGTTTATTAATCAGCTGTACGGAGAAATTGGACGTCAGCGGCGAGCCGTTGCCGCCCGGATGCTCCGAGTTCGACTTGACATAAGCGACCTCGGGGAATGTGCCGTTGTCGATGTCCGTATAGAACTCAGCCAGCTCCCGTTCATTGTGGTCCTCGTTGTATTTGTCGTAGTTGTCAAAGTACAGGAACGGGTTGGTGGTCGGGATGCTGCCGGTAGACCAGCCCTGCTGGTACCAGGCCCAGCTGACCTTCTTATCGTCCATCCGGTCGCCGATGCTCGGATAATGCATGCCTTCCGTGCGGGTGCCTGTGCTGCTTCCGACAGGGCCGTAAGCGGGCAGCGGATTTGTGATATTCGCTTTGCCCGCGTTGCCGGACTGTGCGCCAGCCAGGTAAAGCGCACCCGGGGTGGACGGTCCGAATATCGGCTGATGAAGGTTATCCGATATGCTGAAATGCTGGGCGTACTGCCAATAGGCGGGCAGGTAAGTATAGTCGAAATAGCCCATCGGTACGGTATTTCCGTTATTCGTGCTGATATATTGATCCATTTTGCCTTGATCGTAGGAGCTGATCATTCCGGCGTATGCGTGATTCGGATCGGCTGTCGTGGCTTGCGGGAAAGGAAATGGCGCCACCTTGTTTCCCTGCGAATCCAGATTATACATGCCCTTCGGTATGCCATTCACATGCGGTGATCCCGGCAGTGCGATAAATTGATCCGAGTTGTACGGATAAATGCCGAAGTAGTTATCGAAGGAATGGTTCTCCTGAAAAATTACCAGCGCATGCTTAATTGGCGATGTATCGTCAGGAGGAGTACCCGGATCCTCGGTCGGCTCCGAACCAAGATCGCTGATGCTCAGGTTATCGAACGAGAAGGCGTAGGACGCGCCGAGCGACAGGGTCCCGGCTTTAGCCGAGACTTTATCCGTCGATCCGGCTAGGGCATACCCTTTCTCGTCAGCCTGCTTGTAATAGACATCCAGCGTGTTATCCTTCAGCTCGATCTTGATGTCATAGTCGGTATCCGGCAGAAATAAGTCGGGGCAGTTCAGCACAGCATTCCCCGGGCTGCCGACTCCGGCGCTGATGCCCGCTGGGGCAAACTGCACGACCGTGTTATCGTTGCCTCCTGTGTTTCTCAAAAAAACACGGAAGTAAGGATTGGTTTGCCCGCCGGCCATGCGGAAGCTCATTTGGAGCGATACATTTTTTATCGCGCCGGTGCCCTTGACTTTAATTTGATTCTTGGAAGGTCCGCTGCCAACGGAATTTAATTTTCCGCTGGCAATGTTCCAGTTTCCTGCCTCGACCAGCCAATGATCCGCCAAATCGTCGGCTGAGAATTCATCATTGAAAACAGGCGTTCCCGTATCTGCGCCATCATCCGCGAATGCGGAGGGGGCAGGGGAAGCCGAAATACCAACTGCCAGTGCCAGGCAAGCTAACCAGACTCTCTTTTTCAAAGGGTTTGCCTCCTTAAATGTATTGGAAATATTGCAATAACCGCTTCAGCATGACAGCCGCTTCAGCACGAGTGGCGTTCTTCTTCGGAGTGAAGGATGTATCGCTTTGTCCGTTGATAATGCCTGCTGCCATGGATTGTCCGATGGCATCCTTGGCCCAGCTGCTGATCAAGCCGCTGTCGCCGAACTTCGACAACGCGGAAGCGTCAGCCTGCGGTTGTTTATTGGCCATTACCAGCGCGCGGGAAATCATAACAGCCATTTCCTCGCGGGAAATCGAACGGCCAGGCAGGAATGTGTTGTTCGTGTAACCGCTGATAAGGTCTGCCTTCATGGCAGCGCCAACCGCTCCGGCGTACCAGTCCTGGGCATCAATATCAGAGAATGCTGCGGCTCCGCTGTCTTCCGTAAGTCCGAGCGAACGGACGAGCAGGGCCGCAAATTCAGCACGGGTAATGGATTTGTTTGGCGCAAATTCGGTTGCGGACTCGCCTTTAATAATCAGCTTGTTCGCCAGCATTTCCGCATCTTCCCTGGCCCAATGACCGGTCAAATCTTTGAAAGTAACGTTCAGCTGGATGATGGCAACAACCCGGTCCAACATTCCTTGAATCGTTACCGTGTTTGACTTGAACAAAGCCGGTACGAAAGTCAGTTCTCCGGTAACCGGATCATAGGCGACCACTGTTGTTTTGGCCGAATTTATACTTTGCGGCAGCGTAATCGTTCTTGCTCCGGCAACGCCGAGCGGAACCGATTTCGTCCCCGCTGTGGCTGTAACCTGTGCATGGGATGGCGCCCCGATGACAGTCGCGCCAATCTCTTGCGCCTTGGCCGTCATTTTATCCGTCAAATCACCGCTTATGATTTCAGACGAAATATTAAGTGTGATCCCGGCTGCCTGTTCGCCAAACTGGTTGGACAGATCATTCCAATTAATCGACTGAAGCGGTATCTCATAGCTGGTTGTATTGTTAGTAATCACGACCGTCGCTTTAGGGTTCGCTGATGCTTCTTCGGCCAAGGTTTTTCCCGGTATATGGACGATCGTACTCGGGCTGGAGCCTTTCAGCTCGATCGTGACCTTCTGATCGCCTGACGGATTTGCGTTGATTTGGGCAAATGCCGCCTTCAAAGCATCCGCAGCAACATCGGCTGCGCCGACTTCTTTGCCGTCATGCTGCTCGCTGGTCGTCTGTACAACAAGATGTCCCGTCTTCACGTCACTATTTCCGGACGTATCGGGTGCATCAGGCGCTCCAGAGGCATTGTTTGGCGGTGTATTTGGCGTACCGGGTGTGTCAGGCGTATCTGGAGTATTCGGTGTATCATCCGGATCGTCCGAATCTGTCGGCGGGTTGGAATTGCCGTCATTCAGCGGGGCAGCGCTGACTTCATTCGAATTATCGCTCTCCCCGGAGGCGTTGACCGCCGTGACGACATAATAGTAGGTAGTGCCGCCCGTCACGCTGCTGTCAGTAAACGATGTGCCGGTAACATCCTTTTGCAGGATGACATAATCGCCTCCGCTTGTTGAACCGCGCTTCACATTATAGGAGTCAGCACCAGTTACTTTATCCCAATTCAACAACACCTTCATTGTTTGGGGAACAGCCTTCAGACCAGTCGGTGCATTCGGCGTCACCGGCGCTTCAGCTTTTGTCGGTGTTACGCTGACTTCGTTGGAATTGTCGCTCTCCAGACTGTCTTTCACAGCCGTTACCACATAATAATAGGTTGTGCCTGATGTAAGATCTGTATCGTTATAGGAGGGAGAGATCACGTTTTTTGCCACGACCGTATAATTGCCGTTATGGGTCGTGCTTCGTTTTACGTTATAGCTGAGAGCGTCTTTTACGATATCCCATGTCAGCATAACCTGCCCATCGATTGTTGTTGCTGTTAAATCCGTTGGAGCCGGCAGGATTGTTACTTCCTGTTCTTCTACAACCGCACTCGCTTCGTTGGACATGCTGCTTTCTCCAACCGAATTCACAGCTGTAACCTCATAATAATAAGTGCCGGGAGTTACGTTGGTATCCTTATAAGTAGTTGAAGTTTGGTTAGAGGCGATATTAGTGTAATTCCCGCCGCTTGTCGTACTCCGTTTCACATTATAGCCGTCGCTCGCGCATTTGCAGGTATCCCAGCTCAGCTTTACGGATAATTTATCTGCGGTGGCCGTCAAATTAGTCGGCGTAGTCGGTACGGTCCGCACAATATGCGGAGTACCGCTGACCGCAGGGGCTGGATCGCCCTCCACGCTGTCGATGAGCGCAGTAACCGTATAATCGTACGTGTGTCCGTTTACCGCCGAATCATCCGTGTAGGAGGTGGAAGTCAGGTTGGCGGCTATGATTGAAAATGAACCTGATCCTTCTCTCCGCTTCACGTTATAGCCGGTTGCTTCTTCCACCGCATTCCACAGCACATCGACTTGTGAATCTCCCTCTGTCACAGTCAAGCCGCTGACGACTCCTGCTGAGCTTGCTGTCGAATGGGCCTCATTGGAGCCGCCGCTTTCTCCCGCAGCATTGAGTGCCGTAACGGTATAATAATAGACAACGCCGCCGGTCACTGCCGTATCGGAGTATGTTGTCCCGTTAACATTATGGGCGATCTCCGTGTAGGGTCCACCGCTTACAGTGCCGCGTTTGACATTGTATCCGGTGGCATTAGCCGCTGTGCTCCATGCCAGATCCACCTTGGCATTGCCTGCATGCGCGGTCAAATTATCCGGAGCCGAAGGGATAACAGCGCCAGCATGCGGTGTAGCGTTCACTTCATTGGACGGAGTGCTCTCAAGCGAAGTGTTGGAGGCTGTTACGACATAATAGTAAGGCGTATCATTAACGACACTCGAATCGGAATAGGTCGCTTCTGTTACGCTATGTGCGATTTCTGTATACGGTCCTCCGCTTGCGGCGCTGCGTTTGACGTTATAGCCCGTGGCGTCTGCCACGGTGTTCCACGCCAGATTCACCTTGGCATCACCTGCTTGTGCGGTCAAATGATCCGGGGCCGAAATCACAGTACCCGGAAACTGTGGCACCGCTGTAACCGGATCTGTCGACACGATGTCCCCGCCTGCGTTGGTGGCCGTGACCATGTAGGAGTAAGTGGTGCCGTTATTGACATTACTGTCCGTGTAGCTGGTTCCGGTAACAATATCATCGAGATTCGTGTAGGCACCGCCGTTTGTGGAACGTTTGATGGTATAAGCGGTTGCGCCGGCAACGGCATCCCATGTCAAGTCCACTTTTCCGTCACCCGCGGCGGCGGATAGATTGAATGCAATCGTCCCGTCACCTCTGTTCGTAATCGTTACATTATCGAACGAATACAGTTTTGCCGCGGTCAATTGTACTTGCCCCGCTTTGACTTCGTTGGTACCATAGCTTGCGTTAATATCAACCGAGCCAAGGCTTGTGTAATTGGTATCGCCCTGATTTTTTACATAAACCTCGACCTGTTTATCGAACACGCCGATTTTGAATTCATACATCTGGTTTGCAGCAAACTGACAGGCTGCATTGGCTGTGCTGGTGCATAGTGAAACGGTGGGAGATGCAAATCCCGCCGTAACGCTTTTGGGAGAGATTTGAACAGCGACATTATTGGTACTCGTGGCGTATCTAAAATAAACCCTTGCATAAGGGTTGGCGGCTGTATCTCTATTCTCGATACTCAGATTTACCCACGCGTTTACGGGCATCGCCGTCTTGGTTTTAGCGGTACCGTTGGATGTGGTGCCGGTGGCATTCAATGTGCCTCCGTTGGTATCCCATGTTTGGTTTAGGGACCACTTGTCCGTATCCACGGTGCTGCCGGAAAAATCATCGGTAAAGACAACCGTTCCTTCCGTATCGGCTAATGCAACGGGAATCGAAAGCAACGGGATCATGACGAATATAATCAGCCATAGGGTAATCATTGTTTTCTTCACCCTGATTCATCCTCCTCAATTATGAGTTATGCGTGTAACTTGGTCGGCGGTGTTTGCAGCTCTAATGGATCATCCGTTCATTTGACTCCTCCCGAACTCGTGCACGTAAGTAGCTTGCAGTATTGAATTATAGTGAGAAAGAAAAACTATTAGATTAAAACCATTATAATTAATTGTAAATCCATGCCGATATATGTCGAATATGGTCGAAGTTGTGGCTGAATTGTGATGAACCACAACCATTTACCCCGATGAGCGGATTATTATGAGGCGCATATCATGTACAAAACGCCAAAGAAGCAGCCGGGGATTTCCCGCTGCTTCTGAAGGTAATTACATGTCCAAAATATTTTTCGGAAGAGGGCTTGTCAAAATGGCTGGGGACATGTTATATTCTTGTTCTAGGCCCTAAATATTTACGCCTTAACAACTATGCCGTTGTAGCTCAATTGGTAGAGCAACTGACTTGTAATCAGTAGGTTGGGGGTTCAAGTCCTCTCGACGGCACCATGATTGTATTTGAAGCAAGAAGAGGGTTATGGGCACCGTGCCCATTGTCCGCACCAATCAGGTTGCGCCCTTAGCTCAGCTGGATAGAGCGTTTGACTTCGAATCAAAAGGCCGGGAGTTCGAATCTCTCAGGGCGCGCCATCATAACGGGATGTAGCTCAGCTTGGTAGAGCACCTGGTTTGGGACCAGGGGGTCGCATGTTCAAATCGTGTCATCCCGACCATAATGCAATAACCAAAATTCCTTGTATCTGCAAGGTTTTTTTTGTTGTCTTCAGAATCTCTACAGTGATGGCTGCGCCCTAAGGTTGTCCGTTCGATCCAGGAAGGCGGAGACCTTCGCATATAACCCCGTTTTATCAAAATTCACATATTGATTGGCAAAATTCCGCGAGGGATCTCCAGCGTAGAAGCGCTCATACAGCTCATGGCGGGCGCCCAGCTGGCTGCCGATCAAATCCCAGGCAAGCTTGAACAGACGCACCCGCTGATCTGCATCGACCGTTGTGCCGTTCAGATACTTCCGGATCAGGTGAGCAATGGGGCTCTCGAGATCCGCACAGCTGGATGGGACCTGGATGAAGCCGCCCGCGCCGATTGTTTTCAGAATTTCAATGGCCCGGGGATAATAGCGGGTGCCCAGGTTTCTCGCCGTTTCAATGTAGCTGAATTTGGGAATCAGATTCCCGAATTCGTCCAGCCTGGCTTCCACCTCGGAGGCGATGACGAGCGCTTTGATGGATTCGATCTGCGAGACAAGCTCGCCCAGCTTCTCCTGCACATTAATGAAGCCGTCCACGCCAATCTCGCGGGCAATGAAGAACGTGATGCCTGCGACAAATTCCAGCTTGGTCTGCAAGCGGACAATCGATTGGTGATAGGCGAGGCTGTTCGAAGCCTGATTCGTCCTTATTTTCCACAACGCTTCCGGATTGTCATACAGGAGAACCCTTTCCCATGGGACAAGGACATCGTCGAAGAACAGGATCGCATCCATCTCGTCGAACCGGGAGCCCAGCGGGTGATCCTCATTGGGATGATTCTCGGCAAAGGATTCCCGGCATAAAATATGCAGCCCGGCCGAGCTTGCCGGAACAATCAGCATGTTGGCGCATTCCGGATGCGACTGCGGGATTTTCTGGACAGGATAGACGATAAAGTCGTTGGCGTATGGCCCGGCTGTCGCGATCATTTTGGCTCCGCGGATGATTACGCCCTCCGAGGTTTTCCTGATAATGCGGAGAATGGCATCGGGATCCTCGCCGAGCGCTTTCGACCGGTCGGTCTGCGGTTCCCGCTGGACAGCGGTAAGAAACAGATCCCTGGCTTTGGCTTCCGTATAATAGGCTGCGATCTTCACATCGAACTGCTTGTCGAAGGAAGTGTAGCTCTGACGTGTCGCATACCAGCCGGTCAAGCGGGAGCGGGCATAATCCGACAGGCGGCTCATGACTCCGAACGTGCTTTCCGACCAGATCCGGGCGGCGGCGGACCTTTTGTCCAGATCCTCTTTATTATGGGGCACCAGAAAAGCGTGATGTACATAGCTGTCCGTCGACGAATCGTAATGGGCGAGCTGCTCCCGGGTATCGGGATGATCCACCATATCGAACAGCTCACGAATGGTAGCAAGCGTTCCCCGGAATGCGGGATGGCTGCCCACCTCGATCCGTTCTCCATTCATCCAGACGTTCCGGTTATCGTTCAGGCTGTTCAGAAAAGCTGAGCCTCTGGTCATGTTAAAGCCACATCCCCGCTTATAGAATGAAAGCTGCCTGGTTTCTTCAGATTGCCTGTAATCAGATCCTCCAGAGTCGTTCGCTCCAGAACGAAAGCGATGACCTCGCGAATCAGCACCCACAATGGCTTCAGCATGCAGCTCCCTTCGAGCTCGCATGGCTCATAGGCCGTAACACTTGCGCAGCCCATCGGCGCCAGAGGCCCCTCCAGCTTGCGGATCACATCCCCGACGACAATATCCCTGGGGTGAAGGGCCAGCTGATAGCCGCCCTGATGGCCTCTTTTGCTTTCCACATAACCCAAACCTTTGATTTGCAGCAAAATCTTCTCCAGATAGTTCTCCGTTACGAGCGTTTTTTGTGAAAGCTCGCTGATCGCATACAGATGGGGATAGCTTTGGCCTAATACAATCAACGCCCGCAGCGCGTATTCCCCTCTTGAGGAAATTTTCATTATTTCTCTCCTTTTTCAATTATGACTGATTCAGTCGGGTTTAAAGCAGACTGAATTAGTCTGCATTGAGCCGTCATAGGAATGATAAGGGAGAGAGGGATTTACTGTCAACGATATGAGAGAGTTTTAACGTTAGCAGGAATGGTGTCGCCTCGTCGGCCAATTGGAGGGGCGCCTCACAGGTAAAATTGCAATCGCAAATGAAGGACAAGCAGGAACTGCGCTGCTTGAAATAACGTTATAACGTTTTGATAATCGCCTTTTTTGATGGCGATCCACTCCGGTTGAGCGGTTCACGCGCTCCCGACCGCATCATTTTAGAAACCGGGAATGATTGTGATATGATGGTCTTGAAACGGACCCTTACATATAGAGGAGAATCAATTCTATGGCTTTGGAAATTGAGCGAAAGTTTCTGCTGCATGATTATCCGCATGCTCTCATCAAGAGCGGGGAGCTTGCCGTACGATCCCGCAGGCGGATCGAGCAGACCTATCTGGCGATTGAGGACACGCAGGAGCTGAGGGTCAGAAGAATTACCGATCTGGTCACCGGTGACGTCGAATATACGCAAACGTTCAAGCGGGGGCATGGAATCAGCCGTGAGGAGATTGAATATTCCATATCGGAGGGCCTGTATGAGCAGCTCACCCAAGCCTTTCTAGCGGTTCCGCTAACGAAAGAGCGGACAACGGCCGACTGGGGATCGAATGTTATCGAAATCGACGAGTATGATCAGCTGGAGCTGCTGGTGGTAGAAGTCGAATTCGACTCCATCGAAGAAGCGCTGCAGTTTGAGGCCCCGGATTGGTTCGGCGAAGATATCAGCCAGAGCAAACGCTACAGCAATAAAACCGTGTGGCGGGAGCTGCAGCAGCAGACCGCATTGAATAATTAAGCGCATATTGGCATAAAGAAACCCTGTTATGGATCCCTCATCCATAACAGGGTTTCTTGCTGTTCATGCACTGGAAAACGCCGCTGACATGCCGCACCTCGGGAGCTGCTGTGTTTGTGGTTCACCCGGTTTGTCATTCATGAATTCTTAATATGGGGAAAACAATCTGTTTACATACCGGGCCTATACTTCATCTGGCTCAATTTGCATGGAGAGAAAGGAGACATGCCTGATTCTTCGAGAGCAAGGCAGACAAATTACATAAAAGGTGTGAATTCTCCCGTGCGCAAGGATGTCGTGAAAGCAGGTAAAACAACGTTCGCGTTCATAGCAGCGATCATTGCGCTATTCATGAGTTTTAATGGTATTGCATCGGCCCATTTCACCTCAACCGGTTACTCTGATATTACGGTGGAGGCCAGTACGCTGAAATACGGCCTGTACTTCTCGGAACATGATCTGCTGCAGATCTTCCCCGCAGATACGAACGGCGACAGCAAGCTCAGCGATCAGGAATTGGCGGACTCGATGGACAAGATGACGGCACTCGTCGACGACGGCGTGATTGTCACAGGCGACGGCAAGCTGGGAACCGGAGTTGTGAACAGCGCCAAGCATGTCAAGCGGGCCAGCATGGATATGATCGGTATCGATATCCAGTATGATTTCGATGCGCCGGTAGCACGTTTCCTGGTGCAGTACGATTTCTTCTGGTATGGCGGAATCGATCCCAGCCACCGCAATTATGCGACGCTCCGCTTCGGCGGCCAGACCATCGAGCAGGTGCTGAACAGCGAGAATTATATTATCCAGATCCAGGGAACGGGCGCTGCGTCCGACGCCCCCGGTGCCCCTGCAGCGGATACGCCTGCTGCGCCAACCGTTCCAGCTGCGCCTGCTTCTGTCGATACGGCGGCAAAGCCGTCGTGGATGAAGACATTGCAGGACTATACCGTGATGGGGATGGAACATATTTGGACGGGGATCGACCATATGATGTTCCTGCTGGGGCTGGTGCTCGCATCGGATAAGCGGAAATGGAGCGTTGTGAAGCTGATCTCGGCCTTTACAGCCGGTCACAGCATCACGCTTGTCTTATCCGCGCTGGAGCTTGCATACCTCTCACCCCTAATTGTCGAACCGCTGATCGCGCTGAGCATTATTTATGTTGCGGTCGAGAACGTCTGGAGGAGAAAGCAGAACAGCAGCCATATCGGGGTTACGATGCTGTTCGGTCTGGTGCATGGCTTCGGATTCGCTGAAATCCTAAGAGGCACGCTGTCCGGCCATATGGCACTCCCTCTGTTTTCGTTTAACCTGGGGGTCGAAATCGGTCAGCTTGTCGTCCTGGCCGTGATTATTCCGGCAATCTGGGCCATTGGCCGTATCTCGCTCAAGGTCAACTGGATGCGGTATGGTTCAGGCGTTATTGGCCTTTTCGGGCTCTACTGGTTTATTGAACGGATTATGTCGCAATAACAAAGGCTCATGATGTGAATTTAATTTCTTGAGGGAGTGTACAAACATTGTTTAAGAGAAGCGTCAGACGGTGGATTTCCTCGATTTCTACAGCAGCAATTATAATCAGCTCAACGATACATCCCGCTATGGCTGCCGAAAATATCGCAGCTGGACCGGCTGCGCCGAAGCTTCTGATTACAGAGCTGGTTCCGGACACGGCAAATGTAAATGGTGCGGATGCCTATGAATTTATTGAAGTGTACAACAACTCGGACGAGCCTGTAAATTTTAGGGATTATGATCTTGTCTATCACCAAGGAGCAAACGAAACGGTCTGGCCGGTAAGAGGCAGCGGAGATGTTATTATTCCGGCCAGAGCTTCCAGCGTATTTTGGGTGATGAACGCGGAAAGCACTGTTTTGGCTCCAGAGAAGTTCAATACGAATTATGCAACCAACCTGATTGAAAATACCAATTTGTTTCGGGTAGAGGGCGGCGGCGGTATGGCTAACGGCGGCCCCCGGGATCTTGTCATTAAAGACAAAACCGGATTGGAGATTGCAGTCGCATCCTATCAAAACGATGATCAAACCAAGCCGGATAAAGGGATATTCTATCAGCTTCCCACAGATGGCAAAAATATGGTCATGATGCCGGGCGCAGGCACATTTGCCGCATCTCCGGGCGTCGTGGACGCTTATCAGGTTTCTCCTGATTACGTAAATCAGCCGCCGGTCATCACGCATACGCCACTGACGAGGATCAATCCGGCGGACGATCTGGTGGTCGACGCGCAAATTGCGAATCCGGAGAACAGTTCGGGAACGGATACGGTGACCGCTTCCGTCTATTACAAATTACCGTCGTCGCCGGCATTCACGCCGGTTAACATGGCTTCCCCGGCGGCAGGCAGCTATAAGGGCGTTGTTCCGAAGGCGCTTCTGACGGGAGATCAGCTGCAATATTATATTGAAGCCCGGGACAGCGCCCATACGGTGAAGACGGATATCTATACCGTTGCAATCGGAGATGGCAGCTATGACTATACGAAGGTCCCACCGCTGCTTGTTACGGAGCTTGTTCCCGACACCACGAATGTCACGGGAGTAAGCAGCGATGCCTATGAATTTATCGAGGTGTACAACAATACGGACAAGACCGTCAATTTCAAGAACTATAAATTGATTTACCGGTATACTGGTGATCTATCCAAGGATACGCAGTGGCCGACAGGAGATCAGGACATCAATATTCCTTCCCAGAAATCGGTCGTATTCTGGGTGATTAACAGCGCGAACGGGGCGCTGAAAGCTGAGGATTTTAATGCCAATTACAATACAAACACCCTGATCGAGAACAATAATCTGTTCCGCATCTTCAATGACGGCATGGCCAACGGATCGCCTCGCGGGCTGATCATCGCAGATGCCAATGGCAATGAAATATCCGGCTCTTATTATGACAATGATGAACAAACGCAGCCGAACAAAGGGATCTTCTACAGAAACCCTGTGGACGGAAGCAAAAATACGGTCATCTTAACTGCCGGGCAGAATGCGGCTACTCCAGGAGTAGTGGACGCCGCGCAAGTTCCGCCAACGCCGGTCACCCTTAGGGAAAGCGAGCCTCCGGTCATTATTCATACTCCGGTTCTGGAGACGGGCACGGAGAGCGATCTTGTCATTCAAGCATCCATCAGCAACCCTGAACAGGATGAGACGATTACAGCAGATGTATTTTACAAGCTGCCTTCTCAAACCGCCTTCCAATCTGTGAAGATGAGCTATTCGGCAGACAGCGGCTATCAGGCAGCCATTCCCAAGGAAGTGCTGACGGACAATACACTGAGCTACTATATTCAAGCCAGCGACGGCATTCAATCCGCCAAGTCGGAAACCTATACCGTTATGGTTCATCTCCCTGTAAACGATACCCAGAAGCTTCCTCAGCTGCTTGTAACCGAGGTGGTTCCGGACTCGGCGAATGTAGGCAGTGCGGACGGCTACGAGTTTGTGGAGGTCTATAACAATACCGACCAGCCTGTTAATTTCAAAGATTATACCATTCGCTACCGTTACACGGATCAGGGACCGGATGCCGACGTGCTCTGGCCGGCTGTTCCGGACGACAGAATCATTCCATCCGGAGGCACGCTTGTATTCTGGATTATCAATGCCCAGAATTCAGCCAAGACGGTCGACGATTTCAACGCCAACTATGGCACGAGTCTGGTGAAAGATCAGGATATTGTAAGGATATACAGCGACGGTATGGCTAACGGCGGCAACCGCGGCCTTATCGTAGCCACCAATACGGGGACCGACATTTCGGCCACCTACTATGATACGGACGCGGAAACGGTCGCAAACAAAGGGATCTTCTACAAATTCCCGATTGACGGCAGTACGAAAATGATCAAATACAGCGCAGGGCTGCTCCCCGCCACTCCGGGTAAGGTTGAGCCTGTACAAGTGCCCGAAGAGCCTGTGCATCTGACCAAGGATGACAAGGACCCGGTTGTCAAGGATATCACCGGCAAGACCGAGGTGAAACAATCGAGCGACATCGAAATCATTGGCGACGTGAGCGACGACCGCCAGGTGAAGACGGTGCTGCTCTATTACAAAACAGATAAGCAAGCCGACTACAAGAAGGCGTATTTGACAGAAAGCTTTGCGGATACCATGTATCATCAAATCGTGTATTCACCCGAGCTGATCGGGGAATCGCAGCTGTCGTATTACTTCGTTGCTTCGGACGGCACCAACGAGACCACGACGAAAGTGGCCACAGTCAACATTACCGGAGGTCCGGATCATGCTCCCCTTCGTCTGAACCTGAAGGACGGCGATTATATAGCGGACAAAGCCATTATCAAAGGTACTGGCGAGGGTGTTAGTCCATCCACGCTGAAGCTTTCAATCGATGGCAGCGAGCTGTCGCAATCCGTCTACAATGCGGTGGAGAACGATGCGTATTTTGCTTTCGAAGTGACGGGCGTCAACTATTACTTCAAGAATGCCGTCACAATCGGCCAGGAAATCATTCAAACCTTCCAGGACCCGATTAACACCTATACGACCTTGTCTGTTCCGATTCAGGCCGATCGTCTGAAGGAAGGCGGCAATATCATCTCGATCCGCGCAGGCTCGAAGGCATCGCCTTTCGATGACCGCGGCGAAGAGAACAAAGATGATTTTACGGTGAAAAATATTCGTCTCGTACTTGCGGACGGCACGGAAATTCGCGATGCGAAGTATTCCGATCCCGGTACTGTCATCAAAATGGGCGACAGTGCTGGCAAAAATCCTTTCATTGATTTCGACTTCACGCTGCCGGCGGACAAGCTGGCTTCCAAAGCGTATGAATGGGATACGAAAACGGCAGCCGACGGCGCTCATCAAGTGACAGTAACAAATGCGCAGAACGACAAGGTTACGGTAAATGTTTCCGTCGATAACACGGCGCCGGCGATCAAGCCTTCCGTTGAAGAGGGCAAAGAATACCGCGGCGCATTCACGCTTAATGCGGATGTAACCGACGCACTGGCCGGGGTGGACAAGGTGGAAGCAACGCTTGACGACAAGCCGCTTGCGCTTCCGTATGATACTTCCTCTTCGAAGCTGGCAGGCGGCAATCATGTGCTTGTCATCACGGCAGCTGATAAAGTCGGAAACACCGGAAGCGTGACGGTTCATTTTACCGTACCGGATGAGATCCCGCTTGCTCCCGAGCTGGTTGCGCCGGCACAGGGCGCCACCGTTCCTGGCGGAAGCACTCCGTTATCCGTCAAGGTAACGGACCCGACCAGTGACGATATGGATGTATCCTTCTATCAGGGCTTCAAATATGACGCCAATGTGCAAAGCAGCTTCGTCGGCAATCACGGCGCGGCCGACACCGAGCCGCCGAAGCAGGAGAAGCCTGCCGGCGAAACGGCTTTTACAGAGGAAGATTACGGGAAAATCAGCAAGCAGGACGGCACCTATCTGGAGGATGATGCCGTGGACAAATTCCCTTACCAGCGCTTCGAGATTGCACTCGATGAATCCGTTAAGAGTACGGACCACGTGAACATCAGCTGGGAGGGGAAATCGCTCGAAGGCCGCAAAGTCAGCCTTTATGCCTGGAGCCCTGCGCAAAGTGTATGGAATGCGCTGGATTCCGTAGTAGCAGGCACCGCTGATTTTGAGCTTTCGGCAGACGTTCAAGCTGGAGATTACGCAAAAAACGGTAAGATTCAGGTTATGGTGCAGGATGAGGTAGCTGCAGAACCGGATACCGGGGACAGCGGGGATGACTACGACTTCTCCTTTGCCTGGATGTCGGATACGCAGTATTATGCTCAGAGCTATCCTTACATTTATCAGGATATCGTGAACTGGATCGTTGACCATAAAGAAGACAATAAAATTAAGTATGTTATTCATACTGGCGACATCGTCAATAATGCCGACCAGCCGTACCAATGGGTAGAAGCCGACAAGGACATGAAGGTGCTGGAGGATGCCGGTATGCCGTACGGCGTGCTCGCCGGCAATCATGACGTCCTGCATGAGGACAATGATTACAGCTATTATGATGAGCATTTCGGCGAAGACCGCTTCAAGGATCAGCCCACGTATGGCGAGTCCTACGACAACAACAAGGGACATTACGATCTCATTTCCTCCAACGGCAACGACTTCATTATTGTTTATATGGGTTGGGGCTATGGAGACGAGGAAATCGACTGGATCAATGGAGTGCTGGCGAAATATCCGAACCGCAAAGCGATTCTGAATTTCCACGAGTTCCTTCTTGTATCCAACAACCGCGCTCCGATGGCGGACAAAGTGTTCGAGCGCGTCGTGAAACCGAACAAGAATGTATTTGCCGTATTGTCCGGTCATTATCACGACGCTGAGCTGCATGTGGACGCGATCGACGATGATGGCGACGGTCAATCCGACCGCAATGTCTATCAAATGCTGGCGGATTATCAAGGAGCGCCTGAGGGCGGTCTTGGCTACATCCGGCTGCTGCAATTCGACTTGAAGAATGATAAAGTCAACGTCAAGACATACTCGCCTTATCTGGATGACTTTAACTTCTACGACGAACCGGAATATCCAGGCAAGGATGAGTTCTCTCTTGATCTTGACATTCAACCCGTGATCAAGCGGGTGGCGACCGATTATATCGGCATAAGAGTGTACACGGATCAGTTGATTGGCAAAGACAAAGGCGTCAAGAGCGGGGGAATTGCTTCTGCAACGTGGAGTCCGCTTGCCGATAATGCAGCCTATGAATGGTATGCGGAGGCCAAAGACGCTTACGGAGGCGACAAGCTGTCGGAGATCTGGAAATTCAATACAGGCATTATTGACCCTGGCGAAGACAATCCAGGCGATCCCGGAAACGGCGATGGCGGTACCCCAGGCAATGGGGACAATCCTCTGGCCGAAAATCCCGGACAAGGCGGAGGGGATAATCCTCCGGCAAACAATCCGGTTAATCCCGGATCAGGCAGCAGCCAGCCGGTTACACAACAGCCTAACGATGGCGTAATCAAAGTTGAACCGCAGGCGGATCATACCTTCGTTGTGGACGAGGATATGATGCAAAATGCCTTAGCGCATGCGGCATCCGACACCGTTGAAATTCTGTTGGTCGGTCATGACGGCACGCAAGAGCCGGCTCAGCTCCAAGTAAGCGGAAAAGCCATACAGGCTGTGCAGAAGCAAGGCACCTTGCTGAAGATCGTAACTCCCGGGCTCACACTCGAGATTCCAGCCTCGGCGCTGCCAGCCGAAGCCGCCGGTGCGGATTATGTGACTCTCAAGCTGGATACCCGCCAGAACGCTGTGAACCAAAGCGATATTACCGGCGCAATTGGGCAAGGTTCGGACTACACGGCGACGGGTCTTGTCTATAATCTGCAGCTTATCGTAAATAAAGCCGGCAGTGAATCGCAGATCCATCAATTCGGCGAATCGCTGAAGGTTGAACGCACATTAAAGCCTGAGCAGGTCGCCGGCATCGATCCTGATTACGCCGGTGTTTATTACCTGAACGGCGATCAGGTTGAATATATGGGTTGTGTGCTTGAGGGCAATAAAATCAGCTTCACGACGGACCATTTCTCCGCATTCGCCATACTGGAATACCGGAAGCATTTCGTGGATATGATCGGCAGCTGGGCAGAGCCGTTTACGCAGAAGCTCGCAGCGAAGCATATCATCGAAGGCGTGGATGCCGACCATTTTGCGCCGAATACAGCGGTAACCAGAGCAGATTTTGCAGTCATGGCCGTCAAGGCGCTTGGATATGACAAGCCGGATACTGCGACTGCTTTCACAGACGTCAAGCAGGATATGTACTATACACCGTACGTCGGCAAGGCGTATGAGCTTGGTCTGATTGAAGGCGACCATGGCAAATACAGACCAGCGGACTTCATTTCCCGCGAGGAAGCGGCTGTAATTCTGCTGAGATTCTACCAAATTAAAGAGAAGCGGGACTTTACAGGCAAGCCTGAAGCAGATTTCATGGATATCGGCAAAGCCTCATCATGGGCCCAGTCATCCATCCGCAGCGCACAGGCCTTGGGACTTGTCAACGGCAAAGGCGGCAACCGCTATGATCCGAAGACAACTGTGACCCGTGCGGAAATCGCGAAAATGCTAGTGACGGCAATTGAAGTGAAATAAAGCAAAAACGGCGGGATGTGCAGTAATCCCGTCGGGTATGAAAGTACGGTAAAGAATGAAATGGCGACCGCGCTCCTGATAATCATCAGGGGAACGGTCGCCTTTTTTATGATCTTGCTCTGTGAATCTATCGCTTGGCGTTCAATCTATTTCGTGATTATTTCCTCGTATTGACTATAATAGGAAATACAACGGCCGGAGGTGAACCCCTTGTTTAAAGTGATGATCGCGGACGACGAGTCCTGGATCCGCAAAGGTTTAAAAGCCATGATCGAGTGGGAGCGCTTGAATTTGGAATGCGACAGTGAGGCGGTCGACGGACTGGAAGCGCTTCAAATGGCAGAGGAGCGCATGCCCGATATTCTGATTACGGACATCCGGATGCCGGGGATCGACGGGCTGCGCCTGGCGGAGAAAATGCTCAGAATCGCTCCCCGCCTCAAGGTAATTATCGTAAGCGGGTATAGCGATTTCCAATATGCCAAACGAGCCATCCAGCTGGATGCGATTGATTATATTCTGAAGCCGATCAACCCTGCGGAGCTTAACAAGACGATCGAGAAGGCAGCCGGGAAGCTGAGCTTAGAAATGCAGGAGAAAACGGCAAGCGGCCATTTAGCGGTCGTCCTCGAGAGACTTGCAGGGGATATATGCCGCTGCGGCGACCTGCCCTCTGCCCGGAAGTTCCGGGAAGCGCTGAAGCTGCAGGGCATTGAGCCGGGCGAAGCGGCGGCGCTGTTGATCCATTATGACGAGGATCAATATGACGTACAGGCGATAACGGGTCTGTTAGAACGGGCCGCAGCTGCCTGGGGCACGGCCGGCCGGCGTCTTATTATATGGGAACGGAGTCCACTGCGGCTGAGCGCAGTCGTTCTTGGCGAGAATGGGACGGCTGTCCACAAGTATGCCAAAAACATCTGGTGGGCGCTCAAAAAGCAAAACGTCTCCGGCATTTGGGGCGCTCTCGGCCATCATGTCCCGGTCTCGGAAATGCAGTTGATCAGCCGCTCCTATCAAGAGGCGCTTAGCGTATCGGAGAGGCATGCCTTCAGCAAGGCGGAGGATATTATCCCGTATTCGCGGGAGGAGGAAGAGCAGCTCTCCTACAAATATCCGCTGCATCTTCAGAAGAAGCTGAACGAGGCTTTGATCCGGGACGACACGGACGCCTATGAGGGCATTATCACCGACATCGAAGGGTACTACCTGCACACGGAAGGGGCTTCCCTCAAGCATGCGCGCAGTTTTTTCCTGTCCGTTGTGTCGGATGCCGTCAAGCTTATGCTGACCAAGCCTTCATTCGATGAGAATATCGTCAAGGCCGGCTTCGACTTCTGCCTGGGGATAGACAGCTATGACGATCTGCCCGGGATGACCAGATGGCTCAGAGGCTTCCTGGGGAAAATCAGCGATTTCATGGCTGGCTCCTCCCAGGGCGATGTCCACCGGAGCGTCCTGCTTGCAGCCGAGTACATCCGGGAGCATTTTGCGGAAGAGATCAGCCTGAATTCCGTGTCAACACAATTCCATGTGACCTCCAGTTACTTCAGCAGCATGTTCAAAGAAATTATCGGGGAGAATTTCATCGAGTACCTTACCCGCGCCAGGATGGAGAAAGCGAAGGAATATTTGACGGATTCCGGCATGAAGATCGCTGAGGTCGGCGAGAGGGTCGGTTATGCGGACAGCCGTTATTTCAGCAGGCTGTTCAGGAAGCACACGGGACAGATGCCGTCTGATTACCGGCAGAGCCCTCCGGTTTCACCGGCAGACGGACAGCACGAAGCATGATACGGCTGCCCGCGTTCCGCAAGAGCATCCAGACCAAGATGCTGCTCAGCTTTATGACGGTCAGCCTCATTCCTCTTGCCCTGCTGGGCTGGTTCTCGTACAGCTGGTATGCCGATCTGGTGGAGAACCGGACCGCGGAATATAACGCCAAATTGATGCAGACGGTCACGGCGGATATGGACCAGCTGCTTATTCAGATCGAGCAGTACTCGTATACGGCCTATCAGGATAATTTTCAGGAGCTCTGGAAAGCAAGCCGGACCGTGGATAATTTTGGCAGGATCCGCAATCAGCTGGAGATGAATGCCCTGTTTCTGAGGCAGGAGGAATTTTATAATTTTCGCGGAATCATCCAATCGGTCACGCTGCTGAATGAACAGGGCTACGTATTCTATCAGAACAAGGAAACGGTAGATCCCACCTATCCTTTCGGCAATGAGCCATGGTTCTCGGAAATGCGCGGCGGGCGCAGCAGCGATAAGCTGATCGGTCCGTATTTAACGCAGGCATGGCTGCCCGAGAGTCTTGTCCCGGAGGAAAAGGACGTCGAGGACTTTCATTTGATCTATATAAGAAAGGTTTCGGATCTGCAAAGGCCGCAGGAGGCTCTCGGATACATCATGCTCCACTTCAGCCTGAAGGAAGTGCAAAAATTTCTTGAGCCGCTTCTGCTTGACTCCTCAGGCTCCATGATCATCGCGGACGGGGAGGGCAAAATCGTTTACGATACCGACTCCCGGCAGATCGGGCGTCCGATATCCGCCGCGCTTAGCGTTTCGGATGACAAGAAAGACGGCTATATGGTCGTGCCGGAGAACGGCAAGAAATATCTGGTTACTGCTTCCTCGCTCAAAATGGTCGATTGGAACGTCTACTGCAAGAATGACCTCGCCATTCTGCTGTCGGACAGCCGCAGGATGCGCGATATCACGCTGCTGTTCGTGCTGGCAAGCTTCGGCCTGGCTGTAGTCGTCTCGCAGTTTCTGTCCGTCGGCTTGGTCACGCCCATTAAGCGCCTGAAAAACGCCATGCTGAAAGTAAGCCAGGGCTATCTGAGCGTACAGACAAGCAGGCTGTCCCAGGACGAGATCGGGGAGCTTGGACGGTACTTCAACGAGATGATTAGCCGGATCAAATATTTGATCGAGCAGGTGTATCAGGCGGAGCTGCATGAGCGGGAAGCGAAGCTGAACGCGCTGCAGGCGCAGATCAATCCTCATTTTCTGTACAATACGCTGGAGACCATCAACAGTATTGCCGCCGTAGAAGGCGTGCCCAAGGTGAGCGAAATCGCCAGGGCTTTGTCGGATATGTTCCGCTACAGCACGAAGGCCGGGGGAATTAAGGTTGACGTGGCTGAAGAAATCAGGCACATAAGGAATTACCTGGATATTGTGTCGATCCGTTTTGAGGATAAACTTTCATTCCGGCTGGATATTCCCGAGCAGCTGCTTGCGTATAAAATGATCAAGCTGGTATTTCAGCCGATTATGGAGAATGCCGTATTTCACGGCATCGAAGTGAAGCGGGGCAAGGGCGAGCTCATCATCGGGGCACGCAAAGAAGGGGAGGATCTCGTCTTCTCCATACGGGACGACGGGGTAGGCATGACAACCGGACAGCTTGCCGCTCTGAACAAACGTCTGGCTGACCATTCCAGTCTGGACCAGTCCGACCACGCTTCCGGCAAAGTAGGAATCAAGAATGTGCATGACCGGATCCGGTTTTATTACGGGGACCATTACGGAATTACACTCAGCAGCGTAGAGGGATGCGGAACGGAGGTCATCGTCCGCATCCCCGCAGTCTCAGAGTAAAAAAGTACACCCAAGCGCATAAATCTGTCGCATTGCCCGGGAATCCCGGCCCCTTCTATAATAAACTCAGAAGAGTTTGGATATAGAAGGGACTGGCACCCATGAATGAATTCGCTTACAGCAAGCCTCGCGGGAAAGGGTTATTCCACCGGATATGGAAACACAGAACCGCTTATATCTTCCTCATACCCGCTTTACTGCTGCTTTCCTCGATTAAGTATTATCCCTTCTTCACAGCCATATTTGAATCCCTGTTCGAATGGAACGGAGTTAATATCAATAAATTCATCGGCTTCGGGAACTATGCCGAACTGCTCAAGGACGAGAAAATAAGGGTCGCCTTCGCGAATGTATTCAAAATTTCGATCGCCACCATCCTGGTTAATCTGACGATTCCGATGATCGTCGCCCTGCTCGTGTTTCGCGTGAAGCACGCTGCCCTGCAGAATTTCCTCAAAATCGGCTTCATCGTGCCGCTTGTCGTCCCGATGATGGTGCTCGTCCTGCTGTGGAGGTGGATGTATTCCGGCGATTTCGGCATGATCAACCAGCTGCTGGATACCGTGGGACTCGAAAGCCTGAAGCATTCCTGGCTGGGAGATCCCTCAACCGCGCTCTGGGCCATCGTATTTGTTGGGTTCCCCTGGGTTGCGGGGCTGCCTTTCCTTCTTTACCTGGCAGGCCTGCAGGGAATATCGGAGGATCTGTTCGAAGTCTCCCGGATCGAGGGGGCAAGCCCGATCAAGAGGTTCTTCTCCATCGAGCTTCCGCTCATGGCCAGTCAGATCCGGCTTGTCCTCATGTATTCGCTCATTCAGGCCTTCCAGGTATTCGAAGCTCCTTATATCCTGACGAACGGGGGGCCGGGGATCTCCACCATCACGCCATCCCTGCATATCTATGACCAGGCCTTCAACTACGGCCGGTTCGGCTATGCTTCGAGCATAGGGGTGCTGCTGTTCGCGGTGCTGCTCATTCTGACCTTCGTCATTCAGAAGCTTATCAAAAATACAGAAAAAATCGATTAGAGGGTGCAGCATGAAAAAAGGAAGCTTGGGAATAAACCTGACCGCCGTTGCCATTCTCGTTCTGTCTCTATATCCGTTCTTCGTGATGCTGGTCTCGGCATTCAAGCATCAGATGCAAATTTACGAGAATCCCTGGTTTTTCTCGATGCCGCTGCATATGGATAATTTCTCGAGCGCGTTTGAGCAAATTTCGCGTCCGATCGTCAACTCGGTCATCATCACGCTCATCGGCATCGTCGTTACGCTGACCGCGTCATCGACGGCTGCCTATGCATTTGCCAAATTTTCATTCCCGTTCAAAAATTTCTTCTATACCTTCATCGTGATGCTGCTGATGATTCCGGGCTTCGTTATCCTGGTTCCGCAGTTTATCAATATCAAGAATCTGGGGATGTACAACACTCTGATCGGCCAGGCGCTTCCTCCGGCGGCGAGCTATACGGCGATGGGGGTCCTGCTGATGCGCACCTTCTTCGAGGGGCTATCCAAAAGCCTGTACGAGGCTGCCGAAATGGAAGGAGCCAGGGATGTCCGGATATTCACGCAAATCGTCATCCCGCTCTCCAAGCCCATTCTCGCAACCGTTGCGATTATGTCGGGTCTGCAGATCTGGAACAACTTTGTATGGTCCCTGGTTGTGACCTCGGGCGACAGCGTCAAGCCGGTTATTCTGGCGATTACCACGATAGCGGGCGGCGTGAATCAAGGCGACGGAGTGAAGCTTGCCGGCTATATCATCGCATCGCTGCCGCTCCTGATCCTGTTCTTCGCGGCCACGAAGCCGTTCGTGTCCGGTCTTACCCAGGGAGCCGTGAAAGGTTAGCCAAATAACCCTGCCCGAGAGGTCAACCTCCGGGAAAGGCTTATATATAATCACCATCCAAATTGAATCATGATCATCAGGAGGGGTATTGCAGGATGCATAAAAAACTAAAATCGGGTCTTCTGGCGCTGAGCCTCATCATCGCGCTAACCGCATTATCGGCATGCGGAGGGAACAATGCCAACGTGAATTCTTCTGAAGCTTCGACAGACGGTGAAGCGGCGAACACGGGCGGCGAAGCAGCCAAAATCACCGTGGCCTATTGGGGCGCCGAATTCGCCACCGCGCAGAAGGTCGAAGAGACGTACAAAGAAATATTCGACGAATACAAAGCGAAAACGGGCACAGAGGTGGAATTCACCTTCATTCCGGACAACAACTACAGAACGTGGATGGTCACGCAGCAGGCTGCCAACAGCATGCCGGAGGTGGTCCTGACCCGGATGGCATGGGTTTGGGAGGATTTTGCCAAGCAGCAGGTTCTGGATCTGACGCCTTATATGGACAAGGAATCGCCGTACAACCCGGGGAAGCCATGGAAAGAAACGTTCCTCCCGTCCTTTTACAAAGACAGCATCAACCCGGCTAACGGGATCATCAACTCCGCTCCGGCGTTTACTGCCATGATCCGGATCCTGTATAACAAGGAACTGTTCGAGCAGGCGGGAATTGCCAAAGCTCCGGAAACCTGGACAGAATTCATTGACGCATGCAAAAAGCTCCAGGAAGCGGGCATTACTCCGATGGCGATGTCGGGACAATCCAACAGCCATATGAGCTGGTTCTTAACCTCGATATTCGGTCAGCTTGATGAGCAGCTCCGCAAAAAAATGGACACGGACGGAGACAACCAGGTTATCAAAAACGAACTAGCGCGCGCTACGGACGAAGGCCTGGTCGACTATACGAAATATCCGTTCAAGGACGGTCTTGAGCTGTTCAAGGACTTCTCGCAGTACTGGAATACGGATTTTAACGGCATCGACGAGAAAACGGCCCAACAGCTTTGGCTGACAGGCAAAGCCGCTATGCTTCCGTTGAATTCCGCCGATCTGTCGCTTGTGGAAGATATGGAAGGCCGGAATTTCGAATACGGCGGCATGCCGATTCCGGTTATCACGAAGGAGCAGTTCCCGGAAGCGATGGGCAAATCCGTTATGCTGGGCGGAGCCGCGAACGAATCGTGGGCAATCTCCAGCAGCGCCAAGGACGAGAAGCTGGACGCTGCCGCAGATCTGATCATGTACCTGACATCGCCGGAAATTCAGGGCAAGCTTGGAGAAACCTTAAGCTACCTGCCGACGATCAACAATGCCAATCTGCCTGAGAAGCTGCAGGGCTTCGTGATGCAGAATGAAGACATCCGCAGGGCGAATTACACCGGACCTGCCACGATCAAGGAATTCTCCGACTTCCTGGTGAAATCCCTTCAGCTTTATCTGGGCGGTTCGGTAGACGTTGCCAAGCTGACGACGGAACTGAATATGGAGTGGAAAAAAGGCATGGATAACGCGAAGACGACAAATGATTGGACGAAAGAGAACGATTACGGCATGAAAAAGGCCGAATAGCGCAGGAGCGCAAGGCGGGAGCGGATCTAATGAAACAACCCAATATTCTGCTGATCATGTGCGATCAGCTGCGTGCGGATGCCATCGGCGCGCTCGGGGACGGCATTGTAAAGACCCCTAATATGGACCGGCTGGTTGCACGCGGACTAACCTACGACAAAGCCTATTCGACCTGTCCGGTCTGTGTGCCCGCGCGGTATACGATCCAGACGGGAAGGGAGCCTTACCATACCGGGTATTACGATAACGGCGGTCTGCATCTTTCGGACCGCCAGCCCCGGGGCCCCGAGGAGCGCTGCGGAGATTACTTGCCGCGGACGATGAAAGCCATGGGCTACAGGACGTTTGGTGTCGGCAAGTTTCATACGGATCCATGGAATGAAGATCTGGGGTATGAGGTTCAGCTGCGAACCGAAGAGCTGATGGACACCGAGGAGCAGCTACAGGGAGACGACTACGCCAGATTTATCGCCGAGCAGCATCCGGAGTACAGTCATATCGAGCAGCTGCACGGCGAAAGGACCGAAATGTATTACATGCCCCAGACCAGTCCGCTTCCGGCGGAGCTGACAGTGGAGGCATGGGTTGCGGACCGGGCGGTTGAGCTATTGCAGGCGGAAGCGGACGAACGGCCCTATTTCGGGTACGTTTCGTTCATCGGCCCGCATCCGCCGCTCGCTCCTCCCGTACCGTTCAATCGCATGTATAATCCTGACGCGATGCCAAGTCCTATCCGCGGGGATCTGGAGACGGATTTCATGGACGAACAGCTCAGCTGGATGAATCATCTTATCTGGGCGGAGAATATCGACGATCCCCGCGCCAGGGCGCTGAAGGCGCGTTATTACGGGGAGATTACCTACATCGATCAATGTCTGGGCAGGATCCTCGATGCTGTAGAGAGCAGGCCCGATGCGGATGATACGCTTATTTGTTTTTACAGCGACCATGGCGACCATATGGGCGACCATCATGCCTGGCAGAAGGAAAGCTTCTTCGAAGCGTCGGCCCGCGTGCCGTTCATGGTCAGTTGGCCGGCGCGGCTGCCGAAGGGGGAACGAAGAGATGAGCTCGTCTGCCTTACGGATTTGTTCTCCATCGTCACGCATGCGGGCGGGGACCTTCAGACGAGGGACGGGGTCGATGTGCTGGGAAGCGTAACCGGCAAGGCGGCTCCCCGGGAATTGCTGTTCGGCTGGTACGGCAAGCCGGGAACCCCGAACTTTAAAGTCATGGTCAGGGATCAGGATTATAAGTACATCTACATGTCGAACGGCGGACGTGAGCAGCTGTTCCATCTCACGGAAGACCGCAACGAGCTGACTCAGCTGGCGGATCTGTATCCTGAGATAACAGCAAGGCTCAGACTGGCGGCTGTCGATGAAATAAGCAGGCATGAACCGCTTGCCGGGGCGCTCACGTTCGGCGGCTTAAGGAGCTTCCCCTTTAAGGAAAGGCCTCTTGCAAGAATCAGGCAGTTTAATCTGGCAATAGGCGTGAAAGATTTTACGGTCAATTAAGGCAAAAGCAGGCAGCAAAAGGCGTCCACCAAGTCGGATTTTGGCTTGATGGACGCCTTTTTTCTATTCATGTAACAGGGCTTCCCGCCTGATCTCGCTTGGTGTCATGCCGGTCTGCCGCTTGATCATCCGGGTGAAATGGTAGACCGTCTTGAATCCGGCCTGCCCGGATACCTCGCTGATCGACAGACCTGTGCTGCGCAGCAGGCCCAGTCCCTGCTGCAGCCTGTAGCGCCACAGGTACTGAATCGGCGTTACCCCTTCGTCCCGGCGAAACAGCCGGATCAGATGCTCCGGCGACAGGCCTGCGGCGCGGGCGAGGTCACTCAGGCTCAGATTATCTGCGTATCGGTTGCGGATTTCATCCTTCGTCACCAATACCGAGGGATGCTTCCGGACATTGGCGCTAATGCGCCCATGCTCCTCGAGGAAGAGCTGCATGGCGGCCCATCCCAGCGTGCGGATCACGTCCGCCTCCGGAGCGGAGCCGCTGCGCTGCAGGGCGAGCATCAGATCCGCCAGCCGGTTCATTTCATCGGACAGCGGCAGGGCTAACGGCAGCGCGTTGAAGCCGGCCAGCACGGAAGGAGGCAAACCGTCCGGACTGACGTTGATCCATAGATGCAGGGTATTCCGATGGGTATCGAATTGAAAAGCTTCATGGTGGTTCGGCTTCAGGAAGGCGGTGTGACCTGCAGGTACCGCATAAGGACGGCCATCGATCGACACGGTCATGGAGCCGGTAATCACCAGCACCAGCTGGAGATCCTGCTGCACGCGCGGGCCGAAGGTGCCGCCGGGCGCGTAGGTGACAGAACCCGCAGCAGCACGTCGGACGTCAAACCATGAAGCGGGCTGCAATTCATCCTGATTCAATAACGCTCATCCTCCACTATTCAAGAGAATATTTTTTCTTCAAATCCTCCCGCTCGATTGTAGAATCATGGCGGATATAATGGCAGACATAAGACCGCCGCCAACGCTTAGAGCGGTTGCGGGTCGACGAATGGATCAGCAGGCTGTCGAAGAACAGGATATCCCCTTTATCCAGCACGACGGCAACCTCCCGGCTCAGGTCAACGCCTTCGACCTCGTCCGTCCAGGCTTCGTGCTCCTCCAGATTCTTCACCTTGCCATGCGGAAGAATGCCGATCTTGTGCGAGCCGGGGATGACGTAGAGGCAGCCGTTCTCCTCGTCCGTATATTCCATCGCCACCCATGCGGCCGTGAGCGAGTTGGGTTCGTTGCGGATATAGTAATAATCCTGATGGGCGGCCTGGCCGGGCGCTCCGGGCTCCTTGTAGAAATACATGCTCTGAACGCCGGCCGCCTCATCCCCGAGAAGCTGGGCAAGAGCGCCGCGGATAACAGGAAGCTTCATCATCTGCTTGGCGAAACCATCGTGCAGATGAGGATTAAAGAGACGCAGCGAAAAACGGTCCTTGTCTTCCACAACATCCTGTCCCCTCCTGGGCTTTGCCCATTCCGGCATATCCTCAGACAGGCGGATGCTCCGGATATGAGCATTGAAGGCATCGATCAAATCGTCGCTGGCGCTTTTGCGCAGAATGAGATAGCCGTTATCCTTATAAAATTGAAGCTGTTCCCGGGTAAGCGGGGTCAAGCGGTCAGTCGATGTGGACATATTCATGCAGGCACACTCCCTTATATCGGATTAGTCTTGCCTCTTTACGATACCTTCTAATCCGGTTTGTGGAAATGGTTGCAACCGGCATGTTTTTGTCTGAAATTGATATGGGCTGGCGCATGCTTTGGATGCGCTCTATCAAGTTCAGATTTTGTTCAGAATGTACCTGTATGATAGTTTTGAACATCTGAACCGATATACCTATGAAGTATTCAGTTTCGTCATCTTTTTCTATTTTTTTGAAAATGAATTGTCGAAGTAGTTGTTTTTTTGTGGGTTTATAAGAAAAAGTTCAGATGATTTAGAATAAAATGATTCTGTATGACTAGTCCTAAATAACTATATCTATCAGAATCGACATGGAGGGATTGTATGAGGAGGCGGAGGTAGCGAGGCTGCTTCTGGTAGAGGAGGTTTCACTGTTTTATGTCATATATTCAATTAAAGTCAACCGAGAGGAGAAAACAAATTTTGAGAAAGAGAACAACGAGCAAACGTATAGTCTCGCTTGTAATGGCCTTGTTTCTGCTGCTGGGAGCGGTCACGCCTTCATTTGCGGCGGAGGGAGGAGTACCTGAGGTTTCCGGCGGTGCTACTTATTTTACCGACACTGACAATTGGGGTGGACTGGATTCCGAAGGCAGTGATAATGCCGTCGACGCGGATCTTGATTTTCCTTCTAAAATTGGAAATGGCGATGCCAAATATCCCATTGAATTCAAGATTGAAGATGTTGATCAGCTTCCGGCAAAAAGCGCCTATCTGTTAATTCGTGCTCTTGATGTGGACGAGTATGATGGTAACAGCGGTACGGGGGAATGGGATCGTGCCTATTTATCTTCCGATCCCGGGGAAATTGTTCTTGGAACCCCGTACACCGATTGGAACCAAAGTCCGAACAGCAGCTTGAAAGGTCAAAATGCGACTTATAAAAGAGAGTTCAATCAGAATGCTTATGTGGGAGCTCTTTCCGGTAACAACGATAAGTGGAATACAACAGTGCTGAAAATTGATCCCGACGATTTTGGTAAGATTCAAACGGGAGATAACTTTGTTGGCATTTCCACCCATCACTATCTTTGGGCAGAAACTACTTTCTCATCGTGGATCGTTAATGTTGACTGGGGCCAGCTTGTAATTGACGGCGGATCCCGCACTACCGGGGAAATAACAAGTGCAATTGTCAAGGTTGAAAATGGCAAGATCACTGTCGACCCGGAATTTTTGCCGAAGAATAACGGCGATTTTGCAATGGAAATCAACGTTATTGAAGAAGTAACAAATGGTGGAGATACCGTTGAGCAGAATCTTGTAACGGGGCAGGAATTTTTCCCGGATGCCGAGCAAGGTCAACCTGAATCCCCCAACCAGCCTATTGCGCTTTCAAATCCAAATATTGATCCAAGTAAAGAATATACCGTAAATATTATTTTGTTCGATAACAGGGATGACGAAAGCTTCGACCCCGGCAAGGCGGAGCATATTTACTCGCTGTCGACCTTTGATCCAATGGTGTCGAACATAGCGAAATCCGGCAGCCAGTATGATCCGACTGCATTTGCCAAAGAGGAATTCAAAAGCAAATTCTCCAAAATTAATGGTGCCACAGACAACGATCTGGGAAAGGTGAAAATCGTTACGCTGCCGGACTCCGGACTTGGCATCCTCAAGCTTGGAGCAGCGACTGTCACCGAGGGAATGGATATCGACTATGACCAATTGGACGAGCTGCAGTTTATCCCCAATTCGAATGGCAGCTTCGATGAGCCGGTCACATTCAAATGGAATGGGTATGACCCTGATCAAGGGAAATACGCCCAATTCGATGCTGATGTTACCATCACGCCTAATCTGGCGCCAACGGTTGATAATACGGTAATATCGGTCAACAAGGGTACTGAAGAAATTCCTTTGGGTGAAAATATTTCAGATGCTTATGCCGATCCTACTGTTCCTGATGAACCTCTGGAACAAGTGAAGATCGTCCATGTGCCGACGTCCGGCAAATTGGTATATCTTCCTGATGGAGATACAGAAGAAAAGGTTGTCACAGACGGAGATATTATTTCTGTAGACGAGCTGGAATCTCTGAAATTCATTCCGGACGAAGGCCAATCCGGAGCGGTAACCTTCGAATGGAATGGATCAGATGGAACGCAGTACGCGCAGACACCTGCGACGGTCACCATCAAAATCAACACACCGCCGGTCGTTAATGCAGTAGCTGAAACGGGACTTGAAGGGCAAAATGTTGCCATTGCGAAGAACGATTTGGGTTATGTGGACAATGACGGCGATGTATTGACCAAAATCCGTATAACAGGTCCAAGCAGTGACAAGGGAATGCTGAAGTATAATACGGTCACTGATGCAACGTATATCGACATTCCGGTTAACAATGAAATTGATTTCAATGAATTGAACAATCTGATTTTTATTCCGGATCCGGGATTGACTATCGATGAGCCGGTTACTTTTGAGTGGGAAGGGTATGACGGCAAGCAATATTCCGAAGCACCTGCCGCAATTGTCATTACTTATGACGGTATCCCGATCGCCAAACCGCAAACTGTAAATGTGGAAGAAGGCACGCTGTCCATTCCGATTGAGCTGATCGGGGAAGATGCGGAAAATTCGCCTTTGACTTATAGCATTACGGTTGATCCGGACAAAGGCGGGCTGCAGCAGATAGATTCCGGACATTGGATCTATACACCGAATGAAGGCTTTAAATGGGGAGAAGACGCATTCTCATTTACAGTAACGGACGATACTTATCATCAGGTAAGCTCGCCTGCCGAAGTCACCATCAAGATTCACCGGGCTCTCGACGGTTGGGTTGGCTTCAAGGGGCTGGGGGACCCGAACGTCGTTAAGGCGATTCCCGGGGAGCCGCTTCTGCTGTCTGCGGTAAGCTCGCTGCTGGCTGATTCGGTAACAGCGATTGTGAATGGACAATCCGTTGAGCTGACACTCGCGAACCCCGAAACGTACCTTCTGGATGGTTTTAAGTCATGGATGGATAACAATTTCGTTCTCCCGTCCGAGACGGCAACCGGCGTATACACGGTAGCCTTCGAGGCGAGAAAATCCGATGATTCCCTGCTGCCGGCCGAGCCGGAGAACAAGCTGGCCGACAATAAGTTCGAGGTTGTCGGAGTGGATCTTGCGCTAACTGCAAACCCGGATAAAATCGTGGGAGACGGCAAGTCGACTACCGAGCTGACCGCTGTGCTTAAGGATGCAGACGGCAATCCGCTTTCCGGCGTTGAGGTGGAATTCAACGCACCAATCGGAGAGTTTGTCGGATCCAATAAAGCCGTTACGGATGAGCAGGGTAAAGCTGTCGTAACCTACAAGTCGGCCAAAATTACCGGCATCGACGAGCAGCAGATTCCGGTTACGGCTACAGTCTATGATCCAGAAAAAGGCTTGAGCGGCCAAGATCAAATTATGGTGACCTTCCAGCCCGCTACGATCAAAGGGGTTATCACCAAAGGCGATACGAACGAGCCTGTTCCCGGCGCCAGTGTGAGAGTGACGCTTGATCTGAACGGAGACGGCAAGATCGAAGCCGGAGTCGACTTTGACGGAACGGTCGTAACCGACGCCAACGGCGCTTATTCGATTCCTGTTCCCAAGGGCGATGCGGAATACGATCTGGAGGTTACGCAAACCGTGATTGTCGGCGGTGTTGAGACGCCGGTAACCTTTAATCAGAAAGCTCATGTCGGTACGGTTACCGGCAGTGAGGATGAGAGTTTCGATTCCGAGAAAACCGTAACCGGTATCGTTTTGTTCCAGAAGCCGGATGGCAAAACCAGCCTGATCAGCGATGAAATGCTGGGCAAAACGAAAGTATATCTTAAGGATGCCGACGGAAATTACGTTTCCGAGAATGGCGTTCCCAAAGCATTCGAGCTGCAAGCCCAAGGTCTGTTTAATGCAGATGGGTTGGCAGTAGGCGATTACACACTGGAAATCAGCTACGAGCTTGCTCCAGGGCAGGAAATCATTATCAGCCGCGGCACTGTAGGCGTTAAGGCCAACGGCGAAATGAACATTACCGAGGAACTGGTCGATCCGTACGGTACGATCACGGATGCGGCGACAGGAGCCAAGATTGAAGGTGCGAAAGTCGTTCTGCATTTTGCGGATACGCAGCGCAACAAAGACAAAGGCAGAACGCCGAATGGCGAGGTTACATTGCCTCTCCTGGTGGGCTTCGACCCGAACGACAACGCGAGCCCGGAACAGCTCAGCGATGAGCATGGCTTCTATGCGTACATGGTATTCCCGGAGACGGATTATTATCTGACCGTTACAAAAGACGGCTACGACAGCTATACAAGCCCAACAATCTCGGTTGAACGGGATATCGTGAAGCATGATCTGCAATTGGCTCCGGTTACCCGAGGTCCTGGGCCTGTCTACATTCCGCCAGCCGCACCTGATGTAACGCTGAATCTTTCCGTGGACAAGAACCTTGTGGAAGCAGGCGGCCAATCGACGATTACAGTCGATTACAAAAATCAATCCACAGCCCAACTGGCTGCGGGAGAAATTAAAGTAACGCTTCCCGAGGGCGTGGAAATTATTGATGCCAATGGCGGCAAAGTAGAAGGCAGCACGATTACTTGGCCGGTTAAGGAGCTTGCGGCAGGTGGAACGGGAAGCTTCAAGATCGTTGTGAAATGGCCTCAGCTGGATGCGAAGGACGCGTCATTCGACGTATCGGGCGAGTTTACTGTGAACAATAATTCAGCCGCTCCTGTAAAGGCGCAATCGGCTGTGAAAATTCAAGTATTCTCCATTGAAAAGCTGGAGCATCAGCGTTATATTCTGGGCTACCCGGATGGGCTGTTCAAACCGAATCGCTCGCTTACACGTGCGGAGCTTGCGGCGATTGTTGCCCGTCTGACGGAGAACAATCAGCTGGAAGATACGCTCAGCTTTACCGATGTGCCGGCCGATTACTGGGCGGCAAACTATATTAAAATTGCAACGAAGCATGGCTACTTCAGCGGTTTCGAAGACGGCACATTCCGTCCCGACGCTGCAGTAACAAGAGGAGAACTGGCATCGGTTATGGTGCGCTTCCTCAAGCTTGATGTAAGCAAGCCTGGGGAATTGCATTTCAACGATGTTAAAGGCCACTGGGCGGCGTCTGCGATCGAAGAATTGTATCGCAGCCATTTCCTCGCCGGTTATCCGGACGGATCGTTCAAGCCTAGCAACAGCATTATCCGTTCCGAAGCGGTAACGTTGATTAACCGCATGCTGTATCGCGGACCTTTGAACGGCCTGGGTGCCATGTTCCCTGACGTACCGACAAGCCACTGGGCATTCGGAGATGTGCAGGAAGCGACTGTATCTCATGAATCGGTCCGGAATTCGGACGGCAGCGAAACATGGGAGAAAAACATCGCGGACGATGTTGAATAAGTAAAAGAACGACCACCAAAAACCAACCTCCCTCTTGAAGGGCGGTTGGTTTTTGCCGTTTCCTGCAATATTTGTTGGGTACGGTTTATTAGACCTGTATTAAGAACCTGCACGTGAAGCGCTGTTTCCATACGAAAAGGCCCTGGTCGGCGGACTGATCAGGGCCTTTTCAAGCATTTACCATATTGCAGTCTCTGCGGGATCCCACCCTACTGGAAACCTCCGGGATCTTCCCTATTTGCCGGATTCAACAGCAACAGCTTTTACCCCACCCGCTGTGTGGCCGCCCGGGACGAACGTCGTAAGAGGCGCGCATTAGGAATAACCACGTCAGCTTCAATTAATGCCCAAGCAGCATTCCGTCATCGCCCCCCGGTCACTCGCTAAAATACCGCCCTGCCTGGAGATTATTCACGAATTCCTGCAGCCATGTGTAATAGCTGAGCCCATGCCGAAGCTTGTGCAGATCCTTCAGGCACAGCTGACGCTCTTCCTCCGGCGTATCCATCGCCAGAATCAGCTCCGTCAGATCCGGAAGAACCCCGTTGATCGCCTCCGTCATCACATCCACTTCGCGCTGCAGCTTGGTCGTAAAGAAGTTCTGGAACGCCAGGAAGAAATCAGTCTCCGCAAGATACAAATCTTTGCGGTCCTCTTTCTCATCCAGCTTGGTGACCATTTTGGAGGCCATCAGCGAACGGACCGCATAGCTCATATTGCTTTTGCTCATATTCATATGGGTCTTCATCTCTTCGAGTGTCATGGGCTTGTCCTCGAAATACATAATGCCATACAGCTCGCCGAATGAATGGGTCGCGCCATACAAATCCATGGTATCCGCTATCGCATCAATGACCTTGCGGCGAAGCTCCCCGCGCTGCAGCGGCGAGCGCTCTTCCCCATCCGAAGCCGTTTGTTTCATAAGTTCACCTGCAATCGCATTGAATTCATCATGGTTCTCCTTGTATCATTATACGTTTTAAGCACAGGAATGAACATGCGGCATTTATCCTTTTTTACATGATCTTAAATTCTATTTTACACTAAGAAAACCAAACTCTACACTTTTAACTGTACAATAAATTTTGAACGAAACCACATGATAATGCGGAACGAGGGGGATAAACGAGAGAATCCATTGTTAATGTTAAAAATATATTGAACGATTAGGAGGGGCAGATTTGAAACAATCGAAACTTGCCGCAGACGGAAAGGCACTGCTCTTCACCCTGCCGGCGATGGTTCCGCTCACGGTTTTCTGGCTCGGTCCGCTTGTGTACGCCTTCTACCTGAGCTTCACCGAGTGGGATTTCATGAGCCCGGACAAGCTGTTCGTCGGCCTTGATAATTACACGGAGTTGATCAGCAATCCGCTCTTCTACAAGGCGCTCGGGGTAACGCTGCTGTTCTGTGCCGGAAGCGTGGTGCCGACCCTCATCGGTGGACTTGCCTTTGCGATGCTGCTGAATAGCAAGCTGCGGTTCTCGGGTCTGTACCGGGCGCTTATCTTCTCCCCGTGGGTGACGCCGACTGTCGCGGTCTCCATTGTATGGTCGTGGATTTTCGAGCCGGAGGTCGGTCTTGCCAACAATGTGCTGCGGGTATTCGGCTCGGATGGCATCGGCTGGCTGAATGATCCCGATTGGGCGCTCGTCGGTATCCTGATCGTTACGATCTGGAAAGCTGTCGGCTGGGCGATGGTCTTCTATCTCGTGGCGCTGCGCAATGTTCCGCCGGATCTGCTGGAGGCGGCCGGGATTGATGGAGCGGGAAGCTGGCGCAGATTCATCCATGTTACGGTGCCGCTCATCTCGCCCACTACCTTCTTCCTGTCGATTGTTCTGATTATCCAGTCCGTGCAGGCCTACGATCAGATTAATGTCATGACGCAGGGCGGACCTTCCGGATCCACGCGGACCTTATTGTACATGTATTATCAATCGGCGTTCGAATCCTACAATATTGGCGAAGCGTCCTCTGTAGCGGTGGTGCTTGTCATCGGCTGCGTGCTGCTCTCGCTGGCTTCATTCACAGTCAGCCGGCGAAGCGTGCACTACCATTAATAATCAAGGGAAGGAGAGAGCACACCTATGACTGAGAGAAAAACAATGCCTGCCCTCACAAGGCATCTACTGCTGGTGCTGGTCGGCGCCGTAATGGCCTTTCCTTTCTATTGGATGGTTACGAGCGGCCTCAAGACCAATGACGAGATCTGGCAGTTCCCGCCAACCTTCTGGCCGGAAGCCCCCAAATGGGGCAATTTCCTGGAGGCTTGGGAGGCGGCGCCCTTCTGGCGTTATATGACCAACAGCATCGGCGTGGCCTGTGCGATCGCATTCATTCAGGTGATCAATTCCGGCATGATGGCCTACGCGCTGACCCATATGAAATTTCGGCTGAAGGGTCTCTTGACCGCCGTGATCCTGCTTGGATATATGGTGCCGAGCACCGCCGTATATTTGCCCAGCTACATCGTGCTGGCCAAGCTGAATCTGCTTGATTCCTACGCAGGCATGATTTTGTCCAACTGCGTCAGCGTGTTCTCGATCTTTCTGATCAGACAGGCCTTCCTGCAGGTATCCCATGAGATCGTGGAGGCCGGGCAAATCGACGGGGCAGGGCATTCGCGCATATTGTGGACCCTTCTTATTCCGCTTGTGCGTTCCTCGTTTGCGGTGCTTGTGCTCATCACGTTCATAGAGCAGTACAACAATTATTTCTGGCCTATGCTCATCACCAAGAATCCGGATCTGCAGCTGGTATCGGCGGGTCTGCGCAGCTTCTTCGTGGAGGGGGGTGCTTATGGCTTGAAATGGCCGCTGATTATGGCAGCCAGCTCATTCACGATTGCGCCGTTACTGCTGCTGTTTCTGCTGACGCAGAAGACGATTATGCAAAGTGTGAATTTATCCGCGGGAGTCAACAAGGGTTAACAAAACGAATGGAGTGGGGGAACTAACATGATAGTATTCAAAAAGGGTCTGCTGTTCACGATGGTAATGAGCTTTATCCTGCTTGCGGCATGCGGTACCGGTGGGGAAAAAACGAATAATACGGCCAATACAGCGGCCGTGAATGAGGCAGAGACAGCGGTGAACACCGAGCCTGCAGCGCCGGAGGAACCGGAAGTCAAGGAGCCGGTTACCATTGAGTTCTGGTACGGGCTGGGCGGCAAGCTGGGCGAGCATATGAAGACGCTCATCGACGAGTTCAACGCGTCCCAGCAGGAAGTCATTGTGAAGGGAATCGTCCAGGCCGATTACGCGGAGACCGAGCAGAAGCTTCAGGCTGCCATCGCCGCAGGCAAGGTGCCGGCCGCCGTTCTGGCTTCCAATGTAGATTGGGCGCGCAAAGGTTATTTTGCCCCGATGGATGATATGATCGCCCAGTATCCGGATTATAACAAAGAGGATTTCGTGCAGACCTTCCTGACTCAGGGACAGGTGGACGGCAAGCAGTATTTCATTCCGATGTACGGCACAACCCAGGTCATGTACTACCGCAAGGATATGTTCGAGAAGGCGGGCATTAAGCCCGAGGAAGTCAAGACCTGGGAAGACCTTGCAGCCGCAGCCGCGAAAATGACGCAAAAGGCGGATGGCAAAACAACCGTATACGGCTGGGAGCCGATGTGGGGCTACGAGAATATGCTTGATGCCGTATTAAGCAAGGGCGGACGCATTCTCAGCGAGGACGGCAAGACGGTCATGATCGATTCCCCGGAATGGGTGGATACCTGGTCATTGTTCGGCAAGTGGATTCATGAGGACGGCATTATGAGCATCCACTCCGGCGGACAAGGCTGGGAATATTGGTACAAGACGATCGACGATGTGATGAAAAGCCAGGCGGCCGGCTATACCGGTTCAAGCGGCGACCAGGGCGATCTCGACTTTGCGCAGCTTGGGGCCATGGAGCAGCCGGGCTGGGCGGGCGTTGGCGAAGGCAAGCCTGTAGCGAATGCGATTATGGCAGGCATTCCGGCAAAAGCAAGCCCTGAGGAGCAGCAGGCGGCGTTCAAATGGTTCGCGTTCTTCAACAATGCCAAAAACACGGCATTCTGGTCGATGAACACCGGCTACATCGCAGTCCGTCAATCTGCGCTTAACGATCCCGATTTTGTGGCCTACAGCGAGCAGAATCCGCAAAGCAAAATCCCGCTGATGCAGGCGTCGCATGGCTCCGCTCCTTTCCAGGATCCAACGGGCGGCAAAATCAACGATGCGCTGAAGATTGCGGCCGACAAGGTGCAGATCGAGAATGTACCGGCGGAGAAGGCGCTTAAGGAAGCGAAGGAAACCGCGCAGAAAGCGCTGGATAATTTGAAATAGGAGTGACTTGTAAAATGCCTGAACTCATGATCCATCATCGCAGCTATGGTATAACGGGCATTTTATTCGATAAGGATGGAACCCTGCTGGACTTCATATCCATGTGGGGCGGCTGGAGCGGGCATATGATGAACAGCTTCAGAAGCAGGCTTGCGGAGCAGGATCTGGAGCTGCCGGCGATCGAGCCCTCTCTGTGGGGGACGATCCACAGGCCGGATGGCACGATCAGCGGCTATGACCGGGGCGGTCCGCTGGCCATGGGCACGATGCAGGAGCTGTTTGCCCTGCTGATCTGGCAGGGCTACCGCCTCGGCCTGTCATGGGCGAAGTCCAAGGAGCTGGTGGAGTTATGCCGCTTGGATGCGGATGAGGAGCTGGAGCGGGTTCGTCCCGCCCGGCCGATCGCCGGGATCGTGGAATTTCTTGCGGCATGCCATGCGGAGGGTATCCCGCTTGGCGTGGTAACCGCCGATGAGACACAGGCGGCGGAGAAGCATCTGAATTGGCTGGGCATCCGGCAGTACTTCGGCGCTGTAGTCGGCACGGATCAAGTGGAGCGGGGCAAGCCATTCCCGGATATGATGGAGCTTGCCTGCCGCAAGCTATTCATTGACGCCCGGGGAGCGGCCGTGATTGGCGACACGAACGGCGATATGCGGATGGGCCGGGCCGCGGGAGCAAGGCTCTGCATTGGGCTTGGCGAAGCCGGTTCCGAGAATGCGCGGGCTGACGATTTTCCCGATGCGGATATCATCATTGGCGATTATAGGGAGCTTCGGCCGGGGGGAGGAGCAGCATGAAGACGGAGAGCAGTATAGGCTGGCTGTTTCTTGCCCTGGCAATTGCTTTGGAGCTGTCAGGCACGATATCGATGAAAATGTCCGAAGGGTTCACCCGGCTGTGGCCTTCCGTGCTGATGTTCCTCTTCTACGGAGCGAGCTTTACGTTCCTGAATTATGCGCTGCATTACATGAATATGAGCGTTGCCTATGCGATTTGGTCCGGCATCGGCATCGTCCTGATTTCGCTTGCGGGCGTGAAGCTGTTCAATGAGCAGCTTCCGCTTTCCTCTATTATATGGATTATTGTAATTGTCATTGGTGTAATCGGATTAAATATCAGCTCCAAGGTTCATTAACGGCGGTAAATATACAGGGACATATTTGAAGTGAGCAGCTTATGCAATAAGATGCACACATGAAAAGCAGCTAATGCGAAAGATGCACATCCGAGAAGCAGCCTATTTGAAAAGGAGTGCGGGCATTCCAATGAAGCGAAACGATCATAACGAAGCGGGGAAGCCGCTGGTTACCTTCCAGGTCATAACAGACACTCATGTGACTGCAGATGCCGATCATGAACACAACCGGAATTTGGACAGAGCGCTAAAGGATATTATCGCCAATAGTATGGGCAGCAGCGGTATTATGCATGTCGGCGATCTGACAGATCACGGTTTTATAAAGGAATATGGGCAGCTGAACCACATCATAGAAGCGAATAAAGAAGGGCTCCCCGCAATCCGGTTTGCGGTGGGCAATCACGATGTCGCTTTTGGCGAATGGGCTTCGAGGCTAGGGAATTACACCGCATACAGCGGTATGACGGGCGCCTATCATGATCACTGGATTGATGGGTATCATTTTATCTTTCTGGGGACGGAGCAGGGGCTGAAGGACTTCTGTCATCTGACACAGGAGCAGCTGGAGTGGCTCGATATGAAGCTGGGCGAGGAAGCCTCCGCGGACCGGCCGGTATTTGTTTTCCTGCACCAGCCGCTTATGGACACGGTGGCAGGCTCTTTGCAGGCTCAGGGGTGGTACGGCGTTGTGCAGGACAGCGAGCTGAAGCAGGTGCTGGGCAGGCATCCGCAAGCGATTATGTTCAGCGGGCATACGCATTGGCAGCTGGAAGCCGGACATACGATGTTCGATGGCCGGGGGGTTACGGCAACCATGTTTAATGCGGCCTCGGTCGCCTATCTCTGGACGGATGAGGACGAGCATCTTGCGGGCAGTCAAGGCTATTACGTGGAAGTATTCGCAGATAAGGTGCTGGTGAAAGGCCGGGACTTCGCATCAGGCAGTTGGGTGGAATCCGCGCAATTCCAGGTGGATTATCCGGCTTCCCGGTGATGGCTTCGGCGATTTGTCCCAAATCCGCCTGACGTTTCTCCATTGTTAGAAGCACGAATCTCCATTATTATAACGATAATGATAATCATTATCGAATTTGATTATTTGACGGAGCTGCGGATGAAGCGGGCCAAGGAGCTGCTGCTGCTCTCCAATGATCCGCTGAGGGAAATTGCCCGCAGCAGCGGCTTCAAGGATGAATACTACTTCAACCGGCGTTTCCGCCAAACGATGGGATTCCCGCTGAAGCAGTATGCGCGTGCATATAATCATGGTGTCAGAAGAGAAGACTGGCGCGGCTTGGAAATCGAAATTCCTCTCCAACCCGCACGGGTAGTTGCCATCGGCTATGCGCTCGGGGAGATGATTGCCCTGGGCATCAAGCCGCTGGGCGCGGATCTGACCATTATCGGACGGCAGGTGGTCTATCGGAACAAGCTGGGCAGCATATCGGATGTGGGCACTGTGGGGGATCCCAAACGCATTCGCGAGCTTCAGCCTGATCTGATTCTGCACAGCAGCGATCTGAATGAATCGCTTGAAATTTTCTCGGATATTGCGCCGACGGTGAGTATCCGCAGGAGTGAAAACTTATTTGACCGGCTGCGGCTGACGGCGGAATTATTCGGGAAGAAGCGGCAGGCGGAGAATTGGATTGCCCGATACAAGAGCAAAGAAAACGACTTTTGGAGGAATTACGATTCAGGCAGAACGGCCAGGGAAACGGCAGCCGTTATTTTGCAGCTGCAGGAGCAGCTTTTTGTAATGGGGAACCGCGGAATCGCGTTAACGCTTTATCACCCGTTGGCATTCAAACCGGCCAAAGAAGTGGAAACTATGATCGGGGACGGGATTCCCTTTCTCGCGATAGCGGCTGCGGATCTGCCGGCTTACGCCGGGGATCGGATATTTCTCCTGATCAGCGAAGACGGGCTGTCGCAGAGCGAGGCACGCAAGCTAACTGGCAGCAGGCTCTGGCAGGAACTGCCTGCCGTCCAATCCGGCCGGACCCATGTGACGGATGCCAAATGGAATTTCGATAATCCGTTTACAAGGGACATGCTGCTGGCCATGCTCCCCCAGCTTTTGAGCCAATCTTCGTAAAAGGTTGGTTAAATGGAAAAAATTGCGCTTGAAGAAAAAAGCGGGAAATGTGGTCGGATCGTTGATAGATGGGGGCAAACGGACATTATACCCAACCTGGGATGTGCGCATGTAAAGGAATGCATTTGTGTCCAAATATGCAAAAAATACTCTTTCGCCCATGAGGGGAAAGAGTATTTTTTTAACATTACAGCATATATAAGTTTCACCTTTATAATTGCCATTAAGGGTAAGCGAAGAAACTGGCTTTGCCGACGGAGGGAGGCAAGAACCAGCTCTTCCGACCTTTTAGAATCCTATATATTTCGCTTCTATAAGCCAGATACGTAAGGTGTTTCTTCCTGAACTGACAGCATTTGATTAGTCTCATACTTCGCTTCAGCCAAGCTTCTTAAAACCCTTAAAGTCCTGGAGGAACTTCCAGTCCAAGCCCCTCTGCAACGCGTCTTCCGTATTCCGGATCCGCTTTGTAGAAGTGGCCGATCTGGCGGAGCTTGATCTCGTCCTTCTCAACGGGAGCCATGGCTCCGACGATGTTCTTGATGAGGCGTGCCCGTTCCTCTTCGCTCAGCAAGCGGTACAGGTCCCCCGGCTGCGTATAATGATCATGCTCATTATAAGCGACGCTCGCCGCGAGGCCGGATACGGGGTACTCGACTTGCTTGCTTTCCGGGGACTCTGCAGGTCCGCCATAGCTGTTGGGCTCATAGTAGACGGAGCCTCCGCCATTGCTGTCAAACCGCATTTGGCCGTCGCGCTGGTAGTTGTTCACCTCATTGCGCGGCCGGTTGATCGGCAGCGCCTGATGGTTGGCGCCTACACGATAACGATGCGCATCCGCATAAGCGAACAAGCGGCCCTGAAGCATTTTGTCAGGCGAAACATCGATGCCCGGCACGAGCGTGCCCGGCGAGAAGGTAGCCTGCTCCACCTCGGCAAAATAATTATCCGGATTCCGGTCGAGAACCATCCGCCCGACTTCTATGAGCGGATAATCCTTTTGCGACCATACCTTCGTCACGTCGAAGGGGTCGAAGCGGTACGTATCCGCATCTTCAAGCGGCATAATCTGCACGAATAATTTCCATGCCGGGAAATCCCCATTCTTAATGGCGTTAAACAAATCCTCGGTATGATGATCGGGATTTTCTCCCGCAATTTGGGTGCCGACCTCCTCGGTCAGATTGCGGATGCCCTGCTCCGTCTTGAAATGGTATTTCACCCAAACGGCGTTTCCTTCCTGATTCACCCATTTAAAGGTGTGGCTGGAGAAGCCGTGCATATGACGGTAGGTGGCGGGAATGCCGCGGTCCGACATCAGAATCGTGACCTGGTGCAGCGATTCCGGGGAGAGGGACCAGAAATCCCATACCGCGTTCGGATTTTTCAGATGTGTGGCAGGGTGACGCTTTTGCGTATGGATAAAGTCCGGGAACTTGATGGCGTCGCGAATGAAGAAAACCGGTGTATTATTGCCGACCAGATCATAATTGCCGTCTTCGGTATAAAATTTCAGGGCGAAACCGCGCGGATCCCGCACAGAATCGGCAGAGCCGTTCTCGCCGGCAACGGTAGAGAACCGGGCGAACATGGGGGTGCGTTTTCCCACCTCGGACAGAAAGCCTGCTTTCGTATATTTCGAAACATCCGCTGTAACCTCGAAATAACCGTGCGCACCTGCGCCTTTGGCATGAACGACCCGCTCCGGAACGCGCTCTCTGTTGAAATGAGCCAGCTTCTCGAGCAGGTGGACATCCTGGATCAGAGTCGGTCCGCGGGAGCCCGCCGTAATGGAGTTCTGATTATCTCCAACCGGAGCGCCCCAGCTTGTGGTAAGCTTATTCTTATCTGTAGTCATCGTTCAATCACCTCTTCTGTTTGATTATGTTTTTAACTATAAATTATATGATAATAATTATCAATATAAAACTAATATTAAATTATAATAAATATAATTAAAGATTTGGAATTAGGGATTTACAACACAAAAAGACTGGAAGCACAACTGAAAATGTGCCGCCCAGTCTTTTTTTAATGTGTAATTGCGATAACCTTTAGGGTGCTTGGTTTACAGCTTGTTCACCTGGTTTGGGCCAAGATGGCAATACCCCGTCCTGTTTTTAGAAATATAGGTTTAGACTGGAATTATTTTGACGGGGTTCTGGGCATTCGGCGATGAAAGCCGGAAAACCAGGAAAAACCTTGCTGCAGCGCAGATCGGGCCGCTGCGGGCCGCTCCACACCCAACAGTCATCCCCAGCAAGGAAAAATCGGTTTACATGTGCGCCAGCACCAGTATCCGGCGTTGTAAACCGGAAAAACCTTGCTGCAGCGCAGATCGGGGCTGCTCGAGGCCCAATAGTCAGCTCCAACAAGGTAAAATCGGTTTACACGCTCGCCAGCACCGGTATCCGGCGCTGTAAACCGGAAAAACCTTGCTGCAGCGCAGATCGGGGCCGCTCCACGCCAAACAGTCATCCCCAACAAGGAAAAATCGGTTTACACGCTCGCCAGCACCGGCATCCGGCGCTGTAAACCGGAAAAACCTTGCTGCAGCGCAGATCGGGGCCGCTCCACGCCAAACAGTCATCCCCAACAAGGAAAAATCGGCTTAGATGTGCGCCAGCACCGGCATCCGGCGCTGTAAACCGGAAAAACCTTGCTGCAGCGCAGATCGGGGCTGCTCGAGGCCCAATAGTCAGCTCCAACAAGGTGAAATCGGTTTACACGCTCGCCAGCACCGGCATCCGGCATTGTAAACCGGAAAAACCTTGCTGCAGCGCAGATCGGGGCCGCTCCACGCCAAACAGTCATCCCCAACAAGGAAAAATCGGCTTAGATGTGCGCCAGCACCAGTATCCGGCGCTGTAAATCGGAAAAACCTTGCTGCAGCGCAGATCGGGCCGCTGCGGGCCGCTCCACACCCAACAGTCAGCCGCATGAGTGTCCATTTTTCTCAAATTTCCCCTTGTCGCCATACTTTCACCATGTTCGCACGCGCTGTAATAAGTGATGATAAGACACATCAGAGAGAGCGCGGGGCGCTGAACTTTAAGCAAGAGAACATTGGAGGATCAAGCAAATCATGAATAGGAATTATAGCTTTCACGGAAACAATCATCACGAAATGGAGCTTGCGCACGGCAAGCTTCATGTCTATGCCAATGAAGAGATTTTTCAATCCTTCCATGCGAATATGTATGAGATGGCGGATAATAATCTGCGCATTCCGCGCAACCAATATATGAGCTATACGCCGGATGCGCATATTGGCGTGGGAACATGCATTGGAACAACGGCGGTATGGAATATGAGAGATGGCTGTGTGTCCCCTTCCATTGTCGGGGTGGACATCGGCTGCGGCATGCGCGTCCATACGACGCAGCTGCGCAAGCAGGATATTCAGGATAAAGCGGTCCGCCGCGCCTTGATCGCCGCAATTGAGAAATATGTGCCCACCAATGAACGCACCAACACGAATTATGCGGATATCGAAATTATGGACGTGGTCCGTAACGGTCTGAAGGGGCTGCCGGCCCGATATATTCCCGATGCTCAGTGGTTGACGCATGTGGAGCAGTCCACCTTTTCATACGATCATACTTATCTGGAGCAGCTTCCCCCGAAAATCCGCAGAAACGCCCACGGGCAGCTGGGTTCCCTTGGCGGAGGCAACCATTTCATAGAGATTCAGGTCCTGGAAATCAGCGGGTCCCAAAAGGAGCTTGCCGCCCAGTGGGGGCTGTTCGACGGACAGGTGGTTGTGATGATTCATTCCGGCTCCCGGGCCTGGGGTGCGATGCTTGGACGGGAATACAACCGGATTCTCAAGCAGGCGATGCATTTGTGGGGAGTCAGCAATCCCGATCCGAATCTGATCTATGCGCCGATCGCAAGCCAAGAAGGGCAAACCTATTTGAACCTGATGTACTCCGCTCTGAACTTTGCTGTCAGCAACCGGCATATGATTGCTTTCGGCGTACAGGAGGCCTTCCGGGAGGTGTTCGGGTCGGGCCTGCAGATGCCCGTTCTCTATGATCTGATGCATAATTATGCGCTGCAGGAATTTCACCGCAACCAGCCCATGCTTGTCCACCGCAAAGGGGCGACCCGGGCGCTGCCGCCGAAGCATTTTATGAATGCGCCGGCCTACAAGGCTACGGGCCATCCCGCCCTTATCCCGGGCTCCATGGGAACCTCCTCCTATATCATGGTGGGAAAAGAGGAAGGACTGAAGAACTTCTACTCCATCTGCCACGGCGCAGGGCGGGCAAGATCGCGGAAGGCGACAAAGGAGCTGGTCACGGTCGATCAATTTCAGCAGTCCCTGAAGGTAGGGACAGAGGAAGAGATTCTGGTCAACCATCCATCCCTGCAGACGATTCTGGACGAATGCCCTCAAGCCTACAAGGATGTGGATCAAATCATCGAGAGCATCGTCGGGGCATCCCTTGCCGAGGTGGTCGCCGTGTGCAAGCCGATGGCGGCTATCAAAGGCATTTGACTTTAGATGCAGCTAACAGCATCAATCATCAGCGCTATTAAAGATAATATCAATAATAGATTGGATTCGTGAAATGGGCGGCGTACCTTGGCTGGGATGTCTCATTCATCCCGCAGTGCCTGCACATGCTATGTGCTCGTATGCTGTACGACCGTACCGGCGCGGATCCCACCTTCTGTAGGGGTTCGAATCCCCTATCGTCCCCAACTGGGCGATTAAGCTCAAGTGGCAGAGCACTCGACATTTAATCGAGAATGGCAAATCTGAAGCTTTTACCAAGGAGGAAGTCTCATGGCGGGCATTCGTGCCCTGTCGCTGCGGCAGCGGCTATGCAATGGGGCGGATATCGAACCAGCGGACATTCTCTAGGTCCCGGCTGTCAGGACAGGGGGCGGGGAGCAGGCGGAACCATCGCCTGTGAACGGCAGTCTGACAAGACACCGAACCTGAGAAGGGCGCTGTTCTCAAGCCCGATTCCGTCTGAGCTGCAGGAGGCTTCCCAAGCGTAAAGGCAACAAACGAAAAAAGAGGTGCAAACAAACATGTTGAAAAAAGTGATCATAAAAGCGGATGAGCGGGGATTGCTGTTCCGCAGAGGCAGCTATGCCAGACATCTTCAGCCCGGTACATACCGGACATCCGTCTTTTCCGACGATACCATAACGATCATGAATGTGGCGAAGCCATTTGATGTGGCAGGCAAGGAACTGCAGCTGTTTCTGCGGGATAGCCAACTTGTTGAGGAATTGGCGGTCGTGGATGTGGCGGATCATGAATACGCGCTGCATTACGCGGACGGCAAGTTCATATCTATCCTGAAACCAGGCGTATACGCCTACTGGAAGGCATGGAAGAAACACAGCTTTACGCATGTGGATACCGGGAAGCCGGAAATAACGGGCGAGGTGGATGCCGCCATTCTGCCCAGACTGAACGGGTATGTGCAGACGATTGAAGTTGCGAGCTACGAATCAGCGCTGCTTTACTTCAACAATGTCCTGCAGCGGGAGCTGCATCCGGGCAAATATTATTTCTGGCGCGGCCCCGTTGCCGTTACGGCGAAGCCAGCAGATCTGCGGCAGCAGCAGCTGGATATGACCGGGCAGGAGATGCTGACGGAGGATAAGGTGACGCTGCGGCTTAATTTTGTTTGCCAATACCGGATCGTGGATCCGCTGAAAATTATGGCGATCAAGTCCTTCGATGACCAGATTTATATTGTGCTGCAGCTCATTCTGCGTGAATACGTCGGCACGCTGAAGCTGGATGAGCTGCTCCGGATGAAGCAGGAAATTGCCGCATTCGTGCTTGCCCGCCTGAACGAGAAAAGCGGCCAGTACGGCGTGCAGTTTATCTCGGCCGGTGTGAAGGATATCATATTGCCCGGCGAGATCCGGGATATCATGAACACGGTTCTGCTGGCGGAGAAGAAGGCGCAGGCCATGATTATCACCCGCCGGGAAGAGACCGCGTCGACCCGCAGCCTCTTGAATACAGCGAAGCTCATGGATGAGAACCACACGCTCTATCGTCTGAAGGAGCTTGAATTTCTGGAAAAGATCTGCGAGAAGGTCGGAACGATCTCGCTGACAGGAGGAGGCAATCTGCTCGAACAGCTCAACGCGCTGGCGAACGCCGCCCAGCGCCACTCCTCGAGCCGTTTGGCCGACTCTTCGCCCCGGGGCGAATCGTAATGAGCGTGATGACAGCGGAGGCGAGCGCCGTCGATGCGATAATGGTAAAAAGCAGTACCATCGACCGGTCCATCAGCAGTGCACTTGCCGGCGGTCCTGCCGCAACCCCGATAAACCGCATGCTGCTGTACAAAGAGGTCACTGTACCTCTTTGTTCCTTTTCTATGCCTTCCGTGATCAGGGCATCCAGGCTTGGCAGCGCAGCGCCGATTCCGGTCGAGGAGACACCCAGCATAGCAACCATCCACCACGTATGACTCCACTGCAGCCATCCGAGTATATACAGGCTTGCAGCCGCAACAACCAATCCGGTGAAGCACGACCATTTCATAACAACTTTATTCTCGCCGATCCATTTGCCGCTCAGATACGAAGTCAGGCAGAGGCAGGCGAGCGGAACGGCGAGCACCAGCCCTTTGATGATCGAATTCAGCCCCCGGTCCTCCAGGGTTTCGGACAAATAAAACAGACTGCCGAAGATGACGAACATGCAGATGCCGCCAATCGCGAAGATGCCGTACAGCCATTTGCCCTTTGACCGCAGCAGGGAGCCGATGGATTTCAGGAATGTTTTTAGGCCGGTATCGGCCGTTTTCTCCTGCTCTTTGGAAGGGGATTTGACCAGAAATAGGACCAATACGAATGAAAGCATACTGAATATCGGAATGGCGAAAAAAGGAATATACCATGCCCAAATCGCCAGCGCCGCACCCAATATCGGGCTAAGCACCTTGCCGAAGGTATTGGAGGTCTCCACCACACCCAGCCCGCTGCTGACATCTTCTTTCTTCTTGAACAGATCTCCGACCAGCGGAATGACAACCGGAAAACATCCTGCAGAACCGAGTCCCTGGACCAGACGAGCCGCGATGATCAGCCCGTAGGCGTGATTGGCCCACAATGCCGCGAGGCCAGCTCCCACACCGGCAGCCGAGACCAGAATAAGACCGGGAAGAATAACCGCTTTGCGGCTGAACCGGTCTGATAAATAGCCTGCCAGCGGAATGAACAGAATAGCCACCGCCGCGTAGACGGTGATGATTAGACTGGCCCGGAATGCACTGATGCCCAAAGCCTTCTGCATAGCGGGAAGAATGGGAATGAGCATGGAGTTGGCCAGTGTCATGGTTAAGGGAATTGAAGCTATCGAGAGCAAATCCCATTTCTTTTTCGCTTCCATGCCGGCTGATTCTCCTTATATAAAGTTTATCGGTTTAGACGGAATTAGGGCTTCCGGTGCTTGTATTCGGCGCGCTGATACTCAAACAAGCTTAACCATAATGGTACAGGATTATGCAATTCGGGTGGTGCTCTTACCGATGAATATGACCGCATACCAACCGTTTTATACAAATAGGCAAGGTAAGTCCATTCACGGCCCTCTGACGGGATATGTGGGCATTAAATAAGATTTTGCGCGTATGAACGGTGAAGCTTAGATAATGAAGTTGCTTGTGAAGCTGTGGACCCTGGCAAGACGGTCCGCAGCTTCTTTACGTTACCCTGAAGAGGAATAATTCAATGATATGACGAGAGGATTTTAGACAATGAAAGAAAACTATTACCGGCAGGTACGGCTCCCTTCGGGGCAGCTGCATGTCTAAGCCGGGCACGCGCTGCTGGCGGAGCAGTGGGGGATGTTCGAAGGGCAGGTCGTCGTCATGATCCATTCCGGCTCCCGCGTCTGGGGCGGCTCCGTCAGTCAATACTGAGGCAGCTACATTGCGAAGATGATGTGGGCCGGAGGGGCTGAGAACGGCCGATCCCAGGCTGCTGTTCGCGCCTCTGTCCCACCCGCTGGGACGGAGCTATGTGGATCTGATGTATTCGGCCTTGAATTACGCCGTGGTGAACCGGCATTTGATCGCCTGTAGTCAGGTGCAAGCCCCTGGCTGCGATTAAGGGCAGCTAAAAGTTAATTGAATGACAGAAGACCGGACTAATAATAGGGGAAGTGATCGGGATCTATACGGTCAAAGCGGCCGAACAGGGAGTCGTATTCTGTTATGCGGGCAGCGGAGTCTGACTGGCCGATCAAGTCCCTGCCGGCTGCTGCAGCCACAAGGAAAATTAACTCGAATTGCGGTATTCAAAGACAAGGTGAAAGGGATGCTTCTCTCCCGCAGCCTTGTCTTTTCCTTCTGCGCGTATTTAAATAGGAGTAGCAATTACGCTTCAATTGGAATTGGAGATCGTGTTTGGAGAGACGATGAAGACAGACAGGATAGACATGAATACAGGATGGAGGAACAAAATATGCGCAAGCTGGTCTTTTTTATCGGGGGCGCCGGAGCGGGGAAAACAACGGTGGCCAAAGCTTTGGCGGCCAGGCGGCATGCGCCCTTATTCGATATGGATACGTTGTCGAGGCCGGCGTCCGAGGCGATTATGAAGCTTTCCGGCCTTGACCCGAACGACCGCGATTCCCCTGTTTACAAGACGCTCTGCCGCGATCTGGGGTACAGAATCACGATGGACGCCGCGCTGGAGAATGTGGATATCGGCAGCGACGCTTATGTGATCGGACCCTTCACCAAGGAGACCGAAGATCCGCTGTGGCTGGAGCGGGAGCTTGCCGGCATTGGAGCTGCGCTTGTGGATGTGGAGGTCAAGGTCATCTTCGTTGAGCTGCAGAATGAGGAGCTCTATCGCCAGCGGATCCAGCGCAGAGGCTCCATTCTGGATGCCTGGAAGCTTGCGAACTGGAGCGCGTTCAGCCAGTCTCTTGCTCCCCGCCATACCCGCTGGAGGCTGCCAGCTTCGTCCGTGCTTCATTATGACAATTCCGCATCATTGGATCATGAGAGACTGTCGCTAATTGAGCAGTTCGTCTATGGCGGCAACACCGACCTTATTGAAATAAAGCCATGAGCCAGGGAGCTGCGCATAAGGTAATGAAGGCGGTGCAAATCATCGCAATTCCGGCCACCGAGCCGGATACCGCACCGTACTCCAATGCTTTGCTGATTCCGGCCGAGTGGGCACCGGTACCAAGCAGCAGTCCCCGTGCAATGGGATGTCTTATGCGGAGCCATTTGACAAGCAGAGGCCCCATAATCATTCCCACCAGTCCCGTAATGACCGTCGCGGCAGCCGTAATGGCGGGGACCCCTCCGATCATCGAGGACACCGAGACGGCAATCGGTGTCGTTGCCGAGCGCGGCGCGAGGCTGCTGGCGATTTCATCAGACAGTCCGAACAAATGGGCGAGCCCCGCAGAAGTCACAATCGCAGCAAGAGCGCCGCATCCGACACTGGCGAGGATGACCACGGCGTTCTTTTTTAATAGATCAACATTCTTGTAGAGGATGACGGCAAGCGCAATCGCAGCAGGCTCCACCATGTCGGAGAGCAGGCCCGCGCCTTGATCATAATCCGCATAGGTGACGCCGCTTAAGCAGATGACCGCGATGACGATAATCGGCGTAATGAGCAGCGGCGTCAGATACGTTTTGTTGAACGTACGGTAGAACCGTTTCGCTGCCCAATAGATGGCAATCGTGCAGCCAAGCCAGAATAAAGCCTCCATCAGCTCATCCCCTCCTTCTTTTGCCTCCCGGATATCCATTGACCGATCAGTCCGCTGAACAGCATAACGGCAATTGTGCTCGCGGCGATCGTAAGCATGATGACGAAGCCGCTGTGCACGATCAGACTTGTATAATTCATAATCCCCACCGTGGCCGGAATGAAGAACAGCAGCATCTCCGCAAGCAGCCACCTGGAGCCCCGTTCAATCCAGTTCAGGCGGACGAGCTTCAGCTTGAGCAGCGCGAGTGTGAGCAGGATGCCCGCAATGCTGCCAGGGACTGGTAGATTCAGCCATTCCACGAGATGATCCGCGATTTGAGCCATTATTATGAAGAACAGGATCTGCAGAATCAGGTTAAATAATGATTTCATGGCCTTCGCTCTCCTTCGCTTGTAATGCTAGTATACGAAGTCACCCTTCATGAGTAAAATGAATATAATGAATTGTTTACATTCCATTTGTCTATGTGAGAAGGGGCTATCATGGAAATTCGCCATTTGCAGGTTGTCGCCGAAATTGTACGCCAGAACAGCTTCACCAGAGCCGCCGAAACGCTTCATCTCACGCAGCCGACCATCAGCAAGACCATCAAGAATTTGGAGAACGAACTGAACGTTGAAGTGTTCGTCCGTGACGGCAAGGCTATAAAGCTGACGGATGCGGGACAGGCCATCATGAATTATACCGGTCCTATTCTTAAGCTGTTCGATCAGCTGCAGTTGGAGCTTCATGATCTGACCTATTTGAACAAGGGGCATATCTCGCTGGGTCTGCCGCCTATGGCAGGGGCGAATTTCTTTCCCTCTGTAATCAAAAGCTTCCAGGAGACTTACCCCGGGATTGCCATCCGGATGGTGGAGGAGGGTTCCGTTAAAGTGGAAGAGAGCGTCGCAAGCGGAGAGCTGGATGTTGGCGTCGTGCTGACCCCGGTCGATGATGAGCTGTTTGAATCCTTCCCCGTCATTGAGGAGGAGCTGAAGGTGATCATGCATCCGTCCAATGCGCTTGCTGGAAAGCAGCGGGTGGAGCTTGCCGAATTGGCTGAAGAGAAGTTTATTCTGTTCAACAGCGATTTTGCCCTGCATAACCGCATTATTGCGGAATGCCGCGCGGTCGGTTATACGCCGCGGATTGAATATGAAAGCACGCAGTGGGATTTCATCGGGGAAATGGTAGCGGCGAATCTGGGTATCGCCATGCTGCCGGATACGATTTGCCGGTTCTTTGATAAGGATAAGATATGCTCGGTTCCGCTTGTCAGTCCCGTCATTCCTTGGCAGCTGGCTATGGTATGGAGGCGGGAAGGCTATTTGTCTCGTGCCGCGCGTGAATGGATTTTATTTACAAAAGATTTATTTGCGGACTCAAGCCTGAATAGAACGAATCTGAGATAATGCAAAGGACGGCTTGGGATGAGGGGCGGGGTTCATCACTTGGCTTTAGTTATGCATTAATGGGTAATATATTAGAAGAATAAGGGTGCTGCCGGAAGAAGAACGGCTCTGAAACCATCAAAAGAGAGGTATTCCACGATGAAACTGACACCAGAGCAGCTCATCACGCTGCACGGTTTTAACAATCTGACTAAATCCCTGAGCTTCAATATGTACGATGTTTGCTATACCAAGACCAAGGAAGAACGAGAGGCCTACATTGAATATATCGACGAGCAGTACAACTCCGACCGGCTGACGGGGATTCTGCAATCTGTTACCGATATCATTGGCGCGCATGTGCTCAATATCGCGAAGCAGGACTATATTCCGCAAGGGGCCAGCGTCACCTTCCTGATTTCCGAGGGTCCTGTGGAGGAGGCTCCGACCGAATCGTTCGAGCAGTCTCCGGGCCCGCTGCCCAAATCCGTGGTGATGCATTTGAATAAAAGCCATATTACGGTCCATACTTACCCCGAATACCATCCGGATGAAGGCATCAGCACCTTCCGCGCGGATGTGGACGTGTCGACCTGCGGCGAGATTTCTCCGCTGAAGGCGCTGAATTATCTCATTCATTCCTTCGATACCGACATCATGACGATCGATTATCGCGTGCGCGGCTTTACCCGCGACATCCACGGCCATAAATTGTTTATAGACCACGATATCAGCTCGATTCAGAATTATATTCCGGATCAAATTAAGAGCATGTATGATATGATTGATGTCAATGTCTATCAGGAGAATATTTTCCATACCAAATGCAAGCTCAAGCAGTTCGATCTCAACAATTATTTGTTCGGCTACACCAAGGACAAGCTGGGACCGGGGGAAGAGCAGGAGATTACGGAGCAGTTGAAGATGGAGATGGACGAAATTTTCTACGGCAAAAATATGAGCGTTGGTTCCATCGGGCAGGGCTCTAAGGAGTGAAGAATTGAACAACAGCATTCTGGACAAATATTGCATCGTGATGATCGGCTATGCCGTCTCCCGGATCGGCCAGGTCAAGAAAGTAACGGGCCGGACGGTGCACGTGGATTGGGGCAACAAGACGATGATCTATATCAACAAGGATTTCAAATGGATTCCCGTGACCAGGGAAGAGATTGAGACGAAGTACAGGAAGAGCAAGTTCACTCCCGAGTCGCTGAAGCGGGCGGAGGAATTGGGACTGGCTATTCGGTAGCGGGGAGCGGATGGGAGCTAGAAGCGCGGCGGGTTATCTGACAACGGACAGAACCAGCCTGTGCACGAGTAATAAGCCCATAATCACATATTTAATGAAGGCCACGAGTATGCTGCGTGCTGCAGCGGATTCGTGGCTTTTTTTGTGCCAGAAAGTATAGCAGCAGCTTGATTTTTTCTTTGAAATAACAGACCGCTGATACGGCGCATGAAGATAAATAAATGATTGAATATTTTTTTAACCATAGCTGTAATCCTCAACAGGGTTTTGCCATTTTTTAGCGAATATATTGTCAAATGCAGTTGAAAAATGACGTTTTATGCTGCAAATGATCGAAGGATTTTATCGAATTTTTTTCCTGTGAGGGAGATGCCATGATAGTCAGCATTATCGTATTAGCGAAACATCCAAGTATGTTGAAACAGTGCATTGCCAGCATTGAGCTGTATACGCCTGCGCCCTATGAATTAGTTGTCGTCCATGATGGAGCCGGAGGAGAAGCAGACAGATGGCTGAAGAAAAGAAGCCATTTACGAACGCTGACGGCTTTTTCGCATGCGAGCAATTCAGAGCGATATAACCTAGGCGCATTGCAAACCAGCGGCAATTTGCTTGTTTTCATACAGGATCATATGCTGGTCGCAGAGCACTGGCTGTCATGCTTGACCGGATGTCTGGAGCGTCATCCGCAGGCGGCGATGGTCGGTCCGATGACCAATTGCGAAAGCGCCGGTTTACAGCAGCTGCCTCTGCCCTTCGAAACCATGCAGCAGTTCGATACGATGGCGCGTGCTTTTGTCACGGCTAAGGCAGGGAAGGACAAAAAGGTGACCAGACTGCTTACCGATTTCCTTGTGATGCGCCGGGAAGCTTACAGGCAGCTGGGGGGCTTCGATGAACAGTTGAGGCTGTCCGCTCATGAGGATGACGATCTCTGTTACCGGACTCTGAAAGCCGGATATACCCTGCACATCGCTCAGGATTGCTTCGTCCGCAGCTTGGAGCCTCCCGACCGGCAGTCAGAAGATGCGCAGCAGGTTGCCAGAGAGCGGCAAATGAACCAGGCAAGCCTGATCGATAAATGGGGATTCGATCCATCGGAGGCGTTATCGAAATGGGAGCAGCCCACCACGGTCAGTCTCTGCATGATTGTCAAAAATGAAGAACAAACCCTTGGACGCTGCCTGTCAAGCATCCATAAGCTGGTCGATGAGATCATTATCGTGGATACCGGTTCGGGAGACCGTACACGGGAAATTGCCCGCGAGTATACCGGTGGCGTATACGAATTCACTTGGGTGAATGACTTTGCCAAGGCGCGGAACTACGCATTCAGTCTTGCTACCAAAGAATATGTGCTGTGGCTGGATGCGGATGACATCGTGCTGCCTAAAGACGGTGATGCATTTCGCAAGCTCGCCGCTGCGCTCACTTGGGATACGGATGCGGTGTCCATGCATTATAATCTGGATTTCGATGCGGACGGCAATGTGATGACAAGCTTGAGAAGAAACCGGCTGGTGAAGCGGGAGAACGGTTTTCAGTGGATTGGGTCTGTACATGAGTATTTAGAGGTGTACGGAAAGATTCTATATTCCGATATATCTATTACACATGACAGGAAGCATACGAATTCCTCCCGCAACCTGCATATTTTCGAACAGCGGGAAGAGAGGGGACTGCAATTCCTGGCACGTGATTTATACTATTATGCCAACGAGTTGACCGATCACAGGCAATTTGAGCGGGCTGTCCTGAAATACGAGCAGTTCTTGCAGCATCCGGACGGATGGGTGGAAGATAAAATCAACGCCTGCGGAAGGGCGGCGGATGCGCTGCATGAATTGGGCCGTACGTCTGAAGCGAAGGACAAGGTTCTGCTTTCCTTTGCCTATTCGTTCCCGCGGGCAGAAAATTGCTGCAGGCTGGGGTTCTATCATATGGCTGAAGCAAACTTTGCCGAGGCTATATTATGGTACAAGCAGGCGATCCAGCTGCCCAAGCCGGCCGAGTCCGGAGCCCTGCTGCTGCATGCTAGCTGGACCTGGCTGCCCCATCTGCAGCTATGCGTATGTTACGATCGGCTGAAGCAGTATGAATTAGCCTGTCATCATAATGAAATGGCTGCGAGCTATATACCGAATGACAGCAGAATACTGGCCAATCGGAAATATTTTGCCAGCTTGAATTTGACAGGAACGATCAGGGTTAAATGAGTCACCTCGGTTCCGTTATACGGGACTGTTGCGATAGCATGACAATGAATAACACAACTTTATGGGGGATGAGATGTTCATGAGAAACGCGACAGATCAGGCAATGGTGAAAGAATTAAAAAAGGGCAGTAAAGAGAATAGGAAAAAGGATATGAAGCAGACGCTGGCAAAAACATCGTTGGCGGCGCTTGTTGTAGGTCAAGTTGCAGCCAATATTCCTCATCTTGATTTTATGAAATACGGAGTTGCGGGCGCCGCTTCACTGAACATTACGTTTTCCGATGTGAATGCATCCGCATGGTCATTCAAGTACATTACGAAGCTCGCGGCTTTGGGCGTGACGGTTGGAGACGATGCGGGAAAATTCAATCCCAATAATCCTGTCAGTCACCAGGAGGCGATCATTTTGATTCTTCGCTTCCTGGGAATTGATACACCGCCTGTCAATTCGGGCGAACTGTCACTTCAAGTTGATAATTGGGCGCATGATTGGGTGCTTCAAGCAATCGATAAAGGACTTCTGGTGGCCGGGGAAGAGACGGAAGCAGCGGGCACATCATGGGGACAAGCCCCGGCAAGCCGCGAGTGGACGACAAAATTGCTTGTTCGCGCTCTGGGAAAACAGGCGGATGCAGAAACGCTTGCGGATCAAAAATCGACTTTTACCGATGCTTCGTCAATTACGCAAACCGAAATCGGATACGTAAATGCTGCTGTTCAGCTGAAAATCGTTAACGGTTATCTGGACAACACCTTTAAGCCTCAAGGCTTGATCACCCGTGCCGAAGTAGCAAGCATATTAAGCAACGTGGAGAGTCAATTCAATGATCAGCCTGACAAGGTTGTACGGGGAAATGTTGTGAAGCTGACGGTCGACGGTATAGAGGTATCCTCCACCAGCGGAGAGAACCGCCAGTTCACGTTGGATCCCAAAGCGATTGTTTTTGGTCAGAATGGACTCAGTTCCTCCATCCAGGCAGGACAGCCGGTCACGATTGTTTATAACGGCAGCGCAGCCTACTATGTGGAATGGACAGGTGTACCGCAAACAGAAATCCAAAAACCTGGAGAAAAGGGTGCCGCAGGCGAAAAGGGAGAATCGGGCCCTCGTGGGAATGACGGCTCTCCTGGAGCAAACGGATCTCAGGGACCTGCAGGAACGGCGGGTGCGAACGGGAAAGACGGAGTAAATGGGAAAGATGGAGCCGTCGGAGTTACTGGTGCAACAGGGCCAGCAGGTCCAAACGGAGCCGCCGGAGTTACTGGTGCAACAGGGCCAGCAGGTCCAAACGGAGCCGCCGGAGTTACTGGTGCAACAGGGCCAGCAGGTCCAAACGGAGCCGCTGGAGTTACTGGTGCAACAGGTGCAGCAGGTCCAAACGGAGCCGCTGGAGTTACTGGTGCAACAGGTGCAGTAGGTCCAAACGGAGCCGCCGGTGTTACTGGTGCAACAGGTGCAGACGGAGCCGCCGGAGTTGATGGTGCAATGGGAGCAACGGGCGCAACGGGCGCAACAGGCGCAACAGGAGCGACGGGTCTAACAGGGGCAATAGGAGCAACAGGAGCAACAGGCGCAACAGGAGCATCCGCCATAATCCCATTTGCATCGGGGCTCCCTATCACGGTAACTACAATTGCGGGTGGTTTACAGGGCACTGCGGGCATACTGGGCTACGGTTCTTCCGTTTCGGGTATTAACCTTTTGGGTGGTGCCATAGACCTTACTGGAGCGGCAGGAGTCAATCTTAACTATGCCTTTTCAGTTCCTCGTGCGGGTATCATTACATCATTGTCAGGTTATTTCAGTACTACGCTTGCAATGGCTCTTGTCGGAACAACGGTATCTATCCAAGCTCAATTGTATCAATCAACCACACCAGATAATACTTTCACTCCCATTCCGGGTGCTGTAGTCAATCTGGCCCCTCCTCTGACGGGAGTTATCTCACTGGGCACCATCAGCAGCGGAATTACTACTGGACTAGCCATACCTGTGATGCCAGGAACGAGATTGTTAATGGTGTATACGGCAACAGCCGCTGGAGTCGCCTTGATCAATACAGTAGAAGGTTATGCGAGCGCAGGAGTTTCCATTAATTAGTTTCAGATTGTAGTAGAAGGTAGAACTAACTGGAAAGAAAAGATTGACAATCGATTAAATTACCATATATTATTGGATTTATCATTTAACGAGGGAGGCTGATGGATCATGATTGGAATGACAAACAGATGCATGCTGCAATTTTCGCTGAACCGTTATCAAATGCATATGAACAATCTGATCTCATCGGCCCCGGGCGGGATAGGTGGCGGACTTTAGGCCCGTCATAGAAGTAATCGGCAGTACATGTGGACGAACGTACCACGCCTGTTGTTTATTCGCTTGAACAAGCTAAGCCATGGATCCGTCGATCCGTGGCTTTTTTGTGCCTTTTTTTGAAGACCAAATGCATGGAGGAACGGGGTGTCAGCCGCAACTTATACCAAAAAGGAGATTAACGAAATGGAAACAGCAAGTCGAATCAAACCGATTATTTATGAATATGGGGCAGAAATGGACAGCACGATAAGAGGATATGCCCAGCATGCGCGTCTGATGGACGGCATTCTCGAAGCACTGTCTGTCCGGTACGGGGTTGCGTATCAACTGTATGCGAGCGATGATCCCAATAATGACTACTGGAAGCTGCTGGAGGATGATGTGAAAAGCGGCAATCCGGAAGTGGAGCATGTTGCGCGGATCTTCGACCGGCTGGAGACCCGCACATTCGCTTATGACGATGATAAGGAGCTCCCGGAATACAAGGTTCACTTATCCGTCCGCAACAATGTTTTTGCTTATCCATCGATGGGGGTGGCACTCGCGCGAATCCCTGTATTTCAGGGGAACTCCATTAACTTTCAGGACTGTGTCTACGCGGTAGGCGACCAGCAGCTGCATGCCTTTCTCAGCGAGATCCGAAACCGCCAGCGGAAGCAGAAAATAAACAAGGTCTCCGTGTTCACGGATATGCGCAACGGGATTTCCCGCGATGACGAACCGATTACCCGTACCGTGAGCCGGGAGGAGGTTGTCATGGACGCTGCGATCAAAAAAGAGATTTACCGCTCGTTGGATCAGTTTTTTGATGCCGACCGCTCCTTCTACCGCACCTATGATATTCCCTATAAGCGGGGCATTCTCTTGTACGGCCATCCCGGCAATGGCAAGACGACGCTGGTCAAATCCATTGCGGGCAGCGTCCCCGGTCCTGTCGCGTACTGGCAAATCACCGAATATACCAACAGCGAATCGGTCGGCGTGGTATTCGAGGCTGCCGTCCGGCTGGCGCCAATGGTGCTGGTCATTGAAGATATCGACTCCATGCCTCAGGAGGTTAGGTCATTCTTCCTGAATACGCTGGATGGCGCGACCTCCAAGGAAGGGATTTTTCTCATCGGAACGACAAACTATCCCGAGAAGATCGATCCGGGGCTGATGAACCGGGCCGGGCGCTTCGACCGTTCTTATGAAATCAGGATGCCCGACGAGGCGCTTCGCCTGCAGTACCTGCAGATCCGCGGGTTTGGCGCTTTTGTGGATGATGAAGGAATGGCTGAGGCAGCGCGGCTGACGAATGGTTTCTCGCTGACACAGCTTGGCGAGTTGTATGTCAGCAGCGCATTGGAGTGGCATGATAGCGGCTCAGTCCATATGGAGGGTCTTGTCCGGAGAATGCGCGGCGAGCTGGATAAGGGTCAAAAACAGGTGTGGATGAAGGATACGAGCGCTTCTCAGCTAGGATTTTTGTGAGGGTAGGATTATCCTACTCTCAGCCCATTTTACTGCGGCTGGCCGGGAAATCTTCTATTTTGGATGTAAGTACGGCAGGCATCTGGTAGAATACGAGTATAGAATTCCACCTGCCATGTGGTGCTTGGAGTGAAAAAAAGGGAGTCCTGTAACCATGCTTCAGCAGTTTAACCGCCGCTTAGAGCGTTTCTTGCCGCTGCTTACACCTACCAGTGTCCTGATCGGAGTGCTGCTGGGGAATCATTTGTCGGGTTTTACTTTCCTGTCCACCTGGATTTTCGCCTTCATGACCTTCTCGGGGAGCATCAGCTCCAGCTTCAAGGAATTTATTAAAGTACTGACGCAGCCCGTTCCACTGTTCATTACGCTGCTCATTCTCCATATCATTATGCCACTGGTCGCCCTGGGAGCGGGGCATCTGTTTTACGCGCAGGATGCGTTTACTATGACAGGCTTTATTCTGGCCATGGCGATCCCGACCGGTATATCGAGCTTCGTATGGGTCGCCATTTACAAAGGAAATACAGCGCTTACTTTGTCGATTATTCTCATCGATACAATTCTGTCGCCGCTGGTCGTGCCTTACACACTGTCGCTTCTTGTCGGAACCCAGGTCGAGATGGACACCTATGCCATGATGCGGGGGCTCCTGCTGATGATTGTACTGCCGTCCATGCTGGGAATGCTTCTGAATCAATGGACGGGTGGCGGCATCCGGGATCACTGGGGACCGCGCCTGAGCCCTTTCTCGAAAATCGCGATGGGCGTCGTCGTCGCGATCAACAGCTCAGTTGTATCCCCCTATCTGCGCCACTTCAATGCCAAAATCCTGGGGATCGCCTGCACGACGCTTGTCCTGGCCAGCTTGGGGTACATACTCGGCTGGCTCATAGCCAGGCTGCTGGGCTGGGAGAAGGATCTGGTCATTGCCCTCACCTTCAACGGGGGCATGCGCAATATTAGCGCCGGAGCCGTAATGGCCGTGTCGTATTTTGCCGCACCGGTCGCCCTTCCTGTAGTGCTCGGCATGCTGTTCCAGCAATCGCTCGCTTCGCTGTTCGGGTACCTGATCAATAGGAGATATAATCTGAAGCGAAAGACAGAGTCCGGGGTTGTGGCTGACAGCAATTTCTCGGCATAATCTCTCTTTACGGTTTTCATATACCTTTACAAAAACTCCATCCCTATTTAACGGATAATCAATACTTGCTCTATAGCATGAGGGAGTGAGTTACAAATTTGGTTTAAGCCAGGAGGAGAAAAGTAATGAGATTGGTTCTGATGGGCGACTTGCATTATCACGAGATTGATGCAACGATTCCGGGACTGCCGGAGGCTAGGACTGCTTTCTATCACACCTTGCTGGAACATTTTATGAATACGGATGCCGATTTGCATATATCGCTCGGAGACCTTACAAATTTTGGATCGCCCTCGGAGCTGCAGGAGGTTTATGAGCTGCTGCGTCGTGAGGAACGGACATTTATTCACGTGCTGGGCAACCACGATGTCTACTCGCAGACACGCAATCAGGTGCTGGAGATTACGGGGCAGCAGCGCTATCACGCGATTGACACCGACTCGGCCTTCCTGGTCTTTCTGGATACGGCCAGAGAGATGGACACCGCCGATTGGAGCGGCTGGATCGACGAAGAGCAGCTGCAGTGGCTGGAGGCCATGGTGGAGAAGTCCGGTACGAAGCCGCTGCTCGTCTTCGGCCATCACCCCGTCTATCAGACGACGGCAAGATCGGAGATGGACAAAGGCTCCATTCATCCGAGCATCGACATGTGGCGCATTCTGAACCGGAAAAACGGGGCAGGCGTCTATTTCAACGGTCATACGCATGTGAATTCGATTGTGGCCCAGAACAACTGGACCTTCGTACAGCTTGCCGCCTGTCTGGATCAACCCGGCTTCCGGATCATTGAGCTTGATGGCGAGAAGATCCGCATCTCCGCTGTGGATATGATGGACGAAGCCATGCTGGAGCATGCTTCTAAGATGCACCGGCATATGTCGCATTTTCACCACAATCCCAACGCCCGCGGCCAAGACGCCGACCGACAGTTCGAAATTTCCTTGCCGACAGCGGCGCAGCCCCAATAGTGGAGGTTAGAGGAATGAAGAACGACGTAAACCATGCCGCATTCCTGAAGGGTCTCGCCGCGCACAGATTGATCGCTTCGATCAAGGATCCGAGGCATATTGAGATCGCCCTGTCGCTGCGCGGCCAGTTGAGCGGCATCTTCCTGCTGACCGGCCACATCGGCGTTGTGAAGGGCTATGTAGACGTGTTCAAGGAGCATCAGCTCCCGGTCTTCCTGCATCTGGAGAAGATGGGCGGCCTTAGCACGGACAATTACGGTCTGGATTATTTGGCGAAGGTGATCAAGCCGACCGGCATTATTTCGACGAAAACGAATGTGGTGAAAACCGCGAAAAAAATGGGTCTCATCACCATTCAGCGCTTCTTCCTCGTTGACAGCGAAGGCCTGGACAACATCGCCAAGAGCCTCTGCCAGAGCGAGCCGGACATCATCGAAGTCATGCCTGCCCGCATCCCCGACATGATCGGCAAGGTGAAGGTGTTCACCTCGCTGCCTATCATTACAGGGGGGTTGTTGTACGAGCAGAGCCAGGCGGAGGAGTGTCTCAGGTACGGAGCGACAGCGATTTCGACGTCCAAGCCCGAGCTGTGGAGAGGCGCAGACCCCTCGTCGGACAAGTCCAAGGACCGGCAGGTTATATAGGTTCCTCCCCCTCCTGAATAGTAAGCCGGTGATTAACCGGCGGAGCAGGCGGAAATAGTCTGGAGAAGCGTAAGCGTTCGCCTTTGTACCCCGAATTTCACCGATAAACTGTTCCAATTAAAAAAATTAGGGGTACAACAGCTCCTCGACAAGTGACAAGCGGCTAACTCGCTTGTAACACTTGCGAGTATCGGAAGACGGTTCCGCCTGCGCAGCCTGCTTTTATTCTCCGCACCAATCTATGAAAATTCATATAATCTTAGCAATCAGATAACATAGATTTAATAAACATCACGTATCATTCGATATGAAAAGTAAATAGCAATCGGTTGGAGTATTGGAGAAACCTTATCCGCTGGAGGACATGAAATGTCCTCGGCAGGATTAAGGTTTCTTTTTTTGCGCCCCGGTTGTAACTCAAGAAAAGAAAAGGTGGAGGATCAGACAATGGTTAAGAAGCTTACTGCATTGACGCTGGCGATTTTCATGACAGGGGTTCTCTCGGCTTGCGGAGCGGGCGGCGCGAACACGAACAACACCGGCACGAACGCAAACACAGGCACGGACAACACCACAACCGGGGCTGCAGCCGAGCCGGCAGAAGCCGACGCATCCAAGAAGGTTGTCATCAAGTACTGGTACGCGTTCGGTGAGAAGATTGAGGAAGCGAAGCTGCACATGGTCAAGGAATTCAATGAGTCGCAGGACAAAATCGAAGTAGTGGCCGAGCACCAAGGCAACTACGACGACCTTCATGCCAAAGTACAAGCGGCATTCGCAGCCGGAGACGCGCCTGCGGTAACCGACCTCGAGATCGCATCAACCGGCGTATTCGCACGCTCGGGCATGCTGGAAGAGCTGACGACCTATGCGGAGCGCGACAAGGATCAGCTGCAGATTGATGACTTCAATCCCGGCCTGATGGGAAATGCCTATGTGGACGGCAAGCTGTACGGCCTTCCTTTTATGCGCAGCACCCCGATCCTGTACAAAAATGTCACGATGCTCAAAGACGCCGGCCTCGACCCGGCTGGTCCGAAGACATGGGATGAGCTGGAGCAATATTCCCGCGTCCTGAAGGAGAAGGGCAAAGTCGGCATGACCGTGCCCATAGATATCTGGTTTTACGAAGGTCTGGTTGCCCAAAGCGGCGGCCAAATGCTGAGTGAAGACGGCAAATCGGCTGCGTTCAATTCGCCTGAGGGCGTGGCGCCGGTAGAGTTCTGGAAGAAGCTGTCCAGCGAAGGACTGATCAAGATCCCGATGGGCGACGAAGCGGGACCAACCGCGGATAAAGACTGGTCCAACCAGTTGTCGGCCTTCAAATTCGCTTCCACAGCCGGTGTAACCGGAAGCCTGGAAATTGCCAAAGGCAATGGTTTTGAAATGGAAACGTCGTTCATGCCTTCCAACGTGAGCTACGGCGTTCCGACCGGCGGCTGTCAGCTTGTCATTACGTCGAAGAGCAGCGATGAAGAGAAGCAAGCGGCTTGGGAATTCCTCAAATGGATGACGTCGAAGGAAAACACGATTTACCAGCATAAGCATGTCGGTTACCTGCCGACCCGTCTGTCTGCCGTAGAGAGCGATGAGCTGAAGGCGCATTTTGCCGAGTTCCCGCAGTTCAAGGTAGCCGTCGATCAATTGGAATTTGCAAGACCGCGTCCGATGGAGAATGCGTATCCGGAAGTGGCGAAGATCATCAAGGAAGCCATTGAGAAGGCGATTCTAGATCCGAAGGTGTCTCCGCAGGATTCGCTCAATCAAGCGGCGGAGAAAGCCAACAAGCTGCTTAGCAAATAATATTTTGCACATTCCGCCATGCGGTCCGGCTGCATCATGCACCACCACTATCATGCACCGGGAGCTATGAATTCTGAAGTAACTGCTTAAACCATGGAGGAGCTTCCGCTTCATCGGAAGTCGGAAGTCTTCTCCTTCCAATCATAAGAGCTGAGAGGTTACACCTATGTACAACGAGAATTGGTTGTCCGCGATCAAAGTTATTATTTTCGATATGGACGGAACGCTCTACCAGGAAGATACCTTCCTCGAGCGGTATATCCGTTATCTGCTGGAGGAAACGGAGCACGAAGGGGAAACCGAAGCGGCCATGAGCATAGGAAGAGCCATTCTGGCAGGAGAGCATGCGATCCAATTCGGCCATTTCTATCATACAGAGGATGATCTCGGATTGGTGCGCGAGGGGGACCGTTTCGTCCAGGGCTTTACCTGGGATGGGGCCGCAATCGATGAATATGCCTGCGCTTATGGACCTTTATCCTCCCAGGCGCCCCATCTGATTCATATTGGCGACCCGTGGGGCATTGCGACGGTTCTCAGCCACAAATACAAGCTTCCCGAGCAGAAATTAAGATCGGCGTTCGATCGTGTCCGCAAGGAGATGGTCCTCACCCCCTATCAATTCGAATGCCACAGCGACCTGTTCCGGGCCATTGAAGAGCTCACCGCTGTCGAGAAAAAAAGCCTCATGACCAACACCCACCTCGAGTCCGGCGTCGAGTTCATGAGCTACATGCAGATCCGCCATTTGTTCGAGGATGTGGTTTACGGCGCGAATAAGCCCTTTGGACTCCAGTCGTATTTCACGTCCCTGCTTGCGCAAGGTTACCAGGCTCATGAAATTCTGTCGATCGGGGATAACCCGTGGAATGATCTGCATCCGGCCAAGAGGCTGGGCGGCAGAACCTGCTTTATTTCCCCTTACCCGAGCAGCGATCCGGAGGTCTGGGATTTGCGGCTTAACCATCTGGAAGAGCTGGAGCAGCTCATGCGTGCGATTCAGGAATCCATCACAAGGAGGAACATATCGGATGGCGAAGATCGAGCTGAAGCATATAAGCAAGAAATTCAAGGATGAGACCATTATTGAGAACTTGAACCTGACAATCAAGGACGGTTCGTTCACCGTTCTTGTCGGACCGTCGGGCTGCGGCAAATCCACGACACTGCGCATGGTAGCCGGGCTTGAGAAGGTGACGAGCGGCGAGATATGGATCGATGACAAATGCGTGAACGATACCGCCCCCGGACTGCGGGATGTCGCGATGGTGTTTCAGAACTATGCCCTGTACCCGACCATGACCGTCCGCGGCAATATCGAATTCGGGCTCAAGAATAGAGGCATTGCCAAGAGCGAGCGCGAGAAGCTGATCTCGGATATTTCCGAGATTGTCGGCTTAACGCCGCATCTGAACAAGAAGCCGCAGAACCTGTCCGGCGGACAGCGTCAGCGGGTGGCACTTGCCCGGGCGATGGTGAAGAAGCCGAAGGTGTTCATTCTCGACGAGCCGTTGTCCAATCTGGACGCCAAGCTGCGCAACCAAATGAGAACCGAGCTGATCCAGCTTCACAAGCGTCTTGGAACCACCTTCGTCTACGTTACGCATGATCAGGTGGAAGCCATGTCAATGGGCGATGAAATCGTCGTCATGAACAAGGGTGTCATCCAGCAGGCGGATACGCCGATGAAGCTTTATCACGATCCGGCCAATCAGTTCACCGCGGAGTTCATCGGAACGCCTGCTATGAACATGATGAATATGCGGGATGTACAGGGGTTGGATATTCGTTCAGCCGCCACTATCGGCAATGTAGGGTTCCGTCCGGAGCAGGCGCTTATTGGCGTGGGAGCAGAAGTCGAAGGGTATGACATAGAAGGCGAGATTCTGACCCGCGAGAGTCTGGGAGCGGAAAATATTTATCAGATCCAGTCGCGGACCGGCGTCTTCTTCGTCAAGACCTTCCTTGCGCCGCTGGAGACGGCCGAGCGCGTGAAGGTGACGATTCCGCATGACCAGCTCTATTATTTCGGGCTGAACGGGGAAAGGCTGCGCGGCGTCGAGGCAAGCTCGAAGCGTCTTGTGGCGGCTGGAGGAAGATGACATGACCGTATGGGAAAAGCTGCGTCCGTACAGCATGGTCGCTCCGGCCATTATCATTTTCTCCCTGTTCTTCATCTATCCGATCTTCTATATGATCTACCTGAGCATGTTCGACTGGAATTTTGTCAGCCCGACCAAGACCTTCGTGGGCTTCCAGAATTTCAAGGACCTGCTGACGGAGCCGGACTTCCGGCAGGTGCTCACCAATACGACTATCTACACCCTGCTCACGGTGACGCTGACGACCGGAATCTCCTTGCTGCTGGCGCTGTGGCTGAACCGCAAAAGCTTCTTCCACGGCTTCGTGCAGGGGGCGATCTTCAGTCCGCATATTATTTCGCTCGTGTCCATCTCGCTGCTGTGGAGCTGGCTGATGGATCCTGAATACGGGCTGCTCAACTGGGTGATCGGGCTCGTGGGCTTCGGCAAGCTGGACTGGCTGTCCCATCCGAGCACCTCGCTCATCTCGCTGGTCATCGTGGCTGTATGGAAAGGGCTCGGGTACAACGCTCTTGTATTCATCGCGGGGCTGCAGAGCATCCCGTCAGATATCTACGAAGCGGCTTCCCTGGACCGTTCCAAGCCTTGGACGACCTTCACGAAGCTGATCCTGCCCATGCTGTCGCCGTCGATCTTCTTCCTGGTGGTCATCAACATGATCGGATCGTTCCAGGTATTCGAGACCATCGCGATCATGACCCAGGGCGGTCCAGTCAATTCCACCAACACCCTGGTGTATTACATCTATGAATACGGCTTCCGGTTCTTCAAGATCGGCTATGCCTCCGCGGCAGGCGTTATCCTGCTGGTCATTGTCGGCGTACTTACGATTATCTACTTCAAACTGCTGTCGAATCGCGTTCATTACCGTTAGGAAGAGGTGAAGCTCTTGAAAGCTGTAGACAATACGATCGGCGGAGCCCCGATTGGGACTGCCACTGCCGGCAGCCAGTTGAGCCATGTCCGTACCCGCAAAACGACGATCAAGAAGGTGATATCCGCCATACTGAGCGTATTCAATATTGCCGGCATGCTGGCGCTGGTGCTGATCTTCGCTTTGCCGTTCATCTGGATGGTCTCCACATCGCTCAAGACGCTGCCGGAGACGATGATTTTCCCGCCGGTATGGATTCCGACGAGTCCCGTCTGGCAGAATTACGCGGATGCCTGGAACACGGGGCCGTTCCTCAGTTATTTCACGAACAGCATCATCATTGCAGTGGGCATCCTGATCCTGCAGATGCTGACGATTATTCCGGCCGCGTATGCTTTTGCCCGGTACAGGTTCATCGGCTCGGGCTTCCTGTTCGGCATCGTCATGGTGACGCTCATGATTCCCGCCCAGCTGATCTTCCTGCCCGTGTATCTGGAGCTGAGCGCGTTCAAGCTGCTCAATACGCATCTTGGCCTTATCCTGCCATTCGCGTCCAGCGCCTTCGGCATCTTCCTGCTGCGGCAGGCGTTCATGCAGATCTCGGATGAGCTGCTCGAAGCGGCACGACTGGATCAGGCGGCCGAGTGGAAAATCATCCTGCGCATCATGGTGCCGCTCGTGAAGCCGGTGCTCGTCACTTTCGCCTTGTTCAGCTTCATTGCCCATTGGAACGACTACTTCTGGCCGCTCGTCATGACAACCAATGAAACGGCGAGAACGCTGCCGCTCGGCATCGCCAAGATCCGCGAAGTGGAAGGCGTCGCGACCTGGAATATCCTGATGGCCGGCAACCTGATTCTGGTTGCGCCGATCCTGGTTGTATTCTTCTTATCGCAGCGGCAGATTATCAAGGCGTTCGTGTATAACGGAGTGAAATAAGAGAACCGAAGGGATGGATGAAACGATGATTACGATAGTGGCACACCGCGGATGTTCGGGAGATGCGCCCGAGAATACGATGGCGGCGTTCAAGCTGGCTCTGGCCGAGCCGGATATTGCGATTATTGAGCTTGACGTGCACCTGTCCAGAGACGGAGTTCCTGTCGTTATTCACGACCATACACTGGACCGGACGACAAGCGGGACAGGCATGATCCGCGCTTATACGCTTGCGGAGCTGCGCCAATTCGATGCGGGCAGCAAGTTCGCTCCCCAGTTCGCGGCGGAGCGGATTCCGACGCTTGAGGAAGTGCTGGAGCTTGCGAAAGGTCGCTGCAAGCTGCATGTGGAGCTGAAGATGCTGGGTGATGAGTATGAGGGCATTGAACAGAAGGCTATCTCGCTCATTCAGCAGCAGGGCATGCAGGAGGAGGTTGTGCTCTCCTCCTTCAATCATGATTCCATGAAGCGGGCGCACGAGATCGATCCCTCCATCCCGACGGGATTGATCTTCCTGGGCAAGCCGACGCTGCTTGCGGAGCAGCTGCGTTATACGGGGGCATCGAGCGTGTCGATGCATTATGCTTTTGTGACGCGGGAGCTCGTGGATGAGATGGCAGGACTAGGGATTGATATGGGCGTGTGGACGGTGGATGAACCGGAGATTCTCGAGCGGATTATTAGGGAGTATCCAGGGATGAGGATTACGACGAATTATCCGGAGCGGGTGCTGCGGATTGTGTGGGGGGATGGGGTTAGGGGTTAGAGGGGGAAGGTCTAGAGTTATTCAATAGTTATAGATGTACACATGTGGAGTGCTGTTCACTATTAGTGAGGAAAGAATAATAAAATGTATGGTTTACGGTGATATTGGGGGATCTCAGTGGAGGTCTCTCTTTTATTTGTGATACTGTAAACCATATTTTTTCTTTCATATGAAGAACCCCTATTTATAGTAGCTATATAGATAATCAAATTTTGCTATATTAGAAATAAGACAAAATTGGGGAGTTGGTAAAGTGGCTGTACCAGGTTATCAAGATTTCATGTATCCATTTTTAAAGCGATTGAAAGATGGCAATGAATATAAGCTACAAGAACTATATGTCTTGCTAGCTAGCCACTTTCATTTAACGGATACAGATATTGCAGAGCTTTTGCCTAGTGGAAAGCAAACATTGTTACATAATCGTATTGGATGGGCTAGAACGTATCTATCAAAAGCAGGTCTAATTAAAGTAATAAGAAGAGCTGTATTTAAAATTACAGATGATGGTTTGAAAGTTTTAGGAGATACATCTGTCACGAGGATTGATATTAAGTTCTTAAGTAAATATCAGAGTTTTAATGAGTTTGTAAATAAGAATACTATTGATAAACCGAAGATTGATGTAATAGATAGTGATGAACAAACTCCTTTAGAAATTATCGGACACAACTATAATATTTTAAAAAATGAGCTACAAGATTTGCTATTAGAAAAGATATTAGAGTGTTCACCTACATTTTTTGAACGACTAGTTGTTGAACTGATTGTAGCTATGGGTTATGGCGGTTCTGTAAAGGACGCAGGCAGAGCAATAGGCAAATCAGGTGATGAAGGAATTGATGGGATTATAAAAGAAGATGTGCTAGGTCTTGATATGATTTACTTACAAGCAAAGCGATGGAAAGCAGATTCCACAATTTCTCGTCCTGAAATTCAAAAATTTGTAGGAAGCTTAGTGGGTAAGAAAGCCTCTAAAGGGATTTTTATCACAACAACTAAGTTTTCCAAAGAAGCTCGCAGCTATGTTGACTCTATTGAAAAACGAGTCATCCTAATTGATGGTTCAGAACTAACAGATCTAATGTTCAATTACAACATAGGTGTATCTAATGAGGAGGTCTATATAACGAAAAAACTTGATTTAGAGTTCTTTGAGGAGTAAGAACGTTATTTACATATGAATAAGTGAATTTGTATAAAGACAGAATCCGTGAGCCTTTAAGAGTGATTGGATACGAATATGTTTCAAAACCGAATTCCTCAACCGTCGATTCTTTAGAAGGGAGAATGGCTAAAAGGAATCCATCACCTACACGTTTAAAAATTTAATAGAGAAGAATGGAACAATAACCTTCTATTTCAAAAATGCACCCTGGAGAAGAGTCCTCGGGTTTTGTGTTCAAGTGGGGTTTAGGCAACTAACACTGATCGGATACATAATAATGAAATTAACAAAATGCACAATAGGTTAAGTTGGTGAAAACACATGTAGGTAGTTGTAAAGCAGTTTCTAGCAACGTGTTTTTGTTTGTTTTCGGGCCCATAAAAATTTGTACTTAAAATTTTGATACTAATGTATAATTCTGCTAAACATTTCGGGTGGGTAGAGGGTTAAACCTGATACCATCTCAAGGTGTAAATACCATTCAACTAATCTGTAAACTAGGGAATATGCTTCAGATAAAAGAAACTGCTCTTACCGGATACTATTTTTTGTTGTTCATAGGTATTAACACAACTTGAGGATTAGTGACATTCTGTCTGTGAGTATGTGAGGTTAAACCCATTTACAGTCATATTGTGGTCCTGCCGTTAATAACTACGCTTCGTTGCATTTGCGTATGCTGGTTTATTGTTAAAGTCCTCCTGAGGAGAATCTATCAACGGAGAAAATATTCACACCAGAAAATGTAGCGGTGGGGATCGAAAAACGGTTCCGAACAACCATTAATAGCCTGCAAGGAGTAGAGTAACATGCCTAAGCCCAAGGAAACCTTTCTTCTGATGTACCGCGTTGTTGAGGATCACCTATTTGTTGTATTTCATCGATTTCTTGAACAGAAGGATCGTCGATAACTACCCTTCAAAATATTGTTAAACGGGAATGAAGTCTCACCATGGGATCCGTATGGGACCTGACGATGAATTGCGTAATCGTATAATGCTACAAGATCAACTGGAATTACCTGCCTTGAGAACAAAGAAGGGTCGGTAGTTTGGGAAAAAAACCTGATAGGCGTTTCTGAATCTCTAAAAAATGGACATGCTATCACAAGCATGTCCCATTTTCTTATGCAGGTAGTGTGTGGACTCCACGAAGAACATTTAAAGTTCTCTGAACATAAGCATGCAACTCTGTTTCGTTTAGTAATGCACTATCTGCAAAAGGATTTTTATCATGATGGAATTTTTTGCTAAAATCATTTATTTCTTCAAGCTCTCTTAATTGTGGCTGCATATGAATAACTGTAGGAGATAATCCATTTCTAACTTTATCGATAAAATTACCGAGCCATTCATCACTCTTAAAATCTTTAGGGAAACGAATTCTAAGATTTCCTTCAATTAATGGTCGGATGCACCTAGCAACAGCTCGAAGATCAAGTTTAGATTGTCCTTCTAGAAAGTCAGCTAGAGCAAAATACCCTTGATAATAATCATTTTTTGTTTCTTCTTCAATATTCCAAACATCTATTTTGCTATCTGCTATCCCATCGCGTCTTATGCATAATTGTGTTAGTAAGGTGGATTTATCAGCGAATTTTTGCCATAGGATTCTGGCGAAATATGAATCGTGGGTAAGTACTAGTACTTGTTTTGCTAAGGAACTAAATCTCAATATTTGATCAGCAGTGTAATTCTTTCTATGACTATCCAAACTTGATATGGGATCATCGAATATTATTACTTTTTTTTCTATCTCAAGATCAGTTTCCAATTTTGCAAGAAAAAACGCAAATGCAAGGCAACTTTTATCTCCTTCACTAAGAGTGTTACTAAATGTAGCTTTTGAAGTTGGTGATTTATCATTACCTAATTCAACTTTACAACCATTGATTGTAAGTACAAAATTACTACTTGGATTTCCTCCAAGGAAGCTTGATTTGAAATCCGTAATGGTGAAACTTGCTCCACAATTTTTCAAATGAAAATTAATTTTCTCCTCGTATTTTGTAAATATAGTGTTTGTATATGTATCTAAATCAGACTTTATTTGTTTTTTGCTCTGTTCTAACAAACGAATTGACTCTAATTTCACAAGATAACCTTCTATAATTTTTTCTTTCTCTTCTGAAAAGCGAAGTTTAACATTTCTATAGAAATTTAATCTTGTTCTCGCATTCTGAATATGTATAGTATCAATGCTTTTTTTTCTTTGTTCGACTAGATCATTGAATTCTTTAATATCCTTATTATATTTGTGAATATTTTCAAGAAGCGTTAAATACTTTTTTATGTGAGCCGATACAGATTCAGGTGTAATAACTTCTTCTAAAGGAGCCGATTTTTTGGTTTGTATTAAGGAATTAATTTCTTCAGTGAACCCTTTCCAGGTTATACTTGAGTCATCCAGGTCAAAATCTAGATCTTTCTCAAAAGTAATATATTGTTTCCAATACGCTGAAAGCTCAGTATTTGTATTTACAGCCCTTTGAAGATCAAATATCTTGTCTGTACTAAAAATCTGTCCAAATGATGATTCTAAATTAGATATGATACTTTTTGCTTTATTGTACTCCTCACTGAAAAAGCTTTGAAACGCTTTTATAACTTGCACATTACTTATGTCTTGATTACAAAATGGGCATGTATCATCAATAATATGATTCATTCCATATTCTAACCATTTTTCACCTTCAACACCATCCAATTTTACATGAATATGTTCTTTTGTTAATGCTTCAGCATTATTCATCAAATGAGTAATTATAGTTCGTTCAAAATTAGATAGAAACTTTTCTTTATCGAATGGTGGGAGTTTTAAAAGGTTAAAAGTGGGTTTTGCTTTAATTTCTGCATCTTTCTCAACTGCTCTTAATGTCATTTCTTGCCTTGTAATTTCTGATTCAAGATTATCCACCTGTTTTAAGGATATAAAGTCAGAGTATGAAAGAAGCCCGCTGGTACCAGAAATTATATCTTTTTCTAATTGTTTTTTTATATTGTTGGCTGCTTTTATTTTTTCATCTTCATCTAATAAATTTCTAACGTATTCAACTCCTTTTTTTCCAACTGTAAATAAATACATTCTCTTTTTCTGATCATGCTCTATTATATAACCTGAGAATACATTTTGGTTTACATAATGAGAATCAAAGATCTCTATATCAAAGGTTGGTTGTGCTAACCACATGTTTCCATTAAATTTCATCATTCCTTTATCTGTAAGAATTTCGATGATCTGCTCTTCTTTAGAACCAAGCGTTTTCCTACCAACAATTAAATCATTATTCTGATCATTAAGTGATCTAAGAATGTGGGACAAAGTGGTTTTTCCACGTCCATTTTCAGAATAAATAAGATTCATTCTGTTGAATAATATGTCGCCTTTTGAAGAAAAAGATCTAAATTTCCCTGTATTGTTGATTTTGACTATTTTTTTTATCATAATTACAACCCCTTGCTGGTAATTTATAGCATGTCTTATTTTAACATGCCAAGAATAGCCTGATAAAGAATTAATTGACGTTCCCAAAATAAAAACCTGCTCTATTCTTTATAATTAAATGAGACAGCGAGTAACCAGGAGCAGGATGGTCACCGCCGCGCTCAGCGGAGCGAGGTTTCTGCTATATTATCTTGCGGTAAAAAGGGGTATAAAATGTTAAATATAATTAAGAATGAAAGAGAGATCTTGGTGGAGTATTACCCATTGAATGGCTTACAGTGGATTAATGATGCTTTTTCAAAAAACGAATCAATTGTTATTAGAAAAACATTTACTTTTAGTAAGGATGATATGCATATACAAGAATCTATTGACGGAGTGGAATATGTAGATGAAGATCGTATTGTTTTTAGATTAGGGGAAATAAATAGGGGAGGGGATTATTATAAAATTAATAATAATGTCCTATCTATAAATGTAAACCTATTCATACAAGCTAATATTAAAATTCATGACAAGATGTTTACAGCCTATAGGAATATCTCTATCTTTAAGAAAATAAATAAAGTAATTAAAGAAGATATCTATATTGGTGATAATGATAATTATTTGCCTGTTAGTGTATTTGAAAAATTATTGAGTTTATTCCCCAACAGTAATGAACTGACTAAATATACAGATGCACGTAATAGTAGTATTTTAAGGGATTATTTTTATGATTCGGTTGATGGGGAGTATATATATGAAAAACACATGAATAACAGTAACAATTTACGTAAAAAAGATAAGTTATTATATCTTTTTTCAAATCAAGAATATGAAAAATATTGTTTTATACTTGAGACACTAAAGTACATGCTTAAAAACGAAATTAATTATACTGAGAAGCAGTGGCAACAATCTATTATTGAAATCATCCAATTGATATATCCTAAATATATTCAAGTATTTGAAGAAGTAAATATAAAAGACTATAACGATAAGAAAAGAAGACTTGACTATATGCTAATTGATTCTAATGGTAATATTGACATCATTGAAATTAAAAAACCTTTTGGGCAAAGCATAGTCTCTGAAAATAAATACAGGGACAATCATATCCCTCTTAGAGAGCTATCAGGCTCTGTGATGCAAATTGAAAAATACATATTTTACTTGAACAAATGGGGGAGATCAGGCGAAGAGACCTTAACCAAAAACTACAAGTCCCAGTTGCCAGATAATTTCAATATTAAAATAGTGAACCCTGGTGGAATCATTATTATGGGACGAGAGAACGAATTATCAAGTATGCAAAAAGATGATTTTGAGGTTATAAAAAGAAAATACAAAAACGTTATAGACATTATTACATATGATGAATTGCTCGCAAGATTGGAACTTATCATCTTCAAGTTTAAATCTAAATAGGAGATGAGAACAAATTCCAATAATTGGGTTGGGTTTTCTTTTCGCGATTTAGGCATACCTTACTATCATTTACCGTATTCCTCTATCTGAATACTTCTTTTTCCATAGAGACTCGAATAGATACTGAGCGTTTTTCTTTTTTTGATTTTGAACATGCATCGCAAGCATTTCCTTGAAGGGAATAGGGAAAGGGACGATGCGATTTTTTTACCTTTTCTTTCATTAATACGTATCTGTCAATAGGTAAAGTCCACTTCATTTAATTTTATATTAATAAGCTCATCAATGCGGACGTCGGTATAAACAAATGTTTTGATGATAATCATATCTTGGAAGTTCTTGGCTTCCCAGGCTGCTTTATAAAAATGCTGGAGCTCCTCATCGGCTGTGACATAGGGCAGCGCCTGTGTGGCGTTGTCTTCATCCCCTCGCCTCCACCATGTAAATCCACATCCGCACGAGGTTGTGGATTATTGCTATATTTATATACAAGATATAATAGACCTTTCAACCAACTTCCTTATTTTGTTTATTTAGGAAACATGCTATATTTATCATAGATCCATTATTTAGTTCCTAGAGTATTTATAATCATTATAATAACTGGGGGAAATGATGTACATTGAGTAGTATCTTTCTTAGCCATAATTCAAAAGATAAACCTTTCGTACGAAAGCTAGCAAATGATCTTCAGCGTCAAGGGTTTATGGTTTGGGTGGATGAAGCTGAAATAAAAATAGGAGACTCTCTAATTGAAAAAATAAGGGATGGTATTGATCGAATGAGATATGTTGGTGTCATATTATCCAACAATTCCATTCAGTCAAAATGGGTTCAGAAAGAAATCGATATTGCAATGAATCAAGAAATTGATGGTGAGCAAGTCAAAGTTCTCCCAATCATGCTTGAAGAAGTCGAACCACCTGGTTTTTTAAAGGGGAAATTTTATGCGGATTTTACAGATAGCACTAAATACAAGCAAGGTTTAAAATTAATTGCGACCCGATTGAACGAATCACCTACTACAAATTCGGGATTAAGTTATGCCGAAGCAAAAGCATATCAAGAGGCGCTCAAGGCACTTGAAGCACAACTAGAGATCTCGAAGCGTGATAAAAGACTATTATTAGAGCGTCTAGCAATTGAACGGCGTGATTTACCGCAGTCACTTCTCAATGCAATAGAAAGAGAGGATAAGACTTTTCCTGAATTTATTGATATCAATCGCAATTTTGCTTTTGAATGTGAAGGAATGTCTATTACCGCAGGTTATGTGATGCATGGTATCAGAAAAGAAATGATTAAGGGTGGTCCGCATCAGATCGCCATGTGGTGTAAAATTCATAATAAGACAGATGAACTATCTCTTATAGTTGGCGCACTAGTCAAACGCCTCGATAATGTTTCATAATAACTAAACAGTTGACAAAAGTGATCCTAACTTTATAGTAGTTAGGATTTGTTTAGGTTTAAATCGCATTCTGCACCGTGTTCCTGTATTCCTTCTTCCATTCGCGGATGCCGCAGAGATAGGCCACGTATTTCATTTGCTTCGCCTGAGTGCCTTAAAGTTGCTCTTATGGGGATCGTTGCCCTAACTATTGCAGACGGTCAGTCTGTTTAGCATATTCATTTCTTCGTATGCACAGGAAGTATTATCTTAAATTTATTGCTTTTTAAAGAAATAATCAGGAGGTAGTTATATGGATTATCAAGAGAATAATGAGGTTATCATTTGGAGTCCGATCATCTTTAGTGATTCGTGGAAGAGTCTTTCTATAGCAAAGTTAGAAAAATTGCTTCCCTCTTGGTTGCATCGACGTGAACAACTTCAGCAACAAGGAACTGAGTATGAGAAGTTTCTTGATAGATTAAAAAGACAACATGCAATTGAGACAGGAATAATAGAAAGATTATATGATCTTAAAGAAGGAATCACAGAAACATTTATTAAAGAAGGATTTGTTGAATCCTATCTTCAGCATGGGGATACGAATATTAATCAATCGGTATTGATGGGCTTTCTTCGAGACCATTTCGATGCACTAGATTTTGTGTTTGATGTTGTAAAGAATGATCGCCCTCTTACAAAAGGTTTTATATTAGAACTTCATCAGTTGGTTACATCACATCAAGATTCAACGGAAGCAATAACAGCACTAGGGCACGTTATAGAGATACCACTCTTAAAGGGACAATTCAAGCAGCATGAGAATAACCCTAAGCGCAACGATGGTACAAAATTTATGTATTGCCCACCTTTACAGGTGGAAAATGAGATGGAAAATTTACTATCTATATACAAAGATCTTGAATCGAAGAAAGAAATTCATCCCGTAATTATTGCTGCTTGGTTTCATCACAGTTTTGCTCAAATACATCCGTTTCAAGATGGCAATGGCAGAATTGCTCGATTGCTTGCGAGTCTAATTTTAATAAAAAATAATCTATTTCCATTAAATATTAATAGAGATGAGAAGATAAAGTATATAAATAGCTTAGAAAAGGCTGACCAAGGTGAATCCCAGCCACTTATTGATTTATTTTGTGATGTGCAGGTACGAAATATTGAGCTTGCTCTGAACTGGAAATCCGAACAAAGACCAACCTCATACACACACGTAATGCAGCTTTTTACACAGAAGCTACAAGAAAATCAATCTCATGAACGCGAACTTAGAAATATGAAACTTAAAGAAAAACGTAAAGGAATTTTTGATGTATTACACGCTCAGTTAATAAATACAGTTAAGGATCTAGAGACAAGCGTTAATGGTATGGCCACTATAAGTTTAAATCTTGCTCCCCCAGAACAGCAGAATAGTCATTACTTTGCTGGTCAGATCATCGAATATGCAAATCAGCATGATTATTATTTTAATAGAGTATTGCCAAAAGGATGGTTTTCATTACAGATACGAATTTCGAAAGAAAAGGTGTATCGCCTTATTGTTACTGTTCATCACTATGGCTACGATGATTCAACCCTTGCTGTTGGAGCAATTCTTGATTTTGGAGAAAATGGTATTAACACTAAAGGTACTAGAAGTAGACAAGGTAGGGACAATCGGGTGTGGACAATGGTTCCTATCGATTTAAGACCTTTAACATTATCAGTTGATCTGGAAGTTTCTCAAATTCAAGAAGATCTACAATCTTTCGTTTCAGATATTGTAACAATAACATTAGCACATATTGCAAATGAAATTTATTAATTTAAAATATAATACTTTCATACCAATTAGAGAATGCTTTATTTAGGAGACCGGAGGCTAGGTTAAGTTATGCCCCTCACCCAAAATTACTATTACATTGCGGCGGATTGAGGATTTACTGAACCACGGTTCGCCTCCACCATGTAAGTGCACAACCGCATGAGGTTGTGGATTTTTGCTTTATCCACAACTTTATTGTTGGAATTATTAAGAAGGACCTTCTAGCCTGGATGTTAACTATATGCGTATTCCGAAATTGTTTAGTCACCGATTCCGGAAAGTCTTAGCCAGGGGTAGTACCAGCGTAGCTGTTCGCTGGTTCCTTAGAGTAATAAATTACGCGTCCCAGGCCCTATCAAGAGCCTTAGCGTATGTTCTCGTTAAAAAATTAGGCCGCGAATCTGCGGAGAAGTATAAATCTGGAGAACTTACAATGAGGCCATTTGATCATTATGAAAGTATGGGGCATGGGATTTAGATGGAGATATTCATATCCAGGGAAAAGGAGCTGTATTTTTGTGTCAGAAAGCATACTTTTCGGCACATTGAAAAATAGGCTTGTTTTGCGTGCCAATATATCATAAAAGTTTTTTTGGCATGTGTCATGAGACGATATGATATTTTGGCACGAAATATGGAGGACTTTTACAAATAGAGATGGGGTACCATCTGACTCTTAAATTCAGGTGTAAACTTGCGTCTAGCTTGAGGCATTGTAGTTTCGCTCCTTGTCTGTTGAGCTCATTTTACTCGCCCTCAACTTTTCTGTCCAAGTTACTGTAGCCGATCCAAAAGTTTCAAAAAAGGCTGTAAGTGATTTGTTACTTTACATCGCGTGGCTACAAACTTTAACAAGCTGATCATTTGGTACACTGGGCATTTAAATGAATCGGGGTGGAGGAAATCTCTCCTTACGTTTTTTTTAATAACAGCCTCCACAGCAAGGATAGCGACTGCATTCTAGAATTGTTAAAATTACAATTTGAAGGAGCTTTGTCCTTTGCTATCGAATATATAAATCGCAACGTCCAGAATGGGGGCTTCACCATATGAGTTCAACTGAGCTAAAGGAGATCCTCACCAAGCTCACTATCTGGAAAAAGAACGGACAGCGAGCCCCGCACAAGCCGTTATTGATCCTATATGCCTTGGGCCAGCTTCAACGGGGAGATACGGTCCTTCCCTATAAACAAGTTCGTGAGAAGCTGAAGAAGCTGCTGATCGAATTCGGTCCAGTGCGAAAATCCTGCCATCCGGAAGAACCATTTGTGCGGTTAAGTACGGATGGGATTTGGACACTCAGCAGCGTTGTGGACAAGAAGAAGTTCTCGGACAAGCAATTGGTTGCAGAAGGCGTAACAGGTGGCTTTACCCCGGAGATCCTCTCTCTTCTCTTGAGTAACGAGCAGCTCATCCAGGAGCTTGCGGAGCAGCTGCTTCATGAGCATTTTCCTGATACGATTCACCAGGATATTCTCGAGGATGTGGGTCTTTCTTTCGCAGCCCAGAAGAAGCTTCGCCGGGATCCGGACTTTAGAGACCGCATTCTTCGGGCCTATGAATACAGCTGCGCAGTTTGCGGCTTCAACGTTCGGCTAGGCCATAATCTGGTCGGTATCGACGCGGCGCATATTCAGTGGCATCAAGCCGGAGGACCAGATGTCGAAGAGAATGGTATCGCGCTGTGCTCCTTGCATCATAAGCTATTCGACCGTGGGGTGTTCACGATTACGGATAAACGTGATTTGCTCGTTGCTGAAGAGGCACATGGAACTGCCGGGTTCGAAGAGTGGCTGATGCGATTCCATGGGAAGCCCATCCGGTATCCGGTTCATCCGCTATATCAACCCAAAGATGACTATCTTGACTGGCATGTCCGGGAAGTGTTTCGAGGTCCAGCACGATATCTAGTCAAATAACAACTACCAACGAGGTGCCTCATGAAACAAGGCCTATACGAGCAACTCATCAACAAATTAACGAAGGATCAGCTATCTGCATTGGACCCTTCCTTGTTCCAGATTGGCAAAGAACGATTGGATTCGGAAGAGGCGCGGAAGCTTCTATCGACTTACATATCAGCCGTCACGCGAAGAGCTCTGAAGATCGTCAGAGAGATGACGGATGATGATGAGGCCGTATTGGCACAGGTACGAATGTGTAACGAAATCATATCAACCTTGAGAACCAGCCTTGATGATCAGGAGCTCGATGAATGGAAGCTGGATGAGCAGGGTGAGTTACTGACGTTCGTCTATTCGAAACTCAATCATATCAGAGGCATCAAGGACGAGAAGGTCCTACGTCCGGCCACGCCGCTATCCCAAAGCTCGTTGTTCACAGGCGCGCATTCCGAACCGAATATGATGAGCGAGCTTCAGCATGAGATTGTCACCTCGGATCGTATAGATCTGCTTGTCTCCTTCATTAAGTGGAGTGGACTTCGCATTCTTATGGAGCAGCTTGAACAATTCACCGAGAACGGCGGGCAGCTGCGGATCATTACGACAACTTACATGGAAGCCACGGATTACAAGGCAATCGCAGAACTAGGCAGACTCAAGAACACGGCCATTCAAATCCCTTATGATACCGACCGCACGCGTTTACATGCGAAAGCGTATATTTTCAAGCGTGACACAGGGTTCACAACGGCTTATGTAGGATCTTCGAATCTATCCAACCCCGCCCTTACAAGCGGCCTGGAATGGAATATCAAAGTGACGGAGAAGGACTCCTACGATGTTCTGAAGAAAATTGAAGCGACCTTCGAGAGCTATTGGAATGATCGTGAGTTTAAGAGCTTCACAGTGGATAATGAGGAGCATCAACTGCAGCTTAAGGAAGCTCTAGGACGCAAAAAGCTGCAAGAACAAGAAGAGCTCCACTTCCATTTTGATATTCATCCTTACGATTACCAGAAAGAGGTCCTGGAAAAGCTGGATGCCCAGCGGAGGCTATATGGGAGAAATCACAATCTGCTTGTCGCCGCAACTGGAGTCGGCAAAACGGTTATTTCTGCCTTCGATTACAAGCGCTTCGCACAGCATAATCCCAGCGCCAGACTTCTCTTCGTCGCGCATCGGGAAGAGATTCTCAAGCAAAGCCGGGATACGTTTCGTTTTATCCTGAAGGATCTGAATTTCGGGGAGCTTCATGTTGGCGGGGATCGTGCGCGGTCCATTGATCATCTTTTTATTAGCATCCAGAGCTTCAATTCTATGAAACTTGCTCAAATCACGGTCTCGGAGTTCTATGATTTTATTATTGTGGATGAGTTCCACCACGCCGCAGCGCCATCTTACCAGGCGCTACTCTCACATTACTCGCCTCAGATCCTGCTTGGCTTGACTGCAACGCCGGAGAGGATGGATGGCAAGGATATTTTACGCTACTTCGATAACACGATTGCGGCAGAAATCCGTCTCACGGACGCGATTGATCGGAAGCTGCTTAGCCCCTTTCAATATTTTGGCGTTACGGATAGCGTCGACCTCACCCATGTCAAATGGTCCCGACGAGGTTACGATCTCAGAGAGCTTGAGAACCTCTATTCGAACAACAAAATCCGTGTAACTCAGATTCTGAACAGTATGAGAAAATACGTTACCGACATGGAGCAGGTAAAAGGGCTCGGATTCTGCGTCGGCGTGGAGCATGCGGAGTATGTGGCCAAAGTATTTCAGGAGGCGGGTATCACCTCCATTGCTCTGCACGGTAATTCCAGTGATCAAGATCGTGACCAGGCGAAGATCAGGCTGGTCCGTGGGGAGATCCGCATGATTTTTGTCGTGGATCTCTATAATGAAGGGGTGGATATCCCGGAGGTCAACACGATTCTATTTCTACGCCCGACAGAGAGCCTGACAGTGTTTCTTCAGCAGCTTGGTCGCGGATTGCGGCTGGCGGAAGGCAAAGAATGCCTAACCGTTCTTGATTTTATCGGGCAAGCTCACAAAGACTACAATTTTACGGATAAGTTCCGCGCCTTGATCGGCAAGACGAAGCACTCCATTCAGCACTATATGGAAAATGGCTTCTCAACGCTGCCGCGCGGCAGCTTCATTCAATTGGAGAAGCAGACGAAGGAGTATATTCTCAAGAACCTGAAACAGGCTGTGCTGAATCGGAGAAGCCTCATTAACAAGATGAAGTATTTCGAAGGCGACACAGGATTGCAGCTGACGCTGGAGAATTTTGTTCAGCATCATCATATGAGCTTGCAGGAGTTCTACGGTGGTCGCACCGGAAACCGGACGTTCAAGGGAATGATGGCGGAGGCGGAGCTCATTGCTCCCTTCGAGTTCGAGAACGGGGATTTCGTCACCAAACGGATTCCTGCTCTGCTCGGATTGAATTCACGCCGGCTCCTGGAGTTCCTGATAACCTATCTTGAGGATGGTCGCGAGCCTGTTTCCGAAGAAGAGCATCTGATGCTCAGCATGCTGTATTACACCTTCTATCGGTCAGAGCCGTTCAAGCAAGGATATGGGAGCATCGAGCAGGGTATCCAGTCCGCTGTTGCGTGCCCGGAATTTCGGGATGAAGTGTTTCAGATTCTGAAGTACAATTATACTCATATTGATTTTGTTGATAAAAGGAACCCATTCCCTTATGCGTGTCCGCTGGATGTCCATTGCAAGTACTCCACGGATCAGATTCTGGCGGCTTTCGGATTCTGGAATGGGGAGAAGGCTCCAGCTTTCCGCGAGGGAGTTAAGTACTTCGAGGATAAGAAGACGGACATTTTCTTCATTACCTTGAACAAATCGGACAAGGATTTCTCGCCTTCCACGTTGTATGAGGATTATGCGGTCAATGAGCGCTTGTTCCACTGGCAGACGCAAAGCCGAATTGGCGAAGAAACCAACACGGCCCAGAGATATATCCACCATCGGCAAACTGGGAACCGTATCATCTTATTCGTTCGCGAGTACAAGGACGAGAATAACTACACGTCGCCTTTTGTATTCCTGGGTGAAGCAGAATATGTAAAGCATGAAGGCCATAAACCGATGAGCTTCGTATGGCGTTTGAAGGAAGAGATGCCGCCATCCCTGGTCCCGGCAGCAAACAAGGTTATCGTATAGGACGTGAACATAATGATCAGAGTAGTGGCAGCGATTATTGAGAATGAGCAGGGTCAGATCCTGATAGCCAGAAGGAAGCAGGGGAAATCCCAGGAGGGCATGTGGGAGTTTCCGGGCGGGAAGCTGGAGATTGATGAGAGCGCCGAGGAGTGCCTAAGGCGGGAGCTTCGGGAAGAGATGAATATTGAGATTGAGCCGTATTTGTATGTTGATGAGAATGATCATTGGTATGGTCAGACGCATATCCGGTTGATCGCTTATCGGGCGAGGCTCGTGAGCGGGGAGATTCGGCTTGTGGATCATGATGAGTATTACTGGGTAACCCCTGGTCAGCTGCAGGAGTTTACTTTTGCCCCCGCGGATATTAAATTTGTGGAGATGCTGTCAGAGTAGAATGGGATGAACGATAAGAGCTGGACTTGGGGCTATCACATAGCCTTTTGTCCAGCTTTTATTTGTCTTCACAGTCATGGCTATGCGCGGCGATCATTATTTGCGGCAAGTATTATTTGAAGATAAATCCATGATTCGCTCTATAAGCTGTGTCCGAATTTAACCGGAATCAGCTTTTTGTTTTTTTGCAACCGAGCTCACTTAGCCCAAAGTTTAATTGTGTTATATTGTTTGCAGATATATAGGTTATAGGATGGTGAAAACGCATGAATCAAATCAAAGATCTCCAAAAGCTTATCAAACTCACTGGCGATCGAGCAAAGTTGGATGCCAAGGCTAATGAAACATATATTGTTTATAAAACCGTAGAAGGCCAGATTGTAAAGGAATACTATGACGGTCATGTTATTCCAGTTACTGAGCAGGATGCCCCACATGAATGAATTGTCACCGATCATGAACATTTTTGCTGGGAGCAATGGGAGTGGGAAGAGTACAATTCGAAATCTCATTGTTGACCAGCTCGGAATAAGTGTGAATTACACATTGATATGAATTTTTATTTAAGGAAGAATATTCATTCAGATTCTAATAAAGCCGATATTTACTAGTAAAAGTCATTCAGTGAAAGGAACTGCCGATGTCGACGACTAAATATATTTCCACTTCCGCACTATCCAAAGAAATGAAGATTTCAGCAAAGGACTTATTTCAAAAACTACAAGAAAAAGGATTCATTAATCGTGAAAATGATAATTGGACACTAACGGCTTTAGGGAAAGAAGTCGGAGGCGTTATGAAATCTCATCCTCAATATGGATCTTATATCGCTTGGGATGAAGACAACAAGGGTCTGCTATTGACTCCCGATGATGAAGAGGACAAGCTGGTCAATACGACTACGTTAGGTAAGCATTTTAATATTTCGAAGTTAAGAATGAATCCCATATTATCCGAGCTGGGAATGGTCCAAAAGTCCATCAAGGGATGGACATTAACCAAGCTTGGTGAAAGTCTTGGCGGTAAGCAGTTCGAATATGTCCAAACCGGAATCCCTTATGTTTGTTGGAATGAAAGTATTTTGACCAACAAGCGTCTTCTGGAGACCATTCAAAGTATTAAGGGTGTTAGTAATAATGACGAAAAAGAGGCGAAACCAACCTCAGCGGCAGTTGGTTTTCGTGATAAGTTTGAGGCGAAACATCGGACAGCAGACGGTCACTATGTTCGTTCCCGGGCTGAAATGCTTATAGATAACTGGCTGTATATGTCCGAAATTGTACATGCTTACGAAAGAAGATTACCGATTGAAGAAGAAGTTTACTGTGATTTTTATCTGCCAGTCGGTAAGGTCTACATCGAATACTGGGGATTAGAAAATGACGAGAAGTACGTTGAACGGAAAAAAGTAAAGCTTGAGATTTATAATAAATATGGATTTAAGTTAATAGAGCTTGATGACGCGGACATTCAGAATTTAGACGATATCTTGCCTAAGAAGCTTTTAAAGTTCGGAATTCAGGCGTATTAAATCTTAAAGTAAGAAAGTTCATATGTATTTATGACTTTTGTAGGAGATCAAATAGAGGAATGAAGTCGGGAGAATCGTAGATGATATACAAATTGCTTGCTCAATTAAAAAAAGCCAGTCCAAAGAAAAAACCTAATCCAAAGAATGATAAGATTCAAAAGATTAATCAACGTAATAGGATAGAACCTACTCGGATTGGTGAACTAGGCGAGCATAAGATAAACATTCAATTGGACCAGCTGCCAAAGAATTGTAAATATCTAAGTGACCTCCTAATTCCTAATTCAAAATCAAGATCCGGCTATTCGCAAATTGACCATCTTGTCATTACACCTTACGGGCTCTTTGTTATTGAAACGAAGAACTATAATGGCGAAATAAAGGGTGGACGCAATGACAAGAACTGGAGCGTAAGTAACCGGTTCAAAATGTATAATCCTCTAATGCAGAACTACGGACATATAAAGGCAATTGAATCTCATTTGAATGAGTATAAGCAAGTTAAATACATCTCAATGATTTCGTTTACCATGAGATGCCGATTCAGTCTCGATCCAGATCTCCGAAAAATTCATTCTGACGAGTTAGTTCTTTATGATGTGGAATTATCAGAGTTTATTCAAAGAAAACTTGCTAGATTACAAACAGAGCATCCAGCACCATTACTCTTACCAGAGGATATTAGATTGATTTTCGACAAAATGGAAAGAATCAATATAACTGAACCAAGGGTTAGAGTTGAACATATTGAGCGAATAAAGAAGAATAACGAATAGACTGAGATTATTTCAGCAGAACTTAAATAGGTCGTACGTTTGAGCTGGACTTTAGGGCTATCACACAGCCTTTTGTCCAGCTTTTATTTGTCTGCACAGTCATGGGTATGCGCGGCGATCAATATTTGCGGCAAATATTCAATTAAGTCGGAAATTTTGCGCAAATTAATCGTTGACAATTTGCGGAAAATTGCGTAAATTGAGAACAGAATTTGCTGCAAATATTAACAATTTGCACAAACGAGTTGAAGCAGCAGCAAGGCCAAGCGTATGGATTTGGTTATTGCCAGCGTCGGAGGCATGGATTTCCATAAGCCATTCCCGCCAAGCAGCGCGCAAATCCGGAAGGAGGAGATACGCTCTAATAGATATTCACTACCCACCCAATAACAAATAACACCAACAGGCGAGGACACTTACATAAGTAGAAGACAGCTAGAGCAAGCCAACGTTTGTCGATTCGCAGAATTGAGTACGCTTACATCGAATGGGAGGTTAAGGGAGGCTATGACAATGTTCACAACGATCCACGTACGGCGGTGGCTAGGCTCAACATTAGCGGCTGTTCTCGTGTCTTCTGTGGCTATTACAGGAGTTTGGGCGCAAGCCCCCGATGCTTCGGCCGGCACTGGCGCAGGTTTTGAGGGAAGACCGGAACAATGGGCAGGCGTGCCTCATGCTTCCACGAGTTTAACGCAATCCTTGCAAGAGATTAAGGCGGTACAACAGGATGGAAAGCTGCAATTGCTGGTGCAAGGGCCCGGATTGGAGGGCCAGGGCGTCTGGTATATCGATACGGATGGCAACGACAAGACCGGATCGGCCGTTTCGATATGGAACAACAGCTCCGGGATCGATGCGAAAATTTCGGAAGGAAAGATATGGCGTGCCGTTGACGGGAGCTGGAATGAGGTCGGAACGGTCCAGCAAACTGTAAAAGGCGATGTCTTGGAAACAGAGGCTGAATTGAGCGTTCTGGGCGATGGAGTACCAGCTAATATAAGGGTAGGCTTCGCCTTGGCAGGCGATCAATACTTGCCGGCTCCAGGGAAACTGATGCTGACTGTCCCGCCGCCGTCCGGCAATGTGTTCGGACCGGATGTGAACGTGACGGTCGATGCGGATGCATCGGATTGGTCGGGTGTAGAGCCGGCCGCCATGTCCGCTGACGGCCTGACTTCGCTGTACGCGGCAGAGGATGCCAATAGTCTGGTGCTGCTGGTGACAGGTAATATGGCGGAATTCAACGACATTTATCTGGATACCGACCGCAGTGCCGACACCGGATACACCGATGTGGGATGGCCGGAATTCGGCGGCAATTGGCTGATTGAGAACGGTGCGCTGTTCCAAAGCACAGGAGCAGGCTGGAACTGGGCGCCGGTCAACGACGCGGTCCTGGAGTACAAGCAGAAGGATGAGAACGGGATCAAGACGGTGGAGTACCGCATTCCGTTTACGAATATCGGCTTGACAGGGCCCAAGGCATTCTCGATTGGATTTACCTCCAATGACATTACGGTGCCGGACAGAACTCTTCTGGCCCCGCTTGTGGCCCCTCCGATTCCCAAAATAACGGTGGACGGCAGCTCCGATGAGTGGAGTTTACTGCCTGTGACAGCCCAGGGGGAAACATCCGTTTCCGCGATGAAGGCGTTTGTGAAGGACCAGCAATTGTATGTATTGGCCCAGGCCGCATCCTTCGATGTGGAAACGAACGTATTCATCAATAGCGATAATGATCCGGATACCGGATACCTCGGCTGGGAGTTCAAACGCACCGGGGCCGACTATCTGATTCAGAACGGCAAGCTGCTTCGCAGTGCCGGCCCGGGCTGGACATGGGAAGAGATCGGTCCGGTGGACTGGAAAGTGTCCGATACGGCTGACGCTTCAGGATTCCGTAGCCTGGAAGCTCACGCCGACCTGTCCGCATACCCCAATGCCGGCAAATCGATGCGTGTGGCGATAGGCGTCGGTGAGAACTATGCGCCGGCCAAATCTTCCGATGGCGAGTATGCTCTGGCTTCTGGCGGCAGCGGCGCGCCGATCGTGATCGACGGCGAAGCAAGCGATTGGGCATCCATTGATAATTCAGTCACCGGAACGGGTGAATCCCTGGAAGCGAAAGTGGCTCAGGATGATTCCAAGGTTTACCTGCTCATTGACAACGATGCCGTGGATACCCGGAACATGTTTTATCTGGATACCGACAATAACGCTGCAACAGGCTTCCGCGGAACGGGCTGGGATGACCTGGGGGCAGACGCCAAAATCATGTATAACAAGCTGTACCTGTACAACAAGAAGAACGGGCAGTGGAACGACGCCGGTCCCGTGCGTGCGGAAATAAACGACAGCTATGCTCTCATTTACTTCTATCAGGATCAAATCGGCAGAAAAAGTGCCAAACCATTGAAAATTGGCTATACCGGCAAGGAAGTCTATCATCTTCCCGCAGCGGGAGGCCACTCTCTCGCCCTTAAAGAGGAAATACCGGTCAAGAAGCATAACGATGACTTTGTGCCGCAGGAGCGGTTCGATGTCCTGGATAATCCCTTCATGGGCTGGGCCGGATGGGGCGATACTACTGAGCCCCTGCCACAGCCCCACAAGCTCGTATACGCGAACATTAACTGGCGGGATTTGGAACCGGTGAAAGGCACCTTCGATTGGGCCGGGGTGGAGCAAAAGTTCCAGTTCGCCAAGTGGCGCGCTGAGGGCGACCGGTTGATACTAAGACTCGTGCTGGACGATCCCGGCAACGATCCGGAGATGGATATTCCGCAATGGCTGTATGACGAATTGGTTCAAGCGGAAGGCGAGAGCGGCGCCGGCAAATGGTACGATACTCCGTCTTCTGTGGTCGGTAAAGGGTTTGCGCCAAACTACAGCAGTCCGCTGCTCATTCAAGAGCATGGACGGGTTCTCCAGGAATGGGGCAAACGCTACGATAATGACCCGACTATCGCATTTATTGTTATTGGCAGTCTCGGCCATTGGGGGGAATTTCACAACTGGCCGGAAGAAGTATCCGGTAAATTTCCGAGCGTGAAGGTATCGGATCAATATGTGCAGCAATACATCGACGCGTTCCCTCATAAGAAAATCGGCATGCGAAAGCCATACCCAATCGCCGCCTCCAATCAGCTTGGATTGTTCAACGATGTGTTCGGCAGCAAGGGCGCAACTGACACCTGGGTGAATTGGACCGTCGACGGCTGGAATGAGATCGCTCCGTATGTGGAGGAAGGCGAAGATCCGGCAGCTGTGCAAGCCGCCTCGAAGATGCCGGATTTCTGGAAACACGGTTATTCCGGCGGTGAATTTTATAACGGAAATCCGTTATTGTCCCTGGGCGATGATACAATCATGGAGACATTGCGGGAAACAAGGGCAAGCCATACCTCCTGGTTGGGACCTTCTTCACCGGCCAGGTATCAGCTGGGCGATGATATAACGGAAGGCCAACAAGCCAATATCGATTTGATGCATAACACCATGGGGTACAGGTTTGTGCTTGAATCGGTCGCTCATGACAAGAAAGCCAAAGCCGGTAGATCCCTGGGAATCCGCATGAAATGGAACAACAAGGGAGTGGCTCCGTTTTACTTTGAATGGCCGCTTGCGCTCGCGCTTGTCGATTCCAAAGGAAAGCTGGTATCGGGCAGCATTCAGCGAGTGGGGTCGGAGGACTTGAACGAATGGCTCCCGGGTCGTCGCGATGTCAATGTCAGCTATACACTGCCGCGCAATCTACATCCGGGAAAATACACATTGGCCATCGGAATTCTCGATCCGGACACCGGACTTCCGGGCGTTAGCTTGGCTATCGAAGGCGCAAGAAAGGACGGCTGGACAACGCTGGATTCCTTCCAGGCAACCCGTTGATCGTCCTTGCAATCATTGACATTATAAATATCCGATAAAGAGAATGGCCGTTGACCCGAACCCCGGGTCAACGGCCCGTTTGTCGTCAAGTCAAGCCTCTATCCATTCCAGAACGGCATCATGATGGGGCTGCTCCCAAATTCTATCGTCAGCTCTATAAATCAACAGATGCAGCTGTATAAATCTATGGTATTGTAATAGATATGACAGGAATAACGAGAGGTATCCATGCAAATCATTCGTGACGTCCGCAAGTTTGTTGTGATCCCCGGAGCGGGGACGCTGCTCACCATGTTGTTTCTCTACGGTATAGGAACCGGCATTTTGGCTCCCATGAACGCCGTATATCTCGACGAGAGCATTGGCCTTTCCAAAGTACAGATCGTTGCCGTCTTCGCGGTATCCCTGTTCTGCAACATGGCTATCACCATTACAGTCGGCTGGATCAGCGACCGTCTGAAGAACAAGAAGCGGCTCCCGGTATTGGCGGCTTTTCTGTGCATGATCGGGTTGTTCATCTATATGAACGCCACGGACTTCCGGAGTGCGCTCATCGGCATGACGATTACGGTCGCACCATCGGGATTGATCATGGGGCAGCTGTTTGGCATGGCCCGCAATCATTTCTCCCGCACTGCCGGCGACATTGTGGAGATGGCCCAGCTGTGGCTTCGGGCCTCCTACAGCGTTGGCTTTTTTGCGGGGCTGCTTCTCGGAGCGAACATCTTCCTCATTGCCACGTTTAAAGGCGTGCTGTGGGGCAATTTGGCAGGCTATGTGTGTCTGGTGGCTCTGCTGCTGTTGTTTAAGGAAACGACGGGAGAACCGGGAGTAAAGCATGTGGTCAAGGGAGAACCGTTCTCCCTGATTATGCTGATTGCCCTATTGATGCTCTCCTGCGCCGATGCCATCCGCGGATTATATTTGCAGCTTGTCGTACTCAAGCTGTTCGGCAAGCCGGAGATCATGTCCTACATATGGAGCGCACAAGCGGTATTCGAGCTGTTGTTCATGACACTGGGCGGATATTGGGCGGCACGGTACGGCAGTAAGAAGATTATCTTTGTCGGCGGCTGCTTCGCGCTCGCCACTTATTTGATTTATACGGGCAGCTCCGCGCTTCCTGTTTTCTTTGCCGTACAGCCGCTCTATTCGTTCTTCGTATCCATTCTGTACGGGGTGGCCATGGGTTATGTACAGCGGATGTTCTTAAGCCGGACAGGCTTCGGAGCCAGCTTGTACGTGTTCATCTCACAGACGGCGTCTCTCATTGGATATTTCCTGCCGCTGTTCATTGAGGGCATAACGCCGGATATTTTCTTCATACCGAGCGCTCTGGTAGCACTATCCTTGCTCATGATCGGAATTGTGCTGTACCGGGAGAAAGCGAGAGGCTCGTTGATCAAATCTTTAGAAGGATAGGGGAAGCATTGATGACGGATTATAGCTACTATTGTAATACGAGAATCGAGATGGGGATGGGCAAATCCGGCCAGCTGCCCGAGCTGCTGCAATCCTTGCAGATCGGTTCATCCATTCTGCTGGTCAGTGATCCGGGCGTCGTGAAGGCGGGATTATCCGCACCGATTCAAAATGCGCTGGAAGCCTCAGGATACCGGGTTGTTCGGTTCGATTCCCTCTCGCAAAATCCAAGGGATACAGAATGTCTTGCCGGGGCCAGACTCTTCGCTGAGCAGGGCATGGATGCTGTCGTTGCCATTGGCGGCGGAAGCGCAATGGATACGGCCAAAGCGATTGCCCTGCTGGGTCCGAATGGAGGCACCCCGGTTGACTATTGTGAGGGAAGGCGGGCGTACACCAATATCGCTCCGATCATCTGTATTCCGACCACGGCAGGCACCGGATCGGAAGTGACGCGTTCCTCGGTTATTACCGAGTCTTCCACGCATCGCAAGCTTACGCTTAAGCATGCCTCGCTGCGGCCGCTGCTTGCGGTTCTTGATCCGCAATTGACCTTCACCGTGCCGAAGTCCGTCACTGCAGCAACGGGTGTTGATGCCTTGGTTCATGCGATTGAAGGCTATACATGCAAAGTGACCAATCCGATCTCGCAGGCGCTTGGCGCGAGGGCGATGCAGACGATTGTTGCTGCTCTGCCGGCCGCCTTCAGCGATCCCGAACATGAACAGGCCCGTTATAGCATGCTGGAGGGCAGTCTGCTCGCGGGATTATGCTTTGGCTCCAGCGATGTTGCGGCTGTTCACTGCCTGGCCGAGGCCCTTGGCGGATTGTACGATACCCCCCATGGGGTGGCGAACGCGGTGTTTTTGCCTTATGTGCTGAAGTTTAACACGCAGGAAGAGAAGCCGATCCACGCCACGCTCGCGCGTATCATGAAATTTGCCGCAGAGCTGGATAATGACGAGGCCGCCATTGATAAAATGATCACCGGAATTCGGGAGTTTACGGCAGGGCTCGAAATTCCGAAGCTGAAGGACCTGCCGGGCGTGCGGAGAGAGGATTTTCCCCGGATCGTCGAGCTGGCTGTGCAGAATAATTCAACGCCAAGCAATATCCGCCCGATTGGCGCCGGGGATTACCTGCATATTCTTGAGCAAGCCTACGATGATGTGATTTGAGTATCGGAATTAGCGGGTAGGAATCTTAAACTGGAAAGCATCCGCGGCGCTGGCGGCGATTAAGAAAGCAGGCACTCCGGAATATGCCGCCTTCACTAAAAACGCCTGTTGCATGATCAGGGCTCGGGCAATAAAGTATTGGCAAAATGAGGGAACCGTGGCATGATGGATACGAATCGCTATCTCGAAAAAAATGGAGGGATTCATTTATGCGGATTCGGAAATCTATTATTGCAATGGCTATAGTTGTATCAATACTTTTTGCTTCACAGTCAGTATCTGCAGCTCCTGCTTCAACTCTAGAAACGACAGATGTTCATTACTTTATTGGTTATGGGTATCATATTAAGTCGAATGAATTCTTTATGGGTTATCTTGGTTTTTATTGGGATGTCGATTCATTTATATGGACGAACAATACAGATCATGATATTGCAATCGAACCATGGCTGTTTTCTCCGTCTGGCCTACAATATGATATGGACATTGCTTCAGTTGATTATTATCAATTGCCTGATGGACGATTGGAGAATTTATTGGTTGAACCCGACAGGGAAGGTCAATATGTTTATAAAAAATCAGTTGGCCCAAATGATGGTCCCACTAGTCCGATAACAATAAGGCCTGGCAAAACAGCTTACTTTTGGATTGAACCAGCAGAGCAGGACTTCAGTAAGGAAAAAAACTATGTATTTTGGATCAATGAGGTGCCTATCAAAAAATAATGCATACGTATAATAGGGGCCGCTCATACAGAGCGGCTTTTTATGTCGTGTGACTAAAACGTTTATTTTACGACAATTTCTAACAAAGAAAAGGACCTTAGTCTAATTATCAAGAGAGGGGAAAAATGGCATTCTTACGAATAGATAGCCGGATGGCTTCGCGTTATTCCCGCTTGACAAGCACTAGCTTGCATGCAGCACTTGCGAAATATCGAAAAGACGTTTTCGCATGCGCAGCCTGATTTTTTCACCGGGCTTTAAGGAGCTATCTTTTGACTCTATTCAACAGCGTAATAGAGCTTTCCATGCTATACTAATCGGGAAAATGAATAGATTGGAGGAATATGGTATGCGATATCGGAATTTGGGAACAAGCGGATTGGAAGTCTCGGTGCTGGGATTGGGAACGAATGCATTCGGTGGACGGGCAGACAAGGAAACATCGATTCGGGTGCTGCATCACGCTGTTGACAACGGGATCTCGTTTATTGATACCGCCAACATCTATACAGGCACCAAATCGGAAGAGATTATTGGCGAAGCGTTCGAAGGACGGCGCCATGAGGTGATCCTTACGACCAAAGTGGGCATCAAGCGCGGAGAAGGTCCGAACACCAGGGGGTCCTCGCGTCAGCATATTTTCAAAGAACTCGAAGAAAGTCTGCGCCGCTTGCGGACAGACTACCTGGACCTGTACCAGATCCATGTTTTTGATCCGAAGACCCCGCTTGACGAGACGCTCCGCGCTCTGGATGATCTCGTTACATCCGGAAAAGTAAGATACGTCGGGGCTTCGAATTATGCCGCGTGGCAAATGATGAAATCCCTGGCGATCAGCGAAAGTCAGCATCTGATCAAGTATATATCGGTTCAACCCGGCTATTCGCTGGCAGACCGCGGCGTGGAGCGGGAGCTTATTCCGTTCTGCGTGGATCAGGGAATCGGGGTCATTCCTTATTTTCCGCTGGCAGGTGGAATTCTGACCGGCAAATATTCGGGAGGCTCCGTTCCGGACGGCTCGCAGCTGGACAAGAATCCCAACTTTGCAGGGCGGGTAAGCTCCGCACGGGTGCAGCTGGGCGAGCAGGTGGCCAAGATCGCGGTGGAGATCGGAACATCTGCAACAGCGCTCTCGCTTGCCTGGCTGATGCACCAGCCTGCGGTAAGCACCGTCATTGCCGGCGCGACCCGTGAATCGCAAATCGACGAGAATTTGAACGCGGTGAACCTCGATCTCTCTGCGGACGTTCTGCAAGCGCTCGATGATATAAGCAAAGATTTTATCTACTCGCCTCCGTTTTGAAGCATACCGTGCCGGAACAGAAGTCTGAATTGCGCGTGAGCTAGTGAAATTTAGTTTCCTGAATCAGGGTACCCTCGGGTGCCCTGCATTTTTCTAAAGGTGCCTGCCTGAGAGGAGCTAAGTCAATGAGTAATGTCCAAATCAATGAACAATCGCTAGCCAAGGTATACGAACAAATTCCAACCAGCCGCTATTTGACTGAGAGCCATAAAGGGCCGTATTACACAGGAGATTACAAGCTGGGCCTTAACTTATACAGCTTCAGCCATAATTTGTTTTCGTGGCTGCAGGGCAAGCCGGACGGCGCGCCTCCAGTAGACACAATGTCGCTGATTCGGTATGCCAAAGAGGCGGGCTTCGACTCGGTGGATATCACCTGCTACTTCATCCCCGGCTATGAGAATTTCACGCTGCCATCCAAACCGGATGAGGAAATCTATGAATATGCCCGAACTATTAGAAGGCTATGCGATGAGCTGGGCCTTGAAATAAGCGGTACGGGAATCAAGAACGATTTTGCCGATCCCAGCGCCGAGAGACGGGCAATGGACATTGAGCGCATCAAATATTGGATGGATGTCGCGGTCGTGATGGGGGCGCCTGTCATGCGGGTGTTCAACGGAGAAATCCCTGCAGATATTCTAGGCACGAATTGGGAAGCGGTTGCAAAGGAAAGAATTGTCCCTGCTCTGATAGAGTGTGCCGAGTATGGCGCGCAGCGGGGAATCAGGATCGGTATGCAAAATCATGGAGATATCACCTCGACTGCCGATCAGGTCATCCGGATTCTGCAGTGGGCCAATCACCCCAATCTGGGTGTGGTTAACGATACGGGCTGCTACAAAACGTTCGGAGCACCCACCGGTGAAGGCTATGCCTGGTATGATGACATTGAAGCCGTTCTCCCCTACACGTATAACTTCCAGGTCAAGAAATTGCCCGGCGGACTTCATACGGAGACCGTAACGGACTTGGACGAGCTTTTTACCCGAATCCGGTTCAGCGGGTATAGAGGCCATATTCCATTGGAGACGATATGGGCGAACTCGGATGCAAGTCATCCCAAAGCGCTCTCCGGGCCTCCTTATGATCAAGTCCGCGGGTTTCTTGAACAGATCCGGGCTGCGATGAATCGTACGAAGGTGCAAAAGTGATCGTCTAAGGGAGGAAGCATAATGAACAAGCGGATTGGTTTTATCGGATTAGGCATTATGGGCAGGCCGATGTCCCTGAACTTGATCAAGGCAGGCTATCAGTTGACTGTATATGATATTAATCAGGAAGCGATAGATCAATTAGTTCTTGCCGGCGCCGCGGCGGCGAATTCTCCCCAAGAGGTTGGCGAAAACAGCGATATTATCATTACCATGGTTCCAAACTCGGGGCATGTCAGAGAAGTGGTGCTGGGAGATAACGGGGTTATCAAGGGAGCGAAGGCAGGAGCGGTTATCATTGACATGAGCTCGATTACGCCCGTAGCTTCCCGGGAGATTGCAGGCGAGGCGGCCGGGAGCGGCCTGCATATGCTGGACGCGCCGGTGAGCGGCGGGGAACCGAAAGCGATAGATGGAACCTTGGCCATTATGGTGGGCGGCCGGGAGGATATTTTCGAGAATGTAAAAGATGTCTTGAACGTGATGGGACAAGATGTGATCTTGGTAGGCGGGAACGGTGCGGGCGCAACGGCGAAGCTGGCGAATCAAGTCATGGTGAATTTGAATATTGCCGCCATGTCCGAAGCCCTCGTGCTGGCTGCAAAAGCCGGAATCGATATCAATAAGATGTATCAGGCCATTAGAGGGGGACTTGCTGGAAGCGCTGTCCTGGATGCGAAGCTGCCGCTGATTCTGGAGAGGAACTTCGTCGCAGGCGGAAGAATTGATATTAATTTGAAGGATATCGCCAATGTGATGGAGACCGCCCATGAAATCGGTGTTCCGCTGCCCCTGACAGGTCAGCTTTTGGAGATCTTCCATGCCTTAAAGGTCGATGGCAAAGCCCATCATGATCATGGGGGCATCGTGCAGTATTATGAGAGATTGGCGAACGTCACCGTAAGCGGCGCGGAGGAGCGGCAATGAGGGAGGGGGGCAAGGAGCTGTCCTATTCCACGATCCACTCGCAGCTGCCGCCGGTATGGCAGGGGGATAATCTTCGGGAGCAAATCAGGCAGGCCAATCAATCCGGCAATCGGAAGATCATTGTATTGGATGACGATCCGACAGGCGTTCAAACGGTTCATGATATTGACGTCCTGACGGAGTGGGACAAGGAGCTGCTGCGCGAGGCGTTTGATAATCCGGAGACGGTCTTTTATATCCTGACCAATACACGCGGCGTAGAAGCGAGCGAAGCGGAGCGAATAAACCGCGAAATTGCCCGGCATGTGCAGGAGGTGGCGGATGAAACGGGAAAGGGTTTTGTTTTCGTCAGCCGGAGCGACTCCACCCTGCGCGGATATTACCCTTTGGAGATCGATGTTTTATCTTCGGAGATACACGGCTTAACGGGCAAAGCTTATGATGGACATCTGCTGGTTCCGGCCTTTTTCGAGGGCGGGCGCGTAACCTACCGGAATACCCATTACCTTCTGGAAGGCGACACGCTGATTCCGGTTCATCAAACCGAGTTTGCCCAAGACAAGGTCTTTGGCTATGAACATGGGGATTTGACGGAATGGGTCGCGGAAAAAACTGAGGGACGGTTTCAGCCGGAGGATTGTACGGTCATCACCTTGGAACAGCTTCGCCGGGGGCCCGCCGCAGTAGAAGAGCTTCTTCTCCGGGTTGAAGGAAATGTGCCGGTGATCATCAACTGCATGTCCTATGAGGATCTCGATGTTCTTTCCCTTGCGCTCTTGCAGGCAGAGAAGCAGGGGAAAAGGTTCATCTTCCGGACCGGAGCCTCTTTCGTTAAATCGTATGGGGGCATCGGGCATCTGGACTATCTGCCAAGAGAGCGGCTGACAGCGAAGGGACAGGAATCCCACGGCGGGTTGGTTGTTGTCGGGTCCTATGTGCAGAAGACCACGCGCCAGCTGGTGCAATTGCTGAGCGGCACCGATATATTCCCGTTGGAAATGGAAGTTGGGCGGATTTTGCAGCCTCCTGAACGGGCGGGCGAATTGAACCGGCTGATTTCAGAGGTGAACCAGCGGCTGGCTCAGGGGCAAAATGTCGCGGTATACAGCAGCCGCAAACTCGTAGCATCGAACAACAAGGCGGAGAATATGAAAATCAGCCAGGCGGTATCCGCGGCCCTCGTGGAGCTCGTGCGCTCCCTGCAGGTCATCCCCAAATTCATCATCGCAAAAGGCGGGATTACAGCAAGCGATGTCGCGACGAAAGGATTGAACATCCGCAAAGCGAGAGTGCTCGGACAAGTGTCTGCAGGCGTGCCTGTCTGGCTGACCGGTGAAGAAGCGAAATTTTCCGGAGTTCCTTACATCGTTTTCCCTGGAAATGTAGGGGATGACCGAACGCTCCTGGAGACGGTCCGGAAGATAGAGGGTCAGCTGATAGAGTAGAATTGGAGTAACCATTCGAGCTGGACTTGGGCTGCTGCGGCAGCCTGATGTCCGGCTCTTATTTGTCTTTGCCGGTTATGTTTGACGAAATCAGTGCTGCAATTCGCTCTTTTTTTTGCTGGAGGAACTCCGGTTCTACAGGATGATGGGCAGAGGGGATAAATGGTAAGGACAGAGCATTACGCAAACCTGTTTATTTTGATAAACTGAAGCAATAATAAGGCTTGCTTTAAGAGGAGGAATATGACGGTGCCATCATTTGCGCGTACGGATTCAATCGGAGTCATTCAAGGGGACATCAATGTTTTTCAGGCCAAACCGGAGGATACGGAGGCTGTATTGCAGCTGCTCGTCCGCACGGCCGAATGGCTGCGGAGCAAAAATTCCACGCAGTGGAGCGGCTTGCTGCAGGGCGAGGATTCCCACCGGACACCGGAGGCCATCAAGCGCGGCGAGGTTTATATTTTCATGCAGGGAGAAGTATTGGCGGGCATGGTCATGCTCATGCTGAAGGAGAGCGCCTGGGACAGGGAGCTGTGGGGGAAGGAGGGTCATGAATCCTCCGTCTATCTGCACCGCCTTAATATCAACCGGGAAGCCGCGGGTACTAATCTGGGTGAAGCTATCGTACGCTGGGCCGGCTCCGGCATTCATTTTGCGGGCAAGGACCGGATCCGGCTGGACTGCATCGCGAATAATGCAGTGCTGAACCGGTTCTACCGGACCTGCGGCTATGAATATATAGGGCTGGCCTCCAATTCCATGGGAGAATTCAGCAAGTATGAGAAGCGGTATGACTGAACGGGCTTGCCCTTGCCAGAGGATGTGCGCCATTATCTGTCATGGGTTTCATTTCTGTCCGAGTATGAGGGGCTTAAGGCAGACATCGATAATCGGAGTTCTATGAGCTGCTTCCGGCACTTACCGCATTATTCGGCTGCTGCCGTGGGACGGCAGTATGCCGCGTTAAATTGAAGATGAGGAGCAGAGGCTGCCCGCCGTCAGGTCTTGATCGACCTGAGGGGCAGTTTTTTTGACCTTATAGAATTTATAGTTTCACCCCTGCAAATGCAGGAGATATGCCTCTTTATGTTGAAAATCTAAACGTAGATAGAAGAACTGAGTTTTATTACTCGAGAATATGGCAGGTAAAGAACATGACGATAATAAAGGATTTTGTGCTGCAGCTGACGCTTATAGCACTGCCTATGTTTATTTACCATACATTTGTCAACGACAGGCTAAAGAATGATAAAACTCAGAGGTTGGTATTGTCAGCTTTATGGGGACTCTCGCTTATATTTTGCATGTCCTTTCCCGCGATTGCTTCAAATTACCGATTGGACATAAGGATCATTCCTCTGCTGATGGGGACGTTATACGGTGGATTTGGAACAGGTGTAATCCTGGCAGTTCTTGTCATCCTATATCGGCTTTATATTGGATTTGACACCGGGTTTTATACGACAGTTCTTGCCTTACTTACCGCTATGCCTGTTATATTATATTTCCAAAAGCCCTTTGAAAAAGCAAAAAAAGCCAAGAAGGTCAAAATTGCCATCTTTCTTTCTCTTTTCTATACGCTTGGTGGCATTACCTGGTTTTGCACGCTTAGAAATGTTTCGTGGGAAAGCCTTGGCGTACAAGCTGTTCACCTTGCTTTTATATTGCTCGTGATCTGGTTCTTCACCACCTTAAACGAAAATATGAAAGAGATTCATCAGCTCCGATTAGAGGTGCAAAATGCGGGGAAGCTGCAGGTCATCAGTGATTTAACCAGTGTTTTCGCACATGAAATAAGGAACCCCATGCAGGTTACCCGCGGTTTTCTTCAGCTTCTGAACGAGCCTGATCTAACGGATCAAAAGAAGAAATATATCCGGTTATCCATTGAAGAATTGGACCGTGCGAACGAAATTATCAATGACCTGCTGTTATTCGGAAAACCCTCAACAAACTGCACGGAAAGAGTAAATGTGGGAAATCTGCTGCAGCGTATCCTGAATATACTCGACAGCTACACGACATCTCAAAATGTTACGGTCACTACGGATATCAATGATGATTGCTGGACAAATGCGGTTCCCCAAAAATTGAATCAATGTTTGGTTAATATCTTGAAAAATGCCATTGAGTCCATGCCAAATGGGGGAACGGTCTGGGCAAGCTGTGCCCCAACGGGCGATGGACAGATACAAATCAGCATTAAAGACCAAGGGATCGGTATGACAAAAGAGGAGATTGACAGGCTTGGTTCACCCTTTTATTCCCTGAAAAAAAGCGGTACAGGATTAGGCATGATGATCAGTTTTCAAATAATCCGGTCCTTTCACGGCAAAGTTCGGGTAACCAGCGAGAAAAACATTGGGACAGAGATTGTTATTCTACTGCCGAAAGCAGGCTGAGACGAAGTGCCGGTGCATGAATGGACCATTGACTCTCGGCCGTCACGATTTGGTCGTTATATTGGGAGTGCCGCATCCCTGGTTTAATTAAAGCCTGATTGTTACAAAGCAGTCTTCTCCGGAAGCAGCACCGCAAATTCAGCGCCGCCTCCGACGGCGTTCTTGACTTCAATCCCCCCACCGTAGGCAATCACGATTTGCCGGGCAATCTCAAGACTTAAGTCCCGCTCCTGACGACTTCCGTTCTTTCGTGCCAACGCGATAGAAAAGGTCTAATACGGTCTCTCCATACAAAAAGCATGAATTCTCCAACTGTTCTACACATTCGTCTCGTACACTAATGATCAAACCGAAACGAAGGAGAACAACCGCTATGTGAATCTGGCTGCTGATTGAATATGAGATGACTTTTTTACTTGTGTTTTTTTGGTGGATGGCTTATGCAAAAGCCAAAGGCTTGCTTCGTTCACAAACAGAGGCCGCTTTGCGCTCCAATATCCGAAAGGTCCATCTATGGCTGTACACGGCGATAGCGATGACCGGGATCAAAGCGGGCGCGGCCATTATGCTGTGGTCGACGGATTGGGCATACGTGGAGGATAAAATTATGATCCAGCTTCCGCTGTTTCTGTTATCCATTGCCGCCATTTTCACATTCTCGCTGCCGTTCATAAAAGCCGCTGCTGCGGACTCCGCCCCGTCCATGGAAGGGCAGCTGCAGCAAGACCTTCGTTTGCGGCTTTACGATCCGGTTATTACGATTCCGTTCGCCGCGGCTTTTATAGCCTCTGTCGTGAACTGCCTGCATATGCTGCTCTTCTCGCAATCGCCGCTCCGGTTTGGAACATTGTTTTTGATATGGGGCGGATTCGGGGTCTGTGCTGCCATTCTATGGTATATGAAATCAAGAGTCTATGAACGTATAGCCGCAAGTGGTATATTCCCGCCAATCCAATCGCATCGCCAGAGGCTTGTGAGAACGGCAATCGTAAGTCTGTCCATTGCCGCCTTGCTCGCAATCATTATTCTAAGCGGCATGAACGCTTCGCGATTGCCGGATCGTATCAATATGGCAGATCGTGGCGGCCACCCGCAGCACGGGGCAGATCCAGCTTCCATAATCAGTGTGGACAGCTTGAATGGCCCGCAGAGCGGAGCACCGGATCGCATATGGCGCATTGGTTGTGGAAACCCAAGCTTCGGATAAGATCGATATGTGGATCTGCTGTGATCTCGCATCAGCATAGAATGAGCAATGGAACGAGCGTCGCACCCGGATTGCCAGGGGAGATGCATCTGAACGAACGGCTACGGCCAATCTACCAGAGTGACACGGGGGAGGATTGCTGCGCCAATTCTACCCGGTTGCGTCCGCCTCTTTTGGCTTCGTACAACGCCGCGTCCGCGGCCCGGAGCAGCGATTCGAGCGTATCGCCATGCTCGAAGGATTGCGCGGCGCCGAAGCTGGCGGTCGCCGTAATCGTCCCGTGATTCGTGACCAGGGGCTCGTTCTCCAGACTGGTCCGGACCAGCTCTGCCAGCCTGCCTGCTTCCTGAAGCGTAGAGGAGGGCAGAGCCAGCACGAATTCTTCGCCCCCGTAACGGGCGAACAGCATATCCTGCGTGATCACCCGCCGGCAGACCGTCACCATATGCACGATCACCTGGTCGCCGGTTTCATGGCCATAGGTGTCGTTGACCTGCTTGAAGTGGTCGATGTCAAACAATATAAATGACGCGGGCTGATCCTGGAGATGAGCCTGCAGCAGCATTTCCTTGCTTTGCTGGATAAAGTGCGTACGGTTATAGATTCTGGTCAAGCCATCGTAGTAAGCGAGCTGCTTGAGCTGATCCTGGAGCAGCCGCTGTTCCGTGACATCGATCAGCATGAGCAGGCTTCCCGCCCGTTCGCCGCCGCGGCTTCTGACCACGGAGGAGCGGATCTGGTAGTAAGCGGTGGTGCCGTCCTCCGTCCTGATGCTGGCTTCCTGCACACTGTCCGTGCTTTGTATATCCGGAAAAGGCGAGCCTGTCAGCCGCGTCCAGCCTTCATCCAGCTTTCTGCCGATCATCCCGATGCTCAGCCCCGGAAGCATTCGGCTTACGGCGCCATTGAAGTCAATAAGCCGCTCCGCTGAATCCAGAACGATTACCCCTTCCCGCATACTTTCAAAAATGCTTTCCTTGGCAATCGGCACAATTGTCAGCATCCTCGTCGTTACGATCGCCCATATGTACATCGAGGACGTGATACAGACAACGAGAGGCACAGGGTCCATGCCCTCGGGCGTGAGCCCCATAAGATAGATGAAAGCGGATATCATGGGGATGAACTGTCCGCAGATGAGCGTCGCCAGCTGCTTGCGGTAGGCTTTCTTGGTTGCTTTCCATTCCCTGGCAAGCAGCACGACTCCGGCGAGCAAGCATCCGAAGGTGAAGGCCCCATGCACGATATACCACTCTCCGATGACCACATCGGTTGCGTGAAGCGGAGAACCTGCTCTGAGCTCCAGAGATTTATAGAATAAATGGTGGAAGTCATTAGTTGCCACCATCCCAAGCGTAATGACGGGAATAACGAACAGCAGCGCCGCGGTCATGCGTGAAATCGGCCTGTCTATGTATCGCAGAATAAGCATCAGGCCAATCACAGGGGCGAATGAGATTCCGATATATTCCACAATCGTCCATCCTTTGATCGCTGCAAGCGTGGTGCTTGACATCTGGAAGGCGTAAGCGAATATATAAATGGCCTGTACCGTCATATAGATGATAAACGTACGCGCACCGGGTATTTCCTGCTTTTTGAAAAATGCATAGAAGCCTAGAAAAATGCAAAGTACGCCCGAAGTTGCGATCAACGAAATATACATCGTAATTTGGGATCCCATAATCTTTTTCCCCATTATCATTATAGTTTGTTGGCAGGGCTGAAAAAGTCGAATCAGGGGGGAACTTGCGGATAGCACAATCTTACCATATTGGACGTTCAAACTGTAGATTCGACGCGGTGGTCCTTACCAATGAAAGACTGTCACAAAAAAAGCCTGTAAATCGTTTTATATGCAAACTGATATAAGGTGATTCTGATCGGCAAAGCTTGGCTGGCCCATGAGAACATTCACTTCGGATCCGGCGAGTGATAAAATAAGGCAATCAGCTGTAGAGGACAAGATTGGAAGTGGTAAAGTGCAGGAGTTATATGCGCAGTATAAAGGGCTGCTGTTTGCGCTTGCTTATCAGCTGACCGGATCGGCTTCCGATGCGGAGGACGTTGTGCAGGATGTATTCGTGAAGGTGTACGATGTGAAGCCGGAGGGTTTGGCTGAGGAGCCGAAAGCCTATTTGTGCAAAATGGTGACGAACCGCGCCCACGATTTGAACAAGTCGGCCCGCAAGCGGCGGGAGCGGTATTTTGGAGAATGGCTCCCTGAGCCCATTCCAACCTCAGATGATGAATTGCTCGAATCGGTTGTCCGCGGTGAGCTGTTATCTTATGCCATGCTCGTGCTGCTTGAAAAGCTGTCTCCGTCGGAGCGGGCGGTGTTCGTGCTCCGTGAAGCGCTCGGCTTCGAATATCCCGATATTGCCGGGATTGTGGGCAAAAGCGATGCGAACTGCCGCAAGCTGCTCAGCCGTGCGCGCGGCAAGATGGGAATCGGTCCGGATGAGACGGTCCATTATGAAGCTGCGGGCGAAGAGTGGGTCCGCCAGTTTCTGGAGGCCCTCGAGCAGAATAATGTGGATTCGGTCGTAGCCATGCTCGCCAAGGATGTCGTGCTGGTCTCCGATGGCGGAGGAAAAGCATTCGCCGCCGTCCATCCGATCGCATCAAGCGATTTTGTCGCAAGATTCCTTCTCGGTCTCATTCGCAAGGCTCCCCATTACGAGGGAGGCGTGCGTATCGAGGTAAGGGATATCAACGGCCAAACAGGACTGGTTGTCCATTCTGGCGAAGGCATCGAAGCCGTTGGGCTTATGCATGTCGAGGGTAATTTGATCCGCAATATTTATATGATCCGCAACCCGGATAAGCTGGGGCGTTTATAAAGTGTCCTCCCAACATTGGCAGGAAACGGAAAGGAACGAAATCAAGCAGGCATCTTTTGCGCACTTATCTGGTGCAAAAGATGCCTGTTTTTGCTATGCAAAAGGCGTCGGGAGGGCGATAGCCGATTCTTCCCGCAATAACTGAATGTGAGCAATATATTACCATAAAAGGTAGAACTTAAATGTAAAATGGAAGAATAGAAGCTTGTAGGTATTTTATAAGTAATTGTATAAATGCGAAGGCTTGACCGCATCGCACGGCCCGCTTGATCAGCAGAAAATAAGGAAAGTCCGTACGTTCCGACTCTTCTTGCCTTGTAGCTATGAAAGAATAGCATTACCCCTGCGTTTCCAACCCTGCCTCTTTGCAAAGCTCTACCAATTGATGAACCCCATAGATTTGCCGGCGGTTGCGCTCATGGATGCTTAACAGGGCATCCTCTGTAACTCTTTTGGCTTTCTCCATGCTATGATGCTCCACGGCCTGAACAATTTCCCTCATATTATCCAGAAAATAGACGGTCCGCCTCAAGGTGCGGATGAGCAGAATTTGTCTGATATGCGTGGACGTAAAAACCCGGTAACCGTTCTCGGGATCCCGGTCCGGCGTCAGCAGCCCTTCCTTCTCCCAGTGCCGGATAGCCGAGGCCTGCACATCGGTTAGAGCGGCAGCCTCGCCGATGTTCATCCTGTTTTTCAGCTTCTTGCCAGCCAGGATGGCGAGCTCGGAATCCTGCAGCAGCGCAAGCGTCTGGTCGGCTACTTCTTTTTCATGATGCAGACTTGCCTGCTCCTTGTTGACCAGCCAGAAGGCGGAGTCCATATCCGATTTCTGAATATGGCGCAGCACGTCACAGGTGACGGCAACGCCAAAGCCGGCGAACATGGTGCGGAGACAGCGGAAATAAGCCAGATGCACCGCCGTATAAAGCCGATAACCATTCGCGGCTCGTTCGGGGATCGGCACAACCCCCCAGGATTCATAATGGCGCAAAGCGCTCGTACTGATGTGAAGCTCTCTGGCAATCTCATGGGGCTTATAGTAGCGCATATCCCGTCCTCCCCTTGGTATACGTAGATTTAAACTTACCAAAACGGTTTGTTTTAGGCAAACCTTTGGGCAGAATCCTATAGTAAAAAGGATAGCATTCCCCGAAAAAACTCCGCAGCACCCAAAGCCCAATGGAGCGCTTTTTCCTCGGACAGCTGCCCTATGCGATTTCCTAGCCTGCTTTTTTCTCCAATCAAAACGATGGAAATCCAATCGTTGTGATATGGAACTGCTTACATTCAAACCCTATAATGAGTGCAAAGGGGTGACATAATGTTTGCGAGACTGACAAAATACCGCTGGCAGTACACGATGATTGTACCGGCCGTTGTCCTGCTGTTCTTGTTCAGCTATGTTCCGATGGTCGGCATTCAAGTAGCGTTCAAAGATTTTCATATCGGCCTTACGATGTGGAATAGTCCATGGGTCGGATTTGAAAACTTTTCTTTTTTGCAGGATGACCAGTTCTGGGTTGTGGTAGGCAACACACTTTATATCGCCGTGCTCAAATTTGTTTTCGGTTTCCCTGCACCCATTATTCTTGCGCTCCTCATTAATGAGTTGAGACATACCGGCTTTAAGCGAATCGTCCAGTCAGTCAGCTATCTGCCCCACTTTTTCTCCTGGATCGTCGTCGCCTATATGCTGCAATCCCTGCTCACTCTGGACGGGGGGATCGTCAACCAGCTGATTGTCAATATGGGCGGCGAACCGGTCTTCTTCCTCGGATCGACGGAATGGTTTCGTCCGATGATTGTGGCGAGCGGCTTGTGGAAGGAAGTCGGCTGGAATACGATTTTGTACCTGGCGGCCATCACCACGATCGATCCGCAGCTCTATGAAGCGGCCAAGGTTGAGGGAGCCGGCAAGCTGGCGCAGATGCGCAGCATTACCCTGCCCGGCATTTTGCCTACGATCTCCATCGTACTGATCCTGAGTATGCCAAGTCTGATAGCCGTCGGGATGGATCAGATCTATCCGCTTATGAATCCGGCCAATCAGCCGGTAGCGGATGTGCTGGACACGTACATTCTTCGCAGCGGCCTGCAGCAAGGTTATTTCGGTATGGCAACGGCGGTCGGTCTGCTTTCCTCCATCGTCAGCTTGATCCTGGTGCTCTGTACGAATCAGCTGTCACGGAAATTCAACGGGGAGGGGCTTTGGTAAGCAATGAAACGTTCAGCAAGCGACAAGGTCAGTCAGATTATTATCATTGCGCTGATGCTTCTATTGTGTGCATCGGTCATCTATCCGTTCATGTCCATGCTTTCCATTGCTCTGAATGTGGGGAGCGATGCGGCCAAAGGCGGCGTCTATCTGTGGCCGCGGAAATTTACGCTTTATAACTTCGAGGTGGTTCTCGGCAATTCCGTCATCCAGCATGCCTATCTGATCACGATTGCCCGTACCATTATCGGAACGATTATTGGACTGCTCGTAACGATTCTGGTCGCGTTCGGCTTGTCCTACCGGCAGCTGCCGTTTCGGCAGGTTATTCTCAGCTATATCCTGATCACGATGCTGTTTAGCGGCGGATTGATCCCTTTATATATCCAGCTCAACGATTTGTCCTTGCTCAACTCGTTCTGGGTGTACATCATTCCATCCGCGTTCTCGGCCTGGAATATGTTCGTCATGATGAAATTCATTCAGGGCATTCCCGAAGCGCTGACCGAATCGGCGGAAATTGACGGCGCGAATCCCTTCCGGATTCTGCTTATCATTATTTTACCGCTCTCCAAGCCCATGCTTGCGGCACTCGGATTGTTCACCGCTGTCTGGCACTGGAATGACTGGTTTGCCGGAGCCTTCTACGTCTCGGACCAGAATCTCATCCCTGTCCAGACGTTTCTGCAGCAGCTTTTGTCCGCGCAGGACATATCGGCGGTTCTTGGCTCGAATAATAATCAGGAGGCGCTGGCCAGAGGCTCGATGATTTCCAATGTCACCTTGATGTCCATCAAAATGGCAACCGTCATGGTCAGCGCGCTTCCGATTCTTTGTGTCTATCCGTTTTTGCAGAAGTATTTTGTCAAAGGAGTCCTGATCGGCTCTGTCAAAGGGTAAGAGAAAAGCGGCGGGTATAAGGAAACATCAAATACCAAACGAGAAAAGGGAAGGGGAAGCAATTCATGATTATACGTAAAAAGAGAGCAAGATGGCTGGGAGCCATGACCCTTGCGCTGCTTATGTTTCTGGTGGCGGCATGCTCGAACGGCAGCGGAGGTTCGAATGGCAATGCAGACTCCGGCAGCGGCTCAGCCGCTGACGGCGGAACGAATGCCGCTGAGGGAGCCGGCGGGTCCAAAGCCTTCAAGCTGTGGCTCGGCTGGACGGCAACGATCAACAATGACAGTAAGGTACAGACATACTGGAGGGAGAATGAGCCGGGCATCGACGTGCAGCTGGAGGCTACGCAGGGCGATGCCATGACAGCGCTTAATCTAAAGCTGAACACCGGAGGCTTTGATGATGCGGCCATTTTTGCCCGCGGCGATGTGGTTACGTCCGCTATGATCCGGTCGAACACGGTTCTTCCGCTTGAACAATATTTTGATATGCCTGACAAATATCCCGGACTCGCGGCGATCCCCAAGCTGTATCTGGACGCGATGAAGGATAAGGACGGCCATATTTGGTCGATTCCAACATGGTTCGACCAGAATCCCGAAGATCCGTGGCCGGGCTGGGCCTCCCTTGGCTGGTTCGTCCGCTCCGACGTATTGGAGAAAACCGGTCTGACCGTAGACGATCTCAAAACGATCGGCGGCGTGGAGAAATATCTGGAACTCGCGGCGAAGCAGACGGATGAATCGGGCAAACCGCTCATTCCGCTGAGCTTCCTCTCGGATGCGAATGACGAGAACGTGATTCTGAGTACGTTCGGGGTATCGACGGCCACCGCGGGGGGCGTCATTCCGGTTCAGAAAAAGGGTGACGGCTACGAATTTATTTATGATAATCCCCAATATAAAGCCGCCTACCAATGGATGAACAAGATGTACCGTGCGAATCTTCTGGATCACGAGGCGATCACGGACAAGAGCGAGCGCTACAAGGAGAAAAACAAAACGGGACGCATCGCGATGAACGCCGGCGGATTCTTCAATATGGACGCGCATTTGTGGGAGGTTCTGGATGGACCGACGGAGCCGGCATGGTACTATGAGGCCGTTCCATACCCGCAGGTCGACGGGGTGAGCGCCATCGGCGCCAATCAGATCGTCAATCCGTATCCGGCCGATGATGTATTTATTAATAAAGACACGAAAAACCTGGAAGCCATTCTGAAATTCTTCGATTATACGCTGACGCAAAATCCCGAGCAGCAGCAGGTTGCCGCCGAAGGACCGGCCGGCGTGTTCTGGAACTGGGTGGATAAGCCGCTCGGACTATGGGTTTTCACCGATAAAAACTACCAGGAGCTGCACGATTCCGGGGACGCGGCGAAGGTCGCGAGCACCAATCCCGGTCTGTATATGGCCTCTTCCTACAGCAATGAATGGTATCCGTGGTGGAACTACGGCGTAACCGAGCCGAAGGGCCGTCAGAAAACAATCGACTTCTCTGAGCAAATCGGCAAGATGGGCGGAATCCGCATCGCCGAGCCGCAGGATATGGTGAAGGCGAAGGCGGGAGGCCTATGGGAGAAATACCTGCCTGAGCTGGAAAATGTGCGCAAGGAGTTTAAGGCCAAGTTGATCATGGCCAAGGACGACGCCGCATTCGAGTCAGCCTGGAAGGATTTCCAGGCCGCCATCGAGAAGCGCGCGCACTGGAGCGAGCTCAAGGAAGAATGGAACCAGACGCTGCAGGAAACAGCAAAAGCCTAGCGCAAAAGGTCCGGTTGAAATAAGGGAAGCAGTCGTGAAGGCTGCTTCCGATGAAGCTCGGACATCATTTTAGCTCATCAGGAAACGGGAACCGTCCAACAAGGACGGCTCCCGTTTATGCGTGCTTCACCATGCATATGATATGGTTGGTGCATGTGAAAGGAGTGCAGTGCTTTGAAATTGTGGTTGGAAAGAATGATCATCGGGTTCACCCGCGGGATGAATCTGCGCAGCAAAATTTTAATCCTGTACGGCCTGATCCTGCTGCTGCCCACACTTGTCCTTGGCGGCGGCGCTATCTATTTGGTGATCCGCAGCTTCCATCACAGCTATCTGGTTACGCTCGACGAGACAGTCCGGCAAACCGCCCGCAATGTCGATTTCGCCAAGCAAAGCTATGATTTGCTTGCCGTCCGGACGGCTACCGACGGCGAGCTGATCGCCCGGCTCGAACGGGAATATACGGATATGCCCGAGATTGTAGATACGGTTAATTATGTAGACCGGACGTTCCTGATTACGAGCAGATATTTGCCCGGTATCGCCGACTTCCGCATTTATCATACCAATGAGACGCTGGTCCAGGACGGGCAGCTGCTGTGGCGGCCGGAGGAGAGAATGCTGGCAGGCAGAGACGAGCGTTCGTGGTACAACGACGCAATGAAATCGTCGAGTCCGCTTCAATGGAGCAATGCACGCGATAATCCCAAACAGATCGTCATTACGCGCAAAATCATCAGCGCCTCGGGGAATGTGCTCGGGATGGTCTATATTCTGCTTAATTATGATGCCATTTTCGGCGAACTGCTAGACCATCCCTTCAATGGCGACGGGAGCCTGTACATTGTGGATGAATCGCGGAGGATTCTCGCTGCGTCGGACAAGGCAAGGATCGGCAGCCTTATGTTGTCAAAAGAATGGCCGGACGCCGGAGAGGATGGAGATGAGGCGGGTGTTTATGATTTGACCCAGGTCAAGGAGCTGCTGATTACTAAGCCCCTCTCCTCCCACTGGAACGTGGTGGCATTGGTTCATATGAAATATATGGGCAGTCAGAACAGGACGGTGCTGTATCTGATTGTCGGTATCACGCTCTTTTTCCTGCTGCTGTCGATCTTCCTCATGATGACCATTGTCAAAAACATCGTCCGGCGCATCCGCAAGCTGGGCAGCCGGATGAGCGATCTTTCCCGGGGCGAATTTGAAGTGAACGTCCGCAACCACGAGAAAGATGAGGTAGGCGAATTGGAGAATATGTTCAATTCCATGTCGGAGCGGCTCGGGAAGCTTGTGGAGGGCATCACGCGGGCCGGGCTGAAGGAGAAGGAGCAGGCCTTTAAGGCGCTGCAGGCGCAGGTCAATCCCCATTTCATCTACAATTCGCTCAGCCTGATCCGCTGGCGGGCGCTCGATGTGCAGGATTCCGAGCAAATTGTGATCATCGACGCGCTGACGACCTTTTACCGGCTGGCCTTGAATAACAAGATCAGCGTCATCCGGATCCGCGAAGAGCTGGAGCATGTCAAGGCTTACCTGGATATTCAGCAGCTCCGGTACCCGGACCGGATTCAGATCGAATGGGATATCGACAGCTCTGTGCTTGACTTCTATACGATCAAGACGGTGCTGCAGCCGATTGTGGAGAACTGTTACCTGCACGGGGCCATTACACGCAGGAAGAATGCGGTCATTCGCATTTCCGTTTCAAGAGAAGGCGGAAATATCCGGATGTCCGTCTATGATAACGGCCAGGGCATTCCCGGGGATATCCTGAGCGCGATTGAAGAGGGAACGCATGTAGGGAAGGGCAACGGGTTCGGGACGTCCAACATCAAGGAACGGCTTGCTCTCTATTTCGGGGAAAACGGAACGTTCACTATGGAAAGCGCGGCAGGCGAGTGGACCTTGGTTTCCATCGTATTTCCGGTTTGCCCGGAGCAGCCGACCATCAGGAGGGAACAGTAAATTGCTCAAAGTGCTGATTGTCGATGATGAGCCTTCTAATATTATAGGGCTTGTCCGCTATATCAAATGGCAGGAGCTGGGCTATGACGATCCCGTTTCGGCGGAATCGGGGGAAGAGGCGCTGGAGCTGATGGGCGAATCGTCCTTCGATGTGCTTATTTCCGATGTGTCGATGCCCGGTATGAACGGCATTGAGCTGGTAGCGAAGGCCAAGACGCTTTATCCGCAAATTCAGGTTCTGATGATCAGCGGCTATAATGAATTCGAATTTGTCCAGGATGCCATTCATGTCGGCGCGCAGGCATATGTGTTGAAGCCGCTCAAGCTTGATGAAGTGTCAAGCCGGCTGACTGCGCTTAAGATCACATTGGATAAGATGCGGAGTGTCGTCGAGCAGACCAGCGATCTGGAGAAAAAGGTATCGGGAAGTCTCCGGCTGGTGAAAGAGCGCTTCGTCAGCGATTTGATTGCGGAGATCCCCCAGACCGAAGAAATGCTCTCTTCCTGGAGCAGCCTTATGGAGCTGCCGGGAAGCATCCGGGGTCTATGGATCATGGTTATCGGACTTGATCATTTTCTGTCTTCAGGCAAGGAAGCCAAAGACAGAGTGCTTCTTGGAAGCGGCTTCAGAAAAACCGTAGACGTTGGCTTGTCCGATCTGGAGCAGCTCTACATGGCGCAGATTGCCCCGGATGAAATAACCGTTCTGCATCTGAACCCGACACCCGGGGAGCGGGTGAGGGTCGAGAGGCAGCTGCAGTTTATCCAGAAGATGATGCTGGAGCAGTACAGCGCCACGGTAACCGTCGGCTGCAGCCGGATGGGGAGCCAGTGGAACGAGGTGCCGCTGTTCTACAAGGAAGTCAAGTTCATGATGGCGCAGGCCCGTCTTATTGAAGACGGACAGATTGTCCGGCACGAGAACAGGGATTCGACAGAATTCAAGGACTTCCGCCTGCGCGAGGAGTTTATGCCAAGCGTCGTAAAGCTCATGGAGTCTGGCGACGTGAAGGCAGTCGGCGATTATATGAATCAGATCTTCGACCTGCTGCAGGCGCAGGAGACGTTTTCCTTCTCTTATGTGCAGGCGTTTGGCATGAATTTTCTCAGTGAGCTCGTTCGGACCCTTAAGCCAAGCAGCGGATCCGACGGGGAATTGAATATCCTGATGTGGCGCCGGCTGCTGGACTGCAGCAGCACAGGGCAGATTATCGAGCTTCTGATCGAGCATGTGGACCGGTATATGCTGATCGACAAGAAGGAGCACAGCAACCAGCAGCACAACCTGATCCGGAAGGTAGCCAGCTTTATCGGGGAACGGGTGCAGGAGAATTGGACCGTCAAGCAGCTTGCCGAGCAATTCAATCTGAACGCCAGCTATCTCAGCGTATTGTTCAAAAAGGAAATGGGCAAGACCATCTCCGATTTTGTCCAGGAAACCCGCATCCAGCTTGCCAAGGAGCTGCTGCAGGATCCCGGTATCAAGGTGTATGAGGTCACGGAGAGGGTCGGCATTCAAACCTCGGCCTATTTCATCTACTTGTTTAAAAAATGGGTCGGCTGCACGCCTCAGGAATACAGAGATTATCATTATTCGACCCGCGACTAGCTGCAGGCATTCCTATTCAATGAAAGGTCCGATTCTATTCTGAGCTGATCCGATAGTTGGCTCTAGCGAACATACTCCTAAGCAAAAAGAGGACGGCGCGGGGCCATCCTCTTTTTCTGCTGTTCAATGAATCCGCTATCGGGTAAGGCCAACAGGAGTCGTGCAGCCAAGCCTGCGGGACACTTCATCCGCTGCATGCTTCACCTTGAGGATCAGGGCGGGCATTTGCTCCTCCCCGAACCGTACATTAAGCCCCGCGATACTGATCGCCGCCACGATTTGATCCGAATGGTCGAAGATAGGCGCGCTCAGCTCTGCCGTATAGTTCTCAAGCTCGGAGCGGCTGAAGCTGTAGCCTGTCTGTCTGGACAGCTCCAGCGCTTCGCGCAGCTTCTCCTTGCTCAGGATGGTTCCCGAGCCGATCGGCTTCAGCTCGACCTCTTCCAGATACGCCTCTCTCTCATTCTCCGGCATAAAAGCTAGAAAAATCCGCGAGGACGCTCCCGCATACAGAGGAGCCTTCCTGCCAATTTTTGTGAACAGTCTGACGGGATGATCCGTATCCAGCTTCTCGATATAAATGGACTCATGGCCATCCTTCAGGATGAGGTGGACCGCTTCTTCAACATCGTCGCGCAGCTTCTGCATGACCGGTAGGGCAATATGCCGGATGTCCAGCCGTTCCGCGACCAAATTCCCGAACTGCAGAAACATGAGGCCAAGTGAGTATTGTCCGTTCTTATCTTTATGCAGAAATCCCATCTCTTCAAGCGATCCGATCATCCGGTGGACGGAGGTTTTGGGCACGCCGGAGTGCTGCGAGATTTCATTAATGGTCAGTCTCGTATGGGTCAAAAAAAGATTAAGCAGATCCATGGACCGGATGATAGTTTTGTTTTTATTTAACACTTTTTCCTCCTGTGCTGCGCGCTGCTTATTCATTTTCATTTTCAAAATATCGCCTATCCAGTATACACCAAAATGGCTGGGAGAATGAATCATGCCTGGTTGACATAACATAAATCGACAAAAAATTAATTTCCTCTTGATTTTTGCTGATTACCTACTATAATGATCGTATATATCGGGTTTCAAAATTCGGATATAAGATACCGAAATTCGGAATTTAATTATATAATAGGGCTACCCGAATGACAAAAGGCGGTGAATTGGAAGAGCGTTACGCTTATCTTTTTGCTTTCAATCTTCAGGAGGTTGTTCATGACATACAACACTAATAGGTATGAATCATTGAGATTATCACCGATGCTGCCGGGCAGGGCATTATTCCCGACCGGCAAGGATGGGTTTAATATGCGAAGAGGTGTCGTTCCGGCATGATGAACAGCGGACTGACCCCTTCAGGGGAAGTAAAGATCGTTCCGCTCGGCGATTCCGGGCTGATTGTTAAATTAGGGGATGTCATAAGTCTGGAGACCCACAAACGGGTCAGACAGCTATCCGACTATCTGGAGCGCCATCCTTTTAACGGGCTGATTGAATACGTGCCGGCGTTCACGTCGGTTACCATCTATTACGAAGGCTTGACGCTGATGACGGAATATGCGGATGAGGTGGGGCAGGAAGACAGGGATTTCCCCTTTCAAATCGCTGCCGGATTAGTGAATAAAATTATTTTGCAGCTGAAGGATATTTCCGACGAGCCGGAGAGGATTGTTAATATACCGGTATGCTACGGCGGCGATCTTGGACCGGATCTGGATGCGGTGGCAGATCATAATGGATTATTGCCCGAAGAGGTGATAAGCATTCATACATCTGCTGATTACCTGGTGTACATGCTCGGTTTTGCGCCGGGCTTTGCTTATCTGGGCGGCATGTCGGAGCGGATCTCAACCCCGCGCAGGCCAACCCCGCGACTGTCGATACCGGTAGGGACCGTAGGAATCGCGGGAGACCAGACGGGGGTTTACCCCATAGAAACGCCGGGAGGCTGGCAGCTGATCGGCAGAACCCCTACACGATTGTTTCTTCCGGAGCTCATGCCGCCAACCTTGTTAAAAGCGGGTGACATCGTCCGCTTTTATCCCATTCCGCGCATGGAGTTCGATCAATGGGAGGAACATAAGTCATGAGTCTGTTGATAAACAAACCAGGGCTGTTGACAACGGTTCAGGATTCCGGCAGATTCGGCGTTCAAAAATACGGCGTTGTCGTAGGCGGGGCCATGGATTCCTTCGCCCTGAGGGTGGCCAACCTGCTGGTGGGCAACGAGGAGACGGACGCGGGTCTGGAGATTACTATAATCGGTCCGGAAATCCGATTTGAAGGTTCGGCTCTGATCTCCGTATGCGGCGGCGATTTGTCCCCAACGCTGAATGGCACGCCCCTTCCCTTGTGGAGAACGATATACGTGCCGGAGGGAAGCCGTCTGAAGTTCGGCAGGATGAGTCGGGGCTGCCGCGCTTATCTTGCGGTTGGCGGAGGACTGGATGTGCCGCTTGAGATGAACAGCCGTTCGACTTATCTGCGGGCGGGAATCGGCGGCTTCCAAGGCCGTGCGCTTCGCCTGGGAGACGAGCTTCCCATTGGCAGCATGTCTGCCCGCAGTTTGAGCATGCTGGACCTGCTGGCGGCCAAAGCGGACGAATCCGGCGCTGTCAGCCACTGGTCGGTAACGCCGGATATCCTCCCGCCTTATTCCCCGGATCCGACGGTGCAGGTCATTGTCGGGGAGGAATACCAGTTGTTCACAGGAGAGAGCTTGTCCAATTTCTTCAGCGAGCCCTATGCGGTTCAGCCGCAATCCGACCGGATGGGCTACCGTTTTGCAGGAAGCAAGCTGGAGCTTAAGAATAAGGCGGAGATGATATCCGCAGCCGTAACGTTCGGAACGGTTCAGGTGCCGCCGGATGGGAATCCGATTGTGTTAATGGCCGATCGCCAAACGACCGGAGGTTATCCGAAGATCGCGCAGGTCATCTCTACAGATCTGCCGCTGCTGGCCCAGGTCAATCCTGGCGGCAAGGTGCGTTTTCAGGCGATTTCGCTAAGAGAAGCGCAGAAACAATACAGGCTTCGCGAGCTTGCTATCCAGACGCTGCGCAGCGGACTGGATCAACTGCAGTCCCCTCAGGGACCGGCAAGGGTAGAGAAATCAGTAGGGGAGAAGGTCATCACGAATGGAGAACAGCAATCGTCCGAAACTTGAGATTCGGGATTTAAAGGTAGAATATTATACAAAAACTCAAACCACAGTTGCTCTGGAGAAGGTTCAGCTGTCGGTGGCGGACGGGGAATTCGTCTCGGTGGTAGGACCCAGCGGCTGCGGCAAATCAACGCTGCTCAAGGTTGTATCCGGCCTGCTCCAGCCGGCTGAGGGAGCGGCCTATATTGACGGTCAGATGGTTCAGGGTGTTCCCGATCAAGTGGGGATGGTGTTTCAGAACGACGCCCTGCTGCCATGGAAGACCGCTTTTGACAATGTCCGGCTTCCGCTGGAAATCAAAGGATTGCCAAGAGACGAGCAGATCAGGGAGGCGGAGCGTCTGCTTAAGATGGTCGGACTGGAAGGATTCCGGGACTATCATCCCAAGCAGCTATCGGGTGGTATGAGGAAGCGGGTGGCGCTGGCCCGCACCTTTGCTTATGATCCGGATATTTATTTGATGGACGAGCCGTTCGGCCCTCTGGATGCGCAGACGCGCGTCAAGATCGGGGAAGAATTTCTGAAGATATGGGAGAAGGTCGGCAAAAGCGTATTGTTCATTACCCATGATATTGAGGAAGCCATCGCATTATCCGACCGGGTCATCGTCATGTCTGCCCGTCCCGGACGCATCAAGGCTGAGTTCAAAATCAATCTGAAGCGCCCCCGCCCTTTTTACGATATCCGCTTCGATCCCGTATTCAAGGAGCTGCAGAGGGAAATCTGGAATCAAATGTCCAACGAAATATAAGCCTCGCTACCGGGAATGCAAGTGTCAAGCTACGTAAAATTTTTAGGAGGCTTTGAACATGTCATCAAAATCCAAAGTCGTTACTCCCGGACCCCGCTCGTCAAGACGCGGCGAGGCTGGCAATACCGCCATTTGGCTGGGGAGAATCGCAGTATTCATCTTGACTGTGGGTCTATGGGAGCTTCTGTCCGGCAGGGCCTTCAATTCCTTCTGGGTCAGCAAGCCTTCGCTTATAATCAAGCGGATTTATGATATGACGGTCGACGGTGATTTATGGTTCCATATGAGCGTCACGCTGCAGGAATCGATTGTCGGACTTCTGATCGGGATGGTTGGAGGAACGCTGCTCGGTATTCTCATTTCCTTCAGCGGTATTTTTCAAAAATGGATTTATCCTTATGTCATGGCCTTATACAGTCTGCCCCGGGTGTCGCTTGCCCCGCTCTTCATCGTATGGTTCGGCATCGGCATGTCCTCCAAAATCCTGATGGTTGTCGCTATGGTCATCTTCGTGGCTTTCTATAACGCCTATGAAGGGGTAAGGAATATTGACAAGGACCTTCTGGACATGATGAGTACATTCAAGGGCAGATGGAACCACAAGCTCAAATGGGTGGTGTTTCCCTCCATTACCGTCTGGATATTGACCAGTTTAAGGCTGAATATCGGAATGGCCCTGATTGGTTCCGTTATTGCCGAGCTGGTAGGGGCAAACAGAGGTCTGGGCTTCTATATCTCCTACTCGTCGAACATGCTGGATACGACGGGGATATTCACCGGACTCGTGCTCATTATGATCATCGCGGTAGTGCTCGAGCAGATTATTATCCAGCTTGAGCGGCGGTTGCTGAAATACCGTTAGGCATCACGATCCAATCAAATCCTAGAGGACAGATTGGGGATTCAAATATAACTTAACCGTAAAGGGGAGGAAACAGCTGTGAAAGGATCAAAATTTGCAATACCCGCACTGCTCGTTCTGATTATGATCGTATTGAGCGCCTGCGGCGGCAATAATGCGCCAGAGAATAATGCTCCGGCCGATAACGCTCCGGCCAATAATGCCGGTTCAGGAACAAACAACACAGGAAGCGAAGGCGGGAATTCCGGTGCCAACGCTCCGCAGGAGGATGTCACGATCCGTCTGGGCCTTGTAGGCGGCGGGATGACTCCGATTATTACGCAAATCGGCATCAGCGACGGCTCTTTCGAGAAAGCGGGCATCCACATTGAAGAGAAGGATTTCACAGCTGGCGCCGATATGGTCCAAGCCCTGGTAGGAGGAAGCCTGGATATTACCCTGGGATCCTACGAGCATATTTTGAGACAGCAAAAGAACGGTCTGGATGTTAAAGCCTACGGCGAGATTTTCAATGGCGTTGGCTACACCCTGATTGTGAAGAAGGATTCCAAGTATCAATCGCTGGAGGATTTGAAAGGCACGACGCTTGCCGTCACCAAAGTAGGCAGTCTGTCGGACACGGGACTTCGCGAAGGTCTGAAGCAGGCCAATATCGATGCGGACAAAGACGTTCAAATCATTAACGGAGGCAGCGGGGCTACGATGCTCGCTGCAATCCAGAGCGGCAAGGTTGCCGGGGGAATGGTGTCGGAGCCGACGATATCCCAAATGCTCGCTACAGGCGAATACCGGGTCCTGTATGATCCGCCGTTCGAATACGCTGGCATTATCATTACAGCCAAGACGGATTGGGTAGAGAAAAACACGGAAACCATGAAGCGTTTCCTGGCAGTCAACAATGAAATTAATGAACGTGTGCAAAAAGATCCATCCATTGCTGTAGCGGCCATGCTGAAAACATTTGATCAAATACCGGAGGATGTCATGCAGTCCGCGGTCAAAAATCAATTGAAGAAGGTTCCCGCAGGCTTGAAGGTCTCCGAGGCGGGTGCGGAAATCGTACAGCAAACCCAGCTTGATCAAGGCATTCTTACCGAGAAGATTCCATTCGAACAAGCGGTGGATATGTCTTTGCTTCCAGCAACAACTCCTTAAAGTCGCAAGTTAAATAAGTCCGAGCAGAAAGAAGGTAATCGCAATGGCTAAAGATTTACGAACATATCTGGGACAGCTATCGGAATACGATTCCCAAAGCATTCGCGTAGTGGACAAGGAAGTGGACCCGAAATTCGGGATAACCGCATATGCTGCGGCACTGGCGGAGAAAGCCGACTATTCGGCACTGCTGTTCGACCAGGTCAAGGGCTCCAGTCTGTCCTGCGTCTCGAACCTGCTGACCTCGTATGAGCGAATTGCCCTGTATCTGGGCTGCGAGGTGCAGGATATTCCGCGCGTCTACGGCGAGAAGCTGCAAAAGCCGATTGATCCCGTCGAAATTGACCGTTCCCGGGCGAAGGTCAAAGAAACCATCATTTCCGAGGATGAAGTGGATCTATCCAAGCTTCCGATCCCTGTCCACAACGAGATGGATGGCGGACCTTACTTATCAGCCGGTGTCATGATTATTCGCGACCCGGACACCGGACTTATCAATGCGGGAATTTACCGCCACCAAATCTTCAATGAACGCGATATGGGCGTATGGTTCCTCGGCGCTCATCACGGCGGGTTGATTTACAAGAAGTACAAGAAGCAGGGCAAGCCTGCTCCGATCGCGATCGCGATTGGCCATCATCCCGGCTTCGTCATGGGCTCCGTTTCCCGCGTACAAGGGATCGGCGGCGAATATGAAGCGGCCGGCGCGCTTATGGGCGAGGCTCTGGAGCTGGTTCAGGCCGAAACCTCTGACCTGCTCGTGCCTGCGCATGCGGAAATCATACTGGAAGGCGTCATTCTTCCGGATGAGGATCACAAAGAAGGACCGTTCGGCGAATGGCCGGGCCACTATCTGGGCGGCGGTTCGGTGCCGACGATTCGCATTACCCGCATCACGCACCGGAAAAATGCGATTTTCCAGGATATCGTCGCGTCCAGCCGCGAGCATCTTGTCGTGGGCGGAGTGCCGCGCTCCGGAAGTATTTATCAGACGGTCAAAGAGGTCGTACCCAGCCTGAAAACCGTCAACGTACCGTTCTACAGCCGGATGAACTGCTATATCTCTTTACATAAAGAGAGGGATGCGGACGTGAAAAAGGCGGCGTTCGCCGCCCTGAATACCGAGCCGGAGAATCTGCGGCATATTGTCGTCGTGGACGAGGATATTGACGTCTTCAACGGTGAGGAAGTGGCCTGGGCCATCGGAACCCGCTTTGACGCGGAGCGCGACCTGTTGGTCATTCCCAAATGGAACGGCCCGGGCGGCCTGCTGCCGACGAACTGGGATTATAATGCGGAGGGCAAGAATACCCCGCGGATGTCCAGTGCGGTCATCGTCGATGCAACCAAGCCGGCCCCGCCGGTCATATTCCCCAAACGGGCGGTTGTGCCGCGGGAGCAGGTGGAGCTTGCCGATTTGCAGGCTCTGCGGGAGCTGAACAAGGAAGAGAAGGACAAGTGGCTGTAAGGCATTCAGCTGCAATATAAGCTTTATCAAGCCTCAAACGACGCGGCGGACCGGCTGTTATCCGGTTCTGCCGAATGCGTTTGAGGCTGCCCTGTTTCATGCGGGCGGAACGCAAGCTGACAAAAGAACGGGAGGAAGAAACAATGAAGGTTGTGGATTTGAACTGCGATATGGGTGAGAGCTTCGGCGCATACAAGCTGGGAAGAGACGCCGAGGTGCTCAAATTTGTAACCTCTGCGAATATCGCCTGCGGATTTCATGCCGGCGATGCGGCTACCATGCGCCGCACGGTCAAGCTGTGTCTGGAGCATGGCGTAGCCATCGGCGCTCATCCGGGACTTCAGGACCTGATCGGCTTCGGACGCCGGGACATGGATATTTCGCCGGAAGAAGCCTATGATATCGTCGTTTACCAAATTGGCGCATTATGGGGCTTCGTGCGGGCGGAAGGAGCAAAGCTTCAGCATGTGAAGGCGCATGGCTCTTTATATAATATGGCGGTCCGCAATGCCGCGCTGGCGGAGGCGATTGCCGAAGCGGTATACAAAGTCGATCCTGAGCTTATTTTGTTCGGGCTTGCAGGCAGCGAGCTGATCACAGCCGGCCGCAAGGTGGGGCTGCAGACGGCGAGCGAGGTATTCTCGGACCGCACCTACCAGGCTGACGGTTCGCTGACCTCCAGAAGGCTTCCTGATTCGGTCATCATCGATGACGAGCGGTCGCTCAATCAGGTGATCCGGATGGTATCCGAAGGGAAGGTGCTTTCCCAGCAGAAGACCGATGTTGCCATACAGGCGGATACGATCTGCGTTCATGGGGATGGCATCCATGCTGTAGAATTTGCCGAGAAAATCAACCGTTCATTAACGGCAGCGGGCATAACCGTCCAGCCGCCGGGAGCAACGCCGGGCCGGTGAGCTTATGCAGACAGAGAGGAGCAAATCGCTAGTGGAAACATTGCATTTACAAACGGATGTGCTGATTATCGGGGCCGGCGCAGCCGGCATGATGGCGGCAAGAGCGGCGGCCGATGAAGGCGCCGACGTCATTCTGACGGATAAAAGCCTAATCGGCCGGGGCGGTGCCACCATATTGGCCCAGATGACCGTAGCTGTTGCTTTGGGGGAAGCCGAGGAAGACAATCCAGACGTTCATTTCGAGGATACGATGAAGGGCAGCCGTGGAATGGCTGACCCGGCGATCGTCCGCGCGATTGTGGACAGGGGGCCGGAGGTCATCCTGGAAGCGGAGCGTTATGGCGTGAAATGGGCCAGAACGCCGGATGGCAAGCATTCGCAGGCATTCGCTCCGGGCCATTCCAAAGCCCGCTGCGTCTATGTGGATATTCTCAATACGGGCGGAGCAACTTCTGCCGGATTGAAGAAAGCGATCTGGAAGGACGCGAAGATCAAGCGGCTGAAGAACATTATGATTACGAAGATCGTCGTTGAAGAGGGACGCGCGGTCGGGGCAGTCGGTTTTGAAATGGAGAATTACCGTCCGGTAAGCATCGCGGCTTCATCCGTCATTCTGGCAACCGGCGGTCTGACGGAAGTGTATGAACGCAACAGCGCCTCCACCAATATGACCGGAGACGGGTACATTCTCGCCGTAGAGGCGGGAGCCGAAGCGCGTGATATGGAGATGGTGCAGTTCTTCCCGATTGCGCATCTGTTCCCGCCGCTTGTCGGAATCGACCCTATCATGTGGGATCCATTCCGCTACAAGCTGGGGGGACGGCTCCTGAACGGGAACGGCGAAGAGTTCATGGACAAGTACAACGGCGAGGTTGCCGGAAAATATACCGCCGCGCGCGATCAGACGACACTTGCGATTTTCCGGGAGGTTGAAGCGGGAAGGGGAACTCCGCATGGCGGAGCCTACCTTGATTTCCGCATGGTGCCTGAGGAAAAGCTGAGGGAAGCCTTCGGGCCGGTCATCGGCATTTTGGCGGATCAGGGTGTGGACCTGACCAAGGATATGGTTGAGGTGGCGCCAATGGCGCATTTCATGCTGGGCGGGATTCAGGTCGACGACAGCATGAGAACCCGCGTGCCGGGTCTTCTTGCCTCAGGCGAGCTGATTTACGGCATGCATGGCGCGAACCGTCTCTCGGGGAATGCCATCACGGAAGCGCTCGTCACAGGGCGCATCGCCGGAGAGACGGCAGCCCGCGAACGGGGCGGCACGAATCCGGCCGCTGTCAGTCAGGCGTTGAATACGGAGCTTGCGCGTCTGGCGCAATTCTGGCATCCGCATCCGGTGGAGCGGGACACCGCTTCGCTGCAGGCTTTCAAACGCAAGCTGCAGCAGGTGATGTGGAAGGGGGCAGGTCCGCTGCGGACGGAAAGCGGCTTGCTTGAAGCGCTGGACCAGGTCCGCGGGCTGCGCGCCGAGCTGCAGGCGATTTCGCTGGCCAAGCAGCAGACATATGCCCTGACGCTGGTCGAGAAGCTGGAGGCTGCCAATTTGCTGAAGATCGGCGAGTCGATCATTATGGGCGCATTGGACAGAAAAGAATCCCGCGGCGCTCACGTCCGCCTGGATTTTGAAGATATGCTGGACGTTCCCTTCAGCTCCACCTTTACTTTGGACGGGGACGGGGAATGGGTAATCGGGCAAATTGAACTGCCTGTTAAGGCTTGAATAACATGAGAGGAGAAATCACATGTCGATTGTCAGTTTGAACGTGGTCCGGGGCGATGCCGCAACAGGGGCTTCCCTGGAGCATTTCGAGGTCCCTTATCGGGAGGGAATGAGCCTGCTGGATGCGATTTTCTGGATACGGGAGCATAAGGATCCTTCCCTCTCCGTAAGGTACTCCTGCCGCTCCGCCAATGCCTGCAAGGAATGCTCGGCGATCGTGGGCGGCAAGGCGGGCTATCTCTGCAGCATCCGCGCGGTGCCGGGCAGCGAGGTCACGATTGAGCCCTTGGCTGCACTCCCGTGGATCAAGGATTTGGCTACTTCGCTGGAATAGCCGGATTCTTGCCGGGGGTTCCGGCGAGGCTGCCGTCAACCGTGCATTCATCATACGTTGAGGAGGAAAACTATGGCCTGGCTTCAGCCCCGCAGCTTGACCGAAGCGTTGGAGCAGCTTCAGGAGCGCAAGCCCCGCATCGCATGCGGGGGAACAGATCTGTTTGTTAACGGGCAGAGAAGAGAGTCCGAGAGGACGGGGATGGATTGGCTGGATTTGCGGAATGTGCCTGAACTGAGAGAGGTCAGCCGCCATGAAGACGGCCTGGAGATCGGCGCAGCCGTTACAGCTGCCGAGATATGGGGCAGCGATACGTTCAGCATCGTTCCGGCATTGCAGCAGGCCGCACAGATCGTCGGCGGCTGGCAGATCCAGAACCGGGCCTCCCTGGCCGGCAATGTGGCTAATGCTTCACCGGCAGCCGACATGGTGGTTCCGCTGGTTGCATACCGGGCCGAGGTAAGGCTGGCTGGAGCTGACGGCTCCCGCAGCGTGCCGGTTGAGGAATTTATAACCGGACCCAAGCAGACCGGACTGCGCGAGGGGGAGATCATTACTTCCCTGTTCATTCCGGAGCGGATGCTGGGCATTCCGCAGATTTTCCTGCGCTATGATCAGCGCGCGGCGACCGATATCTCAATCGTCTCCGTAGCGCTGGTGCTTCAGGGCAGCGCAGGACAGGTCGAGTGGGCCACTGCCGCCATTGGCGCAGCAGCGCCCAAGCCGTTCACCTTGAATGCCGAAGAAGAGCATTTGTGGAACGGAGAGCTGAATGAGGACAAGCTGGAGCAGCTTGGCGACTTGTATGCGCGCCGCAGCTCGCCGATTACGGATATAAGAGCAAGCGCGGAATACCGCCGCTCATTGGTTGGAACGCATATTAAACGGGCTGCCCGTTTGCTGGCAGGGAACCTGTAGATATAGGTGGGAGGAGAAAAAGGATGACAGAGAACAAATTAACGATAGCGATGTCCGAGAGCGACCGTACCCTTAAGCTGTTGACCGGAGCCAAGCGCATACCGGGTTTTGAACTGGAGGTCAAGCAGGAAAGCATCGAAGATATATTCGTCAATCAGATATCCCGGGCTGTATACGATGTGTCCGAGCTTTCGCTGGCATCTTATCTGATTGCCAAGGGCGGAGGCGACACCCGGCTGACAGCCATTCCCGTATTTCTGTCGCGTTCATTCCGGCACAATGCGATTTATGTCCGTTCGGACAGCCCATACAAGCATCCCTCCGAGCTGAAAGGCCGCCGCTTCGGTTTCCCCGAATTTCAAATGACCGCCGCCGTTTGGGTCAGAGGCATGTTCAGACATGAGTGGGGCATCGGCAATGAGGATATCCAGTGGTTCACCTTCCGTCCGGAGCGTGTTCCTGTCGACATTCCGGCTGTATTGACGGAAGGGGATATTTTCGAGGCGCTGGCGGAAGGAAAGGTCGATGCGATTATGTCGGCCCGCCGTCCTCCCGCGAAGCTGTTTGCCGCTTCCGGAGAAGGGGGAGTTCTTCGCCGCCTGATCCCTGACGTATGGGATGTGGAGCGGGAGTATTACGGGCGCACCGGGATATTTCCGATTATGCACCTGGTCTCGATGAAGGAGGAAACAAGCACCCGTCACCCTGAGCTGCCCCGGCAGCTGTACGAGCTGATGCAGGAAATCAAGAACGAGGGGATTGGCGGACTCCTGGAGACGATCAAGAACAATACCTCGAATCCGTTTGTCTGGGAATCAGTTGAGCAATCCATGGAGCTTATGAGCGGAGATATCTGGCCCTACGGTACGGACAAGAATTGGGGACAGATCCGGCAATTCATTACTTATTTGCAGGAAGACGGTCTTCTGAAGCGGGATCTGTCACTGGAAGAGGTTTTCCATGCATCCGTACTGGACACATAAGGATGGGAAGAGGTGCGCGTCAGAATGAATGGTGGAACCGATAGCCCGATTAAGTTGACGATTAACGAACAAGATACCGTCTGGCACGGAGAGGCGACAGATTCGCTGGCGGATGTGATCCGCGAAGGCCAGGGACTCACTGGAACCAAGATAGGCTGCCGCACCGGTGAATGCGGAGCCTGCACCGTTCTGCTGGACGGCCAGCCGGTCGTATCCTGCCTGATTCCCGCCGCTTCCGCCCAGGGGCAGAAGATCGAAACGATCGAAGGCTTGTCGCTGAAGAGTGAATTCCAGTCATTGGTGCAGTCCATGCAGGACAACGGCGGCGTCCAGTGCGGCTTTTGCACCCCGGGGGTTATGGTGACCTTATGGGCCTGGATGCAAAATCCCGGGCTGTTTGGCGGAGACGTGGGAGCCGCGCTGAAGAACAATTTATGCCGCTGTACCGGCTATCTTGGCATCATCAACGCAGCGGAGCAGGTCATAGCAGCGAGAGGAGCGGCGCGATGAACACTGTCAAGCCAGCCATGAAGAAGTCTCCCGCCGATTTGAAATTGAAGCTTGAAGGACATACAAAATATGTGCATGATATGAATTTTCCCGGGCAGCTGATCGGGGCCATCTACCGCAGTCCTTACCCTCACGCCCGGATTACCCGGATCAATGTGGACCGGGCGAGGGAAATGGAGGGAGTCGTAGCGGTAATCACGGCTGATGATGTTCCGGATCATCAATACGGTCCGACCAAATTCAAGGACTGGAATATTCTTGCGAAGGACCGTGTACTGTTTATCGGCGACGAGATTGCCGCGGTAGCCGCTGAGAGCAGGGAGGCTGCGCAGCGGGCGCTGGCTGCGATCGAGGTGGAATTCGAGCAGCTGCCCGGCGTGTTCGATCCCGAGGAAGCGATGAAAGCGGGGGCTCTTCTGCTGCATGACGACGTGGAGTTTAACCGTCCCATGCAGATCGCACTGGAACGCGGAGATATAGAGGACGGGAAGCGGCGGGCTGCGGTCGTCAAAGGCGGCCGCTATCTGTCGAACCGCATTTATCAGGGGCATCTGGAGCCGATTGGCGTCCTTGCCAGCTGGTCGGAGGAGGAAGGCATCACGATCTGGGCGCCCTCTCATATTCCGTACCGGGCCAGAGAGACTTACGCGGCTGGATTCGGACTGCCTGAGGACAAGGTGCGCATCATTGTGCCGCCGATAGGTGGATCGTTCGGCTCCAAATATGTGCTCAAGGTCCATGTTATCGCTGCGGCGCTTGCGATGGCGGCCAACCGGCCCGTCAAGATAATTCTTGACCGTTACGAGGATATGATTACTGCGCATCCCCGCGTCCCATTGACCTTTGATATCGAAATCGGGGCGGATGAGGAAGGCCATTTTGTATACAAAGACCTGACTGTATATGCCGATGCCGGGGCGAGGGTATACTGGAGTCCCAATGTGATCTCGACGGCGTGCACGAGGGCGGATAACATCTATCATTTTCAAAATGTGAAGTCGGCAGGGTATCTGTGCTATACCAACAACAGCCCGACGACCTGCATGCGGGGATTCGGCAATGCGGAGATGCTGTTCGCGGTGGAAAGCGTCATAGATGAAATCGCGCTGGAGCTGGGCATGGACCCCGCCGAGCTTCGCCTGAAAAATATCGTTCACGAAGGCGATACGACGATCCACGGCTACCGCCTCGATACATGCAAATTGGAGCAGTGCATCGAGAAGGTGAAGGAGATATCCGGCTGGAGCCGGCGCAGCGGGCTGCCGCCTTACCGGGGATTGGGGCTGGGGGTGGCGAACCATGTGTCCGGATTCCGCGCCATAGATCCCCGATTTGACGGCTCAACAGCCGTTGCACGCCTGAAGTCCGACGGTCAGGTGGAGATCGAGACCGGCGAGATTGAGCTTGGCCAGGGCATGTCGTTGTCCTATGCCCGGATTGCGAGCCGTACGCTGGGCATCCCCGAGGCGGAGATCCTGATCAAATCGGGGGATACGGGACGTTATCCGTTCGGCATTGGAACGCTGGCCTCCCGGAGCACCGTTATCGGCGGCAATGCTGTTAACAAGGCGGCCGAGTCCTTATTGAAGCAGATTGCCGACTTATCGAGGACGGTTCTTGGAGAAGGAGCGGTATTCGAAGGCGGCTCCGTAATCCATGATGGGCGCACTTACCCGTTGAGCGAAATATCGGCCTGGTACCGCGCCCGCCATGCCGGAGAGGAAATGGCCGTCAGAGAAACCTACATCCCGGATACGGAGATGCCGGACGCCACTTATTACGGACATCCATCACCGAACTACCCCTTCGCCGCGCATGTCGCGGAGGTGGAAGTAGACCCTGATACCGGCCGGACCAAGGTTGTCGGTTATTGGGCAGTTCATGACTCCGGGACGATTATCCATGAGGTTATGGCCAAGGGGCAGGTGCTTGGGGCAGTAGCCCAGGGCATCGGCTGGGTGACGATGGAGGATCTGATTGTGAAGGAAGGCCGCGTGATGAATCCGTCGATGATGGATTACCGGATGCCGGGGGCGAAGGACATTCCGCAGATCGAGGTTGCTTTTATCGAGGATGCAGACCCTCATGGACCGCTGGGCGCCAAATCGCTGGGCGAAGTGGCGCTGGACCCTGTGCCCGGGGCGATTGCCAACGCCATTGCCCATGCAACGGGCAAACGCGGTTATGCGCTGCCGTTATCGGCGGAACGGGTCTGGAGATCGCTGCATTCTTAGGTCATGCTATCCTCTCCAGCCCTCGCGCACGCCGGGCAGCAGGAGAAGACAAGACAAGGGGCGGAGGTGACAACGGACATGGAGGAGATCCACCGTACTCTCCTGGATTATCAGGCGGAGGGCAGATCGTGTGTGGTGGCGACTGTGATTGATGTGGAAGGCTCCGCGTACCGCCGGGAAGGCGCAAGATGCCTGATCCTGGAGGACGGGGAAGTGACGGGCATTCTCAGCGGCGGCTGTATCGAGGAGGACCTGCGCGGCTATGCCGGCGAAGTCATGCGAACCGGCGGGTCGCGCAAAGTCTATTACGATTTCCGCGCGGGGGAAGACGATGTCTGGGGAACCGGCATCGGCTGCAACGGGGCGATTACCGTTTGGCTCGAATCATTCGATCCCATCCGTTATCCGGATGCAGCCCGCTATCTGCTGGAGGACCTGCAGAAGCGCGCGGAGACGCGCCTGCCTTATGAAGCCGTAACGGTTGTAACCTCATCCGATCCGCAGCTCTGCCCTCCGGGCACACGCTGGACCCGTCCCGATGGAACGGCCGACAATCCGCTGGGCGAGGGACGCAAGGCAGGGGTTGTGCCCGTATCACTGAATGGCGTTCGGCTGGAGCTGCTGGTTGAAACAATCACGCCGCGTCCGGAGCTGATCATTGTCGGGGTTGGCGACGATGCCCGGCTCCTGTGCAGTATGGCGGCGATGCTTCAATGGCGCGTCAGCATTCTGTACCACTTGACCGACAAAGCAAGCAAGGAGAGATTCCCGGAAGCGGATGACATCCGGATCATTCCGCGGCTGGGCTTTGAACAGGCGGATATCAGAGGGAAATATGTCGTGGTCATGAGCCATAATCTTGAACTGGACCGCGAGGCGGTAAGGAAGCTGCTGACTGGGGATGTGGCCTATTTGGGGCTTGTGGGCTCCAAATACCGGCTGGAGCATATACTTGCGCATATACGGGCGCAGGATCGGAATTTTGACAGCGGGCTGCTCGACAAGCTGTATTCGCCGGTGGGCCTTGATATCGGGGCGGAGACGCCGCAGGAGATCGCCATGAGCATCATGGCAGAGGTTACGGCCTGCCGCAAAGGCCGATCCGGCGGATTCCTGCGAAGCAGCAAGGGATTGGGGCTGTCCGCCGCTGCCCATCATTTCCCGCCCATTCTCCCGGTAAAGGAGTCCCATCATGTCTGAGCAGATATGGGCATTGATTCTTGCCGCCGGCGCTTCGAGACGGATGGGCGAACCCAAGCTTCTCCTACCGGCTGCGGAGGGCAGTCTGCTCAAGCAGGCCGTTCTTCGGGCCCTTGCAGCGGGAAACTGCCGGACAGCCGTCATTGCGGCGAAGAATGGCCCGGTGAAACGGGAGCATGCGGGGGATCTGCCTGTGGAATGGCTGGAGACCGACCGCTCGCATCTGGGTCTGGGCGCATCGCTTGCCGCCGGACTGGGGATTCTGGCAGCGAAGCATGCACCCAAGGGCCTTATCGTCCTGCTTGCCGACCAGCCTGATATGAAGAGCGATATGATCAGAAGGGTCGGCGAGGTTTACCGGGAAAACGGCGGGTTGATTGTCCAGGCCCGTTACGGGAACCGGCCCGCGCATCCCGTTCTGTTCGATGCGTCACTGTTTCCGGAGCTGCTAGCCCTCTCTGAGGATATCGGAGCCAAATCCCTGCTCCGCAAATACAAGGAGCAGGTGGTATATGTCGATACGCCAGAGGATGCGCCCCGGGATATCGATACCCCTGAGGAATACCGGCATTATCTTCGGACTGCCGGTTTGAAGCCGTAAATCCCTTTTCACTCCCTCCATCTAAATGATGCATCCAAACATGCTTTACAACTGAAGCAATAGGGAATAAACTAGGCAAACAGGGGTTGCCGGTTTTTTCAACGCCCATGTGCGGCCCTGTTACATTCAATTTGGAAGCTTACGCACTCATTATAGAGGGAGATATCATGAGCCAAATATTTCATAAACAGATCGACAGCCTAGTCAAAGACATTGTTGCCAGTCATAGAGAGCACCCCCAGACCATTTCGCTTGATTCGGCTGATCTTCCCAATAGAGACAGCATTATTGAGATTATCCACCTGCTCAGGGGCTTGTTGTTCCCGGGCTATTTTGGCAAGCAGAAGCTAAGCGACGCTACGATTGAATACCATATTGGCGATATGCTGATTAATATTCACGAGAAGCTTCATGAACAGCTAAGCTGCGTCCTTAAGCTGCAGGAGAGCCAGGATGGCGATTTGTGCCCGGATATCGGGAAAAAATCAGATGAGATCATCTATGCGTTCCTGAGCAAAATCCCGGAGCTGCGGACCGTACTGGCCACGGATGTCCAGGCAGCCTTCGACGGCGACCCTTCCGCCAAGGATACCAACGAAATCATTTTTTCTTATCCGGGGATTCTGGCTGTAAGCATCTACCGTATGGCCCATGAGCTATATTTGCTTTCCGTTCCGCTTCTGCCAAGAATCATGACGGAGTATGCGCACAGCGTAACCGGAATTGATATTCATGCGGGCGCCACGATCGGCAGTTATTTCTTCATCGATCACGGGACTGGCGTGGTTATCGGGGAAACGACAACGATTGGCAATCACGTGAAGATATATCAGGGGGTTACCCTCGGCGCTCTGTCAACCAGAGGCGGGCAGACCCTTCGCGGCGTCAAACGGCACCCTACGCTCGAGGATGAGGTAACGGTTTACTCCGGCGCTTCGATCCTGGGCGGAGAGACCGTAATCGGCAAAGGCGTGCTTATCGGCAGTAATGTATTCATTACCACATCGGTTCCGGTGGGGACCCGGGTTAGCGTGAAGAATCCGGAGCTGGTCTTTAAAGGCCATACACCGCGGGAATTTATTCAGGAATTCATCGCCGATTGGGTTATTTAACGGTTTGTTTTCCAGTGTTGGATGAAGCAGGATAAAAGATCAGGGGAAATCCTTGGTCTTTTTGTCTTTATGGGCGATTCAGCGGATAATCCTAGTGAGGAAGAGGGGGTGGAAAGCGTGGGCGATGCCGGTGCGGTCATTCTCGAAACAGAGCGTTTGGTTCTTAGATGTTATCAGGATGAGGATCTGCCTGCACTGCATGATATCTTCGCGGAGCAGGGCATGATGAGCTTTTATCCGGCTCCTTTCACAAGCAGTCAGACCAGGAGCTGGATTGAACGCAATCAGACCCGGTATCTTAAGGATGGTTACGGGCTATGGGCAGTCTGCCTGAAGGAGACCAACGCCTGCATTGGCGACTGCGGCCTGGTTGCCCAGCAAATCGAGGGCAGACCTGAAGTGGAGATCGGCTATCATATCAAGCGGGGATTATGGTCGCAAGGGTATGCGACGGAGGCAGCCCTGGCTTGCCGGGATTACGGCTTTGGGCATTTGGGGCTTCCGCGGCTGATCAGCATTATTCACCCCCGTAATACGGCTTCGATCCGGGTTGCGGAGAAGCTTGGATTTGTCTGGCAGAAGGATGTCTATATATTCAATAATCAGCATTCGATTTATTCGGCAGCGCGGGAGCGCACCACTCATCCATGTATCGTGGAAGTTGTTAAAGGTGTTACCTGATGACATTATTTGCATCTCTCCCATTTCATTATAGAAATACCCATAAAATTCCAATCGGTTTGTTTACTATATGTTACCCGTAACAAATGCGTATAGATATACGTCTATTTACAACCTGCTAACAGGAGGACCGGCATGCTCAAGTCTCTGCTTGCTATTGAAAACTACCGCCAGGATAAGCTGAATGATCGGGAGTCATATCCGTGGCTGCATTATATCGTCTCGGCCGAAGAGCGGATCGTCAATATGGAACGGATTGATTCGCTGGAAGAGCTGACGCATGCCAATCCCGTGCTGGATTATGTGGAGAGAAGCCTTCGCCTGCTGGACGCATCGGGAGTTTCCTTCTGGATGAAGGATGTGCTGGAGGAAGTCCTGATCTGGTCCGAGACGGCCAAAGGGGGAACGTCCCGCGAGCGTATCCGCTGGCAGTCCGAGGGGATCAACTGCTACGTACACAACATTGGCAGCGCGCAGCTGTATCTGCGGCATCACTCCGATTCCGGCCATGACCCAGTCAATCCGGCCGACAGCAGAACCATTGTCATTCACCGGCTTATTGAGGGGCATGGGCTGATCGGCCAGCAAATACGGGGCGAAGTGCCGGATTCCGAAAGCGTGCTGCTGTCCAGCCTCGTGAACGGGGATTGGATCACGGGCGAGGAGCTGCAAAGCCTGTTGGTCACTTTGAATGCCTGCGTCATTGGCGCTGTTTCCCTGCCGCTCTGGAGAGAGGTGGAGGATGAGGTGAAGCAGCGCATCCATCAGGTGGCATACAATTATATGAACGGGGAAGCCGTCTTTGCCGACCGGCTCAGACGGATGAGGTCCTTATCCATCGGGCGCGGCGAAGACTTTGATACGGAATATGACAAGCTTGCGGGCTTGTATGATCTTGATGCGCTGTTCTCTCCTCTCTCCGGTACAACCTTCTGGTATGCGGAGCCAGCGCTGCAGGATTTCTCGCTGGAGCAGTTTCTGAAAGTAATGGCGCTCACCTTGCCTGCGGGCAAGCATGGGGATGTGAAGCATATCAGCTTCGAGAAGCTGATGAATGCGATGTATTATGACTATAAAGGCGCGAAGAAAATCAATATTTACAAGAAGCGTATTATTGAGAAATACCTAGGCGGACTGGCGTGGACAGAGCTACAAAACGGACACTGCACCTTGGATAATCCTCATCTGGCGCATCATGCGGGGAGGAAGAAAGGGATACCGGATACGGTTTTCTTCGAGTTCGTGTTCTCTCCTGCAGCCGGGAAGCTGATTGAATTTTGCATGGAGGCGGAGAAGTCGGCCATTTATGAGCAGGCTGTGCTGCTGTTGTTTGATCTGTTCGGGCTGCGCCGCGATGCGTATGACCGTTTTCATAATGAGGATGTTTATCTGAGCGATATGAATCGGACAGCCGGTTACAAAAGCGTGATTCTGGAGGATATCGTCGGAAAACGGGTGCTGGATATTGGACCGGGCGGAGGTGTGCTGCTGGATCTGATAGAAGAGCGACTGCCGGACGTGAAGCCGGTCGGCATCGATATTTCCACGAATGTCGTGGAAGCCCTGAGCCGCAAGAAGCAGCTGGAGAGCCGCCGCTGGGAGGTTATGCAGGGGGATGCGCTGAATCTCAAGGAATATGTGGAGCCGGGCACCATCGATACGGTTATTTTCTCCTCAATCCTTCACGAGCTGTATTCCTATATTCCGATGGGCGGCCGCAAATTTAACCGGGATACGATCGCAGCGGCCCTGCGCAGCGCATTCGATGTGCTGTCAGAGGGCGGGCGCATCATTATCCGGGACGGCATCATGACGGAGCCTGGGGAACAGAAGCGGATCATCCGTTTTCTGAGGGAGGACGGGATGCAGTGGCTCGAGCGGTACAGCCAGGATTTCGCGGGGCGTCGGATCCTGTTTGAGAAGCTTGCCGGGGATAAGGCGCTTCTGCCGGTTAACGATGCGATGGAGTTTCTGTATACCTACACATGGGGAGAAGAGGCTTATGTACATGAGATTCAGGAACAATTCGGTTATTTCACGCTATCTGAGTATACCGGATTTATTGCAGCGGAGCTGGGAGAAGAGGCGGTCATTCTGAAACGCCGCAGTTACCTGCAGGAGGGATATACGGAGGCATTGGCGGGCAAAGTCGAGATTTCGGATGAGCACGGCAATGCGGTTCCGCTGCCGGACAGTACATGCTTGATTGTGATTGAGAAAGCGGAGCGGCAATAGTTTTAGTAGAAAGGGGAGTGCCTGGGTAACAGGCATTCCCCTTATTTGTGTATGCCTGCACCCATACGATGAGTGAGGTTTGCAGCGAAGGATTCATGAGCGCAAGCCGCCGAATGAGGAGCAGGAACAAGTCAATCAGGCTTGTTATGCTTTGCATCGTGACTGAGATGGAAGTGTGTGTTTCGTCTTCAGAAATAATTTGGACCGCTTTACAGTGGCAAAACAAACCGATGTTATAGTAACCAGTACAGGCATATTTTTCTTTTTGTTCACATCAATTTGAACAAATGTCCATTTTTTAAAGCTGATTCCGTGCAAATGCGACATTTTTTTAAATAATGGATAGCCCAAGAGAGATTCATCAGTAAAGGTGGGGATCTATGAAATAGAAGACTACAATTAAAAACCGTCTATTCTATGGCTTTTGGCGAGGCGCATGAATAGACGGCTTGCTGTGCGACAACCTATGATTGGGTTTATTTCCCATTTCATGAGATGGTCATCAGTTAACTTTAGCAATTTTTCTATGGAAGAGCAATGAGGAACGAGAAAGTCTTAAGAATTGTATTTATGGAGGTATACTGCGTGCAAAAATGGTATGGAAAATATAAGAAATGGGTCAGTCTGGCCGTGGCTGCGATCATCCTCATTACGCTGGTTGTCCCATCCGGCTTGATTGACAAAGCATATGCGGCTTCGCAAACCGTTGCCGGATGGTCTTTTACAGCCACTGGGAGCTCTTTCCCTGCAACCAGCGGAACTGCCGACAATTTAAGCAATGGCAAGTTGACTCTAAGCGGTGGCCGGACAGCAACTTACAGTACAACCGGCAATACGATCTATACAAATGGCTGGGATAATCCACTAGGTTACTGGCAGGCGGAGATCAATGCCACAGGCTTCACCAATCTGACTCTCTCCTCTAAAAACTATGGGACAGGTACCGGTCCAAGAGACTTTAAAATTCAATACAGTCTGGACGGGCAGAACTTCACGGATGTTCCCAATGGGACATTTGCTCAAACGACCTCGATTGCATCTGCGGTTAATAGTCTTTCTTTGACAAGTGCAGTTGATAATCAGCCTGTTGTATACATCAGATGGCTGAATTATTCTGCGACGTCCATCAGCGGTGCGACAATTGGCTCTGGAGGAAATAGCAGAATCGCGGATATCGTGGTGATGGGCGATCCTACCGACGGCACCACGGAACCGGATCCGGATCCATCGGACGGTAAGACGGCCACTCCCAATACGTCCGCAATCACCTTCAGCGACGACTATACGACGATAACCGGAGCGGCAGGAGCAGTATCCGTCAGTGCGGCGGTTTATGCCTATTACACAGACGGCACGTCGGCTGGCTCGGTTAATGCAAATGAATTGGGCGCGTTCGGACTTAGCATCGACAACCCGAATCACGACACCAGCGTTCGGATCTCGGCTAAAGATGGGGAGAAAGAGGAAAGCGATAAGGTCACGGTCTCTATTCCGAAGAGCACCAAGCCGGATGCATCCAGAATCTCGTTCACCGATTACACGATGGTAACGGGACTGCCTGGAGCGGTGCCCGCCAATTCGGGGGTTTATGCCTATTACAATGACGGCACTTCAGCCGGCAGCACTGCGGCCGGAGCTGACGGGGCTTTTGATTTGACGATATCAAATGCCCGCCAAGATACTCAAATCAGCGTTACCGATAAGCAAATGGGCAAATTGGAGAGCGACAAGACGATCGTTAATATGGCTGACGGCACCGTGTACAATCCGGGCGACGTCATTTTCAGCCAGATTTATGTGAATGGAACTGCCTCCGCCATTTACAAGCAGAAGTTTTTTGAGCTGTACAATACAACCGATCATGATATTAACTTCGGCGGACAGTGGAGCCTGGCTTACAGCTCTGCGACTGCAACTTCTTTTGCCAGCAATACGACTCCGCTGACGGGCGTTATCAAGGCACATGGATATTATTTGATTTCAGGATCAACCACGGCAGCTGCTCCGCTTGATCTGCCTGTGCCCGCAGATCAGTCTTCATCTCTTGGACCAAGCGCGACCGCCGGGGGGCATCTTATTCTGGCCCACAAGACGACGGCAGTTACAAGCGATATGGATCCTGATTTGATAGATCTTGCCGTATTCGGAAACGGTACTTCAACGTTCAAGCTGGATACATCGCATTGGGGAACCCCGTTCTTCACATCATTGATCGCCAGCGGTTCAATGCTGCGCAAGACGGAAATCGGATCTGATCCGCGCGGCGCTCTGGGATTGAATGACACTTATTTCACGAAGGATAATTCCAAGAATTTTGTCATGAACATTCCAGGCAATTCCAAAGACCCGAAAGAGATTATTATTAGAAACTCGAAGTATATGGCGCAGCCCGATTCCGCCAAAATCTCATTTGCGAATGCGGGCGGAACAGCGGCCGCAGCAGGAGCGGCAGGGTCCGTACCTGGATCGTCAAACGTTAAAGCATATGTTGTTGATGATGGTGCCATCACATCTGCCGGAACAACGACTGCGTCTGCAGACGGTTCCTTTGCTCTGACCTTCAACGATGCCGGCAATCATTCATATGTCTATTTGACGCATACGGATGCCATAAGGGAAAGTGCTTATACCCGCGTGGATACAGCGCCTGACGCTAACGCGGTGACCACAATCGGTCAGCTTCGTTTGAACGACCAGAATGGCCTTCCCCTGAATATTGGCTTCAATACAACCATTGAAGGTGTAGCGACGAGCGATAATCAGGCGCTGGGAAAAGAAAATACGAATTTCTATCTCCAGGACGCAACTGGAGCCATTAACGTGATCGGCGGATTAACCGCCGCTGTACTTAAAGGCGAGAAATACAAGGTTACCGGACGTTTGGTGTTTACTGCGGGCACTTCGCAGTTTGTTCCTTCTTCCATTACGGATGAAGGCGCAGATACGGCGCCGGTGGCCATTCCTGTCACGTTGGACCAATTGTCGAATTATTCGTCTGCCGAGACGCTTGAAGGCAAGCTTGTAACCTTTAAAGCCCAGGTGACGAACATTCCGGTCAATGTTACCGATTATAACGTGACGGTGACGGACGGAACGAACTCTGCCATCGTGAGCATTTTGGCGCTTACAGGTATTGATGTCGCAGGCGGAGCCGTCAACCTTGGCGAGACTTACACATTCACTGGGATTGTAAGCCAGTCGAAAATGACCTCTCCCTATACGGCAGGTTATGTTGTGCTCCCGCGCAATACGGCAGATATAAGAGGCGAGCTTCAAATAAGCCATACTCCGCTTGTGAAGGCCTACATTCATACAGATGTCACTTTCAAAGCGACAGCCCAATATGCCGATTCGGTTACCTTGTACTATAGAGGCGAGTCCGACAGTGCGTATACTGCGGTGCCTTTGTTATCCGGAGACGGCCACAGCTACAATGGAGTGATCCTGAGTGCCGACGTTCCGGCGGACAAGTTCTATTATTACATTGAAGCAGTGGCTTTGGGCGATATCAAATCGCAAGGAACTGCGGCAAATCCGATTGAGGTTCCTCTGGTCGAGGATACCGACGGTCCGGAGGTTTACAATCTTGTCCCGGGTCAAAATGAAGAAATCGAAACGCAGCATCCTGTCATTTCTCTGAACTGGGAGGATCCGAACGCAATCAATACGACGGCTTCGGCAGGCTTCAGCATCCAAATCGACGGAACAGACTTTACCTCCAAAGCGGCAGCTTCGGACAGCGCCCTTAGTCTGGCGCTAACGGCTGCAGATGATCTGAGCTTCGGAGAGCATACTGTCACCGTCAAGGTCAAGGATCTTCTGGACAACGAAACTACCCAGTCCTGGACCTTCAAGATCGCTGAGCGCTTTACCGGCGGCAATCACTATTACGGCACTACCCACAATCACACGAATATCTCGCACGATGCTGCGGGCACGCCGGTTGAGGCCGTTCAGGCCGCTTTGGCGCATGACTACGACTTCTTTGCTTTCTCTGACCACTCTCATGATATTGATTCGGATCTCACGGGAACGGATTCTGTCGACCACAACGGGATGCCTGAACGAACAGGCGGCGCCGACTGGCAGGAAACGAAGGATGTAGCCAGAGAGTACACCAAGGACGGCAGCTTCGTCGTTTTCCCGGCATTTGAGATGACGTCTACTACATGGGGACACTCAAACGTATTCGGGACCGATAACTTTATCGATCGTATGCAGGATAATGGCAAATATCAGGATCTTCAGAGCTATTATGCCTGGATTATGACTTATGACAATATCGTAGCGCAATTCAATCATCCGAACGCGCCGACGACCTCATTCAACAACTTCATTCCATACGACAAAAATGTGGATAAGCTGTTTACGATGCTGGAGGTCGGAAATGGTTCAGGGAACTATTCCTATGCCAATTCACAGGATAAATTCTTCAGCGCTCTTGATTTGGGATGGCATATCGCTCCGACTTATGGAGAAGACAATCACGATGCCACCTGGGGTCAAACGAAGCAGCGCACAGTCATTGTTTCGAAGGACCTTACTCAGGATTCGCTGCTGGATGCTATGCGCAAGATGAGAGTTTACTTGACTGAAGACCCGAATGCCAAGCTTGACGCTCTGGCGAGCGGATGGTATATGGGATCGACAGTCGATACCAAAACCTTGTCGTTTGATATTACGGGGAGCGATTCCGTATGGGAAGAGAAAAGCGATCCGAAATATAGCTATTTAAAGACCGTAACCAATGATAATGTTGCCAAAGTTGAATTGGTCACCAATGGCGGAACCGTAATCGACACCTATACTCCAGCCTCCGAATCTACTTCATTCCATTGGACTCCAACCGTAAACGTTGTTGGCGGGCAGCAGTGGTTTGTGGTTCGTGCAACCCAGGCGGACGGAGACCGGCTGTATTCCGCACCTTTCTGGTCGCCCGAAGAGCCTGTATCGGTAAGAGTCAGCAATTTGACATCCGCCGACGGTGCTATTGTTGGCGATACGCCGGCAACTCTAAATGCCGGACTTGCCAATATGGGAAGCGTTGATGTTACGAATGTCAAGGCCGCTTTCTATTATGATGATCTGACGCACCCGATCGGAGAGGTTGAAGTCGGATCGATTGCCTCCGGTCAGAATGCCACGGCAAGTGTCGTTTGGACATCGCCGCCAACTGGCAGCCATTCTATACTTGTGGTGTTAACTGCCGATCAGGATCTGGGCGAGAATAAGTACGTGCAGCAGTTCACGATCAAGACGCCGCTGGGCAAAACAATCTTGATTGATGCTTCGAAGCATAACGAGAACAGTACGCTGGATACAGGAACGTACAAGGACAACTTGAAGTTGTTCACTACCCAGATGAGACAGCAGGGGTATACGGTGGCAGAAAATCCATCGACACTGACTGATGCTGTCCTGAGCAATGTATCTGTGCTGTATATCTCTCATCCCACTTCAGCTTACAGTACGGATGAAATCGCAGCGATCAAGAAATTTACAGATAATGGCGGTTCGCTGTGGCTCGCCGACAAGAGCAATTATGGAGGCGCCAATCAAGCTCTGAATCCGATTCTGGATGCTGTTGGCTCGACCATACTGGTCAATAACGACGGTATTGCGGATGAGACGGCATACGGAAACTTTTGGAGCACTCCGCTTACGTCGAACTATTCGGTTCGTTTGCATCCGGGGCTCCTGAGCAACTACCTGACCGACTTCGTGTCGACAATCGAGTATTACAGCGGAGCAAGTCTGGCCAAAAACGATGGAAGCGGCAATAAAGCGGCTCTCACGGATAGTGATTCCGTTACCATTCTGGCAAGAGGCAACGAATCGACGTTCCAGATTTCTGGAGGGCAGGTTAAACCCGATACTCAGCAGTATCTGGTGGTGCCGTCTCCGGCACCTGCTGATCTGACGGGCGGCTCCGTAATCCCTGCTATCGCATCTGAAACATTGAGCGGCGGCGGAAGAATTATCGTATCCGGAATGAATATTTTTAACGATAAACAGATGGACGAGTCCTTCGATCCGAAGGGGAATAATGAATTTGCTCTCAACTCCATGAATTGGTTATCCCATCTGGAGCCGAAGCTCATCAGCATCAGCGATGCGCGTCAAGGACCTGAAGATATGCCATTTGTCGTACAAGGAAAAGTAACGACGGCTGCCGGAGTATTCTTCGATGCGGTATATGTGCAAGACGATACCGGAGGAATTATGGCATATAACGAAATTCCGGAGGGCAGTCTGGCTCTGGGCGATGTGGTCCGAATCTACGGCCACAAGAAAATTTTTGAGAACAACACCGAGCTGGAGTTTGACAGATTCGCCAACAGCATCGTCAAGGTGAGCAGTGGAACACCGGTCGAACCGAAGACCGTGTCTACCAAGGATTCCATTTCCGATAGTTATCAGGGGCAATTGGTAAAAGTATCGGGTACCGTCCAAACCATCCCGGATAACAATTCCTTCATCATCAATGATGGAAGCGGGCCAGTTCTCGTATTTGTGGATGGTTACATTGTCAATCAGAGTGGTCCAATTCCGGCCATAAAGGTAGGCGATACGCTAGAAACGGTGGCTCTTTCGGGCAAGTACGCAGAAGGAGACAGGCTGCGTGTCAGAAATACAACCGAAATGAAAGTGTCCGCTGTGGATCTAACCGCGGCAGAAATAGCAGCGGAGCTGACTAGCATTGATGCACCTGCGAAAGATGCGACAACCTTGACGCTGCCAAGCGTCCCGGCTGGCTTCACGGTAGCGATTAAGAGCTCAAGCAATACGGGCGTCATCGGAACCGACGGCACGATTGTGCCACCAGCAGCGGAGACGAAAGTGGACGTGGTGCTGACGGTCACGAAGACTGCGGACAGCACGAGCGCGGATACGGTCACGATTGAAGTGACGGTACCGGCGAAATCGGCTGCCCCAAGTCCAACCGCGGCAGAAATAGCGGCGGAGCTGACCAGCATCGACTCCCCTGTGAAGGATGCGACAACCTTGACGCTGCCAAGCGTCCCGGCTGGCTTCACGGTAGCAATTAAAAGCTCAAGCAATACGGGCGTCATCGGAACCGATGGCACAATTGTGCCACCGGCAGCGGAGACGAAAGTGGACGTAGTGCTGACCGTCACGAAGACTGCGGACAGCACAAGCGCGGATACGGTCACAATTGAAGTGACGGTACCGGCGAAATCGGCTGCCCCAAGTCCAACCGCGGCAGAAATAGCGGCGGAGCTGACCAGCATCGACGCACCTGCGAAGGATGCGACGACCTTGACGCTGCCAAGTGTTCCAAGCGGCTTCACGCTAGCGATTAAGAGCTCAAGCAATACGGGCGTCATCGGAACCGATGGCACGATTGTGCCACCGGCAGCGGAGACGAAAGTGAGCGTGGTGCTGACCGTCACGAAGACCGCGGACAGCACGAGCGCGGATACGGTCACGATTGAAGTGACGGTACCGGCGAAATCGGCCGCCCCAAGTCCAACCGCGGCAGAAATAGCAGCGGAGCTGACCAGCATCGACGCACCTGCGAAGGATGCGACGACCTTGACACTGCCAAGTGTTCCAAGCGGCTTCACGCTAGCGATTAAGAGCTCAAGCAATACGGGCGTCATCGGAACCGACGGCACGATTGTGCCACCGGCAGCGGAGACGAAAGTGAGCGTGGTGCTGACCGTCACGAAGACCGCGGACAGCACGAGCGCGGATACGGTCACGATTGAAGTGACGGTACCG